>JAXHNI010000007.1:0-453424 GCA_034520625.1 Gammaproteobacteria bacterium | reverse complement strand
TGATTTGATTGGTCGGGGTGGCGTGATTCGAACACGCGGCCCCTGCCTCCCGAAGACAGTGCTCTACCAGGCTGAGCTACACCCCGATTTCCGACACGGACTTTGTCGGGCTGGCGCCCGACCTACAGGTTAATAATTGCGTTCGACGGCGAAAACGGCCAAGTCCAGCAACGCCTGCTTGTAAGGCGATTCGGGAATGATGGACAGAGCCTGCTGGGCGCTTTCCGCCTCTTCGCGAGCGCGGCGGGCAGTGTACGCAAGGGAGCCCGTGGATTCAATTGCTTCCTGCACCTTTTCAATCTGCTCCAGGCCGCCGTTGCGGATGGCTTCCCGGAGCAGCTCCTGCTGGGCCGGGGTGCCCCTGGCGATGGCATTGATCAGGGGCAGGGTGGGCTTACCTTCGGCCAGGTCGTCGCCGATGTTCTTGCCCAGCTCGTCGGACTCCGGGCCGTAGTCCAGAACGTCGTCGATGAGCTGAAAGGCGGTGCCCAGGTGCAGGCCGTAGCGGGCCATGGCGTCCTCCACAGCGGAGGACTGGTTGCTGGCCACGGCCCCGAGCTGGGACGCCGATTCGAACAGCTTGGCCGTCTTGCGGCGGATGGTGTCGAGGTAGCGCTCCTCGGTGGTATCCGGCGACCCGCAGTTGATGAGCTGCAGGACTTCCCCCTCGGCAATCTGGTTGGTGGTGCTGGACATGATCTCCATCACCCGCATGCTGCCGATCTCCACCATCATCTCGAAGGAGCGGGAGTAGAGGAAATCCCCCACCAGGACGCTGGCGGAGTTGCCCCAGAGCTCGTTGGCGGTGGCCTTGCCGCGGCGCATGTCCGAGTCGTCCACCACGTCGTCGTGCAGCAGCGTGGCGGTGTGGATGAACTCCACGATCGCCGCCAGGTTGATGTGGGCGTCGGATTTCTGCTGGCAGGCGCCGGCGGACAGCAGCAGGGTGACCGGGCGCAGCCGCTTGCCGCCGCTGTTGATGATGTAGGCGGCCAGCTGGTTGATGAGGGCGATGTCCGAGCGCAGCCGGTCGGCGATCAGGAGGTTCACCGACTCCAGTTCGTCTTCGACCAGCCCGACGATTCCCGACAGGTCTACCGGGGCGCCGTGCTCCGCGGTTTTGATGGGGGTGGATCGGATATTCAAGGGTCTGAAGGTCGTTGTTGCGGATGCCGATTGGACCAGAGAATGCCGGGGTTGATCCCAAATCGCAACTAAATTATGGCTTCCCGGCGCCGCCAATTGACCTGGGGCGGCGCGGTGGATAAAATCGCGCGCTCGCCACGGGACACAATCCGGTCCCGAAACAAAATTTTCCTGGAGAATCAATGATGTATGCGGTGATCGAAAGCGGCGGCAAGCAGTACCGCGTGGCTGTCGGCGATCGTGTCAAGGTCGAAAGCCTGCGGGCCGAGCCCGGCGCCGACGTGCAGCTCGACAATGTGCTGCTGGTGGCCGACGGCGACCGGATCGACGTGGGATCACCGTACACCGGCGCCTCCGTCGGCGCCCGGGTCGTCGAGCACGGCCGCGGGCCGAAGGTCCGCATACTGAAGTTCCGGCGGCGCCAGAACTCGCGGACCCACGCCGGGCATCGCCAGAACTACACCGAGCTGGAGATCACCAGCATCGGCGGCAAGTCCGAAGGCAAGGCCGCCCCGAAGAAGAGCGCGGAGCAGGCGCCCGCGGCGAAGGCCGACAAGCCCGCCAAGGCGCAGGAAGAGAGCAAGCAGGAGGCCCCGGCCGCGAAGCAGAGTGCGGACGAGGACCTGACCCGGCTCGGCGGCGTCGGTCCGGTGATGGCCGAGAAGCTCCAGAATGCGGGGGTGACCTCCCTGTCCCAGATCGCCGGATGGAGCGAGGAGGACATTGCCCGCTTCGACGAGGAGCTGGACTTCAAGGGTCGCATCCAGCGCGACGACTGGGTGGGGCAGGCCCGGAAACTGACCGAACAGACTGACTGATATTTAAAGAGGCTTCTTCATGGCTCACAAAAAGGCAGGCGGCAGCTCCAGAAACGGCCGCGATTCCATATCCAAGCGCCTCGGCGTGAAGCGCTACGCCGGCCAGCAGGTCAAGGCCGGCAGCATCATCGTCCGCCAGCGCGGCAGCACCTTTCATCCCGGTCCGAACGTCGGAATGGGCAAGGACTACACCTTGTTCGCCAAGTCTGACGGCGTGGTGGAATTCAAGGTCCGGGGCCCGCAGAAGCGCAAATGGGTGAGCGTGGTCGCTGCCTGATCGGCGCCGAAGGCAAAGCATCGACAAAGACCCCGCTCTGGCAACAGGCGGGGTCTTTTACTTGGTACC
This sequence comes from Gammaproteobacteria bacterium, assembly GCA_034520625.1. GTDB lineage: Bacteria > Pseudomonadota > Gammaproteobacteria > Arenicellales > JAANXG01 > JAANXG01. Next base: position 451,114 of record JAXHNI010000007.1, on the reverse strand, counting down.
CGGGTAATGATCCATCAGCGGACGGCGCAGCATGAAATTCGTTGACGAGGCGGAAGTCACTGTGCGCGCCGGCAAGGGCGGACACGGCTGCCTGAGCTTCCGCCGCGAGAAATACATTCCCAAAGGCGGTCCGGACGGCGGCAACGGCGGCCGGGGCGGCAGCGTCTACCTGGTGGCCACCGAGGGGCTCAACACCCTGGCGGATTTTCGCTACACCCGCCAGTTCGACGCCGAGAACGGGCAGCCGGGCATGGGTCGGGACAAGACCGGTCGCAGCGGCAAGGACCTGTATATCAAGGTGCCTCCCGGGACCGTCGTGTACGACGCCGATACGGGCGAGACCATCGTCGACATGGTCTCGACGGACGCGCCCTCGATCGTGGCGGCCGGGGGCCAGGGTGGCCTTGGCAACGCGTGTTTCAAGTCCAGCACCAACCGTACCCCCCGCAAAACGACCCCCGGCAAGCCCGGCGATCACCGGACCCTGCGCCTGGAGCTGCGCCTGCTCGCCGATGCCGGCCTGCTGGGTCTGCCCAACGCCGGGAAATCGACGCTGCTGCGCGCCGTGAGCCAGGCCCGGCCCAAGGTCGCCGACTATCCGTTCACGACCCTGTACCCGCACCTGGGCGTCGTGAGAGTGGAATCCGAGCGCAGCTTCGTACTGGCGGACATCCCCGGGCTGATCGAGGGCGCTTCGGAGGGGGCCGGGCTGGGTACGCGTTTCCTGCGGCATCTTGCCCGGACCCGCTTGCTGCTGCACGTGGTGGATATCGCGCCCGTGGATGAACACGATGTGGCGGCGGATGTCCGGACCGTGGCGGCGGAGCTGGAGCGGTTCAGCGAGGAATTATCGTCCCGGCCCCGGTGGCTGGTTTTGAACAAGATCGACGCCCTGGACGAGGCGGAGCGGGCGGCACGCCGCCGGCGGCTCGTCGAGGCGCTCGGCTGGGAGGGGCCGGTGTTCGAGATCAGCGCCGTTTCCGGGGAGGGCTGTGGCCACCTGTGTCGTTGCGTCATGGGCTTTCTGGACGAGCAGGAGCCCGGGGAGCCGGCGCATTGAGCCACAGGGAAGCGGTAACAGGGGCGCGGCGCTGGGTCATCAAGATCGGCAGTGCCCTGCTCACCGACCAGCACAGCGGCCTGAACGCGGCGCTGGTGGATCAGTGGATCCGGCAGATTTCAACGCTGCGGGAGCAGCGCATCGAGATCGTGGTGGTCTCCTCAGGATCCATCGTGGAGGGCATGCACCGGCTGGGTTGGCACACCCGGCCCCACGAAGTGTTCCGGCTCCAGGCCGCCGCCGCCGTGGGCCAGATGGGCCTGGTGCAGATGTACGAGTCGGCATTCCAGCGGTTCGGCATGCGGACCGCCCAGGTGCTGCTCACCGGCGGCGACCTGTCCGACCGGCACCGCTATCTGAACGCCCGGAGCGCCCTGCGGGCGTTGCTGGAGCTTCGGGTCGTGCCGATCGTGAACGAGAACGATACCGTGGTGACCGACGAGATTCAGTTCGGGGACAACGACACTCTGGCGGCCCTGGTGGCTAACCTCTGCGAGGCGGACCTGCTGGTGATCCTGACGGACCAGGAGGGCCTTTATGACGCCGATCCAAGGACCAGCCCGCAAGCCCGCCTGGTGCCGGAGGGCAGGGCGGAGGATCCCCGGCTGAGGACCATGGCGGGGCCCGGCAGCGCGCTGGGGCGCGGCGGGATGGTCACCAAGCTCACGGCGGCGGAGAAGGCCGCCCGTTCCGGGGCGGCCACGGTGATCTGCTCCGGCAAGACACCCGATGTTCTGACCCGCCTGCGGGACGGCGAGGGTCTGGGCACCCTGCTGGTGCCCGGCAGGAGCCGGCTGGCGGCGCGCAAGCAGTGGCTGGCCGGCCGCCTGACCGCCCAGGGCACGCTGCGGCTGGACGACGGGGCAGTGGAGGTGCTGCGCCAGGCGGGCCGCAGCCTTCTCCCCGTAGGGGTCACCGAGGTGATCGGACGGTTCGAGCGCGGCGATCTGGTGGTCTGCCAGGACCAGCGCGGCACCGAGATCGCGCGGGGGCTGGTGAACTACTCGGCGGAAGAGGCTGGGCGGATTATTGGCCACGCCAGCAGCCGGATCGAATCCATCCTGGGCTACGTGGGCGAGCCGGAATTGATCCACCGGGACAATATGGTCGTCTTGTAAAGGATCAATGGGGGATCAATGGGGTCAGACTCGATTGAATTGCCGCCGCCGGATGCCTACTGGAAGTGTTCTGTTCAATTCAATCGAGTCTGACCCCATTGATCCTTGATCTCCCCGGGCCTTGACATCGGGGCGCGAAAAATGGATATTTGCGCCCCCTTTGCACGACATCGGCATCGAAATTGGCGAACTCACCACAAGCACGCAAACGAGCCCGGCAGAACGAGACACGGCGCCTGCACAACGCGGCCCAGCGCTCGACCGTCCGCAGCTCCATCAAGGACGTCCTGAAGAAGGTTCAGTCGAAAGACCTCGAAGCGGCCCGCGACGCCTATCAGCGCGCCACGTCCCTGATCGACAAGGCCGTGCGGCGGGGTCATCATCACCGCAATCGTGCGGCGCGCCTGAAAAGCCGCCTGAATGAGAGGGTCCGCCAGATCAGCGTGAGCTGACGATCCGCGGTCGACTCGCATGACACGAACGCCCGGTTACAGCCGGGCGTTTTTGGGTCTGGAGGCTGCAGGGCATTGTGCCCGGGAATCCGCTAAGCCGAGGATGCCCCCCGGCCTGCAAGCCCCGGGCGCGCTGTTCTGACACAATACCGCCTCGAAACCGCCCCCAGGGCTACCAGGGCCACAGGATCATGTCCCGCAAGCTGTTGAAGTCCACACTGGTCGTCGGCGTCATGACGCTGGTCTCGCGGATCAGCGGTCTGGTGCGGGATATCGTCTTCGCCAATATCATGGGCAGCGGCCTGATCGCGGATGCGTTCTTCGTCGCGTTCCGGATTCCGAATTTCTTCCGTCGGATTTTCGGGGAGGGGGCGTTTTCCCAGTCGTTCATCCCCGTGTACTCCGAGTACCGGGAGCGGAACACCGCCGAGGAAGTCCGTGCGTTCATGGACCACATGGCCGGGGTGCTGGCCGCCATCCTGGTGGTGCTGGTCCTGCTCGGCATCTGGGCCGCCCCGGGCATCGTGATGGTGATCGCGCCCGGTTATCTCGATGAGCCGGACAAGTTCGAGATCACGGTCGACGCGCTGCGCCTGACCTTTCCCTACCTGCTGTTCATCTCCCTGGTGGCTATGTCCCAGGGGCTTCTGAATACCTGCGGGCGGTTCGGTCCCCCGGCCGTGACCCCCGTGCTGCTCAACCTGTGCATGATCGCCGCCGCCGTGTGGCTGGTGCCCGTTACGGCCAACGAGGCCATTGCCGTCTCCATCGGCGTCCTGGTGGCCGGCGTCCTGCAGCTGGTTTTCCAGGTGCCGTTTCTGCATCAGGAGGACGTGCTGCCCGTGCCGCGCCCGAAACTCGGGGACCCCGGCGTGAAGCGGGTCTTTCGGCTGATGTTGCCGGCGATGTTCGGGGTATCGGTGGCCCAGATCAATATCCTGATCGGTACGCTGCTGGCTTCGTTCCTGGTCACCGGCAGCGTGTCCTGGCTGTACTACTCCGACCGGGTGATGGAGTTTCCGCTCGGCGTGTTCGGCATCGCACTGGCCACGGTGATGCTGCCCAGCCTGTCGAAGCTGCACGCCAACAACCGGCCGGAGGCGTTTTCCGAGCTGCTGGACTGGTCGCTGCGCTGGGTGTTCCTGATTTCAGTGCCGGCCATGGTGGGCATGATTCTGCTTTCCGGTCCCATACTGAGCACTCTGTTCCTGCACGGCAGTACCACCCCGAATGACATTCGGATGATGTCACTCAGCCTGACCGCTTACGCAGTGGGGCTGGCGGGGTTCGTACTGGTGAAGGTGCTGGCGCCGGGTTTTTTCGCCCGCCAGGACATGAAGACGCCCGTCAAGATTGCCGCCGCCGCCATGGTGGTGAACATCATACTCAGCCTGATCCTGGTTTCGCCCCTGCAGCACACGGGCCTGGCGCTGGCCACCTCCCTGGCCGCTTGGATCAACGCCTCGCTGCTGCTGCACCTGTTGATGCAACAGGGGATCTTCACGCCGCAGCCGGGCTGGTTGAAGTTCCTGGCCAAGGTGGCGGCTGCCGCGGCGGCAATGTCCGCGGTGCTGCTCTGGGGCGTCGACAGGCTGGACGGGTGGATGGCGATGGGGATCCTGGACCGCGTCCTCGCCTTGAGCGTCTGGATCGCCGTCGGCGCGGTGGTGTATTTTTTGGTTATACTTGCCTGTGGCATACGCCCCAGTCAATTGATTCTGAAACGAGCCAACTTCGACCAATGAGCAGTGCCAGCGCGATACAGATCCACCAGATCGGCGCAGCGGGAGAGCCCCGGATGTTCACACTCGCCGAAGCGGAGGCGCTGCTGCCACTGGTGCGTAATATCACCGAACAGTCCGCCGCGGAGCTGGCCCCGGTCAAGCAGCGATTGAACAACTTGCTGGCGACGGATCCCCGCACCCCCGCGGTACAACGGGAGTACGAGAACGTCATCAAGCGCTGGGTCAGCAAACTGGAACGGCTCGGCGTCGTGGTGAAGGGCATGTGGCTGGTGGATTTCGACACCGGCGACGGCTACCTGTGCTGGAAGTACCCGGAGCTCCGCATTGCCCATTACCACGGCTATGATGAGGGGTTCGCCGGCCGGCGCCCGCTTGCCGACGCCATCGAAGAGCTGGACCCTGACTGGGCCTGACGGCGGGCCTGTCAGGCGTAAAGCCCGACCCACATTGGCTGGTAGTGGCTAAGTATGTAAAAGGCTCGGGTCAGTGTCGGGGGGCATCGCCCGGGGCTGTCGAAAACAGGGATGTTTGAGCCAGAGCGTACATGGATGTATTCACAGCGGCCCCGGGCGATGCCCCCCGACACTGACCCGCTCCCAAGCGTGAGCCACGACCCAATGGCTTCATTTTGTCATAACAAGGTAGAATACCCGGTTTCGTTTGCGGCAGTAAATTCTCCTCCGGGTAAGGGTTAAATCGTGGATTTCATTCGCGGGCGGGTGAATATCGACCGGCGGCATCGGGGCTGCGTGGCGACCATCGGAAACTTCGACGGTGTTCACCTGGGCCATCGCGCCGTGATCGCGCAGCTCAGGCAGCGAAGCCGGGAGCTCGGCCGCGCCTCCATGGTGGTGGTATTCGAGCCCCAGCCCCAGGAGTATTTCAGGGGGGACAGCGCGCCGGCGCGCCTGACGCCGCTGCGCGACAAGCTGGCCCTGTTGTCGGCGCTCGGGGTCGACTATCTGCTGTGCCTGCGGTTCGACCGGGCACTGGCGCAGACCAGCGCGGCGGACTTCATGCAGCACTTGCTGGTGGAGGCGCTGGGGGTTCACCATCTCGTCGTGGGGGACGATTTTCGATTCGGCCACGGACGCAAGGGCGATTTCCAGACCCTGGTGCAGGCCGGCGGACGGTTGGGCTTCAGCGTCGAGGAGGCCGATACTTACCAGGTGGACGGCGTCCGGGTCAGCAGTACACGCATCCGGGACGCCCTCAGGGCCGCGGATTTCGATCTGGCCGAGCGGTTACTGGGCCGGCCGTACCGCGTCGCGGGCCGGGTAATTCACGGCGACAAGCGCGGCCGGGAATGGGGCTTTCCCACCGCCAATATCGCCATGGACCGGCGGCGAATGCCGTTCACGGGTATCTACGCGGTGGAAGTGTTCGGAGTCGGGGCGGGCCCGGTCAAAGGGGTGGCGAGCATCGGCGTGAGGCCGACGGTGCCCGGGCCGACCCGGTCGCTGCTGGAGGTCTACCTGTTCCACTTCGACGGTGATCTGTACGGCAAGCGGATCGAGGTCGGTTTCATGGAAAAGATCCGGGACGAGGAACGATTCGAGAATTTCGACGCCCTGAAGACGCAGATCGCCGCCGACATCAAGCAGGTCGGGCGGTTTTTCGACAGACGCAAGAGAGCTGGTACGGCATGACCCGTTATGAGTGATTACAAAGACACGATCAACCTGCCATCGACGGAGTTTCCGATGCGGGGCAATCTCGCCAAGCGCGAGCCCGAGGTGCTCGCCTACTGGGACGAGATCGATATTTACCGCAAGTTGCGTGAGCAGGGCGCGGGGCGGGAAAAATTCGTCCTTCACGATGGCCCGCCGTACGCCAACGGCGTCATTCATATCGGCCACGCCGTGAACAAGGTGCTCAAGGACATCATCGTCAAGTCCCGGACCCTGAGCGGATACGACGCGCCGTACGTGCCGGGCTGGGATTGCCACGGACTGCCCATCGAGCACGAGATCGAGAAGATCCATGGGCGCCAGGAGAGCCGGCGGGACCCGAAAGCTTTCCGCCGCCTTTGCCGGGACTATGCCGCGGCGCAGATCGATTCCCAGAGGGATGATTTCATCCGCCTGGGGGTGGTGGGCGACTGGGAGAACCCGTACCTGACCATGGCGCCGGAGACCGAGGCCAACATCGTGCGCGCCCTCGGAAGGATTCTGGACAAAGGTCACCTGTACTACGGCCTGATGCCCGTGTACTGGTGCTCGGACTGCGGCTCGGCGCTGGCGGAGGCGGAAGTTGAATACCAGGACAAGACCTCCCCGGCGGTGGATGTCCGATTCGAGGCCGTGGATGGCGGTGAGCTCGCCCGGCGGATGGGTTCGGCGGACGGTGACGGGCCGGTCTATGCCGTCATCTGGACTACCACGCCCTGGACCCTGCCGGCCAGCCAGGCGGTGGCTCTGCACCCCGACCTGGAATACGTGCTGGTGAAGCGGGATACCGGAGAGGGTTCCGAGCGCCTGGTGCTGGTGGCGGACCTGTTGGAGACGGCGATGGCCCGCTATGGGGGCGGTGACTACGAAGTGGTGGGTCGCAGCCGGGGCGATGCCCTGGAAGGGCTGGCGCTCAGGCATCCCTTCTACGACCGCGTGGTGCCGTGCATCCTGGGCGAGCACGTCACCATCGAGGCCGGCACCGGTCTGGTGCATACGGCGCCCGGCCACGGCCAGGAGGACTTTGCGGTCGGCCGGCAGTATGACCTGGAAGTGGACAATCCCGTGGGCCCCGACGGCTGCTTCGTTGCCGGCACGGAGTTTTTCGCCGGCGAGTATGTGTTCAAGGCCAACGACCATGTAGCCGACGTGCTGCGGGAGCGGGGCGCCCTGGTGCACCTCGAGAAATACGATCACAGCTACCCGCACTGCTGGCGCCACAAGACCCCGATCATCTTCCGGGCCACGGCGCAGTGGTTCATCAGCATGGACGATCACGGCCTGCGGGACGCGGTGTTGAAACAGATCGACGATGTGGCGTTTCACCCGGACTGGGGCCGGGAGCGCATCCGCGGCATGGTGGCCAACCGCCCGGACTGGTGTATCTCACGGCAGCGCTACTGGGGCTCGCCGATCGCCTTCTACATCCACAAGGACACCGGCGAGCTGCATCCGGACATGCCCGCGCTGCTGGAAAGGATCGCGCAAAAGATGGAAACCGGCGGCGGTATCGATGCCTGGTTCGACCTGGATGACGCGACGCTGCTGGGTGAGGACGCGGATCAGTACCGGAAAGTCACCGACACCCTGGACGTCTGGTTCGATTCCGGGGTCACCCATGACAGCGTGCTGCGCACCCGCGACGAGCTGCAGCGGCCGGCGGACCTGTACCTGGAGGGCTCGGATCAGCACCGGGGCTGGTTCCAGTCCAGCATCATGACCGGCGTTGCCATCACCGGCCGGGCGCCCTACAAGGGCGTGCTCACCCACGGCTTCACCGTGGACGCCCAGGGCCGCAAGATGTCCAAGTCACGGGGCAACGTGGTCGCGCCCCAGAAGGTCATCAACACTCTGGGCGCCGACATTCTCAGGCTTTGGGTGTCGGCCACCGACTACCGCGCGGAGATGAGCATCTCCGACGAGATCCTCAAGCGGGTGGCGGATTCCTACCGCCGCATGCGCAACACCGCCCGCTATCTGCTCGGCAACCTGGCGGACTTCGACCCGGCCAGGGACGCCGTTCCGGTGGATGACATGCTGGCCCTGGACCGCTGGGCACTGGCGGAGGGCCAGGCCCTGCAGCACGAGATCCTGGATTCCTACGAGCGCTACGGTTTCCACGTCATGTACCAGCGCCTCCACCATTTCTGCATCGTGGAGATGGGCGGGTTCTATCTGGATGTGCTCAAGGACCGCCTGTATACGACCCCGAAGGACGGCATCGCCCGGCGCTCGGCCCAGACCGCCATGTATCACATTCTCGAAGCGCTGGTGCGCTGGCTGGCGCCGGTCCTGACCTTCACCGCCGAAGAGATCTGGCGCAACATGCCCGGGGAGCGGAACGAATCGGTGCTGCTCAATACCTGGTACACGGACTGGCCGGGTGCCCGGCTCGACGAGACCGACCGGGACGGCGCCTACTGGGACCGGATCATCGAGGTGCGCCAGGTGGTGATGCGGACCCTGGAGGCCGTGCGCAACGCCGGGGACATCGGGGCGGGTCTCGATGCGGAGGTCATCGTCTACTGCGACGATCCCTGGCTCAGCGACCTGCGCGGCCTCGGCGAGGAGCTGCGCTTCCTGTTCATCACGTCCGGCGCCCGGGCGCATCCGATGAGCGAACGCCCCGAGGGCCTGGAGCCTTCGGGCCTCGAGGGCGTGTACGTCGCGGTGACCCGGTCGGACAACGAGAAATGCGTCCGCTGCTGGCATCGCAGGCCGGACGTCGGTCTCAACGCGGACCATCCGGAGATCTGCGGGCGCTGCGTCGAGAACGTCGACGGCAGCGGGGAAGTGCGGCGGTTTGCGTGAGGGATGAACACGTCTATTGTTTTTCCCCTCACCCCGACCCTCTCCCCCTGCGGGGGAGAGGGAGCAGGTACCGGGCAATTGACCTGCCACGGTCTCCGAACGAAGAGTCCTCTCGCCTGCGAAGGGGGAGAGGGAGCAGGAACGAGTCAATGGATATGGCACGTCCGCCAACCGAAGGGTCCCCTCGCCCCCGCAGGGGGAGAGGGACAGGGTGAGGGGAAAAATAATCATCTGAAGTCAGGGTTTTCGATGATACGAACCACCAACCGCTGCTTGTCCTGAATCCGTGATGCTCAAAACTCTGTGGATTTCGGTCGTGGTCTTCCTGCTGGACTACGCCACCAAATGGCTGGCGGTGGAACATCTGCTGGGCAGGCCGCCGGTGGAGATCATGCCCGGCTTCGACCTGCAGCTCGTCTACAACCGGGGGGCGGCCTTCGGAATGCTGGACGACGCGGGGGGCTGGCAGAACACCTTCTTCGTGGTGGTGGCTGCGGCGATTTCACTGTTCATTGTCCACCAGCTGCGCAGGCTGACCCGCGCGGAGCTGCAGATCGCCGTCGCCTACGCGCTGATCCTGGGCGGGGCCCTGGGCAACGCGGTGGACCGCCTGCGCCATGGGTATGTGGTGGACTTCATCCACTGGTTCTACAAAGACTACCACTGGCCCAACTTCAACATCGCCGACGCGGCGATCTCCGTCGGCGCGGTGCTGCTGATACTTGATGTTTTCGGCGCGCGGCTGCTGAAGGGCAAGCCGGACGCCTAGTCCGGATTCCGGGGGCGCCGCTGATCAACCGGAAAGTCCCGTCCCTGGGGCTGGCGCTCCTAGCGAGTCACGAGTGTTCGGGCGCTACCGGTTCCAGCATTGCTGGGAGGTATCGTTGCCGCCGCTGTCCTGCGCGGACCGTTGGCCAAAGCTGTTCAGGGTGAACTGTCGGCAGGTTTCGTCGTCCTGGAACTGCTGGCCAAGCGGCTCGGCAATCAAGGTGTAGTCCACCGTTGCGCTGGTTGCTATGTTCAGCTCGTAAAAACCCTCCGGAGACGTGGTGGAGTAGCTCAGGGCGGAAAACGACGTCGTGTAGGCCATTTCGTTGGAGTAGTGCTTCTCCTGGAGGTTGGCCAGCTCGGTCAACGAAATGATCGCGTCCGACCGGTTCGACCGGACGACGAAATCCCTGTACATCGGGACCGCGATAGACGCCAGGACGGCGACCACCGCGACCACGATTATCAGCTCGATCAGGGTGAATCCGCCCTGATCGGGTTTTCCCTTTTTTTGTCGTGTCATGAGCGTCTACTGGTTCTCTGTCCAGAATGTCTTCTCGGCGGTTTCCGAAATCCTAGGATCCTGCACCACCGCCCCGGCACCAGTCGGGACCGGAATGATGGTTCCACCGGGCAGGTACGCGGGCACCAGGTCCGCGGACGGGCCCGCCCCCAGATTTCTGAACCGGTCGGTTTTCTCGTAGGCATCCGGGTCGCCGCTGAAGTCGCTGAAAGCCGGCGCTCCGGTGAAGAAGTCGATGGCATACAGCCTCGATGTGCCCAGGGTTGCCGGAATAGAGCATGCGTCCTCGAGGATATTCCCCTCGTCATCGGTCTCCGGCGGCAGGAAAGTCGTGAAGAACATCTTGCCGTCCAGTACCGTGGCGGCGGAGAAGCCCTTCTCGCCGGTCAACCCGGACATGTCCGGGTCGAACACGTCGGCCCCTTCGAGATCGAAATACCAGCCGTAGCTGCGCTTCAGTGCCGTGAGAGCATCCTCGGTGGCTTCCAGGCTGCCGTCCTCGTTGCGAATGACGAAGCTGGTTTCATTGGTGACGTTCACCAGCTCACCGCCGCCGTCATGATTGATCGGGCTCGCACCGGAGGCGCCGGTCTTCTGCCCGGTACAGACCAGCGGGTTGCACGCCGGGTGGTTCGAGTCGGTCAATTGCCCCTCGACGTGGTAGTCCCGCAAGCCGTAGGCGCGGTCCAGGACCGTCTTGCCCTGGGGACGGGAGCGGTTCCCGTTGACGATGCCGATCAGGTTGTAGGTGCCGCCTTCGGTCTGCTCGTCGACCACCGGCGCCACTTCCGGCGCGTCGGCTGACACATATCCGGCCCCATGTGGCGCAGCCGATGCGCTCATCCTCGGTTGGGAGCGACCACCCAGGGCGCGACTCAACCCCGGGCCGGGTAAAGCCGCACGCCGGCCATCACGAACAGGTGCGAACGGCAGCGGTAGTCGCGGTGTGTAGCCGCCCATCCGCTGGACGAACGGCACCGCCAGTCAGTTATACTGGGTTTTGGGAGCAAAGAAACTTCAACGATTCCGTGCGAGATCAGATGCGATTTTTACTGTGCGCAGCCATAACGGCACTGCTGGCGGCGGGCCCCGCCGCCGGCGAGGACAAGATGTACAAATGGGTGGACGAAGACGGTAATGTCACCTACCAGGATCGGCCGCCCCCGGAGGAGTCTGGCCAGGGGCAGACGTTCTCGGGGTCCGCCGATACGGACCAGGCAGGGGGGGTTCCGGACGTCGCGCTCACCTTGTATTCCATAGAGCAATGCGCTACCTGCGATCTGGTGCGCAAGCTGCTGAACGAGCGCGGCCTGCCCTTTACTGAGAAGAACGTCGAGGGGGATGTCGAGGTGCAGGCGGAGCTCAAGGAGCTCGCCGGCGTGGTCTCGGTGCCGGTGCTGGCGATCGGGGACCAGGTGCTGACGGGCTACAACCGGGATCTGATTATCAAGGAGCTCGACGAAGCCGGCTTTCCCACGAGCCCGGCAGGCGCTCCGGTGCAGGCGCAGCCCGAAGCCCAACCCCCGGGCTCCGGAAACCAGCTCACCCGCGAGGACCTCGAGGCTATGACGCCCGAGGAGATCGGGCAGGCCGCACGTGATGCGGCGCTGCGGGGCGAGCACAACGAGCTGTTCGACGAGGATGAAGGATTCCTGCCCAACGAGGATACTTTCTATGATTCTCCCGAGCCGCAGGCGGGGGACGAGAGCAGGAAGTGAAAGGTCCGCCTGCCGCGGGTATTCGCCTCGCCTTGCCGCCATTGGCGGCGGTGCGCGTAGAATCCATGCACAACCGTCAAAAGCTTTTCACCGAACGGCTGTCAGCCGCGAAAACACCCCGTCGGGATATTCATGGCTGACAGCCGCTCCTACAGGCGGGTCGGGCGCGGAAAGGGTTTGGGGGCGAGACCTTCCCTGCTGGTTCAATCGCGATCGGATGTCACCGGTTCCAGCATTGCTGGGAGGTGTCGTTGCCGCCGGTGTCCTGGGCGGACCGCTGGCCGAAGCTGTTCAGGGTGAACTGCTGGCAGGTCTGGTCATCCTGGTCCTGCTGGCCCCGGGGCACGGCCGTCAAGGTGTAGCCGACGGTGGCGTTGGTCGCAACGCTCAGGTCGTAGAAGCCTTCCGGGGACACCGAGGGGTAGCTCAGGTTGCTGAAGCTGGCCGTGTAGGACATTTCGTTGGAGTAGTGCTTCTCCTGCAGGTTGGCAAGCTCGGTCAGGGCGATGATCGCGTCGGACCGGTTGGCGCGGACCACGAAGTCCCGGTACGCGGGCACCGCGATCGCCGTCAGAATGGCGATCACGGCGACCACGATCAGCAGCTCGATCAGCGTAAAGCCACGCTGCGAACCGATTGGCACGTTCCTCATCTATCGCTCCTCCAGCCAGAAGGTCTTGTTGAACTCCGGTGCGAAGCCGGGGTCCTCGGCCGTCGATCCCTGCCTGGTTGGAACCTGCAGAATGGTGCTGCCGGGCTGGTTGACGACCGTTACGTCGGACGAAGGTCCGGGGCCAATGTTCTTGAAGCGCTCGGCCTTGTCCAAACTGGTGTCCGAGTTGCGGTCGAAGGCCGGCGCGCCCGTGAAGAAGTCGACCGCGTAGAACCGCGAGGTTCCCAGTGTGCCGGACACCGCGCACACGTCATCGGGCGGCACGTTGTCGTCGGGCGGCAGGTAGGTCGTGAAGAACATCTTGCCGTCCAGAACCGTCGCCGTGGAGAATCCCTTCTCGCCCGTCGTGGGATCGGCCGGCTCGGTCACGGCGTCGAAGTACTCGCCTTCGAGGTCGAAATACCAACCGTGGCTCTGCTGAAGGTCATTCAGAGCCGACTCCGGTGGATCGTTGCCGTCCGGGTCGGCGAGTGTTAGGGTGCCGTTCGGCTGCTCTTCCCGGACAATGAAGCTGCCCTTTTCGGTCACGTCCGACAGATGGCTGTGCGTGATCGCAGTGGTCGGACAGTCGGTCGCATTCGGATTACACTTCGGGAAGTTCGAGCTCGTCAGCCCGCCCGCCGGGTTCTCGGTCAGGAAGTCCCGTATCGCGTAGGCCCGATCCATCACCGTCCGCGCCTGCGGATTGGCACGGTTGCCGCTGACGATGCCGATCATGTCGTAGGGCTGCTCCACGACGAGCGTATCGTTGACCCGGGCTACTTCAGGCGCGTAGAGGAACTTCCTTCGATCCTCGTTCGGGGCCTGCTCGCCGACCGGTATCGCGCCTTCATCCGGGCCCAGGTTCGCCAGTACACCGGCGGTGCTGGTCGCGAGGTCACTCGCGATGTCGATGCGGAATACCTGGCCGCGCAGGTCGACGGCGTAGATGCGATCGGCGTGACTGTCCTGGTTGGTGTCGACGAGGGTCACCGGCGCCGCGATCGAGGTGTTCATTTCGGAAATCACCGTATCGGCGCTGGTGTCGCTGCTGGCCCACCACAGGCGCTCGCCGGTGTCGGCGTCGACGATGTATATGGCGTTGCCCTCGGAGTCGCCGCTCGTGGAGCTGTTGTAGTTGTCACCGCCGTCCGGCGTGGTGCTGTCGTTGTCTACGCCGTCCTGCTTGCCGGCGTTGTATCCGCCGGCGAAGACCAGCACGCTCTTCGTGCCGCCGCTGGTCTGGATGCGCACGGGTCGCGGTGTGCTCCAGGTCTGGGACAGCCGGCCAAAATCGGTACCGCCCCCCCTGATGCGCCACAGTACCTCGGGCACCACTTCACCGGTATCGTTGGGTGTCACGTTCAGGGCGATCAGCTCCTTGCCGCCGCGGCGCGTGCCGATATACAGGTGGACGAAATCGCCGTCACCCGGCTCAATGATGAAGTCGTCGTCCTCGTCGTTGATCCGGGCCGTAGGCGTGCCGTCGACCCCGTAGACATGGCTGCCGGTGGCGTTGTTTTTCAACTCCAACTGCGTGACCGTGGACGGGGTACGTTGGCCCAGCATCGAGTAGGGGTAGTAGATCCATTCCTCGGTACCGTCGGTGTCACTGATCATGCGGATACCGCCGTCGTTGGTGCCAACGAAGACCTTGCCCAAGGGTACGTCGTCATTCGTCCCCATCGTATTGTCGGCACCCGGACCGATGTTGTAAGTCAGGATGAGCGGACGGCTGTGCATGGGGTCACCGAATGCCCAGCGATCCGTATCCGAGTCGTTGCCGTACCGGGGTATGTCCCCCGAAAACCTCTCGCCGGTCATCCACCGGATCAGCTCATCGAGACAGCTGTCTTGGGAGGCGAAATCGCCGGCGTTGCAGTTACCCTGGTCGTGCAGCGCGGCTTTCAGGTCATTGAACTGCGAAGCGTCGGACGGTGAATCGCCGATATCGGTGCTCCGGTCGATCGGATGGACCGAGGTACCCTGTGTCTCGGGATTGGTCGAGAGGTCGCCGGTGGGCGGGGTAATGGCGGCGCCGCTCGTATTCACGTAAACGACACGGTTATCAAAAGAAGGGATTTGCTCCCCGGCGCCGCCCTGTTCGATCTCCGGCGCCGAATCGTCGGCGGCGCTCCAGAAGCCCTGGGCGTCGCTCTTGAGCGTACCGAAGGTGTTCTGGTCGTTTTCGTTGGTGTGCACGGCGGGGTCGCCGTTCTGGTCCAGGACTTCGCCCTTCGTGCAGCCGGACTGGCCTTCCTCGCAGAGCTGGAACTTCTTCAGATTGCCCAGCCAGGCGATCTTGTCGTTCGGCTTGAACAGGCTGTAGTAGATGTCGTTGAGGTGATACAAGCGGTTGACCGCGTTGATGGAGATGCCGGGGGCCACGAACGACGTGGTTTCCTCGATGATCTCGTTGACGATCGCCTCGAACACGTTCTGCAGCTCGCTGGCGGTGTTGGCAGTAAAGAAGTTGTCACCGTAGCTGACGCCGTCGACACCGTCCGGATCGCCCAGGTCACCGCCGGCGCCGACGAAAGCAAGCGCCTTCAGGAACTCCACGGCCCGCTGATTCGAGCTGCTGTTCTCGATGTCCAGGTTGAAGCCGATGGTAAAGGTGCGCACATTGTTCATCACGTCGGTTGCGCTGCCCCCCTCGTCGATGAAGTCCTTGTCGTGGAGATACTGCGCGAGCTCGAGACCGCACATCTCGTCGGATGTGGGATTCCGGGTGACGAAGCTGCCGTTGTTCAGCACGGGGTCGCCGTTGTTGTCGATTTCCGGAATATCGAGCGGGCAGGATGTGCGCCCGGTCAGATTCTGGATCAGGTCGCGCGAGCTGTTGCGGTTGGCGATGCCGTCGCTCAACAGCACCAGGAAACCCCGCTCGCAGGCCTCGGCGCTGTCGAAAGGCGATACATAACTCGGAAATACGCCGTTGTCGATGTGCTCGGTCCGGCAGTCGCGGTCGTTGGGATTTTCCGCGGTGCAGTCGCCTTCCCGCACGATATTGGCCGTCTGCGGGTCGTAGGTCGCGAAGTGGCTGAGGCGGCTGAGCTCGCCTTCCCGCAGCAATTCGTAATCCCAGTGGTCGTCTATCTGGGAATCGAGATCGGAGTCGTTGGTCACGCCGGATGACTCATAGCTCTGCCCGGCGCCGCGGGTGCGGCCGAAATGCACCGGATCTCCAGAGAAGTAGGCGCCGGCTTCGAACAGCGCGTCCACCGGCGGGGTGAAGCCGCTCGCCACGAGGTCGTCGATGATGCCGAGCATCACCTCGCGGCCGGTCGTGGTCCCGGTGTTGGACAGGTCGCCGAGGACGACCTCGTAGCTGATATCCAGGCGCGCCGGGTCGTCGGCGCCGCAGCACGATTCCGCCGTGCGGCCGGAATCCTGGCCGTCCAGGACCAGCACCAGCGCATTGCCGGAGGCCCACTGCTCGTTGTTGACGGCCACCGAGCCGTCGACGATGCCCTGGATCAGCGACGAGAGATCCGTGCCGTCGTCCTGGGTCGAGTGAATGTCGTCCTCGTCCCATTCATCCGTGATGTTCCAGGTCTCCGAGGGGTCGCCCGAGCTCACCCGGCCGCTGACGTCGCCGTCGGTGTCGACGAACTGCGGCGCGTTGGGGTGCTGCTGCGCTCGGATAACCACGGAGGAATTCCAGTCTTCGTTCCAATCGTCGGCGGTCAGATACAGGTTCGTGCTGGTGATATTGGCGCCCAGCGGAACCTGGACGTTGTCGAAACGCAGGCCGACGAGCTGCCGGTCGTCGATGTCGAGGTCGTTGCTTCCAAACCGGATGTCGCCGTCCCATCGATCCTCTTCGACGTCGTTGTCGGAGTCGGTGATCGATACCGAGGTCTGCCGGGTGGTGCAGCCCTCGCCGCTGCCGAGCGTGTCGGTGTTGTACTCGACGCGCAGGGTGGGCGCGCCGCTGCCGCCCTTGTCCCAGGCCTCGGCGATCTGCCGGGCCGTGGTGCCGGTGATGCGGAATGCCAGCGAGCCGCCGCCGCACCATGCCTGTTTATTGGTTACTGTCGAAATGAGCGACGAGATGTCGGAGCTTTGCTTGGTTTCACCGATGGTGCCCCATACGTCGGTCGTCCACGGTACGCTGCCGCTGTAAGTGCGGCCGCTGATTGTTTCGTTGGCGTTGTTGGAGTAGGTAACGGGCGAGACGTTGTCCTCGATTTCAATCGTCAGATTACCGGGCTCGGTGGTGGCGCCGTCCACGGTGAATTCCAGATGGGCGCTGTCGATGGTCGCGCCCTGCGGTACCTGAACGTTGTTGAACCGCAGTCCGATCTGCTGCTGTACCGGGTCCGTAGAGCCGAATGCGTAGACGAGCCGCAAGGTCGGCCTGGCCGACGGATCCTCGGGGCATCCGTTGTCGTCCTCCACGCCGTCGAACGAGCAGACCTGGCGTTCGTTGATATCGCCGCCCGCGGCGTCCCGGAAAACGAATCCGATGTTGTTGCCGGGCACATACCCGGCCTCGGACCGTATTTCTTCGATGAGGGGCTCTAGGTTGGGCGACCTCATCAGCTCGCCGTCGTCCGGGGCGAAGATTTCCTCGTCCCCTGAGGTCAATAGGGCGTCCCAGATCACCGGGCTGTCCGCGTTGTCGGTGACGGGCCGGCCGGATATGTTGTAGCCGTCGGAGAAACCGCCGGGATCAGCCTCCA
The DNA here is from genome assembly GCA_034520625.1 of Gammaproteobacteria bacterium. Lineage (GTDB taxonomy): Bacteria > Pseudomonadota > Gammaproteobacteria > Arenicellales > JAANXG01 > JAANXG01. The sequence continues at coordinate 433,909 of JAXHNI010000007.1, read as the reverse complement.
TGATGCCGTAGATTTCCATGTCCCGGGCCTGTGAATCCCGCTCGTTGCGCGTTACCCAGGTGATGTCCGCCCACAACACGTCGGCGTTGGCCGGGATGTCGACGTCCTTGAAAATGGCGCCGGCCTGGCTGAATTCGACGTTGTACTCGTCGTCCTCGAACAGATAGAACCCGTTGTAGCCCGTGATCACGTTGCCGCCCGATTCTTCGTTGGCGTCGTGCAGCCGTTCCCGGACCTGGTAGGGGATGTCGGTTGCAGAGGTCACGTACTGGATCCGGAGCTCGGGCGCGTAGGCGGCACCGCGGTCCACGGTGGACAGCTCGCGGTGGCCGCCTTCGTCCTCTAGCAGAATGGTCATGTCATTGCCGCTGGCCCAGCCGTCGCGGTCGACAATTTCCTTGACAATGGAGCGGATGTTCGGGGTAGTGACATGCTGATCAGTGGAGAGCGGAATGATGTTGCTCCAGCGTACGCTGGCACCGGTCACGTCGTTGAGAAGGTTGTCGATGTCGTTCGCGCCGTTTTCATCAAACGGAGGCGAGCTGTCGGCGTCGTGGCCGAAAATCTCGACGTGAGTATTATCCCCGTAATACCCCATGGAAGTACGGGAGATGAACTCGATTTCTGCATGCAGAATGACGGCGTTCCTGGGGATGGTCACGTTCCGGAACCGCACACCCGCATCTTCCTCGCCGATGTCCAGATCCGGACTGGACAAGCTGTAGCCGCCGTCGCCGTCTTCGTCGTCGTCGTTGGTCGCCGACGGATAGAACGTTTCCATCTTTATGTTGGTATCACCGCCGGTATTGAGCTCGGTCATTTCCAGTGCCTGGTCGTCCAGGGTGACCAGGCCGGTCGCCACATCCTCCTCAGCGTCGTCCGAGGAGCGGTCGATGGACGAGACGCTGGTGGTGTCCTTCAGAAATTCCGGAGTCTCCTCCAGGTTGACCACAGGGAAAATAATCGGTCCGCCGAGCTCGTAGTGAAACCGCTGCAGGCCCGCCTTGAGGTCGCTGCTGTTGCTGACCAGGCCAGTGAGCGCATCCTTGACGGCCTCCATACGGGTCTGGTTACCGCCCTGCACGCCGCTGTCCATACTGCCGCTGGTGTCGATGGTGAACATCACATTGGGCGTCTGCGCAGCAGGCAGCTTCTTGGCGTAGATCTGCGTGTCGTCCGCCTGAGCCCCGACCCAGATCGAGGTACCGGCATACAGCGCCGCAAAAGCAATGATGCGCAGATGTTGGATGAACCGGAGCTTGGGGTTGTTGTGTTGTGTGACCATGGCTGTAAACCTTGTTAGTGACAGGTTCGGGCTATTCCCTCAGGACGCCCTGTCCCTCGGAGCCGCCTTCGTAGACGCCCCCCTGCTGGATGTTGACCTCGGCATTGCCCGCGGTCTGGGATTCGCTGCGGATACGGAAATGAAACAGGGATGTCTGGCCGCCGAACGCGGTGTCGGTGCGGCGAGGCTGCTCGGTGCTGCCGATGAACTCGCGGCAGGACAGGTGATATGCGATGGCGTCGTTGATTGCCCCGGGGGTGTCATGCGGGCTCGCGCCGCTGCAGTCGTCGCCCGGTGACAACACTACGGAACCGGAGTTGATGTTGCCGATCATCATGGCGATGCGTGTCTCCGCGTCCTGGAAGGCCACGGTGCGCTGCTGCATATTGCCCGCCATGCGCTGCTCAAGGGTCGTGGTCCGCAGGGAGGTGACGCCGATAATGGTGAGCACCAGCAGGAAGACGAGACCGACGACGAGCACGATGCCGTCCTGGCGGGACGGCGGCGGCTGCGATTTGAATGCGGCGATGTTCATAGCGAGCGGTTCCTCACGGCAAGGGTGCTGTTGAAAACGCGCCGTTGGCCCCGGATGGTGCCCGTCACCGCGGACACGTCCTGATCCAGGAGCGGTTCGCCCGGGCCGTGGTTCTCGGTGATGTCGGCGCCGGAGCCGTACTCGCGGTTGTCCAGATTCTCGTTGCTGACGCTGCGTACCAGTGCGGCGAACTGAACCGCCGCGAGATTGGCGGGCAGACTCCCGCTGCCGATGACGAAGTTCCCGCCGGCGAGGCTTTGATACAGGAGCTGGATGTTCTCGACGCCTTCCACCAGCTCCGGCGAAGCCGCGCTGCAGGCGCTGGTGGGGTCGCTTTCCCGGTACAGGGTCGGCACCTGAGACTCGCCGATCTCGATACAGTACTCGTTGCTCACCAGGCGCCGCACCGTAATGGGGCCGCTGTCTTCCGCCGCCGGGTTGAAGACGCGTCTGAAGCTGCCGTTGCGCGGCGCCACGGTGACCTCGTCGGTGCCAGTGTTGATGCCGCCGCTGGTGATGTCGGCGACCGCGGTGCTGCCACAGTCTCCGACGAGCAGGGTATCGGTATCGCTCCAATCGGTCGGGACGTCGTTCAGGCTCAGGGTGGTGGCGTCGGCCGCGGCGGCCGCATCGAGCAGCACTTCCTGTCCGGGCTCGTAGGGCTCGCCATGAGTGACCGTGAGGCTGTCGGGGTTGCCGTTGCCGCTGTCCGTCGCGCTTATGGGCGTGACGGTGTTGTCATTGATAATCTCGTTCGAGCAGCCGTAAAAGCCGGCCATGCGGATGTCATAGGACAGGAACTCGACGGCGAACCGGGCGTTCTCCTGCAGGCGGGCGCTGTAGTCCTGCTGCGCATAGTTCTTTTTCGAGTTCACCATGAGGGTGACCAGCCCGGCGAGAAGCAGCAGGCCAATGACCATGGCCACCAGTAGCTCGGTGAGCGAGAAACCCCGGGAATTGACGGAATTGCGGTTCATAGCGTGACGCTCATGGACATGTTCTGAACGAGGTCGGTCTCCTGCAGGCTGGCCGGATCGAAATCGTCGTCCTGCGTCGCGCCCGGGCGCTCACTCCAGCTCACGGTCACGGTCACCACGTTGCCGTTGACGGAAATCGCGCCGTCACCCTCGGGCAGGGCACTCTGGAGGCGCCCGTACCAGCAGTAGCGGTCGTTGTCGGCGTCCGGGGCGCCCGTGATCGTGCAGTTGGACGCCGGACTGGACCCCGGGCTGAAGGACCCGGTGTCGTAATCCGCCGCGTTCGCGGAGTTCAGCCGCATGCGGTCGATGATGTCGCCGACCAGGACGGAGGCCTGGGTCCGCGCGTAGGCGCTGGTATTCAGTTGCATGCCCTGGGCCTGCAGGAACGCCAGTCCCATCAGGCCGATGGACAGGATCGTCAGGGTAACCAGGGATTCGATCAGGGAAAATCCGGACTGGCGGCCAACCGGCGGCGAGTCCCAGCAAGCGGGCGCGATCCCCGATGAACGGTAGCGCCGAGTCTGCTTAAAATAGGATAAACGGTTCATTTAAAAGTACTAACGGTTGTTATTGCCAGATAAACGGTCAATTTCGGTACTCTGGAGATCCTTTTCGATACAACCTGTTCAATGGAGTCTAGTCCAGGTCCCACGAAATGTCGAAGTTTTTTCTCGGGTCGATTCATCCCCGCTGGACCCGTACGGGCGGATCGACCTTCGCTTCCGTCGACGGCGCGGTTTACCGGGCATTTCGGGGTGGGGCTGTGCGCCGCAGCATGACTGGTTGCCGGGAGGCGACCCGGTGGGCCCGGGGATTGGAACCGCGGACGATGATAGGCCCGGGGGGTTAGACTTAGAACCAGTCTAAGTCTACAATCCACTGTGTCATGCATCACCGTGATCACCAAACTGATTCCGTCAGCCAAGAGTTGCGGGCCCACGGCGTCATACCGACCGCCCAGCGGCTCCGAATCGCCCGCATGGTTCTGAACCGTCCGGCGCATTTCTCCGCCGAGCAGCTCTATGAGCAGGTCAACGAAGACGGCGCCCGTGTGTCCAAGGCGACGATTTACAACACCCTGGGGCTTTTCGTGGAGAAGGGATTACTGCGGCAGGTGTTGGTGGACCCCAGCAAGGTGTTCTACGACTCCAATATGACACCGCATCATCATTTCTACGATGTCGAATCCGGCGAGCTCGCGGATATCGATGCCGACGAGATCCAGATCGGGGCCCTGCCCGATGCGGGTGAGGGCGTCGAAATCGAAGGTGTCGACGTGGTGATCCGGGTTCGCCGGTCCGCGAACCGGTAGCACCGGTCCCCACCGGTATCCCGCGAGTCGCGCCTCCGCCCGGCATTCTTTTGGCCGGGTCTGCCGTCGCCGGCCTCCGGCGGCAACCGACCGGATCCCGATCCTTGCTCACGGCGAACTGCCGGTTTTTCCAGATCCGCGATTCCCGTCTATACTGGTTCCACCATCTCAGCCAAAGGAGAAGCGGGTCGGCCGGTCCAGCGCGGGCCCACGGCGGACAATGCGCAAAATGAACAAGCGTTCCGGATTTACTCTGGTGGAGTTGCTGATCACGCTGGTGGTGGCCGCGGTCCTGCTGGCCTGGGGGGTGCCGAGCTTCAATCGGTTCCTCGAGCGTACGACTCTGACGTCTGAGACCAATACCTGGGTGGGGGTGATCAATCATGCGCGGAACGAAGCTATCACACGGAGCGATCGCGTGACCGTTTGCCGTTCCCAGAATCCTGATGCCTGCCAGGGTGATGCGAACTGTGACTGCGGGGTGACCGAGGCGCCCGGATCGCCGCCCAATTACCATTCCGGCTATCTGATCTTCACTTCCACCGGCAACCCCCAGGCGATCAACTTCCGGCCGGGACTCGGCAACGAGCTGATCCGCACCGGGCGCACGCAGACCGACCGGATCACCATTCGCGGAAACGGCCAGGCGGACAATGCCTTCAGCTTCATGCCCGACGGGACGTTGGACCCGCTGAACGTCGACAGTGCCGGCGTGACGGCTCGCCACGTCATTTGCACCACCAGCGATTCCGGTGATCTCGACGCGGCGCAGAACTCGGAAGCCTCCCCGGCGCGGGTTGTGGTGATCTCCCAGACCGGGCGGCCGCGGGTGGATCAACTCGGCCCGACCACTTGCTCGGGTACGGCGGCCGATGCGCTGAGCGAATGATGGAGTAGTGCCCCGGTTTGAATAATGCCCGCAGGATCGGGGCGGCCGGAAGTCGGGGGGCGTCCCTCAAGGCCGCTGTGAATACGTCCCTGTACGCTTTGGCTCAAACATCCGTGTTTTCGACAGCCCTGAGGGACGCTCCCCGACTTCCGGCTCCATGCCCCGGCGCCGATTCCTAAAACGGGCCGCGACCTGCGGGAACGCTCCGGCCTCTCAGGTTTCAGACGCCTCCTGACCGTGGCAAATTAAGTAGCGGTAGCGTCGCCGGGGACGTGCTGTATAATCGCGTCCCCGTTGCCAGCGTAGCTCAGCTGGTAGAGCAGCCGATTCGTAATCGGCAGGTCGGAGGTTCGACTCCTCTCGCTGGCACCACCTACCAGAAATCAACAACTTGCGCTTTTTGCCACTTTTTCACACTTTCTAAATAAAAACAGATAGTTAGAACGGATTTCTTCCTTTTTCTTCTCCGCGTTACCCCGCTTTCCCCCACTTGTTGTATGATTCGTTTACGCCAAATTTACGCCAATGGCGTAAAAAGGAAAGGGGATGGCTACATTCAGAAAACGTGCTGGCACCTGGCGTGCCGAGGTTTACATCAAGGGCACCCGCGCGTCCGCGACGTTCACCACCAAGCGGGAAGCCCAGGCCTGGGCGGCACAGGAAGAGACCAAGTTGCGGGAAGACGCAGCCGGGAAAGTCCCCAATAGGCCGTTCCGCGACTTGCTCGAACGCTATAGCCGCGAGGTCAGCGCAAAGAAGCAAGGTGCCGCGCGGGAGCAAAAAATGATCAATGTCATTCTCCGTGACTCCCTCGTTGAAGTGTCGCTGCGCATGCTCGCACCGACCGATATTGCCGCCTGGCGCGACCGACGCCTGCAGCAAGTCACCGGCGCGACGGTGGAACGGGAGATGACGATTCTCTCCCATGCCTGCTCGGTGGCAAGGCGCGAATGGGGATGGCTCCGCGTTAACCCTGTCAGTAGTGTGCGACGGCCACCGCCCACTCCGGCGCGCACCCGGCGGCCGACAGCGGAAGAAACGGAGAGGCTGTTGCATGCGCTGGGGTATTCCCGCGAGATGCTTCCCGAGACGGCCTCAGCACGCGTTGGCGCGGCCTATCTCTTCGCCATCGAGACAGCAATGCGTGCGGCGGAGATCTGCAGCCTGGAATGGCAGCACGTCAATGAGCGGCATCTGCATCTGCCGCAGACGAAGAATGGCTATGCGCGGGACGTGCCGTTGTCGGCCGAGGCGCGTCGCATCATCGAGCAGCTACGATGCTTGAATGGCAGTGAGGGTACTGTGTTCGGTCTCTCGACGGCCATTCTAGATGCCCTGTTTCGCAAGGCGAAGAAGCGCGCGCTGATTGAAGATCTGCATTTTCACGACACGCGACGCGAGGCGCTGACGCGGCTGTCGAAAGTGTTCGATGTGTTGGAACTTGCCCGGATCAGTGGGCACCGCGATCTTCGGGTGCTGCAGAACGTTTACTATGCGCCATCCGCAGAGGACCTGGCAGCCAAGCTGAACTAGGCGACGCGGTTTTCCTGGTGCTTCTCAGCCCAGGCAATCACCTCCTTGGCCTTCCACAAAGGTTGCCCGCGGCGTTTACTGCCAGCGACGGGCAGCCGGATGGCCTGGGGGAAGCCGGGCAGGGCGGTGATGCGTTCACGCACGACCGCCTCCGAACGCTTGAGGTAGGCGGCAATCTCTCTTACGGACCACAAGTCCACCGTGAGCGGAATGCGTGGAGGCCGCCGGATCATTCCTTCGGTGAAAGATGCGGATTGGGCTGTGGTGGGGATGCCGTACCAAAGACGAGGCCCGCATCCGTAAGCAGCAGGCCATTGATCGCCGAACGTTTGCGCCCCCCGGCAACCTGGTAACGGTGGATGTTGGTCCCGGTTTCCGTCTTGCGATGAACCTTCAGTTTCTGGCAGCGCTTTTGCACGTGCGACCAATCCTTCGCCGGATGTTGCGCCGCAAAATCCTTGAAAATGCCCGGGCTGACGAGAAGCACGCCTTCAGGCACGACGTGAACGCGCGCATTGACGGTGTTCACGGGGATGCGTTGCGATTCAACACCGTCCCGGAGCCACTCCAGGAACCTCCGGCCCGAATCAGACGAGTCGGGCGCCGTATCGGCGGCGTTCGTGATGCCGGATTCACCACCGGTACGGTAGGACGTTTCATGACAAGACTGCGGCCCCTCCGGGTTCGCTTCATCACATGCTGATGACAAGATACGACCTGAGGGGGGGATGTTATGCGAGGCGAATTTCTCCGGTTCTTTAGTAGTGGTGGCCGCCTTGGTTGTAGCGTCGGTGTCCTCCGTCGGAGTCACAGATCCAGCGAACTGCTCTGGCCGGCCTTCGGGATCGGGCCATACCTGCGCCGCGGCAATGCGCAACAGAGTCAGGTCGTGCGCCCAACCGTCACCGGCGACCTGCGCCCGCCAGATTGCCCGCTCACCGTTTGGAATAATCAGCCGGTGTTCCTGCAGCACATCGAAGATCCGGTCATTGCCGCTGGGTATACCGCCGTGGCCCTCGCTTAGAAGATGCGCCCGCAGCACATCGGCCGTGCGCTTGCTCACCAACCACAGGTCGTCACCGGTAAGCCACCCCGCCGGCCCGTCGCGGTTGAGCGGTAACTCGCCTTCGGAGAGGAGGTGGCGCAGGGCGGTGAGGAGTTTTTCATGCAGCGGTATGGTCCGGACATCGGGCAGCCGCACATTGTCGACGGCGCCCAAGTTGCGGGCCACCGACTCCCGCTCGGAGGCGAGCCAGGAGAGCCCGGCTGCCGGTACCACGAAGCGGGCGAGCAGCGGTGCGACCCGTTCGTGCAGGCCACGGCGGCGTTCGCGTACGAACGTCACCCGGTACGAACGGGCCGTGTTGTCCATTGGTCCCTGCCAAGGGTCCCATACACCAAGCGCCCGCCCGCGGACGTCGAACAGCGTCACGCGCTGGTCCACCGCGGGCTTGCCGATGTCATGTAGTAGGGCGGCGGTGAACACGGCGTAAGTCCACAGGTCCTGGCTCCGGGCCAGGCGCTCCGGCTCGTCGCCATGGGGCAGGAGATGGCCACGCCGCAGCGCGAGGGCGTTGGCCACCACCTCCAGTCCGTGGTCCAGCATACCGCCGGATCCTGCATGATGATGGGCTTCCGAGGCGGGGAGCTGCTGTACGAAGCGTGCGTAGCTCTTGATCGCCAAATGGTACAAGGTTTCGAGGTGGGATCTCGGCACGCTGAGCAGTCGATCGATCCGCCGACATAGCGCGGGTCGCTCGCTCTGCATCAGTAGCTGTTCCACCGGCACTATGGGAAGCGAGCTTCGGTCCGGAGCCAGGCCGGCCCCGGTTGCTGGCCGGGAGAGCCAACGAAGGATACCCGGTCTACTCAGCGTTTCCGCAAGTCCAGTCATAGAGGAAGCTGGTAGCAGGCTCAGGCACGCCGGTCCAGCGAAAGCAATTCACTGCACGGCCAGCCATTTTCGCAGACCCTTTCGAGTGGCCGTTTACGCCTCCTCCCCGAATCGCCCGGCCCGATCAATACAATCCTCTATATATAAGCCACGGTAGCCTGATGGGCGGCTTAGTCCAACAGACATTTATCCGCTACGTTGCGCACAGCGGATAAATGCTTATAAATTGGGCAACCTATAACTAAAGGAGTTGCGAGATGCACCGAAGCCGAATTGCTGGTTTAATAATTGACTGTAAGACCGACGATCTTGACTCTGCGGCACGCTTTTGGGGCAGAGCACTAGGTTACGAACCGAAATACTCGTCTAATCCCAAAGATCAAGGATATATTTTGCTGCAAACCCCTTCAGACGAACCGCATATTGAACTCCAGAAGGTGACGCACGCAAGTCGCGTTCATATAGATATTGAGACGGATGACGTTGAAGCAGAGGTTTCCAGATTGGAGGCATTAGGGGCCAAGCGTTGTCAGAAAGTCCGAGATTGGTGGGTAATGGAAGCACCAACCGGGCACCGTTTCTGCGTTATAGGCACGGACAGTCTTTTATCTGAATCCAAGACAAACAAATGGGAGTAGGTGAGGATACGCCCAACAAGGCCAGCGCGAAGATGTCCGCGCGGCACGCCAGGAACCGGATCAGGAGATGCACGCCGCCATGAACGAGGAAAATCCCGAGGCCGGGCAGCTTCTACCCCAACTCAAGGAACTCCAGCAGGAGTGTGGGAGCCTGTTGCAGAAGTTAATGCAGCAACAACAACAGCAGGGCGCCACCAGCTAGGGTAACCAGGGCCAACCCGGAACTCGGCGCGGTTACCACACCGCGCGGTCGTCACCTGGCCGCGCGGCGCTCTGCCCCTTAACCACGGCCCGACTCCCGGTCGCCTTGCGGCGCCGCCAGTAGCTTGGATATGGCACCTCCCAGCCTTTGCATTCCGATCTCGATCGTCGCTTCGTCGGCGCAGGAAAAGTTCAAGCGCATGGCATTGCTTCGGCGGCCATCGACGTAGAACGGGTCGCCCGGCACGAACACCACTTTCTCCGCCACCGCCAAGTCGAACAGGTCCACCGCCGCTAGGTCTTCCGGCAACGCTGCCCACAGAAACATCCCGCCTTCCGGCTCCGTGCAAGCTACGTCCGGGGGAAAATGCTCCCGGATACCCCGTTGCATAGCCTGGCACTGGCGACCGTAAGTATCGGTGATGATCCCGACGTGCTCGTCCAGGTCGTTGTCCGCCAGGTAGCGGTGGACGATACTCTGGGTGAAGTGGCTGGTATGCAGATCCGTCGCCTGCTTGACGGTAACGAGCTTGTCCAGCAGATCGTCCGGCGCCACTATCCAGCCCAGGCGCAGTCCCGGCACGATGCACTTGGAAAACGAGCCGAGCATGACGGTCTGCTCCGGCAAAAGTGACTTGAATGACGAGCCGGGCCGGCCCGAGAAACGCAGATCGCCGTAGGGATCGTCCTCAATCAGCAAAGCGCCGGTCCCCGCCACCGCCTCCGCCACCTCGTGGCGATTGTCCTCGGGGTAGGAGACCCCGGAGGGATTCTGGAAATTCGGCACCGTGTAGATCAGCTTCGGACGATGAGCGAACATCGCCGAGCGCAGTTGTTCCACATTCATGCCTGACGACGACACCGATACCGGCCGGAAAATCGGCCGGTACAACGAGAATGCCTGGATGGCGCCAAGATATCCCGGTTCCTCGATAACTACCCCGTCGCCATCGTTGAGCAGCGTCTTGCCTAGAAGGTCCAGGCCCTGTTGCGAGCCGTTAGTGACCAGAATGTTGTCCACCGGGATATCCAGGCCCCGGGTTTGACGGTAGCGCGCCGCGATGAACTCCCGCAGGGGCTGATAGCCTTCGGACCCGGCGTACTGCAGCACGTCCGCGGCCTGGCCACCCAGCACGTTTTCCGTCGCCGCTTTTAACGCCGCCACCGGGAAAAGCGAGCGGTTCGGCAGTCCCCCGGCAAAGGAGATCACGCCGGGGTCGAGCGCGACCTTGAGTATCTCGCGGATGAACGAGCGCGGCACGTCGGTGATCCGGTCTGCGAAAACCCGGTCCGTCTCGGGCATGGATTTTCCCCCAAGTAACAATTAAGTCCGGATAAATGTACCAGAAAAATCCCGGAAAGGAACGGGCCCACAGCCACCAGCCGGTTTCTCTGATTCACGCTCCGGCAACAACCGTTCCTGTTTTGGACACTGGTGGTGAAATCCACTACGTTGACCCGCGAGGCACGACGATACTTAACTACAATGCCGGAGGTGTGGCACGCATGCTGCGCTATCTGCTCCTATTGTTGCCCCTCCTGTCGATTCCAGCGGGTATCTTACTGGTATCCCTGACACCCTTCTCGGACGGCGTCCTGGCGGGCCTGGGACTACTGCTGTCGGCGGTCGGCCTGTACGACTTCATCCAGACCAAGCGGGCCGTTCTCAAGAACTACCCGGTTTCCACCCGCATGCGTTTCATGCTGGAGAGCATCCGCCCGGAGATTCGCCAGTATTTTCTGGAAAGCGAGCACGACGAGACTCCCTATTCCCGCGAGCAGCGGGCGCTGGCCCATCGGTGCGCGAAAGGCATCGAAAGTTGCGCCCGTTCGGCACGCTGCGCAACGTCAACGAGATCGGCCACGAGTGGATCATCCATTCAATGGTGCCTACACACCTCGACGATGCCTACTTCCGCGTCGCCGTGGGTGGTCGCGCTGCGAATCGGCTTACCAAAGCTCGGTGCTGAACTTCTCCGGCATGTCCTACGACGGCTAGATCCTATTCAAAATTCATATTCAGGCATTGATCGATTATAATTCATTGCATGTCACGTCTAACCGACGAACAATGGGAACGGATAAGACATCACTTCCCGGAAGAAAACCTTCCTGCCGGTCGCCGTGGCCGCAAACCGATTCCTGCCCGCAAAGTCCTGGAAGCTGTGTTTTCAGTGAAAGTAAACTACACCTATGCCCATCAAGTCAGATCTGCCCCAAGGACCGCGCGGTGGAAAAGGGCAAATGGGCAGCAATAAGCCAAAGCGCTGTTCCAGCTCCACCCATTTCTTTCAGCTTCAATGGATGAGCCCCTCGGTGAGCCGCCAGGAGAGTCGCGAGAGCACAATCAATGGATGGCAACAGGAAAGATAAAACAACAAACGAACGATCTGAAATCCATGAAGATTAGATTTGAGAACAAGAATGACGTTTCACAGATCCGCAACATCAATGAAACATCGTTCCCAAGCGCCTCGGAAGCGGATCTCGTTGATCGGCTTCGCGCGGACGGTGATGCTGTTTACTCGCTGGTCGCCGTAGTCGATGGCGCGCTCGTCGGGCACGTCATGTTCTCGAAAATGGCTGCTCCGTTCCGAGCTCTTGGGCTCGCGCCGGTGGCCGTCCTCCCCGAGCATCGCGGGCGGGGTATTGCCGCCGCTCTCATTGAGGCAGGCAAGGGACTGGCCAGAACCGATGGGTGGCAGGGCATATTCGTATTAGGCGACACGGCTTACTATCAGCGGTTTGGGTTCGACACGGACTTGGCCCGAGGCTTTGAAAGCCCTTACGCCGGCGAACATTTCATGGCGCTCTCACTTGTAGGCCTGAGACTCCCGAGGAGCGACGGCAAAGTCGATTACGCCCCTGCATTCTCTGCATAATTTCTGAGCGCTGCACTGTGGCCTTGGAAAGTTCGCAATACTCGGTGACGTTGATCACCAACCGAAGGTGCCACACCGACATCTGATATTCTTATTATCTAGTCTATTTATACTTGGCCATCAGGTATTCGTCCATTCATGTTGAGAGGAACGGTAGAGCATTCCGAGCAGGCGCCCACTAGCCGCCAGCAAACGACTGCAGATAAGGACCCGACCAATGCCGAGAGATCACCAACACGCCGTCACTGTCGAATGGACTGGAAATACCGGCCAGGGAACTGCTGATCCCGGCCGCTCGGTAGATGAGGAAGTTGATGGTAGTGAAGGAGTTTCACACGTGACCGCTTTGCAGAACTCCGCATAGTCCGGATGCTCAGGCTCACGTTTCAGCCAAACGAGGGGCATCCTATGATCGACAACGATTCGTGGACGCTCGGCTCTATCGTCGAGGTGTACAAGCACGATCAGCGACCGGCCCGAGGACTGAGAGAACCGACTCTGGAGGCGTACAAGGCGGTTGTTCGTCGGTTCATTGGGTTCTCCCTCGGGGAAGAGTCTCTCGAGCCAGCACGTTTGGCGCGGGTCGATGTAGTGTAGTTCGTTACATCATTGCGGGATCGATAGTCGGCTCGTTCAATGAAGCATTTGCGCACGACGCTGCGGTCGCTATTCGGCTTCCTGCGAATGAAGGGCTACTGAGACGAGTGGCTCGAATTGGCGATCCCTGCCGTTGCGCACTGGCGGATGGCAACGCTGCCTCGATGCCTCAACGAGCAGCAACTTGAGCAGGTGATGAAGGCCGGGCAACCCGCGAACTACGCGACCGGGCAATCGTGTTGTGCCTTGCGCTGCTGGGGCTACGCCCCCGCGAACTCGCAGAACTGCATCTTGAGGATATCGACTGGCGCGGCGCTTTCGGCTCCCGCCATCACGGCGGCTGTGGTCCGCGCTTTTCAACGTGCCGGAGTCGACGCGCCTCTAGGCGGCGCGTATGTATTTCGTCACACGGTCGCCAGCCATTTTGTAGAGCCGTTCGGGCCGCGCCTGCAAGCCCGCGATACGGGGAACCGAGTTCTGCAAATCTCAATGCGTTTCCCTGCATCCCAGCACGACACGGGCACTTACCCAGCATGCAGCCGAACGCGATGCGCTCATGCCGAGTAATCCCTCGAACTTCTTCTTCCGCACTCAGCGTACCCCGAAGCTGACGCCGGACTCCCAGGTTGGTGGTATTGGAGGTCGGGACTAATCGAGCAGAGTGATATTCGCGCGTTGCAGGCAGATACTGTTTATGATGTGTTTGCGAACTGCGCGGTTAGCCAATCACGCACGCGGACCAGGCGCTCGGACAGTGCTTGGCTCCGCGGTAGGACGAACCAGTAGGCGTAGCGCGCCTGCAGGCGCGGTCCGAACGGCTCTACCAAACGTCCGGCACGCAAATCGTCCGCGACTAGTAGAGAGCGGCCGAGTGCCACACCGAGACCGTCGGTCGCCGCCTGCAAGAGGGCGTTGGCATCACCGAAGTGCGGTCCGCGCCGGGGTACGGGATCGGTCACCCCGGCCGCACGAAACCAGTCGCGCCAGTCCTCCGGCAGATCGCCGTGCAGCAGGCTGGCTTGGGCTAAGTCGGCCGGTTTCACCAAACCCACTTCGTGCGCGTAGGCCGGACTGCACACCGGAACAATCTCCTCATCGGCTAGATGTGTCGCTGCGACGCTCGGCCAGTCACCCAATCCATAGCGGATCGCGGCGTCCACACCCTCGGTCTCGAAGTCTGTGAACTGCCGCGACGCCGCGATGCGTAAGTCGATATCGGGGTGTGCCGTGATGAAGTCGGCTAAGCGTGGCGCCAACCAGCGCGCCGCGACCGAGGGCAGCATGCTCAGCGTGACTACGGGACCAGACCGGCGCGTGCGCAGGGCGATTGCCTCCTCCGTAAGTCGGTCGAGGGCGTCGCCGGCGACCCAAGCGAGGGCGCGGCCCTCGGCTGTGAGTCGCAGGTTACGCCCGCGGCGCTCGAACAACGTCACGCCAAGGTCCGTCTCGAGTTCGCGAATTTGGCGACTGACCGCGCTCTGCGTCACAAAAAGTTCCTCGGCGGCTCGGGTCAAGCTCATGTGACGGGCGGCCACGACAAAGGCACGCACGGCCCGTAGCGGTGGAAGTCCCTGGCTCCGACCTTTATGCATATTACTCATGAAAACCTCTGCGAAAAAATCGCTTTTGTCCTTTTACTCAATCACTTAGTGTTTGTCGAGCCTTCAGAAAACTCAGGAAAAAATGCAATGAGTTCGACTACAGATACTTTCGCCCGACCACGCTTGTGGTTGCCCGATCTGCCAATCGCTGTGTGGCTGCTACTCGGCGCGCTCGCCATCGCACTGGCCAGTGGGATGGCGGCGCCTCGCTTCCTCGCAACATTCAACGAGGGCTGGGGCAGCTCGCTTGGCGGTTTCGCTGTAATCTTGCTGCCGTCTTTTGTGCTCGCGGCGGCGCTCGCCGGGCATACCCCCACAGCCGCTGGTACATCCGCCGTTGCCGTTGGCCCGATCGCGGCCGCTGGCATGGTCTGCCCGGACACGGGTTACGCCGCGTTGTCGCCGATCGCGGGTGGACGGCGTTTGCCGCTGGCGTTTAGTAGCTATGCCGGATTCAAGCTGCTGTTTCCGGCCGGCCCGCTCCTGGTGGCGACTGGTCTGGGCGTCGACGGCACGAAGGCCTTCGCGTTGGCTTTCGCGCTCTTCGTGCCGGTATGGGCTGCGGGACTGCTGTGGTCGCGGGGGTTCGCCGGAACAGCAGCCGGTCCGGCTAGTCCTACGGCAGGCACGCCAACTGGATTGCTTCGCACACTCGCCCCCTTCAGCCTGCTAGTTGCGCTGATCGTTGTCGGTGTTGCGTTGGACCTCCGGCCGCTGCCCGTACTCGATTTCTTGACGCAACCGCCGGGCGCCCTGCTTGCCGCGGCGCTCCTCGCACTGGCGGAGCGGCCTGCCGATGAGCGGCGCGCCTGTATTGACAGTGGTGTCCGCCGCACCGCCTCCCTGTTGTTCTTGATTGGTGCCGCGAGCGCACTCGGTGCGGTGCTTGTGCAGGTGCTCCCGTTCGACAGCTTTGTCTCGGTCAGCGGCGGCGTCGTCGGGTTGCTGTCAGTCGTGGCGCTCACGGCAGGGTTTAAGATCATCCAGGGTTCGAGCATGGCCACGTTCGCCGCGGTAACCCCGCTGGTCGCTCCGTTTGCCGCTGCAGGCGGACTGACGCCGCACGCAACCGTACTGGCCGTGTGCGTTGGCTCCCTGGTCGCGGTGCTGCCGAACGACAGCTTCTATTGGCTGGTGCGTCAGGACGCGTTCGAGCAGGCATCCGAGCGCACTGCGATGACCGCGCTGGTCGGCGGTACGATCCTGCAGGGCGCGGTCGGTATCGCCGCGCTGCTCGCGTTGCACACGGTGGGTTGGCTAGACTGAATTGGGGCCGGAACCACTCGACATTCGGCGCGGTGTACAGCTTAGTTCGCGGCCTCGAGAAAGAATTTAACGACAACAGGCTTAAGGTCAGAATCTTTTCCAAGAGTTTACTCGAATAGATATCTGTAGTACTCCACCTCCGCTTCAGGATTGTGGTAGTACCCTGGAACCTTCTCGAACCCGTATGCTTTATACAGTGCCCTTGCCGCGCCCATAAACGGGAACGTATCTAAAACCATTGATTCATAACCAATACTGCTCGCTTCCGACATCGCCGCGTGAAAGAGCTGCTTGCCAATGCCCTGTCCTTGATAGGTCGGTCGCACATAAAGTCTTTTAAGCTCTGCTTCATTTCTGGTCCGTGGCCTGAAAGCGATACAGCCCAAAGTCCCCCGGTGTTCTCGAGCGAGAAGAATCACGCCACTCGGTGACGCGTACGCTCCAGGCAGCATAGCTAATTCTTCCTCAAATCCATGAAAGCACAGATCGATGTCGAGCCACTTCTGGTACTCGCGAAATAGTTCCCGAACACTCGACATGTGCATTTCAGTGGCTGCAATAATCTTCATTTGAGGATGCGCACAACAGCGTATAGCATGAAAGCCCTGATACCAAAAGATGGGTGAGGCGCTCGAAGTCTATTCGTCGACGAGCACAGGCATGTCGCCCAGCACCGGTGCGATGTTTTCACGATGGCGACAATCCGGGCCTGCTGGCGAGTAGCACAGCAACCGTGCCCATGGAGTGCCCGACGACGGCGAAAGGTGTGCCTTCCGCCTTTGCGGTCTCTTGCAGGACCTGGGCGAAGCGGCGTGGACAGGACCGACTACCCAGCGTATCGATGTATGCTGGCGGGTCGACGGTGATCACCGTGTAGCCGGAATCCAGCAGGCAGGTGATCAGAGGCTCGAACTGCGTGTAGTGGCCCTCGCAGCCGCGGATTAGCATGACGGCTCGCACCTCACCGTCCCAGCGGCGCAAGTATGAGTCGCCAGCTATCCGCTCCACGTCCGGACGGGGTAGCGCAGTCTTCCGGAACAGCCCGCACCGCGGACGGAAGAACAGCCTTAAAAGTGCGCGGGCCGTCAGCGCCGGCGTAACTCGCCCACCAAGTCCAACGGCCGTCCGCAGCAAGCGCAGCGCCAGCGGAGGCGAATTGCCAGCGATATTCGATTGAGCCATGGTCAGAAGCTTCGGGTGATGGAAAAGGTAATACGGTCGCGATGTTTGAATTGCCCGAAGCGTCCCTCTGACGGACCGTAGAAGAAGTCCGCGCCGATACGGAGCTCGACATCGGCGCGGTAGTCGTAGGTCACGCTGGCGCGTAGCAGACCGTCCCCATCGTTGATGTCATGGATTGCCTGACCGCGAAGCGTGAGCGCCTGGTTGAGAAAACTGCGCTCGACAAGATGGGTGATGCTCCATTCAAGTTCCTCTCGGGTTGCCGGGCCTTCGGAGAGATCCACCCAGCTGGCGAAGACTTGCGTGGAGACAATGCTGTCGGTCAAACCCATCCAGTCCACGCCGAGCATGGCCGAGCCTTCGCGGCTATCGATGACACCGTCGGTATCGTAGGGATCGGCAGCGATCAGGCGCCGGTCGGTGGCGTAGGCCAATTCGCTGCGGACCGTGAAGTCGCCGAAGGCGTTGGCCGCCGATCCGCCCACAGTGTGCGTGCGGTAGTAGTGCGGTGTAATTGCAATACCGTCCGGGCGGGTGCTGCGGTGGAAGGTCGGTCGATCGACGTAGTGGTAGAGATAGTTCAGTGTCACATCCCAGCCACCGAGGAAGGCGGACAAGCGGGCGCCAACATCGCCGTCGGCAAACCGATGTTGCGGCGCCATTGCGGGACGGATTCGCGCCGGTGTGCCCGAAGGCGCGGTCGGGACAAGCTTCGGCGACGTAACGGCGAAGGCCCCCTCTTCCGGCGGTAGCGCATCGACCGACACGTCGGCAATCGCAATTAGCTGCGCCTGCCAGACCGGCCCCAGGGGGAACTCGGCACGCAGCGACCACTGTGGAATCCGCGACTGTTCGAACTCAGGCAAAATGAACTCGCGTAGGCTCTGCGGATTGACGCGATCGAGCAGCTTGAGACCGTCGGTCTTCCCCCAAACGATTTGCTGTTTGCCCAGGCGAAGATATAGCGGGCCCAGATAGAAGTCAGCATAGAGCTCGCGTAGATCGATCTCGCCGTTTGTGCCCAGTGCTTGCGGGCGACTGGCGGGATCGTAGTACCGAAAGCCGGGACGACCCGGTTGGAGCCGATCCAGGGCGTCTGCGCGAAGTCGCCCAATGGCTGTGAGATCGAATCCCCAGGGGCTGCGCCATTCAATCTCCGGCATGAGCGTGGTCTCAGCCTTTTGCGCGCGGCCATCGGCCGTCTGCACGGCAGTGTCCATCGCCACCGTGCCGCCCAACCACCAATCACCGCTCGCGGCGGGGGCGGCTGTGGTTGCCAGGCACAACATCAGCCAGAGCAAACGCACAATCATCAGTAGCGCAAGCCTCGCGACAGCGCACGCTCGTCGAACGTGCCGCGGTGAATCTCGACACCATAGTCCACATCGGAGATCTCTAAGCGCGTGCTGTGACCGGTCTTGTGATTTTCGACCGTGATTTCGTGCACCGTCCAGATTCCCTCAACCTTGCGGATGTCGTCGAAACGCACGGTCTTTAGCCGATTGCCCTGCCGGTCCCAGTTCTCAGACTTGCGAATCGTGGCGCTGTCGGGCTCGACGTACCACCTGGCACGGCCGTAACCGAGTTCGTCCGCAACACGGTCTGTCACCGGTTTTCCTTCGACGATGTGGACTGACTGCCCATCAATCTCGTCGCGTCCGATTGCCTCGAAGTTCCAGTCGCTCAGGGAAACCTTGTTTTGTCTCTTGAGGTCTTCATAGGTCAAATCCGTACCAAGAAAATAGTCTCCACGATCCGAGGCCGAAATACGGCGCGTCTTGCGCGCGGCCGGAAGATAAAGCCACTGGTCGTCTTCTCGCTGCGTGTCGGCATAGTCGTAGGTCAGAAAGGCGGTTCCGCGGATATTGGCAGGCTCACGGTAGAACAGTAGCTGCTTCTTGTCTTCGCCCTCGTACCGGCGCAGGGCGACCGTCTCCTGAATGCGGTTTCGACCATGGCGGTCAGTCAGCTCGAATCGGATGCGTGATCGCTGGGTAATGCCCTCGTTGCGCGCGTCAACTGAAACCATGATCTGGCGCCCCTCCGTTGATGGCGGGACGTCTTCGGCCGTGGCAATACGGATTGTCATCGCAAACCCGACGGTGGCCGTGACTAATAAGACAAGCAGGGGCAAGTAGGCATTACCGCGTTGGTTTAGGGATTTTCGAGGCATGGCGTGATCCTCCGACGGAGTGAGAGAGAAAAGCCGATGTGGACCAATGAGCGCGATTAGCGCCGGTAGGACAGTCAGACTGGCACCAAAACTGGTCGCAACGGCAACGGCAACAAGTAAACCGAAATCCTGCAGCGGCGGGACCGAAGAACTCATCAGCACACCGAAACCGAGTGCGAGGGCGAGCAAGTTAAACAGCAATGCTCTACCCGTTGTTGGAAAAAGGGCCGCAACGGCTTCACGATAATCCATGCTCTGTTCGCCAAGCAGGGTACGCAAACGATCGATCGTATGAATGGCGAAGTCCACACCCAGCCCGATCGCGATGGCGGCGAACATCGAAGTGCCGATGCCGAGCCAGATCCCGGTGAAGCCCATCACGGCAAAAACCATAAGTACGGCAAAAGCCACCGGCAAAGTCGCCAGTAGCCCGAGCACAATGGATCGAAAGAACAGTACCGAGGCAGCCAGAACCAGCAGCAGGGCCAGCGCCATGCCGTTGCGCGTGCTTTCAGCGAGAGGCGCCAGCCAGGAATGGGTCAGCTCCAGTGAGCCCGTGGCCGTGCCGCGCATTTCTCCCGTGTTGAACTGCTCTCGAAGATGACGCTTTAGGTCGGGCACGATGGATGAGAGCGCCTGGAAGTTGTCATGAGACAACTGGCCCCGGATATGCGCCCGCCGGTAGTCGTAGTCAATATGCTCTTCGAAGTCGGTGGGCGCGCCGGAGGTCGAGTAGAGCAGAAAGTATTGCGCGACTAGGTCGGGGTCTTCCGGAATGCGATAGTAGGCCGGATCGTCGCCGTTGAAGGCGCGATGCATTTGCTTGATGTAGTCAACGATGGAAGTGGCTTTGCTCAAGCCTCCCTCGCCTTCCATCCAAGCCTGGAGCCGCTCGATGCGACTCAGCTTCTCCGGATCGAAGAGCGCCTCGGGCTCGTGTGTTTCGATCACGACATCAAGATAGTAAGTGCCATCAAATTGCTCGTTGATGGCCTCATCGGCTACGCGTAACGGCGTTGATGGTTCAAAATTGTAGATGCGCTGATCGTTGAAGACGACCTGGTTGGCGCCGATCGCGCCGAGCAAGGCCAGGGTGGCCATGATGGAGACGGTTGCACGCGGATGCGCGCCGACAATAGCGCCCAAACGGCGCATGAGACTGCTGGGCCAGTCGGATCGATTGGCTGAGGCAGACCGCATCGCGTGCGAGAGCTGAGGCCGAAACAATGAAAGCAGCGCTGGCAGCAGCAACAAAGACCAAACCCAAGCGGCTACGACTCCCAGCGCGGCGAACAGGCCGTAATACTGCATGGGCGGCAGGTCAGCAGCGGTTGCCAGGCCGAGGAAGCCGGCGACCGTGGTGGCGGTGGTTAGTGTCACCGGGCGCCACATTGCCGCCATGGCGCGCGCCACCGCTTCTCTTGCGTCGATTCCGGGCTCATTCGCGATTTCTTCGTAGTACTGGCCGAAGATGTGAATGCTGTCGCACACGGCGATGCCGATCAGGATCACCGGCAAGGAGTTGGTGATGACGTAGATGGGGACACCGGCAGCCGCCATGGTACCCAAGCCCGTCGCGACAGTGCCCAGCACCACGACGTTGGGCAGCAAAACGCCTGAAAAGCTTCGATAGGCCAGGAGCAACACGAGGGTAATCAGAACAGCCGCCACCGGATTGAGTCGGTTGGCATCGGCGCTAATGTAGTCGGACAAGTATCCGCTGACCGCTCCCTGACCCGCAACATGGAGTTGATCATCGGGTCCAGCGAAGCCGGTCTGGTAGGCTTGCTCGACCAGGGCGCGGAGCTCAAAATAGATATCGGTAGCCGCCTCTTCATCAAGAAGCTCAGCGACGATGAGCGTTCCGCTACCGTCTCGTGATACCAGCTGCCCGAGATAGAGCGGAAACCGTTGCACCTGCTGCCAAACGTCCCGCGCAGCCTCCAAAGTTTCCGGCGGCGCTTCCCAAAAAGGCTCAACCAGCATGCCCTCATCCGTGCCGCGGATATTGTTCTCGGTCGCCAGGCTGGTGACTCGCTGCGGGTCGATTCCCTCGACCTGGGCAATTCGGTCGGTCAGCCATTGAACCAATCGCAGGGAATCGGGGTTGAAAACCCCCGACTCGCTTTCGTTGATAACCGCAACCACCATGGGATCCTTCAACCCGAAGGTATCCTCTACGCGGTCACGATAAGCCAGCGAAGGACTGTCCTCGGGTACGAAGGCTTCCGGCGTGGTGTCCTTCTCAAGGCGCGGAAACTGTGCTGCAAGGGCCGCGATGACAAGGAGACAGGCGACGATCACGGGCCCTCGATACTGCAGAAGTTTGTGGAAAAACCGGTGCGCGTTAATGTTCTTCATAACAAACCTGACGACAGGTAGGTATCGGGATCAAAAAAACAGCGTCAGCCCGATAGCGGTAGCTGTTGCAGCGTACGACTGCAAAGCCGCCCGAATAGCTGTTGTTCGCCCCGCGCTCGCGCAGTGACGATCGCGCCCTGAACGCAGGCGATGAACCAGGACGCCGTCTCGTCGGGGTTTTCACCCTTATACCCTGAGTCCGCAGCGCTGGCGTCAGTCAGTGCCTGCTTGACGAAACGGTGTTGAGCGTCAAACAGCCGATTAACTGCCTGGCGCACCTTTTCGCCGAGATTTGGCCAAGCGGCCGTAAACGCGCCCCCCGGACAAAGCTTCTTGCCAGCCTGAAGGCGGGCCAGATAGAAATCGAAGCAATAGGCATGCAAGCGCTCAATCGGCGTTTTGCGCTCCATCTGGCTGGCCCACTGGCCAAATCCGTCGGTGGCCTGGTTAAGCATGGCCACCGCAAGCGATTCTTTCGTTTCGAAGTGGTAGTAGATACTTGCCTTGCGAATGCCGACCCGTTCGGCGATGTCGCGAAAGCTGAAGCCATCGTAGGAAGCGTCCTGGACCAGCAGGCGCGCCGACTCAATAATTCGTTCACGTGTATTATCCGGAGTCATAAACCTACCTTACGACAGGTAGATAATAAAGTCAAGCTGCTTTTCGATCAGGCGCCCGTCGGGACATGCCTTTCGGTGGCTGCTACACAGCCCAGCCAGGCTGAGACGGCTGGGAAATCGCTCATTTCTAAGCCTCTCTCGTGCGCCAGGTGCGTGTAGGCGTAGAGGGTGAGATCCGCAATGGTCAGGGCATCGCCTACCAGGAAGGGGCCTCGGTTTAACCGGTCGTCGATGACCTGGAGCGCTCGGTGGCCCCTTCCTGTTTTTCCTCGTATTCTGCGCGCCGCTCTTCGGGTATCCCAAGATTAGAGCGCGATGAAGCGAGCAACAGCGACGTAGGGGTCGTGGCTGTACTGCTCGAAGAACTGCCACCGCAGCACCTTGGAACGCGTCCATACATCACTTGGCAGAGACGGTGTGTCCTGAGCCAGATTGCTTAGTATGGCGTTGGATTCAGAAAGGCAAGTGCCATCTCCCCAGGAAGCTCTCGGTCTTTGTCCCGCCGCGGAGGATGTCCACCTGATTCCACTCGTAAGGCACGCCGACAAGAACGTCTGCGATCAGGGAAAGCAGGACCGGAAACCTGTGGTAGCCTTCCGATGCCAAACAGTACGTCGACTCGGGGACTTCACAGATGGCCGTATCGGGTTGCTCAGCCAACCTCCTTGAGCATCGAGCCGGCAAGATCGTGTCGCCAGTCGCGAAGACCGATACCCGTTGGTCGAACCCGCGAATGATCCGGTCCTTATCCAGATCGGAATCGAGAACGTCGTCGAGCTCCGGCAACATCGGCACTGATTCATTGAAGCCGGAAATCAGGAACAGAGCGCTTGCTGACCACGGAGCGCCAAGCCGGGAGAGCATGCTCAGTGCTGCTCTGCAACCGAAATTGTGCGCAATGGCCACCAAATTCGTGGTGAGTTGATTTCGAGTTCTGTCAGGCGATTGGAACGCCATCCAAACCAAAGCCATCTGATCGGCCCCGAGAAAAGCTCCCTTCCATTTTTTCGAGAGGTGGGTGTCTAGTTGAGGAAACAGGGTAGTGCTCGGTGACGAGTCGGTAGAGCAGCGTGCGTTCCGGGTGTCGACGCTCGTAGTGCCACCTGAGCTTCCCTGTCTCAGCCTGCCTGGCTGTCCCTGAATCCATCCTGCACGTACTCCCTGCTCACTGTTCCTTTCAATCTCCGGGGTAGTCCATTCTCACCAGGTACCCGGGTAATTCAACATACCTCGACAATTAACTGGCTTTCGACCTGATATCGCTACGATAGTGGCTTGGCGAAATCCCGAAAAAGGAACGGAAGGCTACAGAGAAACTGCTAGCCGTGTTGTAACCTAATTGGTGGGAGATGTCCTGGATTGAGCCGCCAGATGCCAAAAGCGCCGCCGCCTCATGCATCCGGTACAATTGCATCCATTGACCGATCGTAAGGCTAGTTTCCCTTTTAAAGATTCTTGATAGGGTCCTCCTGCTCAACCCTGCAAGTTCGCAGGCACGATTGACATCCAGGAACATATGCCGATTCTCGATGACGGACTTCGCGAACGTTCTCGCGCGACGATCAGTTGGAATAGGTAAATGCATTGGTTCTTTAAGCGCTCGATCCAGCGTTAGATACAAAAACTGCATTAGCTGACTTTCGTAAGAAGTACCCGAATAGCTCCACGGTAAGCGGCAGGCTTCAAGTATCAGTTCTCGCAGCATTGGAGAAACGGTCAACACATTGCTGTTGCCAGATCCTCCAGCACGGCCGGAAGTACTCAAGTAAACCGCATATACCTCCGTGTCTTGTCTGCTAAACAGACTATGCTCGGTACGTCTTGGTATCCAGAGTGCTCTATGGGGAGGTAGCACCCGGCGCCCCTCCGGCGTCTGCATTTCAATCACGCCTCTCAGTGGATATAGAACCTGATCTCTCTCGTGAGAGTGTTTCTGAAGGATGTCTCCCGAGGAGAATTGCTGCGCAAGTCCAACTATTGGAGCTGGTGCGTCATCCGGCTTCACGGTGCCACCTCCCGCTTTGTCCAAAATTCGAAATAAGTTGGCAAACATTAGATAACGGAGAGCCAAAAGAACAGTTCATTCTGGAAATTCCGATCTCACACAGGAATCAAAACAATGCCATTTCCGAAACGATCAATTCTCTTGGCCACTTTCATTTCGGTCCTTTCGCTCTCAATTTCCGTGCGAGCTTCTGCAGGCGAGCTCTACACCTTTACTTCCGGCGAAGCTGGGTTCAAAACCCACAGTGTTTTCTACGACGATGGTCAGGAAGTCATTGTTGTGGATACGCAATTCCTTCCGGGCATCACCGAGGAATTGATCAGTGCCATCAAGGAGGAAACGGATTCGCCAATCACCAAGGTAATCGTAACTCACCCTAACCCAGACAAATTCAACGGACTAAACTTGCTCAAAGAGCGTGGCGTACAGTCGATCGCTTCAAAAGCAACCGCGAACGCTCTTCCTATGGTTCACGAATATAAGAGGAATTTTTGGGTGAACGTCGCGGAAGCGATCGATCCGGAAAGCTATCCAGAGCTTGCGGAAATTGACGTCACCTATGAAGGGAAGAAAGTCATCAAAACCCAGGGAGGTGACGAGGTTACACTGATTCAACTTCCTGGCGATGCAATGTCGAGCGACCATACGGTTGTACTGTTTGAAGATTCAGGAGCCTTGTTTGTCGGTGATTTGATTCATGCCGGCGTACATGCTTGGCTCGAGGGCCCACTTCATGACGGCAAACCGCGGCCAAATGTTGACCAGTGGATTGCAACTTTGAAGGAGCTCGATAAAATTGAGGCTGATCGCGTCCTTGGAGGGCGAGGGGAGTGGGCGCCTATTGAGAAGGCAATCAGAGATCAAGTTCACTACTTGGAAAAAGTCCAAAGCATTGTGGAAAACTATGTAAATGAACGCCCTAACCTGGCTCGGGAGCTGCAGAACGCTACGAAGGCACAAGAGCACTTCCAATCAGTGACTCAGCATATTTCAGCTGCCTTTCCCGACTACGATCTTCCGTCAATGGTTCGTTATAGTGTTTATGCAATGATCCAAAAAGAAGCTGAAGCCCTGTAGCAAGAGTTTCCTCGAGACTGTATTTGGAGTTGCCCCGGTACCGTGAACGGTTAGTGATTTGAGAGGTCAATCGTATCATTGAACGACTTTTCGTAGTTCATGGGGGAGATGTGTCGGAGCGAACCAGGCCGCGGCTTTTTTAAGATCTCCTGTTCCTCCTTCATGCGCCGATTCTCCCGCCGCAACCGGGGCAGCTTCTCCCGGTCATCGGTCGTCGGTCGTCGGTCGTCGGCCCGCCATTGCGGTGCCCTGCATCGTGATGGGCCTGCCGGACCCAGTTGTGGATAGTCTGGGCTGACGGCTTGCAGTCCATTGATAACTTCTCGGGCGTGCGGCCGGAGAGCGCACCAAAGCAATGATCTGCTACCGGAACTTCGAGGGATATGGGATCTTGATCAAGGCATAGTGGCCACGTCCTGTTCATAGGTTCGGATATCCACAAAAGCAGGTCGACTTCACTCGAACGCGCAACTGGATCTTGATTTATTGCAACATTGGGGCTAACCAAAGTCAAAACTCCATCCATTTTCGAAATGCTGTGTAAATCAAAACGATTTACTCATTTACGACAACGACATTGTCTCATGACGCTATTGGTGTCAGGCGACTTATCTTCCGGCAAGGGTCTTTATGCCGAAGAGAATCATTGCACTGGCGAGTACACGATTGACGGCAGTTGATGCGGCCAAATATCGACGGCGAACTTCATGAGTTGATAGCAGTCGCGCGGAGATTCCATACCAAGCGAGTTCCATCAGGAAGCCTCCCGCAAGGATCGTGAGGCAAGTAGCTAGGGATGCGTGCTCGGGAATCGCCACGGCATAGATGCTCACGAAAAAGACCACCGCTTTGGGATTCGACAGATTGACCATCATGCCGCGCCAAACCCCAGCCTTGAACCCAACTCGCGGGGCGTTTTTGGAATTGCCGTGCGTCGACTCCACGTAACTGCTCTTCTGTTCCCGCCAGATTTTCACGCCGAGCCAGATCAGATAAGCGCCCCCGAGGACCTGTAGCACGCGGAATGCCCACCCCATACTCTGTACCACGAGAAGAAGACCGGCCATTGAAAGCGCCGCGTAGAAGGCGGCGGCACTTGCGAGACCCACAATCGCGCCGGTGGCGACGCGTGTTTGTCCTGACAATGCGGTTTGTGCAACGAGGGCAAAAGCAGGACCGGGGCTGACGACCACAAGCGCGTAAATGCCAAGCGTCGTGTAGATGATTCCGATCTCTGAATACAGACTGGAGCCGATCACGTTGCATTACCTCCTCTAAGAAAAGCGGTGATATAACCGATTGAAACGCTGGTTATCAAAGAGCCAGCATGTGAATCGGCAATTTATCGACGGGCAACTCTTGATACGTGCTTCCTACGGATGTCATAGTAGAACGTAAGGCCCTATACCCTGATATCCGGCACCGCTCCCGCCCTACCTGTACGTCCAGGCATTCTCTGTGCGCGAACCGGCCGCTGGCATCGATCCCGCGGGATCTCCACAACTGCCGTCATCTCAACCATGAGGCACGGATGGTAGAGCGAGGCTACTTCGACGGTTGTCGTCACTGGATACGGCGGTCGCCTTCGCTGACCAGTTCCGTACCGGTCTCTAACGTCTCGTCCACTTGGAAATCCTCGATACAGCGCGACGCGGTCATAGGCCACCTTTCAAGAAATGCACATACGTTAGACTGTCTTTGCCACGACCTCTCCAGGTTCGTCTCCGTAGGCAAACTCAAACCCCTCGTCTGCCCAACTGGTGACACCGCCGATCATTTCCTTGACCGGCCGACCGAGGCGGGCGAGTCGGATAGCGGCCTTGTTGGCCCCATTGCAGTGAGGTCCAGCGCAATAAACGACGAACAACATGTCATCGTGGAACTCGGCCAACTTTCGCGCAGTAATCTTTCCCTGCGGAAGATTGATAGTGCCCGGCACATCACCTGCTCGGTAGAGTTCAGGGTGACGCACATCTAGCACCACGAAATCGTCGCCGCCGGATGCCAGACTGGCATGAACGTCCCAATAATCAGTCTCGAAACCGAGACGCGCCTCGAAATACTGTAATGCTGTGTCACTGGCCGCAGCCGGAACAGCTGTTACATGGTTCGTCATCCTGCCCTCCTTCAGGGTCAAATGGTTGCCGCGTGGCGGCATTAGTGCCGCGCTGCCTGGCCGCTCGCGGCGATTTGGGTGAGGGCCGCAATGTGGAGGCAGATCCATAGCGGCACGGCGAAGCACGGGATCAGGACCAGCGGCAACTCCCCGAGCGCGGAGGTCGATTCCGACAGATCAGACTCGGCTGAAGGAGGGGACGCTGCATGGTTCATTGGACCGTTCCTTTAGTTGTTTGCGTTGATTCCGCCTCGAAAGCGCAGCGTGCCGCGTTCAAGCCCTCGACAAGTCTTTCGAGCTCGCCGGGGCCGAGACGGGACGCGGCCTCGTCCTGTGCCCGACGCCAGCACGATCGCGCCGCCCCCAACCTTGTCAGACCGGCCTGCGTAAGTTGGCCCCACCGTCGGCGTCGGTCTTCGCCGTGGCTGAGCGTAACCAATCCATCCCGAACGAGCGGAGTCAGAGCCCGTGTCAGAGATGATGGCTCCATATCGAGCGCCTGCGCCACAGCCGCCAGCGGCACTGGCTTCCCACGCGTGTAGTCGAGCGCACAGAGCACCGAGAATTGAGTGATCTTCAACCCAGTCTCGGCGAGCGCCTGATCGTAGGCCTGTGTCACCACACGGGCCAGACGGCGGCTCGCAAGGCACAGGCAGGCGGCATAGGGATGGCTTGCATTTATCATAATACTTGTGTACACAAGTAACTAATTCATGTCAACCCTATAGAGGATATGCCGATGAATGATCCTTCGATGCAGGCCTTCGTCGTTCACGCGCCGGGTGGACCTGAGGCTCTGTGCCTTGAGGCGAGGCCTTTTCCGTCTGTCGGTGATGGACAGGTTCGCATCCGTGTCCGCGCCTTTGGCCTCAATCGCGCCGAAATCATGACTCGAAAGGGACAGTCACCTTCGGTCGCCTTCCCCCGGATCCTTGGCATCGAAGCCGTCGGCACCATCGACGCCTGTCCCTCCGGTCGACTGGTCCGCGGCGACATCGTCGCAACCGCCATGGGTGGAATGGGGCGCGCCTTCGACGGCAGCTACGCCGAATACGTGGTCGTCCCGGAAGACCAGGTGCAGGCCGTGCAGACCACCCTGTCATGGAGCACGCTAGCGGCCTTACCGGAAATGGTCCAAACCGCTTACGGGGCATTGTTTCGCGGCCTCTGTATTTTGCCTGGCGCCACGATCCTCATCAGGGGCGGCACGTCGTCGGTCGGGCTCATGGCGAGCATCCTGGCTCACGACCATGGCTGCACGGTCGTATCAACAACACGCGATGCGACCCGACGGCACCTTCTCGAACGCTATGGGGCGCGCCACGTGGTGATCGATAAGGGTAATGTCGTCGACGACGTGCGGAGCCTCATACCAGATGGCGTCGATAATGTGCTGGATCTCGTTGGCACGCCCACGATAGCGGATAACTTCGATGCACTTAGTCCATCCGGCGTCCTTTGCCTTGCGGGAATTCTGAGCGGAGAATGGGCCCTGCGCGACTTCAGTCCGATGTTCGACATCCCCACTGATAAACGGCTGACCGCCTATGTCGGCGATGCGCAGGATTTCATGCATACACCCCTGCAAGAAATCATTCGTCTCATCGAACGAGGTCTTCTCGATATTCCGATCGGCAAAACCGTGCCCTTCAAAAACACTCCGGATGCGCACCGCGAAATTGAAACCAATACGACTCCGGGAAAATGGGTGGTTTCGTTATAGACGGCACGTCGGTCGCCATGATGCGCAAGCCGGACGACAGCTGCTCCCGCGCCGTCGTGTTACCCGTCAAATGTTCCGCCCCTGACGCGATCGGACTCGCCAGCCTAGG
The DNA here is from genome assembly GCA_034520625.1 of Gammaproteobacteria bacterium. Lineage (GTDB taxonomy): Bacteria > Pseudomonadota > Gammaproteobacteria > Arenicellales > JAANXG01 > JAANXG01. The sequence continues at coordinate 404,930 of JAXHNI010000007.1, read as the reverse complement.
ATTCCCGGCCCTCCACCGCGGCCAAGACGACCTCGACCGTGGTGTCCGAGGTTCCCTGCCGCCAGCGCAATCCGATCTGGCGCGACAGACCAAGATCCTTGACCGGCAAGGCGACGATGTCCGTCGTCGCGAGGCTGCGAGGCGCGACCGCGATGCCGACCCCCCTCGCCACAAGCTGCAGGGCGAGGTCATCGCGCGCGGTGCGCGCCGCGAACTTCATGGAAAGCCCGGCCGCCTTCAGGGCGCCATGCTTCAGCTCACAAGTCCCTCGCAACACCAAAGGCTCTTGGGCAATATCGGCCACCTGGACGCGCCCCCCCGAATTCTTCGCCAGCCGGTGCTGACGCGATACCATGACAACATAGGGCTCGCGCCAAAGCGGTGACATCGTTTCGGAGGTGTCCTCTACGACCGTCCACGCAATGTCGATCCGGCCTTGATTGATCCACCCCAGGATTTCGTGCTCCGAGCCGTCGCGCAGCGACCAACGCATCTGCGGCACGCGGCGCGTCAAGTGAGCGTGGACGGTGGCGACATCGGTAGCTGCCAACGTTCGCAGTACGCCGATACGCACGACAGGCGGCTTTTCATCGGGTACGCGCAGACTCCGTCTCGCTTCCTCGTAACGCCCGACTATCTCGCGGGCGTGCTCATAGAAGCGCAGACCCTGGGACGTCGGAACCGTTCGACGTGAGCCACCGCGACGTTCGAAAAGTTCCTGACCGAGATCGTTCTCCAGCGACTTGAGCGCCGCTGACACCGCCGGCTGGGACACATGCAGATGTGCCGCCGCGCTGGAGACGCCTCGGCGCTCGATCACCGCGATGAAGAATCGAAGGTGACGCAAATTCATCGGGTTTCCTTATTATATGTAATAAATATTATCTATTTTAATTATATTATTTGATTCGCTAGATTTCCATTCATGCGATGGATTCCGACGAACCGACATCAGAACGAGGCCGACGGCGGTACAGCCCCCCCTTCCACCGTCGACGGAGTGCGGGTTGGAATCATGATCGGCTTGGCCTGTGCGCTCGCCGTCGTCGCGCTCTTTTCCGGCTTCACGATCGTCTCGCGGCTCGGCCTGACATCCGCCATACCGATCCTCGACCTCGGTGCACTGCGCTTCGGCATCGGCGGCCTGATACTGACTCCGCTCTTAATCCGTTACGGGTTTGGCGGCGTCCCTTTGCCGAAAGCCCTCCTCCTGGCATTGCTCGGCGGGCTAGGGTTCGCCCTGCTCGCCTATTCCGGCTTTGCTCTTGCGCCCGCCGCTCATGGCGCTGTGCTGCTACACGGAACATTGCCGCTATCCACCTTTGTGCTGCTCATCTTCATCGATCCGGCACAAGTTCGGCGAGCGACGGCGCCGGGCCTCGCGCTGATCACTGTCGGCGTCGTCCTTATGGCTTGGGACACCCTCCGTACCGCCAGCGCCCAACAGTTGCTCGGCGACGCATTTCTGCTGCTTGCTTCCTTCTGCTGGTCGGCCTATGGCATCACGGTGCGCCGGCTCCGTCTGCCCTCGCTTCAGGCCGCGTCGATCGTTGCGGTGTTCTCGATGCTCGGCTTCCTGCCGCCCTACATCGCCGTACAGGGCGCAACCCTCCTGGATCATGGCTGGCAGGTCCTGCTGTTGCAGGGGGTGTTCCAGGGCGTTGTGATCGGCGTCGCGTCGATTTTCTTCTACACCCGCGCCGTTACCATTCTCGGCGCGAGTGAGACGGCCCTCTACACGGCGGCCGTACCCGGTGTGACGACGCTCGGCGCCATCGCCCTTCTAGCGGAATGGCCCTCTTCCACCGAGTGGGCCGGCGTCACGCTCGCAACCATCGGCATGATGTTCGCGATCCGTACCCTCTACACCAAACCGGAGACCAAACCATGAGTGACCCCGTTCTGTTAACAGTCGACGACCGCGTCGCAACCCTCACCCTCAACCGCCCCGAACACCTGAACGCGATTGACTACGCGCTCGCCGACCACTTGATGGCGCACCTCGATGCGATCGAGCCGGACGATTCCATTGGGGCCGTGATTCTCACGGGCGCCGGCGAGCGCGCATTCTCGGCCGGTGCCGACATCCACGAGTTCTCCAAATCCGTGAAACAGGGTGAAGCGATCGCGGTGAATGAGTTCGTCCGGCGCGGCCAGACGATGACCGCCCGCTTGGAAGCGTTTCCAAAACCTGTCATCGCGGCCGTCAACGGGCTTGCCTTCGGCGGTGGATGCGAGATCACCGAGGCGGTCCATCTAGCAATCGCAGCCGAAAGCGCGGTCTTTGCAAAGCCCGAGATCCTGCTCGGCATGCCTCCGACTTTTGGCGGGACGCAACGCCTGCCGCGCGTTGCCGGTACCAAGCGAGCCTTGGAATTGCTTTTGACCGGCCAGACCTTCAATGCGCAAAGAGCCGTCGAACTCGGGCTCGCGAACCGCGTCGTCCCGGACGAGAGTCTCCTGCACGAGGCGCACCATCTGGCCACACGCATCACCAGCCAGTCGCCGCGCGCAGTGAGAAGTATCCTGACCGCGGTCACGCGCGGCATTGATCTACCGATCGGCGACGGTCTGCTGGTCGAGCGTGAGCAATTCGCCCGCATGGTGGGTACCCAGGATCTCCACGACGGACTGAAAAACTGGCAGAACCGCCGCGGCAATACGGCGGCGGTCTCCTAAAGCGAACGAAGCGTTCTACCGGAGGCAGCTGATATGGCCAGACAACAACAGCATCACTATGCGGTCACCGTGGAATGGGTCGGTAACACAGGACAGGGCACGGTGGACTACAAGTCTTACGACCGAACGCACCGCATCGCCGCTGAAGAAAAACCAGATATTCTCGGCTCGGCCGACCCGGCCTTTCGCGGCGATGGCGCGTATTGGAACCCGGAAGACCTTCTGGTGGCAGCGCTGTCGGCCTGTCACAAGCTTTGGTACCTACATTTCTGCGCGGATGCGGGGATAACCGTTACCGCCTATCGCGACGAAGCGACAGGGCTCATGGAGGAAGACGGCGACGGGGGACAGTTCGTCCACGTACTCCTTCGACCACAGGTCACGATCACCAAAGAGGCTGATGCCGATCGGGCAGAGCGGCTCCATGCCACCGCTAGCCGTCGATGCTTCATCCGCAACTCCGTGAATTTCACCGTCGATCACGAGCCCAAGATCATCGTTGAGCGAGCGCAAGCCCGAAACACCACTCGATCGCGCTCGCCCGAGGGGTCATGGGGCGATCGATGATGACCTCTGCCGCGATTCTTCCGCTGGCGCTGTTCGCAACCGTCGCCACCATTACGCCAGGTGGGGCGACCACGCTCGCCATGGCGTCAGGCGCTCGCTTCGGGTTCCGGTACTCAGTCCCACTGATCGCCGGTATCGCGGGAGGCCTGGCAGCACTGGGCGCGGCGTCAGCTATTGGTCTGGCCAGCCTCGTTCTCGCCGTCCCGACGCTCGCCCTGGTATTGAAGCTAATGGGGTCCGCATATCTTCTCTGGCTTTCGGTCAAGATTGCGACAAGCGGACCGCCGGATACGGATACCCAGATGGCAGCACCGATCGGCATCCCGGGCGGTGCCATGTTGCTTTGGCTCAACCCGAAGGCGTGGGCTACGGCGCTCGGCGCCGCTGCGACTTTCGGCGATGCAGCGAGCGGCCCATCCGAGCTCGCTCTCTTGCTGGCGGGCGTCTTCGCATGTGCCGCGACCGCTTCGCTCATCCTTTGGTCGACTGCGGGCTTCCTCCTCGCTAAGCTCCTGCGCACACATCGGCAATGGGCCATCGTCAATACGCTTATGGGCCTATTGCTCGCCCTGTCGATTTTGCAGATGTGGCTATGACGGCAATCCGACTCCCCGTGACGCCAGACGTACATGGCACCATACGAGCCGTCTGCAAAAAAGGGGTCCGCATCGCATGACCCATATCGTTGTCGCTACGCTGGGCTATGCGCTCATGCTGATCGGGTTCAGCCGCGGTCCGTTGTACACAAACCCGCACCTTGTAGGTGTTCTGATCAACCTGGTCGGTGCTTTCGTGCCGTTCATACTGTTTTTGGCAGCCGGTATGCGTCTGGACGGGGGCGACAACCTCAAAGGTATTGCTTGGTCATTGGTAGCAGGCGCTGGTATTGCTGCATTCACGCTGGCTATGGCCCGGATGTTCAGCCTTGGCGAAAACCTCGGTTTTGTCACACCTCTCGTCTATGGAGGGTCCCTGCTTTTAGTGACCACAGCCGGTGTGCTTATGTTCCGCGAGCGGATCGGGCTGCTTCAAGTCTGCGGTCTCGTCCTCATCGTCATCGGCATTGCCTGCGTATCACTGGGTAAGTACCAAGTAACGTCCGCAGGTGTGTGAAAAACCGGGCATACCCAACCGAGATAACAAACGGATAGCCAGGATAAGCGATATCTCTGACGGGCAAAAGGGGACAAACGGGCTTGCGGAGTGTGGAGTGGAGGACAAAATGAGAAATGAAATCGTACCCGATCGAACCGTAATCAACTGATCAGCAGTAGTCAGTGAGGGGTTTGGCTAGGCGAGTTTTATTGGGCACGGGCGGGGTGCGTGAATGTTTTGTTGGTTTTGAACTAATGCTCGAAGTGGTACAGGATCTGCTTCGCGATCGAGGGGCACTCAATGCAGGCAATGACCATAACCGAGTCGGCGCACTGATTACAGGTTTCGATTCGATCTTGAACTCTCGCTTGAGGCGTTGCGCCCACTGCGTCGGGAACGGATTTTGACCGCTTTCTCGGGCCCGCGAAGCGGGCGAATATCAGGGCGATAGAAGCAAAGTGGATCAGGGTCACACGCGGCTTGGGAACCAAGGCAACCAGGCGGGATGAATTATTGCGGGCATCTCGCCCTCCATCCTTTCGGGGGCGGCCTTCGGCCGTCCGAACACGTTCCGGACGCGTTTGTTCGAGTGGCTTGAGGATGATATTGGTGGCGTCGCACCGATACGGAGTTTCAGCGTGGTCGCTCCTGTGCACCCCTGCTTCTGCGACATTGGTAGTTCCGTTCATGTGATAGCGCACATTGCCCTGCGGGGTCAGGGCAACCGGTTGTTGGCACGGCCAGGCGAACGATGTCCTGGCAAAGGCGCTCGAGCTTGCGGCGTTGGTGGGGGTTGGCGGCGACGCCGGCGTGCAGGGAAAAGCTGGCGGTTTGGCCAGGTTGGGATGATCGTGATCTTGTTCCTAGGCTGAAACGGTCGGCAACGTGAACGCGTCTGACCCCGGGGACCGACGGCAATGCAGTAGGTTCACCACTCCCCCACATCCTGCGCTCGCGGTATTAGTGCGTCCCGTACGTCATCGCGTGCCCAAGCAGATCTTTCAGGTCGGATTCGTCGCACGTCTCGAGCTACAAGTAGCTGTTGTCGATATCCCGCACCAGCGGGCCCTGGAGTTCCGGGAAAGCGCGGACGCACCCGATCCGGGCCCGCAAGCCATTGGCACCGGAGCTACTTTTTCGGTCACCTTGGCAAGGGTCTGGGCTTCGCACAGTAATTTGTCATCGATATTCAGGACCGCATGAATGAAGCACCTCACTGTCACGACGAAAGTTTCAATCAACGAAACTAAAACAATCGCATCACTCCGCACTCGCGAATGCCTGATAGCGTGCAAGCACGATACAACCGATTCCCACGACAACGAGAACGAGGCCGAAAAGCTGGAGTGAGCCGATGCGTTCGCGAAAGAACAAGGCGCTAACGATGGTCACCAACACGAGCGAGCCTCCGTATACAAGAGGCGTTACGAAGCCGAGATTTCCTCCTACGCTGAATATCCTTGCCATGGCCAGGGTGAAGGTAGTGATTCCGGCCCCGCCTACCAATGACCATAGGATTCCCTTTACGTCGTCCGCGCCCCCGAGTCGCATACCAGCGGCGGCAAAAAGAATGAACGGGATGGATGCGCCAACAAGGTTCACAAGCACGCCGACGAGGTGCGGGTTCGTGTACAACGGACCGCGGCTGAACCCGATCAGCATGAGCGCATAGCCAGCGGTCGCGACGGAGATGTACAGTATCAAGGATTCAACGCCGTCGGCATCGAGCGTAGGACCTTGGTGGCTATGATCGGAACGCGTAGATCGCATGAAACGACTCCACGCTTACGGCCGCGCCCGGATATCCAAGATATGCGTGGAGGTTTTGCTTGGTCTCCGATCCATGGGTTGCGAACGCTCTGTCGCGGCCATGGGAGTGCACCGGAGGAGCCGTCATGGATCATTCGGCCAGCCGACGCCGGACCCACCGAAGCTGGCGTGCGAACAATCTTGCCAGTCTGCGTAACGCCCGAGCTTGGGCTTGGGACTGAAGTGCTCGACTTCGAAACCACAGCGCTTCGAGGGTCGGGATATCGTCGGCCTCGCGCTGGTCATTCTCATATTGAATTCGGCTCATAACTGGACGCTCTTTTGTGAGGTGATTTCGCTTGAATCTCAATACGCTAGCGCAATATCCACGGTTTCGTGTTAGATTGTTCTCAACCAAACATGAGTCAGGTTCATGTGTGAGACGACTGATGTCTGAGTTTCCCCTACCTCCCCTGGCAGCCCTGCGAGCTTTTGAAGCAGCTGCACGCCGTGGACGGTTCTCGTCCGCCGCGGAAGAACTGCACGTGTCACAGTCCGCCGTGAGCCACCACGTTCGTCACCTCGAGGAGTACCTTCATGTGCGATTGTTCGAGCGGGCGGGAGTGGGCATGAAATTGACGGAGGCCGGTGCTCGATTCTTCGCGGAGATCTATCCGGCATTGGAACGGATCCGGCGGGCGACGGGAGAGTTTCGCGCCCAAGGGGCCCGTCGGCGAGTGACACTGACGACCCTGCCCAGTGTGGTGAACACTTGGTTGATTCCCCACTGGACCTCGTTCGAGCAGCGCTGCCCCGATATCGACTTACAGTTGCTCACTGCAACGCGGGTCATTGACCTGGAACGGGAACAGGTGGACCTTGCGTTGCGTTTTGGTGACTACAGCGATTCCGGGGTGGTGACGCGTTGGCTTTTCGCCGAACAGCTGATACCCGTGTGCGCGCCGGCTTATTTATCCGAAGAATTGTTCGGCAACCCATCCAGGCTGATGAGGCACGTACGTCTGATTGTCAACGGTACCGATCCGGACGAGTGGAATCAGTGGTGCGAGGCCGAATGCCTGCCACAACCAGACCTGTCCCGGGCCTTGCATTTCGCTGAAGGGCAGGAGGTACTACGTGCCGCGGAGAACGGCCTCGGCTTGGCGATAGGCCGACGACCGGTGGTTGATATCCCGTTGCGCATGGGTAGCCTGGTCGCTCCTCTTGGCGTGACGGAGCTCGACGGACACGGGTGCTACCTGTGCTATCCGGCCCGACGTGAGCCCGGAACTCACGTAATGCGCGTTACCGAATGGCTCGAGACCGTAGTGACCGAACTTTCCCCGATTGAAGAGTTGATTTCCTGAGGGTGGTGATTCAAGGATCCGCTCCTCCCACTCGTGGTTCACAGTGTTGATGGTCGTGCAGCGACGCCATAGCCCGAGGAACTGAATGCCTGAGTTGGGCACGTCCGGGTCTGTAGGAGCCGCGGGCGGGTAACTGCCCGCGGCCACCTAGCCAAACGGATTCGCACTGACCGTCTTCCCACTTTTTTCGAGACCTCCACCGGTCTCGACATCCCGACGGGTCTCCTCGTCAGGATGGAATCATAGTCCGGGTCGAACCGTGCCAGGAGATGTTTCAGGCAGAATCGGCCGTCGGGCGTGTGCAGGATCCAGTTCTGCAGCATGCCTTCCGGGTCTTCGGACAGCACGAGGTCTAGCCCGTCGATTTTGGTGTGGCTGATGACCTCCGCGTCCTGAGTTGAGGAGTACGATGAGCGCGAAGGGCCTGCTACGACTGTGCGACTTCTGGGGGACTCGGGCGACTGCTACAAGGTACGTCTGTTGCTGGCGCTGCTGGAGGTGCCGTTCGAGCGGGTGAGCCTGGACATCCTGCGCGGCGATACGCGAACGACGGAGTTCCTGGCGAAGAATCCGAATTGGCGGTTGCCGTTGCTGGAATGACCCGACGGGTGCCGCCTGGCGGAGTCCGGCGCGATTCTGTGGCATCTCGCCGAGGACACGGCGCTGCTGCCCGACGATTCCGGGCAGCGCGCGCTGGTGCTTCAGTGAATGTTCTTTGAGCAGTACAGCCATGAGCCGAACATCGCAGTCGCCCGCTTGTGGCGCTTCGTGGGACTGGCCGAGGACAATCGGGCCGCGCTGCCGGAGAAGCGGGACAAGGAGTACGCGGCGCGCTGCGGGTGATGGAGCAGCAGCCGGCCGCGAACCCATCCGAGGTATTGCCAAGTATAAAGGCCCATTCTAGACTCAAGGTATCGCAATAAAGTGGAGAGCGTCTATGGCGTCGCCGGAATTGTTGCTGACCTTCGTGTTGGCGGCGGTCGGCTATGCCGCGCTGCCGGGGCCAGGCACCGTTTACGTGGCTGCGCAGGCGGTTATTCGAGACCCTGGGTCGGCTCTGCGGGGTGCCCTGGGGTTGCACGTCGGGGGCTATTTCATCGTTGTGGCCTCCGCTGCCGGGCTCACCGTGGTGTTTTCGGTCGTGCCGCTGGTCTACGAGGGATTGAAGTTGTGCGGCGCCGTCTATCTTATCTGGCTGGGCATCCGGATGATCGTATCCGGCGCGAGGCTAGAAGAGCGGGAGAAAGCAGGTGAGTCCCGGAATCGGCAACCGGCCACTTTTTCCCAGGGTGTGCTGGTGGAGATGCTCAACCCGACGACGGTCGTATTCTATGTCGCATTTCTGCCGCAGTTCATCGATCCGTCCGGCAGCGCGCCGGTATGGGCGCAGTTCCTGGTGCTGGGCGTGGCGGTCAATGTGATTTTCTCGCTGGGGGATGGGGTTGCGATATTGCTGGCGGTGAAGCTGAAGGCCCAGGCCGCGGGCAGCCGATTTGGCCGTCGGATCACGGCCTGGGTCGGTGGCAGTGTCCTCGTTGCCCTCGGGGCGCGGTTGGCAGTGGATCGCACCTGAGCGCTGCAAAGTGAGACGGCGGAACGAGGAGGCCTCATGAGCGGACGGAATCTGGAAGACCCTGAAGTCGGGCAGACCCATGCTGCGCACAGCGGATAAATGTCTGTTGGACCAAGGCGCCCATCGGACTACCGGGGCTTCTATATAGGGGATTGTATTGGTGGAGCCGGTCACGGGGCGGTGACCGGGAAGTGAGCCGGGACCGGCTTGGGACAGCGCAGCTCGTCGAGGCTCGCACCGGTTACGCCGCTGGCCGGACGAAACTCGCTCTCGACCAGCAGCTTCATAGTAACCGGCCTTCGTGTGCCAGCCGCTCGCCGCGAAGCTTTCGAACAACGACGACCGCGCGGCCTTTTCGTCGAGGTGGAACAACTGGGGGTCGAACTCCGCCGCGACCCGTTTGATCGCCTCCTAACCGAGCCGGAAGCGGTCGGATCCATGGCAGATAAATGTTTATAACTTAGGCTGTATGGGAGACATCGCAATGCTCAACAAAGTGGGCGGAGTTGAGAATCAGATCAAGCACAAGGCTTCGTGTCACTGCGGTATGGTCGAACTCGAGCTTGACCTGCCAGACGGTCTTGTTGACCCCAAAAGATGTAATTGTTCTATTTGTAGGCGCAAAGGAGCAGTTATGGCATATGTGCCATTGAGCGGCCTCCGGGTCCTAAAAGGCGCTGAGTACCTTAAGCTCTATCAGTTCAATACTCGGATCGCGAAGCACTATTTCTGTTCGCGCTGTGGCATCTACACGCATCATCAAACGCGCTCGAATCCAAATGAGTATGGGTTCAATGTTGGGTGTTTGGACGGCGTCAACCCGTACGACATTACTGATGTTCCCACCAGTGATGGTATAAATCATGAAGCGGACCTGTAGCATCGGGTCTAAAAATGCGTCAATGGGATTTGTTTTCCGCTGTCGCTCCAAATGAACCCGCTACGAAAGCGTTGTGCGACGTGCAGGAGAGAGTAAATGAGTTCTTATGACGGTGGCTGTTTATGTCGGTCCGTAAGATACGAGATTAGGGCTGCACTCATTCACACCTTCTACTGTCACTGTGCCGAGTGACGAAAGGGAACGGGTGGCCCGTTTGCAACCGAGCTCTTCGTCAAGTCGGAGGCAGTGGTAGTGAACGGAGAACTGGCTAGTTACGGTACGACAGGGGGGCGGAAAATCCGTAACCAAGCAGTTCTGTAAGATTTGCGGATGTCCGATTATAACAGTATTTGCAAGCGATCCCGATAACATATGCGTCAAGGTCTGTAGTGTGGATGATGCCACTTGGGCTGAACCGGAGTTCCATCTCTACGTAAACTCTAAACAACCGTGGTACGAAATTTTCGACGATCTACCCCAATATCAGGGAAATATGGAATGGTAAGTTTAATTGTCTCATGCAAGCGATGGCTAGATGAGCGAACGTGGGGTACAAGGAAACGGGTATCCCCAATGAGGTGACCGGCGATATGCTTGAACGATTCGATTGCCATAGGCTAAAGGCGCGCGGGCTGAACCATGCCGTATGGATCGGTGGGGATGGACCGCCGGTCCTGTTGCTGCACGGCTATCCGCAAACTCATGCGACATGGCTGCACGTGGCGCCGGTGCTGGCGCAGCGATTCACTGTCGTCGCCCCGGACTTGCGCGGTTACGGCGCCAGTGATGCGCCTGATGACGACGACGGCCACACGGTTTTCTCCAAGCGCGAAATGGCGGCGGACCAAGTCGCTATCATGTCGCAGCTCGGCTTCCACGAGTACACCGTGGTGGGTCACGACCGCGGGGCACGGGTCACTTACCGCATGGCCCTGGATTACCCGGAACGAGTGACGCGGCTTTGTTCCCTAGATGTCGTACCGACCTACGATACCTGGGCGGGATTCGACCACGAGAGCGGTCTGGGCACCTTTCATTGGACGTTTCTCGCGCAGCCATCGCCGCTGCCGGAAACCATGATTGGCCACGATCCGGTCTATTTCCTGCGTTGGTTGCTGCGCCGCTGGGCTGCGCCCGGGTTCGAATTCGACGCGGCCGCCATGCGCGAATACGAGCGGGCCTTTTCCCGGCCGGAGGTCATTGCGGCCACCTGCGCCGACTACCGGGCGGGGGCGACCACGGACCTGGCCCATGACCGTGAAGACCGGGAAACCGGCCGCAAGATCGCCTGCCCCCTGCTGTGTCTCTGGGGGGAGAAAGAAGGGTTCGCCGAACAGGGTGGGCGGACGCCGCTCGACATCTGGCGGGATTGGTGCGCAGGCCCCGTTTCCGGTAAGAGCGTTGCCAGCGGTCACTTCCTCCCGGAAGAGGCGCCGGACGCGGTCCTCGAGTCCTTGACGTCTTTCCTGACTGTATAAAAGCGGCGTGGGCTGCGGGCCCCGTGCCAACCTCCTGCTTGACGCGCGGAGCGAGGCAATCGAGCGACACGGCGGCGTCGCCGGTGCCGATAATAGGTCTCGCCGGGCGGAGCCCGTTCCAGCACCAGCGCGTACAGTTCGCCCAGTCGCGGGGATCTACCAGGGGCCAGGTCGTTGCCGGCGGTGCGGGGCCTCGAACTCCGGATGTGTCGCGCGCTTCGTTCAGGAGGATCGGCGGTACACCGGTGCCGGGTTCGACCACGTTGGACGGGTGAATCACCATGCCCTCGATCTCCGTAGCGGCCACGATCCGACGCCCGTTGTCGGGCAACCATCGCCAGGCCCGTGGTGGCACGTATTCGGACTACTCGTTAACGGGCTGGGAACAATCGCCATAGAGCCAACCCCCGCCCGTATAAACAAGGCGCCGGCGACGAACATGTTGCCCGAGTTTCTCCAGGAGTTGCTCGAGTAGCCGGCTATCCACAATGCTTATGCGGGTATCAAAGGTCGCGGCGGCTTGAATAACCGCGTCGAAGGACCGAATTGCTCCCATCCACTGTTGCGGCGTGGCAATGTCACCTCGCAACGGGTACGCGCCGAGCGCTTCGGCATCGCCGGCGCTGGACTCGGACCGGCACAGGATGGTAACCCAAGCGCCCCGCCGCATCAGGGAGTGGGCCACTTGGCTGCCTATTGTTCCTGTGCCGCCGAGGACGAGCACTTTCATCCCGTATCTCCAATTGTTCGGAGTCCCCAAGTTCCTGCCGCTCAGGGTATCCTGCAACCGCGAGAGTTTGGCTCTTTGGGTTCCATCCAATGGGCAAGCGCCGCCGAAGGTGGTAGCTGGTTACCCGGGCACGCCATGAGACAGGATTCGAGTCTCTATCAATTCGGCTATGCCCAGTCTGGTTATCGGCGTCCTGCGCAGTACGGACAGGCCGGGAACAGGGTTCTCGGCGGACACCAAGCACGAGCCCCGCAATGAGCAACGCCCCCAACACAATAAAGAAACTTCGAGCGCGGGCGCAACTCCACTTAAGTGTGTGTACTTGCAGCGGATACGGCAGAACGCATTCATGGCCCGGGCATGGATAGGAACATTAATGGAGGTGCGTGACGGACGAAAGATGCTTGCCAGCAGCGTATGAGCAGGAATATGTGGCATTGGTGAAGAACGATGGAACGGCGTCAGAGGTCGTGCGAGCGACTTAGTACCCGCCATTGTGATGCACGAAGGCGGCCGTGGTGCGCGATGTACCCCGAGACTGCCCGGGCGGTAGTCGTTCAGATATATCCGGCGTGGCAAGCTAAGGCGGTGTTCGAAGGTGAACAGGAATTAGATTGGGGTTCCACCCGGTGTTCGAGGTCCTCCGGGGTCCGCTGGCAGGGCAGGAGCTCTTCGACCAGCAGACCGGCGCTTTCGATTATCTGGCGGGTGTCACAGCCGGGGCAAAGCCGTGTAGCTTATGACGTGAATGGAATAAATAATGTCGCGGGCGCAGGGATGCCCAGGGGCGGCCACCCGAGGGTGACCAAACGTCCAGTGCAGCAAGCCGCTGAAGGGCTTGCGACCCCGGCGCACGCGACCCGCTAGGCTGGGCCGGTGCGTCATCTGCTGGTCCGCAGCATGACCGTTCCGATCAACGTCGTCGAGACGGCCACGAGCCGCACCATGTCGAGCCGTTCCTTCAACAGCACCACCCCGAACGACACGGCGAAAACCACGCTAGTCTCGCGCAACGCCGACACCAGGGCGAACGGCGCCAACGTCATCGCCCAGATGACGATCCAGTACGCCAGCATCGAAATGACGCCGGCGGACAGTCCGCTGTGCCAGACTTTGCGGACCTGCGACAGAGTCCGGCCACGGTGAACCCAGGCGGTCATCACGGCGAACGGAATGCCGTGCAGGGCCAGCAGCCAGAAGGTATAGCCGTGCGGGTCACCGTTGCCGCGCGCCCCCATGCCGTCCACGACCGTGTAGCCGGCGATGAATGCGCCTGTCGCCAACGCGAACAGCACGGCTCGGGATTCGCGGATGCCGCTCACGCCGCGTGTCAAGGCTAGCCTCATGACACCCAGGGTGATCAGCATCACCGACAGCGTCGCCTGCCGGTTCAAGTACTCGCCCGCCACCACGACGGACAAGCCGGCAACGACGAGCGGCGCCGAGCCGCGGGCCAGCGGGTAGACATGACTCAGATCACCGTAGCGGTAGGCCATCACCAGGAACAGGCAATAGCCATTGTGCAGCGTCACCGAACCCAGGAGATACGGCCAAGCGCCGGCGTCGGGAAGTCCCACCACGGGCAGCAGCCCCAGGCTGATCAGTGACTGACTTGCCATGATCACGGCGACGATAACCAGACGGTCGCCGTTAACCTTCACAAGGGTATTTCAGACGGCGTGGAGCAGGGCCGCGGCCAGGACCATCGCAAATACGGCAACCGTCAAGCACAACTCCTTGAGATAAAATACGGGACCTGGCCAACGATCGAATGCGCTGACGTGGCGCGCCCGGTCGGAATTTTCCCGCCACGACGATCGAGGGCGCCTAGCCCTGCCCTTTACCCACAACTGCTGCAAGGCCAGTCGCTCGTTGGTGTGATGTTCACTGTCATGGGGGGAGTTGGTCTCTCAGTTGATAGGCCATGCACATATTGGACAGGGTGGTGTAGCCGTGCCACATCAGTTGATGGCCGGGCGCAGGATCGTGTTTACGATTGAGGTAGCCGCCGAGTATCGCCACTTCGCGCGCGGCCTGACCGAGTTGGGTGGGCCGGTCGCGCCCGCGCGATTGGGCGAAGTCGCCGAGCACGCGCAGCTCCAGATCGGAGAACAGCAGTTCGGGCGGCAGCCCGGGTACGTCGCGCCCGAGCAGGGTCATCAGCATCACCCGCCAGGCGATGACCAGGCGGATGGCGATGGCGCGCTCGAGCCGCTCGGCGCTGTGGTGGCCCAGCTCATCGATGCTGCAGCCGGATTTGAGCACGCGGTGCCAGTCCTCGATGCGCCAACGCAGGCTGTACCAGCGCAGCACCTCGGCGGCCTGCTCGGGCGAATCCACCGCCAGCGTGGTCAGCACGAACCACTCGATCGGCTTCTCGCCACTGGGCGGCGAGGGCTCCAGCGCGTGCACGACCGTGACGGGAAGCCGCTCCTGCGCCGCCTGGGGATTGTCGGCCAGCTCGACCCGCCGATAGCGCAGCTCGAGCTCGGCGCTGCGTGCCTGGCGGCCGATGCGCGCCTGGCGCTTGCTGCTCTTGGCCCGCGCGCTGCGACGGGTGACGTCGAGCTCGACCTTCCCGCAGGGCTCGGTGGCGCGCACCGCCTCGAACAGCCGTCCCTGATCGTCGGGCAGGCGTCGGTTGTGCTTGGCGCGCACCACCAGCGCCACCTCGGGGTGGCGGCGCTGCTCGGCGAACAGCGCGTAGCAATCCGCTTCCCGGTCGGCGACATTGATCAGTTGCGTGCCGGGCAGCTCCCGGGCCAGGTGCGCGCAATCGCGCAGGCTGTCGATCCAACGAAAGCTCTTTTTCTCCTCGTCACGGACCGCGGCCCGCTGGCGAGGCTCGGGCGCCTCGAAGCGGGTGCGCACCACCCCCAGCGGCAGGCCCTCGGCGCTCACCGCCAAGGTCGAGTGCAGGTGCAGCCCCAGGCTTTGCGCGCCGGTCTGATTGGTCCCGATCACCCCCAGCCCCTCGGTCTGCGGGTGGGTGGTGAAGTTGACATCGGTGCCGTCTTGAATGCACAGCACCGTCGCCTGGGCCTGCATCCGGCGCACGGTGCGCTCGCGATGGGGCTTGAGAATATTGTCGGGTGTGACCGCCGAGTCCGCCGGTTGATCGATCAGCCGGTAATAACCCTTGGCCGCCGGCCAATCGTCCTTGGCCACCGCCGTAAAAGCGCGCATCGGCTGCTCAGCCTGGCGTTGGGCACTGTCCACCAATCGTCGACTCCGTCGCTTGTCACCGAGCGGCGCCCCTCCGAGCTCATGCTCGGCCCAATGCGCACCGTCCAGGCCCTCGCCCGGCTGCAAAGACCCCTCGCCCGGGATCGGAGAGGGGCCGACACCAAGGCGCCGGCGCCAACTGGATGGACTGGTTCGACGCGGCCGGCATCTCGCTGCCGAGCCGTCCCAGAGGGCCACATTTCGCCGATGCCAACGCATTGTTGCGCGCCGCGGCAGACGGCGTCGGGGTCGCCCTCGGCCGGTCTACACTGGCTCAGGAGGATCTTGGCACCGGCCAGCTGATCGAGCCGTTCGCGACGCGAATCCGCGCCAGCTACGGATGCTGGTTTGTCACTCCAACTCGTCGCCGGCACGACGAGCGGGTCGCCCGTGTCCAGTACTGGCTGGCTGAGCAGTTCGCGGCGACGCTGACTTTCAAGGCCTGCAGCAGGTATCCCGTCAGCGACTGATCCGGTATGTATCCGGCGGTGCAGGTCGGTAAACGGGTCGACGCTCCATCTTCTGGTGGTCAGCGCAGGGGATTGCCAAGTGTCAGCAGACATAGCGGCCGGTTCTTTCGGGCGTCGATCCCGGCGATTGTCGCGATCGCTTCGTCGTCGAATCCACCGACCATCGTCATGCCGATTCCGGAGGCTTCGGCCGCCAGGGCGGCATTCTGGGCGGCGGCGCCGCATTCGATCCACAGGTATCGTTCCCAGCGACCCGCCGGTGGTTGTGACTTGAACTGCTCTTCAAGTCGGGATTCGATACCACTGATCAGCACGATCGCCGCCGCGTTCATTGCCCAGTCCTGGTCACCGAGCAGCACTCGTACCAGCGCTGCACGTCCCGGAATGGTGCGCCGCTCCTGCCCTGAGCTCTCGGGTACGATAAGCTTGCGCTCAAGCGGCGAGTACTCGTAGATGCCACGCGGCAATCCCGCGATCCGGAATGCGAATACCCGGAGCTCGAGCGGGTAGCGTCCACCGGCCGAGGGACAGGTACGGCGCGCGCCCCCTTCCACGGCCCCCTGGGCTGCCCAGAGCACAAACTCGAGCGGTGCGCGTTTGATACTGGTGCGGCTTATTCGGCGTTCCGAGTGCCGCCTGGAGAGCAGTTCACTGAGTTCCATGTTTTTCACCTCTCGATCGATCCACGGACATCCGCGCGTCATGCGTAAGGAATCTCACGGCTGCTGGAGGCGCGTGAATCGAAGTTGGCCGTCCGATCCGGCATGCCCGGCCTCGTCTTCGAACACGGGGTCGCGCTGGACGTGGCCGAGTTTCTGCCCAGTCGCGGTCCCCGAATCGGTCTGTTGCGGTATTACGCCCCGTCACCGGCCGGTATAACGAGGTCGACGTCGCTCGCTCCAGGCCGCAAGGCCTTCTTCAAGATCCGCCGACGGCACGAGTGCCGCGAATTGTTCGCGTTCGATGGCGAGCCCGTCCGCGATGCTGACCTCGATCCCGGCAGTGACGGCCGTGAGAACGGCGCGCACGGCGAGGGGCGAGTGCACCGTGATCTGCTCCGCCCACTCCCGCGCCTGGGAGTGGACATCCTGGCTGCGCACCACGCCGTTCACCAATCCGAGTTCGAGGGCGCGCTCCGGGTTGAAACTCTCACCGGTAAGCAGAAGCTGAAGCGCACGTTTGCGCCCGGCAAGCCGGGGTAGCCGCTGACTTCCGCCAAAGGTCGGTGGCATCCCGAGCTTGATTTCGGGTTTCGCGAACAGGGCGTTCTCACTGGCGACCGCCAGATGAGCCGCCTCGGTAATCTCGCAGCCACCGCCGAAAGCGATGCCATTGACGGCCGCGATGACCGGCTTCGGAAATCCCTCGATCCGTTGGGTCAGTCTCTGTCCCCGCCGGACGAAATCGGCAACCGCCCTCGCGGTGCCGGCCTTGACGCTTTGCCGGAATTCGCTGATGTCTCCACCAGCCGAGAATGCACGCTCGCCTGCGCCGGTGATGATCACGGCCCGGACTGAGTTATCGACTTCGAAATGGTCGAGCCATTCCATTAATCGATCGGCCATCTGGTAGTTGATGGCGTTCAGCTTATCGGCTCGGTTCAAGGTAAGCGTGCCAATTCCCTCATCGACAACGCAGGTTACCGGGTCGCTCATGATCTTCTCCTGAAGGGTTTGTCGGGCCGGCTGTGGGACCGGTCGTTCGATATTTCGAACCACTCCGCACTGGTCCCGTGCGTCGAGTGCCGGTCCAGTCGGACCAGCGTCGACCGGAACCGGCGCACTGCACGGAGCCTTTGCGCAAAAGGCAATCGGTCTTAATCGGTTTTCGTCTAACGCTTGAATTGCTCGTACTCGTATGCGCCGATTCGTCCGTCGTGCATAAACGGCACATAAACTCCTCCATTGCCCGCGCCGATGTCCGCTATGCCCGGCTTCAGTGGGAACTCCTGCGTCGCGCCGCCGTCATGGGGAACAAGAAACAGGGAGCCCTTGACCCAGTCGCTGACGAGGAATCCGTCGGGCAGGGCAACGATACCGTCGATGTTTCCCAGTTCCGTGGCACCTGCTATGGGCTCCAGCGAAATCCCGCGTCGATCAGCCGCCATGAAGGCGAGCAGACCTCCTGGAGACATCGTCGTGAAGTCCTCTTGAAGACCCTCACCCCAGTTGCCGACAACAAGATGATCACGGTAGGAAAGAATGCCGTTCGGGTGATGCAGGCGCTCATCCTCGATCCAGCGCTCGACACGGCCTTCGTGCAATCGGTAGACCGCTTCCGCCATCATGTCCGTTACGAAGACGTTCCCGTCTTCGGTCGCGGTCACGTCGTTGAGGAAGCTAGCGTCGTCCACCACGTGGGTGTCGACGACGGCTCCCGACGCCAAATGCACGACATGCAGCCGGGTCAGATCGCTGACGTACAGCAATCCCCCGAAGATCGCCATGCCCTTGGGGGCATCGAACCCCGAAACCCATTCACGCTCGACCATGCGCCCGTCGAGGTCGACCAGCGACAGGAAGCCCTCACCGTCGGCTTGGCCCGGGTGTCCATCGACATTGCTGACAATCAGGCGGTTATGCCGTCGATCCAGCACGACCGACTCGGGCTCGGCAAAACCGTCGAGGGTCCATACCGCGGTCGGTAAGGGTGAACCGCCATGTGCATTCGCCGCCATGCCCAAAAATCCGATCATGGCGGCGGCCAGGCGGGTGCTTCGCAGCGTTGGCTGTTTCATCGTTCTGTCTCCGGGTCATAGTGTCGCCCGGAAAGTTACTTTTTTGATCCGTTAATACCAATTATATTTAATATAGTCTCATAATGTTATACGATACGACGCCATTCGGTTTCGGAAAACAGATGAGAGGCGAGCCATGCGTGACGTGTCGCGAGTCGGTGTGTTCATGGCGTTGCGCTCCGCGCTGAAAGCACGGGGGGTGACCTACGCGGAACTTGCGCGTCGACTGGGTACATCCGAGCCGACGATCAAGCGGGTTTTCCATCAACAGGATTGCAAGCTCAGCCGCCTGACGGCGATCTGCGCCGCGATCGACCTGCCACTCGAAACGCTGCTCGAAGCAGCGGATACCTCGCCGGCGCAGAGTGCGGCACTTCCCCTCGAAACGGAACAGGGTCTCGCCCAGCGGCCAGCGCTGTTCTATTTTCTGGTATTCCTGATGGGGTGCTTTACGCCCTCCCAGGTCCGCCGCGCCTTCGGGCTGAAACGAGCCAGCGTGGAGCTATATATGCGTGACCTGGAGCGGCTGGGCATGATCGAACGTGACGTCGGGGAGCGTTTTCGCTTCCGGGTCGATATCCCGATCGCGTGGCGGTGGAATGGCCCGCTCGTCCCGTTGCTCAAGGACATCAACCGCGATTTCGTCAGCTGGACAATCGACCATGAGTCGGATCCGGGCGTGAAGTTCATCAGTCTCACCCGACGCATGCGGCGCGAGTCGGCCGCCGAGCTCCAGACGGAAGCAGAGGAGCTCGCGGTCCGCTTCCGTCAGGCGGCGCATCGCGATCAGCTTATGGCACCGGCGGAGGAGATGTGCGCCGCCAAGATGACGCTTGCACTGGGGCCATTCGAGTTCGCGGATCTGCGCTGCATAGACGATCACCCGGAAATCGAAGAAGCGATCCGCGGCGACAGTGAAGAAACGCGCTGGCCAGCTCCCTAGAACGCACCGCCGATGGTGCTGGTATCGGTGGCGGCTACCGGAACGACGCGATCGGTTTCATGAATCGATCCGGACTCGATCAGAAGCGTCAGCACCGCACAACGGCCTGGCTTGGAGGCGATCCTGATGAAATGATTCCCCAGCGAACCGGTCATCGCGATCGGCTTTCGGTCGACTGCGATGGAGCGATGGTTCGGGTTTTCCGCGGCGCAGCGGATTGGCGAATCGCTGGCGAACGCGAGCGTTCGCTGCACGCCGTGACCAGGGTTCACTGGAGAATCAAAAATGACGACACCAGAAACAACTGCGTGGCAGCTTGAGGGGCGCGGTATCGACGAGCTCCGCGAGGTACGGATGCCTGTCGAGCCACTGGCTCCCACGGAGATCCGGATTGCCGTCGGCGCCGTGGCTCTCAACTATCGCGATCTGCTCGTGATCGAGGGATCGTTTCTGACGGACCTGGAACGTCCATTCGTACCCGGGTCTGACGCGAGCGGGCGTATCGTGGAGGTGGGTTCCGACGTCACCCGTTTCCGGGTTGGCGAGCGGGTGCTCACGCACTTCTGGGTTGACTGGATCGGTGAGCAACCACCCGTGCGGACGCTTGCGGACGCACGATCGCTTGGCGGACCGTTACCCGGCGTGCTCGCGAAGCAGGTCACCGTGGATCAGGAACATGCGGTTCACGCCCCCGAGCAACTTGACGATGCCGAGGCGGCCACCCTGCCGATTGCCGGACTGACGGCGTACTGCGGCCTGCTGCGTGACGGGAGCCTTGATGCATCCTCGACCGTTTTGATCCAGGGTACTGGCGGCGTTGCCTGCTTCGGCACCCAGCTTGCCGCGGCCGCCGGCTCTCGCGTCATCGTGACTTCCTCGAGTCCAGACAAGCTCGGAGAGGCCAGGCGTCTTGGCGCGACCGACGTCATCGATCGTAACGCAAGACCGGACTGGCATAGGGCGGTCATCGAACTGACCGCCGGGCGGGGGGTGGATCGGGTGCTCGAGCTCGGCGGGGGCGAGGGGTTGCAGCAGTCTGTACAGACACTTTCTTTCGGTGGGGAAATCGTGCAGGTCGGCTTCATCGCCGGTGCCGAGGCAGGTCTGGTTCTGCCTACCCTCATGCTCCGGCAGGCTCGCATCCGTGGCGTATCGGTCGGCAGCAGGGACGCGTTCGAGGAATTCGTACAGTGGATCGATCGAAATGGCCTCGCGCCACGCATCGACTCCATCCATGAATTTGATGCGGCGGACGAGGCGTTCCGACGCCTTGAAGCCGGTCCACTCGGGAAGGTCGTCGTCACTTGCTGATGATTCCGCGGAGGAGGGCGCTCCGGAATAATGCCTGTGGCAAAGCGAATCGCGGGCCAGCCTGAGCAGGCAGGCGCGTCAGGTCGGATACCACGATGTTGATGAGCGAGGCATTACCCGCATTGGTTGGATTTGCCCTGGTCGCGACGATCAGCCCGGGCGGTGCCACGACGCTGGCGACTGCATCGGGTACTCGATTCGGCGTGCGCCGATCGCTTCCGCTCATTGGCGGTATTGCGTTTGGTCTGGCGGCGCTCGGCGGCGCGTCTGCGCTCGGTATCGCCAGCGTGATGCTGGCCGCACCGCCGCTTGAATTCGCGCTGCGGTTGGCCGGCTCGGGGTATCTGCTCTGGTTATCATGGAAGATCGCACGCAGTGGTGCACCGTCCAAGGGATCGCAGATGGAAGCGCCGATTGGCACCCTTGGGGGAGTCGCGCTCCTGTGGCTCAACCCCAAGGCATGGGCCATGACAATCAGTGCCGCGAGCACGTTCGGGGAAGGCGGTACGAATCCACTGGGACTGGCCCTGATTCTCGCCCCGACCTTTGGATTGGCCGCGGTGCTGTCTCTGCTGGTCTGGTCCGCCATCGGCGTACTGCTCTCGCTTTGGCTGCGCGCGGAACGCCATTGGCGTGTCGTGAACGGAATGCTCGGGTTTGCGCTCGTGATCTCGATCCTGCCGATGTGGGTATAGACCGCGCGGCTGATCCGCAGTGGCGGGGAAAAGCCACGTACGGGTCCTTTCAGGCTCACTGAGCACGACCCGCGGCCGATCATTCCGCGCCGGAAACGAAGACCGCTCAGGTTCCGGAAGGACGCGCACACCGCGGGGGAACGTCCCCCGTGCTGTCACCGAACAGCGCCTCGCAACGCGCGACTGCGGCGTCGACGAAGGCCCGAACGCGCGGGGTCTGGCGTCGCGCTGCCGGAAACAGGAGCTGCGCCCCCACGCTCGCGGGCGTGTGATCCGCGAGGACTTCGACGAGGCGCCCGTCTTCGAGGTCGTTCTTCACATCAAGAAGTGACTTCATGGCGACTCCGTATCCCGCGATGGTCCAGTGCCGGAGAATCGAGCCGTCGTTGGTTGCCAGGTGAGCGTGGACTTCCTGGGCCACCTCCTGACCGTCGATGACGAAATGCCAGCGATCGCGGCGTTCAATGCCGCGCACGAGCGCGAGGCACCGGTGCTCCGACAAATCTTCAGGGCGCTCCGGGGTACCGTGTGTAGCGAAGTAGTCAGGCGCGCCCACGACCACTCGACGATTGCGCGCGAAGGAGCGCGCGACCAGCGAACTGTCGCGCAAATTGCCGTATCGAAAAACGACGTCGAAGTCGTGGCCGATCACATCGTCCAGATCGTCGCGGACATGAAACTCGATCTGGAGGTCCGGGTGCTCGCGCCTGAAATCGATCAGCAGCGGCTCGACTACCTGGCGGCCGAAATCCGCCGGCGCCGCGACGCGCAGACGCCCGGTGAGCCCCCGGCTTCGCCGCGCAAGAGCGGCGTCCAGCGTCTCCGTCTCGCTCAGCACGCTCTGCGCGGTCTGGAGGAACAGACGACCTTCCTCGGTCAGGGCAAGCGCGCGACTGGACCGGGTCAGCAGGGGGCAGCCGTAATGTCCCTCAAGGGTCTTGAGTCGCTGACTGACGGCTCCCGGGGAAAGACCGAACTCGCGGCCGGCGGCGGAGAGACTGCCCGTCGCCACGATGCGGGTGAAAAGCTGCATGTCGGAAAGTCGGTCCACATCTTTTAGTTTCGATAAAAGATGGTGTCAGCGCAAGACCGATTCTCAGTTTGTCTCGCCGTGTCCAGACTTCCTTCGACGATCGCCATTCGGCGCGGACAAATCGAGAACAAGGGGTGCAGAAGATGCGAGGCGAACTGTTTGAATCCTGCTGCGTGGGCAGGCTGGAATTGCCCAGTCGAATCGTGATGGCGCCGATGACGCGCGCCCGGACGAACCAGCCTGGAGATATTCCGAACGAACTGATGGCGGAGTACTACCGGCAGCGCGCAGGCGCGGGCCTGATCGTCACCGAGGCGACATGGATCTGCCCGCAGGGGAAGGGGTATTCGTTCACTCCGGGTATTCACTCCGCGGAGCAGATCAGGGGGTGGAAGAAGGTAACCGATGCCGTGCACGACGCCGGCGGTCGAATCTTCCTGCAGCTCTGGCACGTGGGCCGGATGAGCCATGCCAGCTTCCACGCGGATGGATACCCCGTGGCGCCTTCGGCGATCGCGCCGGGCGCTTCGGTGTGGGTGGCGGATTCCGAAACCGGTAGCGGTGGCCTTGTGCCGTGTCCCACACCAAGGGCGCACGAGACCCATGAGATCGAGGGCGTGGTCGATACCTACCGAAGAGCCGCCCGCAACGCGATGACGGCGGGTTTCGATGGTGTCGAGCTCCACGGCGGCAACGGATACCTGATCGATCAGTACCTTCGCGTAACGTCGAACGCCCGTAGCGATCGCTACGGGGGCAGCGCCGAGAACCGGCTGCGTTTCATGCTCGAAGCAACGCACGCCGTGGCAACCGAGGTCGGAGCGGACCGAACCGGTATCCGGCTGTCTCCATTCATTACCGAGCGAGGCATGCATGACGACACCGCCCCCGAAACGGTTCTGCTGGCAGCCCGCATGCTCGATCGCATGGGCATCGCCTATCTGCATCTGGTCGAGGCGGACTGGGATGACCAGCCCCAAGTGCCGGGCGAGTTTCGGGTGGCCGCGCGACAGGCATTTTCGCGGAAGCTGATCGTGGCAGGGCGGTTCGACCGTGCCCGGGCAGAGGCGATTCTCGAATTCGGTCTGGCCGATCTGGTGGCGTTCGGGCGGCCATTTATTGCCAACCCCGACCTGCCATCGCGCCTTGCGAAGGGAATTCCCCTTGCGGATTACGATCCATCAACGCTCTACGGGGGCGGGGCGACCGGGTACGCAGACTACCCGTTCGCGGATGCGGGTGCGCCGGCGGAAGGCGACTCGGGCGAGCCCGCCATGGCTGACGGACATGCGTGAAAATCGGCGATCCGTAAGACCCCATCGGTCCGCAAAGCCTGCCCTGCTGGCACGGGGGAACCGTAGCCCGGCCAGCCAATCGCGACACCGGGCAGTCTGGCTCGTACTGATATGGCTTGTCGTGGCATCGGCCCGGGCGGAGCCGCCTCCTGAAGAGGAGACGTGGGTCGGTACATGGATGGCACCCCCACAGGCCGTCTGGGAGGCCGATTTCCCCCTTGAAACCGGGATTCCGGATGCGCTGGAGGACGAAAGTGTCCGCCAGACGATTCGGGTAAGCCTCGGCGGCAGACGGGTCCGCCTTGTGCTGTCGAATGCCTACGGAGATCGCCCGGTACACGTCGGCTCGGCAAGCCTGGCGTTGGCGGAGCGGGGCGATCGCATCATTCCCGATACGCGCAGGGGAATCACATTCGGCGGGCGAAGCGGTGCGGTGGTGCCACCGGGAGCACCCATCGTGACCGATCCCATCGATCTGCCCGTCGCTGCACTTTCACGTCTCACCGTGACACTGCACTTTCCGGACTACACGCCTTTGACGACATTCCACTGGGACGGCCGCCAGACTGGATACATCGTCACCGGAGATGCAACGAACCGGATCAACCTGAACAACCCACGCACGATATCGGCACGGCTCTTTCTGAGCGGTGTACTCGTCGAAACCCCGAATCGCGGCTCGGTCGTGGTGATCGGGGACTCGATAACCGATGGGAACGGCGCAACGCCGAACGAGGACAACCGCTGGCCTGATTACCTCGCGGAGCGGTTCGTGAAGCAGCGGGTCGCGGTACTCAACGGTGGCATTTCCGGCGCTCGCCTGCTCGCCGACGGGATGGGAGTGAACGCACTCGCCCGGTTCGATCGCGACGTTCTGTCGCAACCGCAAGTTATCGCGGTGATCGTCCTCATTGGGATCAATGATGTCGCCTGGCCGGGGACACCGTTCGCGCCCGATGCCAGGAGACCCGGTCTCAGCCGACTGGTCGATGGCTACCGCCAACTCATTGCCCGCGCACGCGTGGCCGGCGTCCGAATCGTGGGCGCGACGCTCCCTCCTTTCGAGGGTGCGCTTGAGAATACTCCCCTCGATGGCTATTACCACGCGGACAAGGACAAGCTTCGCCGTGATGTCAATCGGTGGATTCGGAACAGCGCCGCATTCGATGGAGTGATCGACTTCGACGCCATTTTGCGTGATCCCGCGCAGCCATCTCGCTTGGCGACACGGTTCGACTCTGGGGATCATCTCCATCCGGGAGATCGAGGCAATGCCGCAATGGCAGGCGCGGCCGGTTCGGAAAAAGTTCTGGGTCAATAGGGGCATTGCAATCCGATCCCGGAGATACGTTTGAACACAACCAGCGTTTCAACCACTCAGGCGAGCGCGGTTCCGGTCCACCAGATCGACAAGAAAGTCGGCGACTGCACGCGTGCGGCGTGACTGTGTCAGGTCCGAGTGGATGACCAGGTAAATAGACTGGTCAACGCCTATATCGGAATCGACGCAGACCAGTCCTGCAGTTTGGGCGAGAAAATGCGGCAAAACGGCGAGCCCGAGCCCCGCTTTGGCGGCCTCGACCTGGCACGAGAGCGAGGTGGTGGCCAACTCGGGCTCACGTCCCTGCAGAATCCGTTCAATCCATTGCGCGGCAGGCAGGTGCGCCTGTGTTTCGCTCCAGGTGATGAAGGCATCCGAGTCATACGCGCCGGAATCGGGACTGACTGCACGCTGCGCCATATAGTCAGGACTACCGTATAACCCGTATCCCAGTGTGCCGAGGCGACGAAAAGTGATGTGGCCTCGTTCGGGTTTGACCATCCTCAACGCCAGGTCAGCGTCACGACGATGCAGATTGACGGTGGCGATATCGGTCACGAGTTCAACCGTAATTCCAGATACTGCCTGCGGAACTCCGGCAATGCCGGCAGAATAAGCCCGGCCGCCAGGTTCTCGGCCGTGGCCAGGCGCACTTTTCCTGCCATTTGCGCATGAGTGGCAACCCCATACGCGAACGCGGCTGCGGCCGCTTCCAGCGCTTCGGCCCGCTCGACCAGGCCGGCCCCTTCGTCGGTAAGCTGATAGCCCGTCTGTTGGCGTACAAAGAGCGGCAGGTTCAACGCCTTTTCGAGCCGCTCGATTCGCCGGGACAGCGTCGCAATACCCAGGCTGAGCTCTGACGCCGCGCCACTCAGGGTTCCCTGGCGGGCCACGGCAAGGAAAGCGCGGGCATCGTCCCAGATCCAACCTCGTGGTATTTGGTTTTCAATACCGGAAACCGGTTTGCCGAAATCGTTTATTTTTTCCATTTACGGATAATTGCATGATGCAACTCGAGCCCTCAAGGACACGCATCATGGAAAAACGAACGCTTGGCACCAACCTGTCCACCTCGGCCATTGGATTGGGCTGTATGGGGATGAGCGAGTTCTACGGCCCTCGGAATGACACCGAATCGCTGCGCGTGCTCGCGCGGGCTGTCGAACTTGGTATCGATTTTTTCGATACGGCAGACATGTACGGACCGCATCACAACGAGGAGTTGATCGGTCGCTTTCTGAGCCGGTACAGGCCGTGGGTTCGCATCGCGACCAAATTCGGCATTGTGCGAAATCCCGGAGAATATTCGCGCAGCCTGGACAACCGTGCCGGCTATGCGCGCAAGGCTTGTGAGGCATCGTTACGCCGACTCGGTGTAGAACAGATCGACCTCTACTATGTCCATCGTATCGATCCAGAGCAGCCAATCGAAGAGACGATCGATGGGCTTACGAGGTTGGTCGAGGCCGGTAAGATCGCCCGGATTGGCCTGTGCGAGGTCAGTGCCGAAACGCTGCGCCGAGCCCATGCGGTGCATCCGATAACGGCGGTGCAGACCGAATATTCTCTTTGGACGCGCGAGGTGGAGCGAGAAATACTGCCTACCTGTCGTGAGTTGGGCATCGGGTTCGTGCCCTATTCGCCGCTTGGTCGCGGGTTCCTGACGGGGCGGTTTCAGGATAGGGCGGAGTTCGGCGATGGAGACTTTCGCAACAAACTGCCGCGTTTTACAAAAGAGGCGATTGACACGAACCGCCGGATCGCCGACATGATCGCGAAAATGGCCAGGCAGAAGGGCTGCAGCCCGGCGCAGCTTTCGCTGGCCTGGCTCTTGTCAAAAGGGCCTGACATCGTGCCGATCCCCGGCACAAAGCAACTGCGCTACATCGAGGAGAACGCGGCTGCGACGCAAATCGCGTTGAGTGCAGAGGAGCAACGGGATCTCGAAAAGGAGACCGCACGGCTGCCGGTAATAGGCGAACGCTACACCTCCGAGGGCATGAAAGGGGTTAACGCATGAGTGACAGCGCCTCCCGGCGCCGCGCGCAGGCACTGGCGCTGCTCGAGCAGCTTGAACCCGGTGCGCCTGGGCGCGTTGCCGAAAACCTCGATGACTTTCACCCCGAAGCGGCTGGGATATTACTGGGTTTCGCGCTCACCGACGTGATTGCGCGCGAAGGGATTTCGCTGAAGACTCGCGAGATGCTGACCGTCGCGATGCTTGCGGCAATGGGGACGGCGCCGGGCCAGCTTGAGTTTCACATGCGTGCAGCGCTGAACACCGGGACCACAAGAGATGAGATCGTTGAGATCGTCCTGCAAGTGGCCGTGTACGCGGGCATTCCCGCGGCGATGAATGCCATCGCGGCGGCAAAATCCGCCTTCACACCCCCGCAAACCGCGGGTAGCGGGAAAGGCGCCTAGCACGCCCACGCCACATTACGACCTGGTAGCGATCCGGGGACGGTATACGGAACTGGACGTGCCGGTCGGCATCCTCTGGGAGGAGCAGGACGGCTGGGTGGACATCGGCGAGGGGCGGCGATTGCAGGCACCGATACCCGCGGCCGAGTTCCGGGTGCTGCCGGACGCCGAGCACTTCTCGATGGTGGATCGTCCGTGCCTGTGCGCGCGCGAACTGGCCGAACTGCATGCGGTCTGAACAGAGACTGCTGCACCGTTGCAGCAGGCCGGTGAGCGCCCACTGCTGTATCCACCATTGAGACTGCGAAAGTATTTGTGCGCCGCCGCCACCGGGAGGCACGCGAGAGTGGCCTGGTCAATGGCGGCGACGAATCGCGGCCACCGAAAACCGCGATAGTGCATGCGAACGCCCGGGCAAGGCGGGGAGCCGCTTAGTCGTCGCCCTCGGACCACTCCGCGAGGTTCTGGTCACTGCCGATTGGAATCAGGCAGAAGCGATGACCTGTCGGTGCCTCCATGATCACGAAGTCACGCACACGGGCGTGCTCGCGTGCACCCAGCTTGACCAGTCGACTGACCTCGGATTCGATGTCGTCCGTGTCGATGTCCAGGTGTACCCGGCTCGGATGATCGACCTTCTGCAGCAGGATCAGCGGCTCGCCCGGGGGTGTGTCGAGATGGATGTAATTCGCGTCTTCGGGGTTCGGATACCGTTTCGCTTCGTAACCGAATACCCCGCTCCAGAATGCGGCGGCCTCGTCGAGATCGTCGACCTGACAGTCGATGACGACTGCGCCCAGTTGTCGCCTGGTCATGGCATGCTCCTTCAATGTCGCGGACCCGCGCCGGGAAAACGTTCCCTTGAAACGGCCTGCCGGTCAAGAAAACCGGATCGCGTTCGCAACGGGCCGCATCGACGGCCATCCGCCGACCGGTTGAGTGAACGTTTGTACCGTCGGCCCAACGAGGTCGGATTCCACGGACAGGACCTCGCCGGTACACCGCAATGGGTCACAGGCCGCGCCCCGGCGTCCGCTCGACGATGTCGGCGACGATCTCGGGGATCTGTTCGCGCTGGATGCCGATATCCCTCAGCTGACGCTCGTCGAGCGTGGACAATTCGGCGATGGCGATCCGCCGGCGGCGCGCCTGCGCCAGCCGCCGACCGAGCCGTCGCAGCATCGCGACCAACCCGCGTCGGTGCTCCTCTGCAGCCTGGTCGCGGCGATCGCGGACCACGGCGGTGCAGGCCTTCCTCAGTTCGTGTACGTTCGTGCTCATGACTAGCTCTCATATTCCGAAAGGACGTGAATCGCTGGCTTTGTCCTATTCCTTTCTGGACACAGCCCCTTGCTGACAATTAGTCTGGTTTCAACATGGCCGAACAACAAACGAACATTTCTGAGAGACAGGATAGAAAAAGTATTCCGAATGCGGACTCGGGCAGGCTCCCGCCGCTGAATGCACTGAAGGCGTTCGAGGCCGCTGGCCGGCACCTCAGCTTCAGCCGTGCGGCGGACGAGCTGCACGTGACGCCGGCAGCTATCGGCCACCAGGTGAAGGCGCTCGAGGACTACCTCGGCGTGGCGCTGTTCGTGCGCGGCAATCGGCGCGTCGAGCTCAGCGAGACGGGGGCTCTCCTGTTGCCGGGAATCAGCGGCGGCTTCCAGCGAATGCTGACTGCAGTCGAGTCGTTCCGGCGACTGCAAGCCGATCATCCGCTCGTGATCAGCATCGTCCCGGCCTTCGGCGGCAAGTGGCTGCTCAAGCGACTCGACCGGTTCCGTGAACTGCATCCGGAAATCTGCATCCGCATCGAGGCGACCGAGCGCGTGGCCGACTTCTCGCGCGACTCCGTCGACATCGCAATTCGTTACGGCAGCGGCGACTATCCGGGCCTGCGCGTCGACTGCCTGCTCGGTGAGGAGGTGTATCCCGTGTGCAGTCCGGCACTGCTCGAGGGCGAACACCCGCTGCGCGAACCCGCCGACCTGCAGCACCACGTGCTGATCAACGGCGACTGGAACCCGAACTACCCGACTTGGCCCGACTGGGAGATGTGGCTCAAGGCGGCCGGGCTCGGAGATCTGCCGGTAACCTACGGTCCCCGCCTGAGCGGCAGCTCGGAATCACTGTTGCTCGAGGAGGCGATCGCGGGGCGGGGCGTGACACTGGCCAGCAGCATCCTGGTTGCGGACGACATCGAAGCCGGTCGACTGATACGGCCTTTCGACGTCTCGTTTCCAGTCCAGTTCTGTTACTGGCTGGTCTGCCCGGAGGCCGCGGCCGACCTGCCGCGTGTGCGTACATTCCGTGAATGGCTTCTCTCGGAAGTCGGTGTCGCGGATGCGCACTCCACCTGAGTTGTGGCGACTACACCGTCGGCACCCGACAAGCTCGTCCGGGGCTCGAGCATGGCGACACTGGCCGCGATCACCCCGCTGGTCGCGCCCTTCCTGGAGTCGGGCAACCTGTCGCCCCTGGAAGCGGCACGTTGAGCATCAAGAAGCGCAGCGGCCACGGCGCAAGTTATGGTATTCAGAATTCAAGGTACGGATTGCCAGAGTTGAGGACGAGTACGAAATCTGATCATTTTTCCAGTCTGTTGCTGACCGGAAAACCTTTCAACCCGCGTTCGGAGAATCGGATTTGGAACTGACCGATATAGTCCCATGGGGCCGATCCTTCGCGGAATACCAAGCCATGTTCGCGCTATCGAGGAATGACCTGAGCAAGCGCATCCTTGGCTGTGGCGATGGTCCCGCGAGTTTCAATGCAGAGGCAACAGAAGAGGGAATCCAGGTCACCTCTTGCGATCCCGTTTACAAGTTCGGTTCACAAGAGATACGGCGCCGGATTGAAGACGTGCATCCTGAAATCGTTTCCAGGATTCGGCAGGAAAAGGATAACTATATCTGGAACTCACTGAGCAGCCCCGAACAGCTTGGCGAGGTCCGCATGCGGGCAATGTCGAGATTTCTATCGGACTTTGATGCTGGTCGCTGGGAAGGCCGCTATGTATCGGCATCGTTGCCTGCTCTGCCATTCTCGGAATGCGAGTTCGATCTGGCAGTGTGTTCCCACTATTTGTTCCTTTACAGTGAGCACGTAGATGGGGCAACGCATGTGGCATCAATGCGTGAGCTATGCCGAGTGGCGTCGGAGGTTCGGATTTTTCCTGTTGTCGCGCTGAATGGAGAGAGATCGCAGCACCTGGAGCCGGTTGTGCAAGCGCTGTCAGCAGTGGGTGTGGATGTCTCGTTGCAGCCCGTCGAATACCGGTTTCAAAAGGGTGCGACCGAGATGCTCGTGGCACGGCGTATATAGCCGATGGCAGTTGTGGGACTCAACTGGACTGCTTTCCCGCATGCAGCAAAGCCACGGGTTGGGTCCACATGGAGAGACGATGAGTGCCGATTGGTTCAGTGATGCGAAGGTCGTCGAGGCATGCGGCCGGAACGCACATCCCTGGACGGTTGCGGTACGGGAGAAGCAGATCGAGAGCCGAACGCAGGTTACCGATCAAGCGATCATTGACGCAGTACTCAGTCATGAGTAGGTGCCATTTGTAACGGTTAACGAAACTTCCAGCTGGCTCTGCACCGAGTAGGATTTTCGGCTACGGTGAGTAAACCGATTCCCTGTCCGCCGTGCAGGCGGAAATTCTTGGTCCCTTTTGCCGTCTCGTTTTCCGACGATGCCACAGTATTCGGAGGTTTCAAGACGCCGGAGTTTTTATGACTGTAAGCGGGATCGTGTAAGTCGTACCCCGGCACTCCGTAACATTCACTTACGCCCCTCTTTGTTTTCGAAGACCTTGCTCTGCTCTCAGATATCCCGGCAGCGAGACTCACATGACCGATGAAACGGAGAACGAGAACCCGATTACGCGTCCGCTACGATTGCCGTGTGGAGCCGAACTGAAGAACCGGCTGGCGAAATCCGCAATGTCCGACTCACTCGGCAATGGAGAAGGCGATTCGACACCGACGCAGGCGCGTCTCTACGAGCGCTGGGCGCAGGGCGGTGCGGCGGTATCCATCGTCGGCGAGGTCCAGTTCGATCCGCATCGCGCGGAAAAACCCGGCAATCTCGTGTTGGGACCCGGTTGCGACCGGGCGGCGCTGCACTCTCTGGTCACGTGCGGTACGGCAAACGGCACTCATCTGTGGCCGCAGATCGGGAACGCTGGTGCGCTCGCGTATCCGCCGATCAGCGCGCCGAGGGGCCCGTCCGCCCTCGAACTCGATGGACTACAATGCGCGGCGCTGACAATCGACGAAATTCGTGCTCTGCCGTCGCGGTTCGCGGAGACCGCTCGGCTCGCGCGTGACATCGGCTTCACGGGCGTGCAGGTACACGCGGCCCATGGATTCCTGCTGAGCCAGTTCCTGTCACCTCTGTTCAACCAACGCAGTGATGAATACGGTGGCCCCATCGAGGCCCGCGGCCGGCTCCTGTTCGAGGTCATTGACGCGGTTCGCGCAGCCGTCGGGCCCGACTTCCCGGTTGCGATCAAGCTGAACTCGAGCGACCAGCTCGAGGGTGGCCTGACCGAGGAGGAGGCTCTGGCCGTCGTGGATCTTCTGGATGAATGCCCCATTGACCTGATCGACATCAGCGGTGGCACCTACTTCCCCGGCGCCAAGGCCGCCTCGGATGCCGCCGGCGGGGGCCCCTATTTTCTTGCCTTTACCGAGCGCGCCCGCAGGCACACCACCAAGCCACTGATGACGACCGGTGGTTTCAAACGCAACAAACAGGTGATCGAGGCCGTGGCCGGCGCAACGACAGACATGGTCGGCCTCGCACGTGCTCTGGTGATCGATCCCTCCTTGCCACAGCGATGGTTGTACTCGCCGAGCGCAGACCCGGATTTCCCGCGCTTTGCGTCCAGCCCGCCTGGCGGAGTTACCGCCTGGTACACGATGCGTCTCACCGCACTCGGCGAGGATCGCGAAGACCGCTACGACCCGGATGTGGCGTCGATCCTCGAGACATACGAAGAGCGCGATCGCCGGCGTTGTACGGCATGGATTGCGCGCTTTGGTACAGCAGTGTGACGGACGGCCGAAAGCCGAGGGATCACGTGGTGGGATTCAGGGAATTGAGAGTCTGCGCTATGGCAAGGCGCCGGTATCCCGTCCCCGGAATTTCGGCAAGCGTCAGTCGTTACACTCCCCTGAATCCTGTCTGGCCGGGACTGATCCCGTGGCAAAGAGTATTCCGCCGGTGCCTGTCCGATCACGGCCGCAAGGCAAGTTTTCCGAGGTAATGTTCATCGAGCATGCGATTAGCATAGGCGGCGTGTTCCAGGGAGAACGTCCGAGCGACGTGAACGTGAAACGGGCCGGATCCGATTAGCCGGTTTAGCCTCTCAAGGACCTCCCGGCCAACGTCGTCACCAATGTATTCCTTGACCGCCACACCGCGTCGGGCCTCGGGCGCTGGCTGGACGCCGCGTGGGTAGGCAGCTCGGCCGCCGTCGCGTAGCGTCGCCAGCGCTCGCTCAGCTACCTTGCCACCAGCGGTTAGAAGTGCCGCATCCGGACCATCGGGTGCGAAATCGCGAGCCGCTGCGGCCACATCATGCTCGCGTCCGTTTATCGTGACGTCAGCGCCCAGGCGCTCGGCCAGCGCAACGCCATCGCTGCCCGAAGCGACCGCTAGGACGCGGGCACCCATTCGTTTGGCCAGTTGCACGGCCAGGTGTCCGAGGCCGCCGCTGGCGCCAAAGATCAGTACGGACTCGCCCTCCTTGAGGCCAAGGGTGTCGTCGAGGCCACGCAACGCGGTGATCGCGTCCACCGGCATGGCGCCTGCTTCCTCGACCGTCAGGTTGCCGGGGATCAGGGAGACGTGGTCTACGTTCAAGACAGCATACTCGGCATAGAATCCGCCCTTCGGATTCAGGTGTCGATCGGCGTACACGCGGTCCCCTTTCCGGAAGCGCGTGACAGTTGCCCCCGTGGCGACGACCGTGCCTCCTCCGTCGAAGCCGATGACGTAGGGGAATGTCGGCTCGAAACCATGCCGGTCATGGAAGAGTTGACTGAAAAGACCTTCGCGGTCCCACGGATCCCACACGCCCACGCCGGCGGATTCGACCCGGATCAGGACCTCGTCGTGGCCGACCTCGGGCACGGGGAGCGTTTGCAGCTTGATTTCATCGATGCCGCCAAAGCGGTCGATGGCGGCGGCCTTCATGGTGTCGGGGATTGTCTGTGTCATGGTTTCCTCCGCGTGACAGCGATCCGGTTTATGAAGTGATCGCTACGATAGACCAGCGCGAATTTGATTCGATACAGTGTAGAATGGAATTCAGTATGCCGAATTATGGATAAATCAGAGGTGACACTCGACCGCATGCGCACCTTTGTGCGTGTAGCCGAACGCGGCAATCTCTCAGCCGTCGCGCGCGAGCTCGGGATCGGGCAGTCGACGGTTACGCGGCATGTGCGCGAGCTGGAGGAGGCGGTTGGTGTCCCCTTGCTGAGCAGGACCACACGGCGTGTCACGCTGACCAGTGAGGGCAGCCGTTATTACGCCAGCAGCGTGCAGATCCTGCGCCTCGTGGAGCAGGCTGGCGATGAGGCACGGGGCGCGCGCGGAGCGCCGGCCGGCACGATCCGGATATCCTGTACGGCGGCTTTCGGGGTCCTGCACGTATGCCGCCTGATTTTCGCCTTCCAGGACCAGTATCCCGATATCGGGGTGGACCTCAGTCTTACCGATGACCGGGTTGACCTTGTGCGTGAGGGGGTCGATATTGCGATCCGCCTCGGTCCGCTCACCGACAGCTCCATGAAGTTGCGAAGTCTCGGCGAGTGCCGGCGCCTGCTCGTAGCGGCGCCGGCATACCTGGCGGCATGTGGCAGACCTCGCGATCCGCACGATCTGCCTGCCCATGAGGGCATTCGAATGTCGAATGTGGCGGGCAGCGATACCCTTGTCCTGCGGACACCGGACGGCCAGCATCATGGGGTAGCCTTTGGAGGTCGATTTCTGGTTGATCACGGTCTTGCCGCACGTGAAGCCTTTGTCGCCGGGCGCGGCATCGGACCCGCTCATCAATGGCTCGTCGACGACCTCTTGTCCGCGGGTCGGCTCGAGACGGTATTGCCCGATCATTCGCTGCCTGCGGTGGCCTTGAGCATGCTGATTGTCCCGGAGCGCGCCGCTATTGCCCGCGTGCGCCTGCTGGTCGACTTTCTGACCGAGCAGATTGGCGACATCCCGGGAATCAAGAAGCCATGATCGAAGCGTCAGGCAGAGCAGGGTGTGAATGATTCAAAGCGCTGACAACCGCGCCCGAAGCGCCTGGGTGCAGGGTGGCCCCCGCGGTCGCAGACGAGGCAGCGGTCCATCTTCGTGTTGACGGACAAGCGCCCGGTGTCGTAGCCACGCAGGCGGGCCTGTTGCCGCCTCGTAGCGGTATGTTGTTGCCGTAACCTGCGCTCGCCTACTTTGCGGCGTCCAGGTGTGCGCTCAGCAGCGCATGACTCGCCTTGAGTGTTTCGATCCGCTTCGCCAGCGCCTCCGTTTCCTCGTGTAAAAGCATCCGCAGTTGTTCACATGGCTCGAAGTCGATGGCATCGGATCGCACGCAGGGCAGGAGCTCCGCGATGATCTCGAGCTTGAGCCCTGCCGCGCTCAGCGCCCGAATGCGCTTGACGATCCGCTCGTCTTCGTCGGTGTAGTCGCGATACCCACTCGCCCGTCGGTGGGGGGTCAGGAGACCTTGAGCCTCGTAGTAGCGGAGCGTACGCACGCTCACGCCAGTGCGCTCCGCGAGCTTGCCAATCTTCATCGACCGAACTCCTTGACTCTCACAGCGCTGTCAGAGTTTAGCATCATCCCTCCTGACGGCCACCTCTGAGAGCAGAATGATGTTCGTTGAAGTTGATCAGACTCACGTGGAGTATCTTGCAGAAGGCCAGGGAAGGCCGCTGGTCCTGGTGCATGGAACCGGCGGAAGCGCGACCGCCAACTGGGATTCACTGGTCGGGGCGCTGCGCAAGGAGCGTCGCGTCGTGCGACCGAACTACTCGGGCTCGGGCCAGACGGTGGATGACGGCAGACGCCTGACCACCGAATTCCTGGCTCAACAGGTGACAGCCGCGGCGTTGGCGGCTGGTGGCAGCTCATTCGATCTCGTGGGTTTCTCGCTGGGTGTGGGTGTTGCAGCGCACATCGCCGCGCGCGAGCCCGAGCGTGTCCGCAGCCTGGTCTTGATCAATGGATTCGCATGCGCGGAGGACACGCGTCTGCGCTTTCAGTTTGAGCACTGGCGGGATCTTGCTACCAGAGATACGGAAGCGCTCGCCCGGCTTGGTTTGCTCACCGAGTTTTGCCCACAGGCGCTTTCGCTTTTCACCCGAGAGCAGCTCGAAGCCTTCGTGGCCGAGACTGCTCGCACAACCGACCCGAGTGGACTGGTGCGCCAGATTCAATTGGACCTTGATCTCGATATCCGGGCGGAATTGGCTGACATCCGTTCGCGTACTCTGGTGATCGGCTCGGAGCAGGATTGCATGGTCCCGGCCGAGCATGCTCGGGCGATCGCTCGCGCGATTCCCGGGGCTCGGTTTGCCATGTTGCCTGGTGGGCACCTGATGCCAATGGAGAGCCCTGACGCGCTGGCGAGACTCATCGAGGGCTTCATCGACGGTGATGCCGAACTCAAGCCTTGAGAGTCTGGCGCTCTCGACCTGCGAGTGAACCGCGCCGGAATTCACGGACGCTCCAGGTCCTGAGTGGATGGAGTCATGACACCAGCGAAGCGGTCCCCGGCAGTTGCTCGGCGCGGTCATCGTGATCGCGACCGCCACGGTGCTGAATCGGCGTTCGCAGGCGTAGGGCGGTACGGCCGTGTTCAGTATCGCGCCCTGGCGATCATCCTCGATCTTGTTCGTCGGGGGGGCTGGCTCGACCGGGGACTGCCACTCTCATGTCGAATGTCCCTGTTGCATCCCTTTCACGGTTCTCGCGTCTTCAGGTTCGAGAGCGGCAACGCTTTCGAAAAATCTGCTGGAGGGCCATTGCGATGAGTGCAACCGGAACCGCCGAGGAGGTTCGCGAAGCGGTACGGGAGATCTACGGACGTGTTGCCGAGAGTGCGATGGCCGGTTGCGGCTGCTCGGTCGGCGGCTGTTGCGGCAATGGCTCGGATCTCTTTGCCGAGAAAACACCTGAAACGAGGTAATCCATGAACTCACATCACCCCATCGCCATCATCGGCGCCGGCCCCGTCGGCCTCGCCGCCGCGGCACACGTCGTCGAGCGCGGGCTTACGCCAATCATCTTTGAGCGCGGCGCCGGCCCGGCCACCGCGGTCAAAGAGTGGGGCCATGTCCGCGTGTTCACGCCCTGGCGCTACCTGATCGATGCCAGCGCCGAAGGCATGCTCCTCCGCGCCGACTGGAAGGCGCCCGACCTCGATTACCTGCCGACGGGAGCGGAGCTCGCGGAGCAGTACCTCGAGCCGTTGGCTCAGTTGCCGGCCATCCGGCGTGGTCTGCATACGCAGGCCCGGGTCACCGACGTTACCCGGGAGGGTATCGGTAAGGTACAGACACCGGGGCGCGAGGACCGGTCCTTCGCCATCCACTGGCAGGACGGCAACGGGGCGAATCGACAGACGCTGGCACGCGCGGTCATCGACGCCTCCGGCACGTGGTGTCAGCCCTCGCCGCTGGGCATCTCGGGCATCCCGGTGCCCGGCGAAACAGAGGCAGGCGACCGGCTCGCCTACGGCATCCCGGATATCCTCGGGCGCGAGCGCGAGCATTACGCCGGCCGTCGCGTGCTGGTCGTCGGCGGCGGGCACTCCGCCGTGAACGTGGTGCTCGACCTCCTGCGCCTGCGCGAGGAAGAGCCGCAGACACAGGTGCTCTGGGCACTACGCCGTGCCGGGCTGGAGCGCGTCGTCGGCGGCGGGAGCAACGACGAGCTCCCGGCGCGCGGGCGGCTCGGCCTCACGGCAGCGCACGCCGTGGAGCGCGGCGATCTCCAGCGCCTTGCGCCGTTTGCTGTCACCGCTCTCTCGCGCACGCAGGACGGCCTGCTCGTCGACGGCGTTCATGCGGGCCAGCGAGAGTCGCTCGAGGTCGAGCGTGTCGTCGGCTGCACCGGCTTTCGCCCGGACACCGCGATGCTCCGGGAGCTGCGCGTGAGGCTCGATCCGGTCATGGAGGCACCGCCCGAGCTCGCCCCGCTCATCGACCCCAACGTCCACAGCTGCGGCACCGTGCCGCCGCACGGCGCGGGCGAGCTCAGCCATCCCGAGCCCGGCTTCTATATCGCCGGGATGAAGTCCTACGGCCGGGCGCCCACGTTTCTGATGCCAACCGGCTACGAGCAGGTGCGCTCCATCGTCGCGGAGCTTGCCGGCGACCATGCCGCCGCCCGGGAGGTCCGCCTGGAGTTGCCGGAGACGGGCGTCTGCAGCGCGCCGTCGGCCGGGGGGAGCTGCTGCAGTTCCAAACCCGCCGCCAATGCCTCGACTGCAGCCGCACCGAAGCCGGCGGCCCGCTGCTGCGGCTGACACCGGAGACAGCCGTATGCGCTGGTTCATCACGGCACTCGGGATCGGCCAGATCTGCGCCTGGGGGACGCTGTACTACAGCTTCCCCCAGGTCGCCGCGGCGATGGGTGCGGATCTCGGCTGGAGCAAGGCCCAGCTCTACTTCGCCCCGACGCTGATGCTGGTGATCGCGGGGGTGAGCGCGGTGCCCGTGGGTACGGCCATCGACCGTGGCCACGGGCGCACGGTAATGACGCTCGGGGCGCTGGCCGCCGGCCTGTTGCTGATCGCCTGGTCGCGGGTGGAGACACTTGCAGGCTTCTACGCGGTTTTCGCCTGCCTCGGCGTCGCCTCCGCGGCGACGCTCTACGAGGCCGCGTTTGCGGTTGTCACACGCCGTACGGGCCCCGGTGCGGCGCGCCGGGGCATCACCATGCTCACGCTCTGGGGCGGCTTCGCCAGCACGGTCTTCGTGCCATCGATCGAGCTGCTCCTGGGCTACTGGGACTGGAGAACTTGCCTGGCAATGCTCGCTCTGGTGCCCCTCGGCGTGTGCGCCCCGCTCAATGCCTACGCCATCCGCGCCACGCGGGATTGGGCCGCTCCGCCGACCTCACACACGGCCGTGCCCGCGAGTGCCGCGTCGCCAATTCGCTGGGCGGCGATCCAGCCCACCTACTGGGCGCTGTTCGTGGCGTTCGTCGCGCAGGCAGCCGTAGCCTCCACGTTCACCTACCACGCCTATCCGCTGTTCCAGGAGCGAGGGTTGGGCGCGGCGGGCGTGGTGACCATCCTCGCGCTGATCGGCCCTGCCCAGGTGGCCGGGCGTTTCGCGCTGCATCTCCTTCCGCGGGGGCCATCCATCGCGGCACTGGGCGTCGGAGCTTCGGCGCTGACGCTGCTGGTGTTCATCGGCCTCGCCGTCGCGCCACCGGAGGTCGTTCTGTTTGCTGGCCTCGCAATCCTCTACGGCGGCGCCAACGGCGTGATGACGATTATCCGGGGTATGTCGGTCCCCGCGCTGCTGACCGAACACGCCTACGGCCGGGTGACGGGCAGCCTCGTCACGCCCGCCATGATCACGAAGGCCGCTGCGCCGACCGCGGCGGCAGCGCTGTGGGGGATGACGCAGGACTATTCCGCGGTGCTGCTGGCACTGGTTGTCGGCAGTGCCGTCCTCACGCTCGCGTTCTGGGCGGCCGCGATCACCAGCCGCGTACATCGGAGTACCGAGCCGAAGTCTGAACCGCCCCGGGATTCCAGGAGGGTCGATCCCTTGCGCGGATCGAGCCATGAAGACGACGAAGCAGTGCTCCCGCGAGGACCGTGAGCGGGCCGTACGCATGGTCCCGGAGAGCCAGGATCGACACCCATTCGTAAAACGCGGGCTCCGGGGTGGCAAACACAGCGCCCGAGCCGAGCAGGAAGGCCCCCACGATCAGGGTAGGGTGGTGCAGCGGGTGTACTTGCGCATCGGCGAATCTTCCGTGAGGTGGATTGCAGGCATGCCTATGGCATACGCCGCGTGACGCTAGGGTTCGGGATGTTGGGGCATGAGGCTCGGCGAGGCGCGGGTGACGCCCGCGACCCCCGTGTGGGGCAATCCTGCCGGTGGGGCTTGCACATAGTAGACGACCGGTCTATTCTATGCGCATGGCATACGATGACACACGCTCAGAACTGATTTCCGCAGGCATGCGCGAGATGCTCCTCGGCGGCTATGACAGCGTCGGCATTGCCGGGGTGCTCAAGCGGATCGGCGTGCCGAAGGGTTCTTTCTACCACTACTTCGACAGCAAGGAGGCATTCGGCTGCGCCATCGTGAACGCCTATTCCGAACAGTGGCGCGCGGTTCGCAAGGCGACCTTCGCGCGGGCCGACCTCGAGCCCCTCGAGCGACTGCACGCGCATTTCCTCGAGCTCGAACAGGATGTCATGGCACAGGAGGGGATGGGCGGCTGTCTGCTGGGGAACCTGTCCCAGCTCATGGCGTCGCGCAGCAACGCCCTTCGGCGCGCCATCGAGACCGCTTTCGGGGAATGGCAGGAGGACATGGTCGAGGTGCTCGAATCGGCACGCCGGACCGGCGAGCTGCCGGCGGACGCCGACCCCGACGAGATCGCGGCGCTCATCATCGAGGCCTACGAGGGCGCCCTCATGCGCGCGAAGTCGCAGGCCTCCATGACTCCCTTGGCGCGGTTTCGCGAAGTATCCCTGAAGCGTTTGCTCGGCAACTGAAATGACGGCCTGAAAGCCGCCGTCGTTGCCGGGGTATTGGATCAACCGAAAATTAGACGATCGGTCTACTTGTTGGAGCGAGCCTTGACCACATCAACCCTGGACCAGCGCCGCGCCGCCGGCACCCTGCTCATCCTCGTCGCCGCGACCTGCTGGGGATTGGCCGGCGGGATCGGTGGCGTCCTCATCGAACGCGGCTGGGATCCCATCGTCGTGTCCTTCTACCGGGGCGCGCTCACCCTGGTCTTCGCGGCTTTCTGGCTGCTCGCTTCCAACGGCCGGATAGGCTTCGGATCCCGGCAGCTCTGGGCGTGGTCGGCGTTGGCGGGTGCGGGCGTTGCCGGGGCCTTCTGCTTCTACTTCGCCGGAATGCGCACCGGCAGCGTGGCCGTGGCCGCGACGCTGCTGTACTCCGCACCGGTCTTCGTCTTCCTCGCGGAGTTCCTCTCCGGGCGCCAACGCCTCACGGCGGGCAGGGTGGTCGGCCTCACGCTGGTCATGATCGGCGTCGCGCTGCTCTCCGGCTTCTTCTCACAGGCCGCGACCGGGCTGAGCGCCGCCGTGATCGGAATCGGGCTGCTCTCCGGCCTGTGCTATGCGGTCTTCATCTTCGGCTTCCGACAGGCCGCGGCTCATGGCAGCACGCAGGCAATCATGGCCGCGGCCTTCACGGTCGAGACATTGCTGCTCCTGGCCCTGGCCGGGCAGGGCGTGTGGCCGGGTGTCATGGATTCCTCCGATGTCGGCCTCATACTTGTCCTGGGTGTTCTCGGCGGCGGAATCTCGTTCCTGTGCTATATCGTCGGACTGCGGCAAAGCCCCGCCGGGGCGGCAGCCCTGCTGGGCATGGCTGAACCGATCACGGCCGCCGCGTTCGGCCTGGTCGTTCTCGAGCAGTCGCTCGCTCCCCGGCAGTTGGTCGGCGCGGTCATCGTGATCGCGACCGTCACGGCGCTGAACCGGCGTACGGCAGCGTAGGACGGCATGACTATCCCCACCTGGCAGCCCTCGGGATGGGTTCGAACTCATGTACGCCGCACGGCCGGTCACCACGGGAGGACTCGCGTCCCCAGGCCAGAATCCGCCACTTCCGGGTATGTCCGGAACATGCCGATTGCATCCTTTTGCCCGGGATGCCGTCTTCATGTCGGGGAGCGGCATTGCTCCGGGAAAACGCGTGGACGATTATTGCGATGACTGAACTTGGAAGCGCGGACGAGATCCGCGCGGCGCTACGGGAATCCTGCAGCCGCGTTGCAGTGTCCGGAACGTCGGGATGCGGCTGCTCGGCTGATGGCCGTTGCGGCGATGAGAACGCGGTGAAACCGTCTACAATGCCCCAGCATGACTGAGCCTCGCTCCACACCGGAATCAGCCCCGGGGTCCATTACGACTCCGGGCCGATCCCGTCGAATCGAATCGCTGTGGGCGGCGTACCGCCGTCAGCTCCTCGGTTTCATTCGCCGGTACGTCGACGATGACGAAACCGCGGAGGACCTGCTCCAGGAGGTATTCCTGCGCATGCACCGCAACCCGGATTTTCCCGCGAATCCCCGCGCCTGGCTGTACAAGGTCACGCGTGGCGCGATCGCGGACCACTTCCGGGCGCGCCGCCCCATGGAGGTTCTGCCGGACGGACTGTCCGCACCGGAGCCGGAGCGTTCCGAGCTCGCGGTGCGCGAGCTTGCTCAGTGCCTGCGCCCCATGATCGAGCGCCTGCCCGAACCCTATCGCGAGGCGGTATATCTGTCCGAGGTCGAGGGTTGGACGCAGAAGGAGGTCGCCGAGCGTCAGCACGTGTCTCTGCCGGGCGCCAAGTCACGCGTGCAGCGCGGCCGCGCTCGCCTGCGGAAGATGCTCACCGATTGCTGTACCGTCGAGCAGGATCACACGGGCCGCATTCACGATTACGAGCCCAACGTCTCTCCGTGCAGGGGCTGCTGAGCACGTGTTGATCCGAATCCGGTTTCGCACCGGTCGGTCGCGCTACCGTGTGCGCCGTTCGAATCGCTGCACGCCCACGCTGCCGGACCACGGATCTTCGTCCAGCTCCTCGACCAGTCGGAAACCGAAGCGCTCGTAGAGAGCGCGTGCCGCTTCGAGCCCGCGGAACGTGGTCAGGTAGGTCCGCCGGTAGCCGTGTTCGTCCAGAAAGCGGCAGGCCTCGCTCATGAGCGTCTTGCCGATGCCCGACCCCGTAACGTGCCGGTCGACGATGAACCACCGCAGATGCGCGCCTTCGGTGTCCGCGAGAACCCCGTCGATCGTGATCGATCCAAGGACGGCGCCCTCAGGATTCAGGGCGGTAAGAAACAGGTCTCGTGCCGGGTTGAGCCGATCGTGGAACTCTCCCATCTCGCGAGCGAGCTTGGTCTCGAACTTGACCCCGAATCCCCAGGCGGGCGCGTAGTAGTCCATGTGCAGCGCGATGACGGCAGCGATCACGCCCGGGCTGTAGCCACCATGCAAGGCAATGCCATCGGTCATGTGGCGCCCCCTTTGGCCGCCCGCACGGCGATGTGGGCCAGCTTTTCGGCGAACCTGCTGTCAAGGCTCTCCGGGTTCGAGATCAGCCGCTTCCAGACAACGGCAACGACGATCTCGTTGACGACCGCTCTCTCAGCGGGCTCCGTGAGCTGGTCGCGCAACGTTCGCTCGATGATGTCGGCTCGGCCCAGTACCAGCCCTTGCTGAATCGCGTGGCGCGCCGACTCATCCGAGCTGGCGGCGCCGAGCAGGCCGCAGAGGATCCGACCGGCGGGCGTCTCCCGGTAGAGGCAGAAGAGCTGGGTCAGCAGCACGGCGAGCCCGGCCACGCCACGCGCGCTGCCTGTGGCGAGGACGGAGCGGGGTACGAGCTCCGAGTAGACCTCCACGTACAGCGCGGCCTTCGAGGGCCACCACCGGTAGATGGTCTGCTTGCCGACGCCCGCCTCACTGGCGATCCCCTCGATGGACACGGCCGCGTACCCCTCACGATCCGCAAGACGCGCAGCGGCCTCGAGGATGTCCCGATGCTTGCGGGTGGACCGCCGCTCATTGCGTGCTTCTTCTTCGATCATGCCTTTATACTAGACGAGACGGTTCGTCTCGTCTAGCCTGGCTGCGTCCCGACGTTTCTCGACCCGACGGGCGCAACCGTGCAAGCGGTGCGATCACTTCAGTTAAGTGTCACGGCGCGGCCGGTGGAGCTCATCTTTCCGGTGGTCGTCGTCACGCGTTCACCCGATCTCATACACCATTTTGGGGTAGGGTCCGGGTCACCATGAGCTCGCCGCACGAGATGAAAGGTGACGCCGGCGGCAACCGGCCCTCGCTGCACCAATGGACGCAAGCGCGGAAGACCGTCACGGCCGGCGTTGTTCCGGGCTTGGCGTGCACAAGGGCCAGTTCGTAGAAAACGCTCTCCGAGAGACGCCCCAGGGGCCGGCGCACATCGCCCTCGACACGCAGGCTCTGGGAGGCCGCACCGGTGAGTGCAATGCCACACGTCCCGGCAATGGTCCCGTCGTCCTGTTACGCGGCGGGTTCGGTGGTAAACGCGGATACCAGCCGGACAATTTCCTCCGGACGGTCCTCCATCGCGAAATGGCCGCATCGCTCCAGCACATGCAGCCGTGATCCGGGAATGCAGGCACGCAGCCGGTATGCCCAGTCCACCACCTGCCACCGATCCTCCGCACCCCAGATAAGCTGCACCGGGCGTTCGCCGAGTTCAGCCAGGCGATCCGTCAGTTCCTGCGTGTAGCGCGGGTCGTAATGGGCCACCTGGTGCTGGAAGAAACTCGACTGCCCGACCGGACCGGCGATCATGTCGATGTACGCCGCAAGCACCTCCTCGGCCATGCCGTCCGGATCGGCGACGGTCGTCCGGATCCAGTCCCGGAAATGCGCGCGATGCTCTGCATCGGGCGCCCTGATCAGCTTGTCCAGGCCGGCCTTCATCTGTTCTCTCGTGCGTGCCGACGGCCAGCTGTCGAAGCTCACCGTATCGATCAATGAGAGCGTACGTACCCGGCGGGGATGATTCAGGGTGAATCGCTGGGCCACGGCACCGCCGATGTCATGGGCAACAAAATGGGCGGACGCAAGTTCCCAGTGGTCGAACAGTTGCCGAAGAACGGTTGTCTGACCGGCGACCGACGTGTCCACGGCAGGATCCCGCGGGCGCTCGGAATGCCCGTAGCCCAGCAGATCGAAAACGTGAACATGCAGTCCGGCCTTGACGAGACGGGGGACGACATTACGCCAAACGAATGAGAACGACGGGGTACCGTGAATCAGTACCAGAGGAACTCCTGCA
Source organism: Gammaproteobacteria bacterium (assembly GCA_034520625.1). Lineage (GTDB taxonomy): Bacteria > Pseudomonadota > Gammaproteobacteria > Arenicellales > JAANXG01 > JAANXG01. Next base: position 360,292 of record JAXHNI010000007.1, on the reverse strand, counting down.
CCGTGTGTCCCGTGGGCAATACGGTATCCGCCGATGAGGGAGTTTTCCGGAGTAAGAGGGTTCATCATGCGCCTTGCTCCTGTATCGATACTGTGACGGTCAAAAGCGTTTCTCTCGCGGAGCGTTGTGGTCGCACGGGACTCGACCGACAGCTCGCGCGCCTCGTTGCGTACATCCCGGCTCTACGCCGTATCCGTGACCATCCGCAAGCGCCTAAGGCCGGGCACGCAGGCTGAACCATTCCTAGACAGCTGTCCCGGGCTATCGGGGGATCGAGTACAGGTCCGGGTACGGGCGTTTCAGCAGCAGGGCGGCGAACCGGATTCCCAGCGTGAGATCGACGGTCAGGCAAAAACCCGGCCACCAATCGGGGACCCCGGAGTGATCCGCGAGGAGGTGGTGGAAATGGTCAAAGAGGCCGTGCGTCACCAGGCCCGCGACGACCAGCCAGAGGCTCGTCCTGAAGCCGATGATCGCTGCGACGAGAAAGCCCCCGGCAATTGCGAGTTCCGTGACCAGGATCTCCGGCGACGCCTCCCGGACCGCGAAGAGGACATAGTAGGTGGAGATCACAATCAGCACGGTGGGGTAGAAGGATCTGTCGCGATCGAACCCCGTGAAGGCGCCCAACAGGGAGATTGCCGTGCCGATCATGATGCCGATCAGATATTCCATGACTCCACCCGTTTCCGGTTGCATTCCGCAGCGTCGGAGCGCCCGGTGCGTCATGATGCTCAGCACACGGGCAACAGGGAATCCGTGCATGACGAAGCGCGCCGAATGCAACCGAAATCGCACAAACAGGATCACAATCTGATCCACAGTCAATTCGAGCGTCGGGGCTGGTCGACATCGATTTTCTTGCGCGGCATTATGGTGGGCGCAGTTGTCGGTCTGCCCATGGGTAACGTGATCGGCGCGCATTTCGGCTGGCGCGAGAGCCTTTGGGCCACGACCGCGCTTGCGACTCTCGCCGCCGGTATCAGCCTCGCCACCATTCCGGCGGTGACCAAGGAGGCCGCGACGGGCCTGCGAGGCGAAGTTTCGTCGTTCAGTAACGGGCAGTTGTGGCAGGCATTTCGCATTCAATCAGATGACAGTCAGGCGCCATGAATACACCAGCCTCAATTCGCCTGATTCCGGCCTCGACCGAAGACGCCGCGGAATTTGCAGCCATGGAGCAGGAACCGGACACCCGGGAGTACATCATTCCTTACACATCGTCTGACCACCGGGAAAGCATTCAGGATCCCAATCTGGTCTATCTCAAGATCCAGGAGAAGTTCAAGACGGTGGGTTTCCTGATCCTTGCATTGGAGCCCGATGATCGAAGCGTTGAGTTCCGGCGCGTCGTAGTCTCCACCGAAGGGCAGGGGATCGGTCAGGCAGCAATCAAGATCATGGAGGATTTCTGTTTCACGAATCTGGGCCGGACTCGTGTTTGGCTGGATGTCTTCGAACACAATCACAAGGGGCAACACATCTACGAGAAACTGGGTTACCGCAGGTTCCAGAAAGCGAGGCATGAGGGAAAGGCACTATTCCTTTATGAGAAGAACATCGCAACCGATAGCGCCTGACAAGCCGCTCAAAGACGCTTGGCCCTGTCGGGCTTCCGCCGGACGCGCTTGACGCGCGCTGCTTGGCACGATCGTTACGCATTATCAGCAGAGGTGACTCATGTTGGAACTAAGACCGGGTTGCGAGTGCTGTGACAAGGATCTTCCCCCCGAATCATCAGAGGCGCGGATCTGTTCATTCGAGTGCACATTCTGCGCTTCGTGTGCTGATGGCGTGCTGGGCGGAACCTGCCCAAACTGTGGGGGTGAATTGGTCGTCCGTCCGCGGCGCCCGACCTCGAAGTTGAAGAGCAATCCGCCGTCAAAAAGGCGTGTCTTCAATCCGAGTGGTTGCCAAAAGGCCGTCTAATCTTAGGTTGGGCTGCAATACGAACTGTTGAAGGGACATGAGACCGTGGAACAACGCATGAGTGTCGTTACGATTGGCGTATTCGACCTGGATCGCTCGCAGGAGTTCTACGAGCGAGGTCTCGGCTGGACCCTTGGTAGCGCGGAGGGACAGATCAGATTTTTTCAACTCAACGGTCTGATCCTGGCGCTTTACCCTCGAGATGCTTTGGCCGAGGACGCACAGGTTTCGAGCACTGAAAACGGCTTTGCGGGTATTACACTCGCGTATTGCACACGCTCGCGGGAAGAAGTCGATGAAATCCTTCTTCGCGCCGAAGGCGCCGGCGCCACGATCAACAAAGCGGCACAGGCCGTCTTCTGGGGTGGCTACTCAGGCTATTTTTCGGATCCCGACGGCCACCTTTGGGAGGTTGCTTACAACCCGTTCTGGAAACTCGACGACAGTGGCAACGTGTACCTTGAAGCGCCTTGATGTCAGTAGCGCCCCAACCGTATCCAAATAATCGGGTGACAGTAACCGGGATTCATGCGAATTACGGTTACTGTCACCCGATCATCGGATATTGCACTGCTTTGCCGGCACTGGTCCATTGTCGCTCGTTCACCGGGTGTGTGCGACCGCTTGATCAGGAATTAATCAATAATGGAGTCTGAAGGCGTGTTTCGGACAAACGCCCCCTTACCCGAATGGCACTTTAGGCCCGGGCAGCCAGATGGAGCATAGCGGAAGCCGGGGAGTGCCTCGACCAATGCTCCGGATTTCGCGCTTCGGGCTGCATCCGGGCTACCTGGTAGCCGGTGACGCGAGATGGGCGCATGCCGTTTCTGGCTTAAGTAAGTGCCATTTGGATCAGAACAGATTCCTTTGTTGCATCAATACTGTTCGGGGTATGGACCGCGTTCAAGGTAGGTGTTGAGTGCCACGAAACTGCGGGTGGCGCGGACGCCCTCGATGGCGTAGATCCGCTCCAGCAACTGTTCCAGCCCGCCCGTGTCACGCGTGCGCACCTTGAGGACTAGGCAGGTGTCGCCGGTGACAGTGTGGATTTCCTCGACGTCCGCGAATTCACGCAGCGCGAGAACCGGCGCGGACAGGCCCCAGCCCGCCGTCTCCACGTGGATGAAGGCCAGCAGTGGACAACCGATGCTGGCCCCGTCGATCCGCGCTACCGTGGCGGTGATGATGCCGTCGCGTCGCAGTCGCTTAACGCGCTCGTGCACGGCGGGCGGCGAGAGGTGCACGAGCTTTCCAAGCTCCGCGTAGGGCCGAGTCGCATCTTCGGCCAGGTATCTTAATATCCTTCGGTCGATGGCATCGAGTGCGACCGCACCCGCGCCGTTCGCCCGAACCCTATTCGTTTCTTTCTCCATGAGGCATCCAAACGCTGTACGGGTCTATGGATTCGATGAATAATCCAATAACACGCACATGATAAGGAAAAAATCGCCCATGATCGAGCGTTATTCAACACCGGGGTTCACCGCATTGCTCGTACTCGGGATCATGGTCATCGGCTCGAACTCCTTCCTCCTGAGCCCGATCCTGACTGACGTGGCGCACGCCCTGCAGACAAAACCAGTCGTCGTCGCCCGCGTGATTTCCGCCTACGGTGCGGCGACCGCGGTTTCCGCGTTCCTGTTCGCAGGGCGGATCGATCGCCTGGGCGCTCGCCCCATGCTCGTCACCAGTGCAGCCGTGATGGCGATGGCGCTGCTCGGCAGTGCGGCGGGGCAGTCCTGGCAAGCGCTGGCGCTGTGCCAAGCCCTGGCGGGCCTCGCTGCCGGCGTGATGCTGCCGGCCATTTACGCCACCGCCATTGCGGCCGCGCCTCCGGGCCAGGACGCGCACCTGCTCGGACGCGTGCTCAACGGTTGGGCGCTCTCGCTGGTGGCCGGCGTGCCGATCTCCGCGCTGCTGACCGAGCATCTGGACTGGCGTGTCACGTATCTGGCGCTGGCGGCACTGGCCGCCTGCGCCGCCGCCGGCTTCCTCCGGCTTCCACGGGCTACGCAGACGCGCCCGGACGAACCACTCATCGCGCCGGTGCGGGCATTTCGCATCCCCGGGGTAGCGCGACTCCTTATCGTCTGCCTTTGCTACATGACGGCCTTCTACGGGACCTATGCGTTCCTGGGCGATCACGTCCGACACGTGACCGGGGTGGGCGCAGGCACTGCCGGCTTGGTCGTGCTCGGATACGGCACGGGATTTGGGCTCGCCGGTTTCCTCGGGCGTCGGGTCGACCGCGTGGGGCCCGCGCGGGTGTTCCCGGGTGTGCTCGCCTGTCTGGCGCTCATCTACCTTGTGATGTCACCGGCCACGGCAACCCTCGCCGGTGCCATCGGTATCGCCACGATCTGGGGGATGGCCAATCACCTCGGTCTGAACATTCTCGTGCTGCTGCTGTCCAGTCGGCGCCCGGAGGCACGCGGCGCCATCCTCGGGCTCCATAGCTCGGCGACCTATCTGTCGGTCTTCTCGGGGCCGCTGGTGCTCGGCGTTGCATACGCGCGAATGGGTTTCGACGCGGTGACGCTCGTGGCCAGTATCCTGCTCGTAGGCGCCGCGCTGCTGGTACTCGGTGCGCGTCACCGCGCGGTCTCCGTTACGGCTGTCCATTCACGATCCGCGGAGACCAGACCGGCGGTACGCGAGTCGTCGAAATAAGGGCATCGGGTCGGATGGCAGTAACCGTAATTCGCATGAATTCCGATTACTGTCACCCGATTATCATATGATGTCTCCAGCGCTCCGAACCGCGCCCAGAAAGGGCGCCGGAGCCGACGCGCTAAAGCGCGCGGCTCAGCTTCAGCGGTACTGCCCCTTTACGATGGTGCGAAACATGAATATCAGGTGGGCATCGACTTCCTGACTCCCAACCCGGCCGCAGACACTCCGACTCCAACGATCCACCCACTTGATCGCCCGCACCGGCGAAAGGCATCGGTGCTCAGGGACTTATACCTGGTCCCTCGAGCCCGTCCGGTCACTCCGATATGCAGGCTTGCGCAAGGGGGCCTGGACCAACGGTGTCAGATCCTCCCCCGAAACCGGTTGTACGATCCGGCGGGCAAAGAATGCGCGGGTGTAGTCCTTGGCCATATGCGCGTCGAAGGCGGTGCGATCGACGAAGTCCTCCCAGAGCACGAACCGCCCGGGCTGCTCCGCGAACTCGTGGACGGCGAACAGCAGAGCCCCGGGCTCTTGCCGAGTATGGCCCACGAGCTCCGCCAGAGCCGCGCGCGCCGCCTCGGGATCACCGCATGCCTCCAGCACGACTTGCCTGACGACTCGATCGCTCATTCCGAACCTCCGCTTCAGTGGGTCGTGAGACCGCCGTCGACCGACACGACCGTACCCGTCATCCACGCCGCCTGTTCGGAGGCGAGGAAGGTCGCCACCGAGGCGATATCGGCGGGTTGGCCAAGGCGTCCGATTGGATAGAGCGCGGGAATGCCGCGTTCGAACGATGCGCGCGCGTCGTCCGACAGCGCGGCGAGATTCTCGCGGAACAACGGCGTATCAACCGTACCCGGTGCGATCGCGTTCACCCGTATGCCTTCAGGGCCCAGTTCGAAAGCCAGGGACCGGGTAAGCGCGTCCAGCCCGCCCTTGGTCATCGAGTAGGCCGCCGAGGGCCGGTTCGCCAGCATCCGCCGGGCGAAATAGGACGAGATATTGATGATGTTGCCCCGGCGCGCGCGCAACCCCTCGAGCAATGCGCGGGACAGGCGGAATGGCGCGAGCAGGTTGATGTCCACGTGCGCGGCCAGGGCATCCTCGTCCGTCTCGGCCAGCGGCAGGAAACGCGCCAGGCCCGCGTTGTTGACCAGGACGTCGACGCCGCCCGCGATGGATTCGTGTTCGGCCACGGCGCGACAACCTTCGGCGACGGTCAGGTCCGCATCGATGGTCGACCAGTCCGGACGGGCCTCGGTGCTGGCGCGGCGACCAACAATCACCACGCGCGCCCCGCACGCGGCGAACGCCTCTGCAATTCCGCGGCCGATTCCCCGTCCACCGCCTGTGACGACGGCGGTCTTGCCTGATAGTTCTTGCATGCCGGTTACTCCCTTGGAAGCTGGATTGCACCGGCAAGCTACCAGCCGCAAGAGCCGGGCTCATTTACGCGTGTTAAGAACCTCCGCGCGCTTGATGCGGGAGTAGGAAACGGCGGTCATGCCGAGGTAGGACGCCAGGTGGTAGTCGGGGAAACGTGCGACCAGATGGGGGTACTGATTCACGAAGCGCCGGTAGCGCTCGCGCGGACCATAGACCAGGAACTCGTACTCACGGCGGAATTTTTCGTCGGCCAGCCACTCGGCGAAGGGCAGGGCGAACTCCGACCAGAGGCCGGCATCCTCGAGCTGGCGGCGGCAAGCCCAGTAATCGGCCAGCCACAACGTACACGGTTCCAGTGCGGTCACGGTGAACAGGCTCGGCGCACGGCGCGCACTGGGCGCCATGGGCAGCAGGAACTGCCCATCTAGGAAGAACCCCTTGTTGAAATCACGACCCTCCGCGTCGCTGTAGAACAGGCGCAGCGCGCCCGATTCGATAAAGGTGATCGTACGCCACATTTCGCCTTCATGGACCAAGGCCTCATCCTTGGCTGCCGTGCGCGTCACAAAGTGGCTCAAGAGCGCTTCGCGCATACCCTCGGAGGCCCGCGCGAGGGGCTCCGGTAGAGCGCATCGGAGTGCCTGCGGATTTGTCATGCTGTTGTCTCGCCACGATCCGGGTCCGTCATCATGGCCGATGCTCGCTTCCACGGCCAGCCGCTCCCGATTACGGCGAGCATCGAAGACGCCGGGGCACGCCTCGGCGATCAACCGGATCAGGCGTCTCGGGGAATCCGCCTATGAGGCCGTCGGATCGAAATCCGGCGTAAGCGTCCGGAAGGCTGATAGCATCGAAGAGCAGGGCCGCCGGAGGATCGCGATTGACTGGCCAAATGGCCGGCGCGAACAAGAAGACGGCCAAAAACAAACGGACACTTCGTCCGCGACAGGGACGACGGGGAGGTATGGGTTGTGCTTGCGGCCATCTCGTGTGCCGGTCTCGGTGCAGGTCATGAATATCGTCTGAACCGTGTTCTCTGTACGGATATTGCAAGAGGGCGGGCGAAGCCGCCCTGGAATTCGCCGCGGAATCTAAAAGGTACCTGGCTGCCATGGCCATGGTTCCGTGATCCACTCTGGATCAGGCTGCAGATCATTCATCATGAGTTCCTAGCGTCCGCGGCCGCAAGAAACGGTCAATAGCGGCAAAGGAGTCGTCGGGCGCTTCCTCCGGGATGAAATGTCCGCTCGGCATCGGCGCGAAGGATGGTGCCGCGCACCAGGGCTCCCAGATGGCCGGCACGTCGAAGTGCCGGCTGACGACACCCTGCTCGCCCCACATGACCAGGGTCGGACAATCGATTCGGTTCCCGGCGGCGCGATCCGCCTCGTCATGGCGCCAATCAATGTGATAGCCCGCCCGAAAACACTCACACATCGCCGTGACGGCTCCCGCAGTCGTGCTGGCAGCCAGATAGGCCCCAAGGGCGATCGGGGAGTAGGCGACCTGCTGTTCCGACAGGCCGAATAGAATGTGGCGCATGAAGGATTCCGCATCGCCCCGGATCAATCGTTCGGGCAGCGGGTGGTCCTGCGTCAGGAACGAGAAGTAGAAATAGTCCTGCGCGATCCGGGCATCAAGATTCTCATAGAAATCCTTCGCCGGGATGATATCCATCACGACCAGTCGCTCGACGACATCCGGATGGTCCAACGCCAGACGACGCGCGACGCGGGCCCCGCGGTCGTGACCGACCAGTGCGAACTTCCGGTATCCGAGCGTGCGCATGGCGGCGACCTGCTCGGCGGCCATTTCCCGCTTCGAATAGGCGTTTGCAGCATCAATCACTCCCGGCTTGTGGCTCTCGCCACGCCCGCGGATATCCGTCAAGACGACGGTGAAGCGGTTCGTCAGGCGCGGGGCGATCAGGTGCCAGCAGAGATGGGTTTGCGGATCACCGTGCAACATGAGCAGGGGCGGTCCGCTGCCCCCGATCAGGGCCATTAGCTCATTGCCGTCGACGGAAATCTTTTGCCGCCGGAACCCCGGCAGCAGTTGCGCGTCGGCGTCTTCGAATATCGTCATTCAGCCACACCTTTGTAGTCCGCTATGGCCGGTTTGTTGCGTTTGAAAAAGGACCACTTTCCAAATTTGCTTACCCACGCTCGTATTGCGCAGCGCCCAAATGCCGCGTGAAGCATGATACCGGAATTCGGCTAACCGGGCCTTTGTCCATGGATATAGGCGCTGAATGAAACCGGAACTGCGATGTCGGTATCACAAGATGATCCGTGATCGATCGATGCGTCGAATTCGACGTTACTGCTGGCCCGCTCATGATCGGGATGCGAGGATCCCGCTTAACGTGGAGAAGCTGTAGCGGCGTTCAATCCGCCAACCGACACAGGCCCGCATGTGCCTGTCGGCCCGCAAGTGACCTGCGAGTGCTGCGGAAATAGCCTCTTCAGGGCCTCACCTACTGAAACAGGCTGCCATGACAGCGCGGACACACGAGCACCGGGTACAAGTCACCTGGGATAAAAACAGGGGGCGTGGAATATCCGAGTATACGCATAAAAACAACGCTTCATAATACATTGCTACCGCTTGATTTGTTGATCGCCAGGGCACCGAACTGCATCCATTTGGCCATTTTCGCGTCTTACAGGTACACCCAGTGAAAAGGATAAGCAGATGATGAAAATCGTGAGCTTCAGGATCTGTCCCTTTGTGCAGCGCGTAACGGCGATGCTGGAGGCCAAGGCCGTGTCATACGACGTGGAATACATCCAGTTGAGCAACAAGCCACAGTGGTTTCTGGATCTATCTCCCAACGCCCAGGTGCCCATTCTGGTGACCGAAAGCGGCACCGCGCTGTTCGAATCCGACGCGATCGTCGAATATATCGATGAAATCACCCCACCCCTGCAGGCTGGGTTGACACCCGAGCAACGGGCGATAAACCGCGCCTGGAGCTATCAGGCTTCAAAGAACTACCTCGTTCAGTGCAGCACAATGCAAAGTGCTGACAAGGAGACGCTGGATGAGTGTGTGTCAAAGCTGGAGTCCCTGTTTCAGAATACGGAGCTCCGACTGACTAATGGTCCGTTTTTCTCCGGAGAGATGATTGGCAATGTGGATATTGCATGGCTGCCTTTGCTTCATCGGGCGGCAATCGTCGAGGACCACAGCGGCTATGACATGCTGGACGCTTATCCACGGCTCAAGAAATGGCAGGAGGCCCTGCTCGCCACCGGGCTCACGCAAAAATCGGTACCGGATGATTTCAATGAGAAATTCTCTGATTTTTATCTGTCGGAGCGTACATGGCTGGGCCGGGGCGCTCCGCTCGATGAGAGGCCTGTTGCATGGGCTCGGGTGTCCGGGGGCAGTTTGTGTGGTTGAGCTCTGTCACCCGTCTGCTCTGCGGACCGGTGGGGAAGGAGGGACTGCGCATGACGGCGGACACGGAATCCGTGTGCGATATTCGTTACCGGGGTAGGGGGGCACAGACGGGCGGCGTGCACGTGAGCGCGGGCATGCTGCGCCCTCGGTATGGCATCGAGAGGCTCAGTGGCTCACTGACCGGTCCCGACCACGTCGGTGCCGCGGTTGCGCCACATCGACTACATCCGACCGGAATCGACCTGATCTGTACCTGTTTACGTCGCGAGGAACCTTACATCATGGATACTCTCCGGTGTCGACGACGGCACTGACCGATGAACCATGAATGCTCGACGATTCCGTCGTGGAGCAATGACATACAGGAGGTCGGATTGAATTACGGTGTACGGCGCACTCCCCTGAGGGTCGGGCCCGGCAGACCAGCGGCTGGGGCCGGCCTGATCTGGATCGCGGCGGCGAGCGCAATACTGATCTGGAGCGGCACCCCGATCGCCATTAAGATCGCGATCGCCGACATCGACCCAATGACGGCCGGCGTGCTTCGATCCATGCTCGCTGGCCTGATCGCCATCGTCGTGGTCACGTTGAGCCGGTTGAGGCTGCCATCGGGGCTGCGAGCGCGTGCACTACTTGTCATCGCGGGAACCACGAGCTTCGCCGTCTGGCCGATCCTCCTGTCGTTTGGGCTCGGCTTCACCACAGCCAGTCACGCTGCATTGATCATGGCGATCATCCCCGTGTTCACTGGCCTGATCGCGCACGCCTTCGAGCGACGCTGGCCACGAGCGCGTTGGTGGTTCGCGGCGGTCGTAGCGCTGACCGGTTCCACGCTGCTCATCACACAGCGCCACGGCGGCTTCGCTCTCGATCCAGCCGGAATTGTGGGCGACCTGATCATCGTCGCTGGTGCCGCCACCTGCGCGCTGGGTTACGTCACGGGTGCCCGGGTAACGCCGCTGATCGGTGCCCCGGCGACCACGGTCTGGGGGCTTGCGTGCGCATCCATCATCCTTGTGCCGGTCTTCGCATTGCTGGCGCCACACACCGAGTGGGCAGATGTCTCGGCATCGGGCTGGGGCGGCATCGTGTACCTGACGCTGATGTCCTCCGTGCTCGGCTATGGTCTGTGGTACTGGGCGCTGAGTCAGGGGGGCGCTGCACGAGTGAGTTCACTCCAGTTCGGTATGCCGGTACCGAGCCTGATCATGGCGGCAGTGGTTCTCGGCGAAGCGGTAACGGCGACCCTGGTGGGTGCCGGCGCGATCATCCTCGCGGGAACGTGGCTGGCGCAGCGACATGCGGCGTGAGGACGTCGAGTTTGGCGTGTTCGGGGAATGCGCTGATGCAAACCTTTCCGGGAGAATCCAGACATGCACGGATTGAACGCCATTCGGGATGACGCCCTGGTCGACGCCATCGCACGAACCGGCAGGACCCGCCTCGATGACATCGAGGAGTTGAATGCCGAGCATCAAGGGATTCGGTCCCTCGAGGGCATCGAGCAGCTTCGCAATCTGCGCAAACTGCGGCTAGGTCACAACGAGATTGTCGACGTGATGCCGCTGGCTTCACTCACGAGGCTGACGGGGCTATTCCTGCACCACAACCGCATCGTGGACATTACTGCGCTCGGCAAGCTGATCCGGCTTCCCGCGCTGGATCTCCAAGCCAACCGGATCTCTCGGCTGCCGCGCTTCGACACCACGCCGAAGCTGACCTGGCTCGACCTGTCGGACAACGATTTGGGCGACATCCACGAACTGGCAGGGTATTCTTGGCTCACGAGCCTGAATCTTTCCACCAATTCGATCGTCGACGTCGAACCCGTGACCCGGCACTCGCGCCTGCGCTCACTCATGGCCGCCGACAACCGGATCGGTCCGACCGTCAAGCTTGCGCCACTCGACAAACTCCGTGTGCTCAACCTGGCGGGAAACGATATCGAGAGGATCACGCTGCAGGCCACGTTCGACAAGCTGCATACGCTCGATCTGTCGGCAAACCGAATTCATCGACTCGATTTTCTTGCGCAGGCAGCGAACCTTCGCTCGCTCAACCTTTCGGAAAATCCGTTGCCTGCGAACCCACGCAAGATATTTTCTGTGAGCGGGCTTCGCACCTTGTACCTCTGGCGTACGGGTATCACCTCACTCGAAGGTATCGAGTCCTTGCAGACCCTGGAAGAGCTCGGCGTGGCGGACAACCGCATCGCCGATGCCGACATGCTGACGGCGATGCCCAACCTGAACCTACTGTTCCTCGGCGGCAATGAGGGAGTTGCGGATTCCACACTCGTCGAACTCGAAAACAAGGGCATGGAGGACTTCCGTCGCCCGGACTGGAAGGAGCGCTGAGAATCGATGCGAGTCTTCCACGCGAGAGCGATTGGCCACGCATGCTCGGTAAGGGATCTCGCTTGCAAAAGGAATGAGTTGCCCCGGCCTGGCGATCGGGCCGAGGCCGATCGAAATACTGCTGTAGGTGAGAGTATCGCTGTCACACACTGCAACCGGGTTCGCCGCGGCGACTCCGGAACCATGAGGAGACCAGTGCATGAGACTTGACGAGGCCCTGCGCGCGCGACGATCCGTTCGATCGATGACCGGCAAACCCATTGCGGCCGGCGATCTCGACCAGATTATCTGGGCTGCTCAGGGGCGACGTGGAGAGGACGGCAGCCGGACCTGTCCATCGGCGGGCGCAGCCTACCCGTTGAAGCTGCGCGTCCTGGTATTCGCGGTCGAAGGTCGTCGAGCCGGCCTGAGCGAGTACGACCCTGTTGCCGACCGGCTCGTCGACATGCCTCCGATCGAAGGGATGGTGTCAACAGCCGGGGAAATGGCCGCTGCGGCACTGGGGTTGCAGGCATGGATCGCCGACGCGTCGGCGGTGATCACGATCCTGGGCGAGCCCGCGAAGCTGGCCCGTCCCTTCGAGGATCAGCCTCCTGCCGGCCGCTGGTTGCGTTACCTGTGGATAGAGTGCGGTGCGGCGGCACAGAACGCCGCCCTCGCCGCCGCGGAGCGGGGACTGGCGATGACGGCGGTTGCGGGCTTCGACGATCGGCACGTCGCCGCACTCAACGGCGCCGGGGATCGTGATGAGCCATTGGCAATGCTGGTACTCGGACAGATGAGATTGATCGGCTGAGGCCTTTTACGGTTGTCGCGTCTGCTTTTTCGAAATCCCGAGTCAAGCGCCGGAAGGTAGTGCTCGTCGGTCGGCGTCGACAGGACCGGGTCACCGCGCGCCAGGGCATCGGCAACCATCGGCGGATGAGCGCGCAAATGAAGTCAGCCTTGATCGAACCATCGACCGGGGAAGTCAATGAGCCGGGTACTAGCGGAAGACCCCGTCAATCATCGCAGCGATTGGCGATATTCTGGTCGCTGCCGATGGGCACCACACAGAAGCGATGGCCGGTCGGCGCCTCCATGATCACGAAATCGCGAACCCGGACGTGCTCACGCGCGCCGAGCTCGATCAGCCGGCTGACCTCGGATTCCACATCCTCCGCATCGATATCGAGGTGAACACGACTCGGATGATCGACCTTCTGCAGAAGAATCAGCGGTTCACCGGGGGATGTAGTGAGGTGCCTGTAGTTGGCGTCCTCGGGATCGGGATACCTCCTGGCCTCGTGGCCGAGCACCTCGCCCCAGAAGGCGGCCGCCTCATCGAGATCCTCGACCTGGCAGTCGATGACGATTGCACCCAGGTACCGCTTGCTCATTTCGTCGTCCTCCGATGCTTCACGCGCAGTGACCGATTATTCGTCGCGAAAGACTTGCACGTCAAGGCGCCCGTCCGAACCTGTCATCGATGGATCGATGTTCGCCGGTTCGCCCCTCCAGCCCCCGGGCACCCGTCGACACTGCCGCATCGGCAGGTGATCGGCGGGATGAGAGGGTTCTGCCGGTGTCGCGACTGCGGCGCGGCCGGATGCAGGTGCGCCCTCTTAGGGCTCCACGAAGCGCAGTGCGACCGCAAATCAGAGACAGCGCCCCGACGTGCGGTCGACAGCATCTTTGACCACGTCGGGAATCTGCTCCCGGCGGATTCCGATGTCCTTGAGCTGCCGATCATCGAGCCGCGAGAGCTCTTCGATGGCGGACCGGCGGCGGTGCGCTGCCGCCAGGTATCGCCCCAGCCGCCGCCGCAGCTCCACGATGCTGAATCCACGACCACGGCCAACGGCTTCGTGCCGATTGGGAGCCGTGGTTTTGCGGGCCTTTCCCAGTTCGGTACGGTCGTGCTCATGATTTAATTCACCTCTTTCGAATGATCCCGTCTCCCGGGTCAGTAACTCGGTCCATTCCGACAAATCCCTTTTGTTGATGCCTAGTCTGGTCTCGCCATGAATGAACGACAAACGAGAATTTCTGACCGCCAGAATAGAAAAAGTATTCCGAATGCGGACTCGGGCAGGCTCCCGCCGCTGAATGCACTGAAGGCGTTCGAGGCCGCTGGCCGGCACCTCAGCTTCAGCCGTGCGGCGGACGAGCTGCACGTGACGCCGGCAGCTATCGGCCACCAGGTGAAGGCGCTCGAGGACTACCTCGGCGTGGCGCTGTTCGTGCGCGGCAATCGGCGCGTCGAGCTCAGCGAGACGGGGGCTCTCCTGTTGCCGGGAATCAGCGGCGGCTTCCAGCGAATGCTGACTGCAGTCGAGTCGTTCCGGCGACTGCAAGCCGATCATCCGCTCGTGATCAGCATCGTCCCGGCCTTCGGCGGCAAGTGGCTGCTCAAGCGACTCGACCGGTTCCGTGAACTGCATCCGGAAATCTGCATCCGCATCGAGGCGACCGAGCGCGTGGCCGACTTCTCGCGCGACTCCGTCGACATCGCAATTCGTTACGGCAGCGGCGACTATCCGGGCCTGCGCGTCGACTGCCTGCTCGGTGAGGAGGTGTATCCCGTGTGCAGTCCGGCACTGCTCGAGGGCGAACACCCGCTGCGCGAACCCGCCGACCTGCAGCACCACGTGCTGATCAACGGCGACTGGAACCCGAACTACCCGACTTGGCCCGACTGGGAGATGTGGCTCAAGGCGGCCGGGCTCGGAGATCTGCCGGTAACCTACGGTCCCCGCCTGAGCGGCAGCTCGGAATCACTGTTGCTCGAGGAGGCGATCGCGGGGCGGGGCGTGACACTGGCCAGCAGCATCCTGGTTGCGGACGACATCGAAGCCGGTCGACTGATACGGCCTTTCGACGTCTCGTTTCCAGTCCAGTTCTGTTACTGGCTGGTCTGCCCGGAGGCCGCGGCCGACCTGCCGCGTGTGCGTACATTCCGTGAATGGCTTCTCTCGGAAGTCGGTGTCGCGGATGCGCACTCCACCTGAGTTGTGGCGACTACACCGTCGGCACCCGACAAGCTCGTCCGGGGCTCGAGCATGGCGACACTGGCCGCGGCCACCCCGCTCGTCGCACCGTTCCTGGAGTCAGGCAACCTGTCGCCCACGGCCACGATTCTTGCCGTCTGCGTCGGCTCCTTCACTGCCGTGCTGCCGAACGACAGCTTCTACTGGTTAGTCCGACAGGACGCGCTCGCCTCACGTTCCGAGCGCGCAGCCCTGGTGGCCATCAGTGGCGGATCGATCATCCAGGGGATGGTCGCCGTGATCGGCCTGGCAGGGTTGTACGGGCTCGGATTACTCGGCTAGCCCGCATCGCTCACCGATTTCTCCAACGAGGGATCCGGGAGCGCTTTTTCTGAATCCCGCGGCGGGTGGATCGAGGTTCACGGTCAGTGCGACGTGAGCGATCACTGTGGTGTGGAACTGAAGCGGGATAAACGGTCGATTTGCAGCCGATGGTGCGTCACGCAGGTGAGCGAAGCCACCAACCCATCGGGCTGGCGGTGTAAAAGCCGGAAGTGACGTGGGCCGCTATCCGGGCGGCGCCCAGGCGGGATAACGATGGACATTGGCCAGGATTTGGGCGATGTCACGGGCGTAGGGGCAAGCCTCGGAGAACGACAACCACACCCTGCGGGCCGTGATCCGCAGCCGGGCGCCGATCTTGAGCAGCTTGACGCGGATGGTCGTGCACTGGGCTTTGGCATATGCCGTGCCTTCGAGACCCAAACGGCGCAGCCCGTGCATCAGCACATAGGCGAACGAGGAGAAGTACAGCCGCAGCTGATTGGTCTGCATCACCTGGGTGCTGGTGCGGTCGGCAAACAGCCCGAGCTGCTGCTCCTTGATGCGGTTTTCCATCTCACCGCGCACACAGTACAGCTTTTCATACAAGTGCTTCGAGCCCGTGCGGCTCACCGGCAGGTTGGTCACCACGAACCGCGGGTTGGCCTTGCCCTGCAGACACTGCCCCTTGCCCACCGAGCCGGTGGTCACCGCTTTCTGGCGATGGTGCAACAACCATTGTCAACGTCCTGACTTGCTGCCGAGCAGCCCATCGGGCAAAGCCTTGCATTACGCGATGGCGCGCACCGATGCCCTGCAGGTGTTCCTGTCCGGCCCCGAAGTGCCAATCGATACCAATCACGTAGAGCGGGCGTTGCGGCCCATTCCTATGGGAAGGGGCAACTGGATTTTTTGTTGGACCGAGATCGGCGCCAGGCGGGTCGGCGTGATCCAGAGTCTGCTGGCGACCTCCCGGCTGCAGGGTATTGATCCCCACACTTACCTGGTCGATATCCCGCAGCGAGTGAGCCAGCACTCTAACAAAGACGTGCTGGCGCTGACGCCACGGCTCTGGAAAGAACGATTTGCCCAACTCCACCTATATCGACGTCGGCAACGACGAGCCACGATAACCATCTCCGGCTTCCGAGCACATGATACGGCGGTGGGCAACAACGCCTCCGTTCAACCGCTTACCTTGATTTAGGCTTAGTCGAGACCTCCTGCTCAAAGGGTCGGATATCCACGAAAACCGGTCACCCTCGTTCAGGCACTCGAACACGCGATTTGCGCCTAACTTATTGCTATTTTGGGGCTGACCATAGTCAAAACCCCATCCATTTTCGAGAATATTTTGTAAATCAAAAATATTTACTCACTTACGACAACGATATTTTCGAACGACACTACCGGTGTCAGGCGACTTATCGCCCGGCAAGTGTCTTTGTGCCGAAGAGAATCATTGCGCTGGCGAGCACACGATTGACGGCAGTTGATGCGGCCAAATATCGGCGGCGAACTTCATGAGTTGATAGCAGTCGCGCGGAGATTCCATACCAAGCGAGTTCCATCAGGAAGCCTCCGGTAAGGATCGCGAGGCGAGTAGCTAGGGATGCGTGCTCGGGAATCGCCACGGCATAGATGCTCACGAAAAAGACCACCGCTTTGGGATTCGACAGATTGACCATCATGCCGCGCCAAACCCCAGCCTTGAACCCAACTCGCGGGGCGTTTTTGGAATTGCCGTGCGTCGACTCCACGTAACTGCTCTTCTGTTCCCGCCAGATTTTCACGCCGAGCCAGATCAGATAAGCGCCCCCGAGGACCTGTAGCACGCGGAATGCCCACCCCATACTCTGTACCACGAGAAGAAGACCGGCCATTGAAAGCGCCGCGTAGAAGGCGGCGGCACTTGCGAGACCCACAATCGCGCCGGTAGCGACGCGTGTTTGTCCTGACAAAGCGGTTTGTGCAACGAGGGCGAAAGCAGGACCGGGGCTGACGACCACAAGCGCGTAAATGCCAAGCGTCGTGTAGATGATTCCGATCTCTGAATACAGACTGGACCCGAACAAGTTGCATTACCTCTTCAAAGAAAATTGGAGTGTTCGTTGTCCCGTTACCGGGCCGGGACGGTTTACAGCGTGAACACCTCGCGCCCGGCTTGGGGGCCGACGGCGACGCGGTAGGATCACCGCTCGTGCGCGTTCTGCGCTCGCGGTGTTAGTGCGTCCTCCCAGGGGCAGTGAAACAACCGCATTCTTCACGCGGGGCTTGAATCGCGGGCACTCGGGATCCGGAACGAAGGCATCGATTGCGAGCGCGCTCGAACTTGAGCTGAGCGCGACCGGCCTCGGCGAGGGGATGCGGGCCGCCGGCCGGTCGTGCCGGCGAACATGTAGATACAGGAGGCATGATGACACCGATTACCCCGACAACGTACTGATCGACGATCATCGAATTGCCAACGGCGTTCACGGTAAAGGCATTCCACTGGTACTGATTCACGGGACCCCGTCGTTCTCGTTCGTGTGGCGCAATGTCCTGCCCCAACTTACCGAGGTCGGACGCCGTGTTCACGTCTTCGATCTGCTAGGCTACGGACATTCCGAGCGGCCAGTCGATCCCGCGGTGGACACGTCGGTTGCCGGGCAGGTCATGCTTCTCCGGAAACTGTTCGATCACTGGAATCTCGAATCTGCCCATGTCATCGCCCATGACATCGGCGGTGCCGTTGCGCAGCGATTCACGCTGGATTATCCCCGGCAGGTGCGCACGCTCACATTGATCGACACCGTAAGCTTTGATAGCTGGCCGTCACCACGTACGCGCGAGCAGATAGAGGCCGGCCTGGACAAACTGATCAAGGCGCCTGATACGCAGCATCGTGCGCACTTTCGTGACTGGATCAGGACGGCGTTTGCGGATCCGAACAACATGGCCGAGGAGGTGCTCGCGGCGTACGTGAACGTGATCGCCGGGCCGGTCGGCCAGTCGAGCTTCTTCCAGCACCAGGTGGCCCATTATGATCCCCGCTACACGCAGGACTTGACGGACCGTCTAGTCGAACTCGGCGAACATCCGGTACAGCTCATTTGGGGCGCGGATGACCGATGGCAAGTGATCGACTGGGCGTACCGGCTGCACGCTTCCATTCCCGGGGCGAGGCTGCATGTGCTGGGGAAATGCGGCCACTTCGCGATGGAGGACCGCCCGGAGGAGATCGCCCGGCTGGTATCCGGGTTCACCGACGAACTCACATGAGAGGCCCACTCCATCAGTGTGGATGGGCGTAACCGCTGCCGCCAAAGCGAACCTCCGGTTTGCTGCACACACTTGCTTCCCGCAACAGTCGCCGGGCAGTCAATTAGATCTTGCATCCCGAGTGTGCGCTATCGACCAACCAGCAGAGCGGGACGGTAGTGTGAATCGCCTCAGGTCCGGCGGCGAGAGTGCAAACTCCCGGATTCGGAATCCGGCGATAACCCATGCGCCCCTCAAGCGTGCAAACATGCATTGAGCTGGACTTGACGGAGTCGCCCCGAGCGGTGCGAAACTGGATTGAATCCGCGGGCCGCTCAGCAGCCTCCGCAAGCGAAACTCGGTTACCGTTCCCGAACTGCTCGCGCGGCGGCCGGTAATGACGGAAGAGACGACGCATAGGGCAGGGGGTATGGACCCCTTGGTCAATGGGGCCTTGCAAAAACTAGCCGACCGGTCTATTCTACGCACATGGCTTACGGTGACACACGCTCCGCACTGGTCTCCGCTGGCATGCGGGAGATGCTCCTCGGCGGCTATGACAGCGTAGGGATTGCCGGCGTGCTCTCGCGGACCGGTGTCCCAAAGGGTTCCTTCTACCACTACTTCGAGAGCAAGGAGGTGTTTGGCCGCGCCATCGTGGAGGCCTACGCCGCACAGTGGCGCGCGGTTCGCAAGGCGACCTTCGCGCGGGCCGACCTCGAGCCCCTCGAGCGACTGCACGCGCATTTCCTCGAGCTCGAACAGGATGTCATGGCACAGGAGGGGATGGGCGGCTGTCTGCTGGGGAACCTGTCCCAGCTCATGGCGTCGCGCAGCAACGCCCTTCGGCGCGCCATCGAGACCGCGTTCCAGGAGTGGCAGGAGGATATGGTTGATGTGCTCAAAAAGGCGCAACGGGCTGGCGAACTGCGGGCAGATGCCGATCTCGAGGAGATCGCTGCGCTCGTCATCGAGGCCTACGAAGGCGCCCTCATGCGGGCGAAATCCCAGGCCTCGATGGCGACTCTCGAGCGGTTCCGCGAAGTAACCCTGAAGCGCCTGCTCGGAAACTGAAGTGACGACAGCGGCTGTTGTCAGCGAAATACAATTGACCGGAGAAAAGACGACCGGTCTACTTAGTGGAGTAATCCGTGCCAACATCGCCCCCCATTCAGCGCCGCGCCGCGGGCACCTTGCTAATCCTCGTTGCCGCGACCTGCTGGGGACTGGCCGGCGGGATCGGCGGGGTCCTCATCGAACGCGGCTGGGATCCCATCGTCGTGTCGTTCTACCGGGGCGCCCTGACCCTGGTTTTCGCGACTTTCTGGCTGCTCGCTTCATCTGGCCGCATGGGCTTCGGATCCCGGCAGCTCTGGGCGTGGTCGGCATTGGCCGGTGCGGGCGTTGCCGGGGCTTTCTGCTTCTACTTCGCCGGTATGCGCACCGGCAGCGTGGCCGTGGCCGCGACGCTGCTGTACTCCGCACCGGTCTTCGTCTTCCTCGCGGAGTTCCTCTCCGGGCGCCAACGCCTCACGGCGGGCAGGGTGGTCGGCCTCACGCTGGTCATGATCGGCGTCGCGCTGCTCTCCGGCTTCTTCTCACAGGCCGCGACCGGGCTGAGCGCCGCCGTGATCGGAATCGGGCTGCTCTCCGGCCTGTGCTATGCGGTCTTCATCTTCGGCTTCCGACAGGCCGCGGCTCATGGCAGCACGCAGGCAATCATGGCCGCGGCCTTCACGGTCGAGACATTGCTGCTCCTGGCCCTGGCCGGGCAGGGCGTGTGGCCGGGTGTCATGGACTCCACCGACGCCGGCCTCATACTTGTCCTGGGTGTTCTCGGCGGCGGAATCTCGTTCCTGTGCTATATCGTCGGACTGCGGCAAAGCCCCGCCGGGGCGGCAGCCCTGCTGGGCATGGCTGAACCGATCACGGCCGCCGCGTTCGGCCTCGTTGTCCTCGACCAGTCGCTCGCTTCCCGCCAGGTCCTCGGCGCGGTCATCATGATCGCCACGGTTACGGCGCTGAACCGGCGTTCGGAGGCGTAGGACGGCATGGCTATTCCCACCGTCGCAACCTGGTTAGGCTTCGAGCTCGTGTGCGCTGCACGGGCGGTCCCCACTGGAGGGTCCGCGTCCGTAGGCCAGATTTCGTCACTCCAGGAATGTCCGGAACATGCCGGTTGTATCCCTTTGCCCGTCATCCCGTCTTCATGACCGGGAGCGGCATTGCTCCGGACAAACTCGTGGAGGACTATTGCGATGACTGAACTCGTAAGCGCGGACGAGATCCGCGAGCTCATTGAAGACCTGCATTTTCACGACACGCGGCGCGAGGCGCTGACGCGGCTGTCGAAAGTGTTCGATGTGTTGGAGCTTGCCCGGATCAGTGGGCACCGCGATCTTCGGGTGCTGCAGAACGTTTACTATGCGCCCTCCGCTGAGGACCTGGCAGCCAAGCTGAACTAGGCTACGCGGTTTTCCTGGTGCTTCTCAGCCCAGGCAATCACCTCCTTGGCCTTCCACAAAGGTTGCCCGCGGCGTTTACTGCCGGCGACGGGCAGCCGGATGGCCTGGGGGAAGCCGGGCAGGGCGGTGATGCGTTCACGCACCACCGCCTCCGAACGTTTGAGGTAGGCGGCAATCTCCCTGACGGACCACAAGTCCACTGTAATCGGAATGCGCGGAGACAGATTGTTGATTGCGTCAAGCAACGCTTCGATTTGATTCATGTTCCTGCCGTGGCGTCATGGCTTTCGATGGGATCATTGTATTGCCATGGTCGCGCGACAATTAGGCCGAAAGCCCGCAGCCGGCATCGACTTTTCCTCACTTTTTCCCATATACGCCATCCCCGGGAAATGAGCACTGACGGCGGGACCACTGCCACCGCACCGATAGCGCCGCCGGTTGTCGAAGGCCAAGTCTGCCGGGTCATTCCTTCGGTGAAAGATGCGGATTGGGCTGTGGCGGGGATGCCGCTCCGAAGACGAGGGTCGCATCCGGAAGCAGCAGGCCATTGATCGCCGAACGTTTGCGCCCCCCGGCAACCTGGTAACGGTGGATGTTGGTCCCTGTGTCTGTCTTGCGATGAACCTTCAGTTTTTGGAAACGCTTTTGCACGTGCGACCAGTCCTCCTCCGGATGCTGCGCCGCAAAATCCTTGAAAATACCCGGACTCACGAGAAGCACCCCTTCAGGCACGACGTGAATCCGCGCGTTAACGGTGTTCACCTGGATGCGCTGGTCGGCAACCGCCGCCCGAAGCCAGTCGAGGAACCGGCGGCCGGAATCGGACGAATCGGTAACCGCATCGTTGTCACTGCCAACGTTGGTCTCGCTCACGGGGCTTTCGGAAACGTCTCTGTTATGCAGTCCTACAGCTTGATCTTCGCCATCCGCTGGTACCATTCCGTTGGTTGAAACGGCGGTGTCTGCCGTCAGGGACTCCGTTTGTTCCCGGGATACCGCTGAATTTGCCGGGTCGGAATGATACTCGGATGTTGTCACCGAGCCCGCGAACGCCTCCGGCCGGGATTGAGGATCGGGCCACACGCGTGCCGCCGCGATGCGCAACAAAGTCAACTCGTGCGACCAGCTTTCACCGGCCACCCGCGCGCGCCATATGGCACGCTCGCCGTTCGGGACAACGAGTCCGTGCTCCTGCAGTACATCGAAGATCCGATCATTGCTGCTGGGAATCCCGGTGTGGCCTTCCGCGAGCAGATGTGCCCGCAGCGCATCGGCGGCGCGCTTACTGACCAGCCACAGCTCGTCCTCGAACAACCATCCGGCAGCACCATTGCGGTTTAACGGCAGCTCGCCCTCGGCAACGAGATGGCGCAGGGCGGTGAGAAGCTTCTCATGCAACGGTACCGCTTGGACGGTAGGCAGCCGCACGTTGTCGCCGGCGCCCAGGTTGCGGGCTACCGACTCCCGGTCGGCCTTCGAGACGATCTCGCCCAGCGTCCCGGAATGATCCCGGTCGCCGCACAGTGTGGCGACCCAGGCGGCCAATACCTCCTGGTCGGAGGCGAGCCAGGAGAGCCCGGCTGCCGGTACCACGAGGCGGGCAAGCAGGGGCGCGACCCGTTCGTGCAGGCCACGGCTTCGTTCCCTCACGAACGTCACCCGGTATGAACGGGCCTGGTTGTCCATCGGTCCCTGCCAAGGATCCCAGGTACCAAGCGCCCGTCCGCGGGCGTCGAACAGCGTCACGCGTTGGTCCACAGCAGGTTTGCCGATGTCATGCAGGAGGGCAGCGGTGAACACGGCGTAAGTCCACAGGTCCTGGCTCCGGGCCAGGCGCTCCGGCTCGTCGCCATGGGGCAGGAGATGGCCACGCCGCAGCGCGAGGGCGTTGGCCACCACCTCCAGCCCGTGGTCCAGCATGCCGCCGGTACTCGCATGATGATGGGCTTCCGAGGCGGGGAACTGCTGGACGAAGCAGGCGTAGCGCTTGATCGCCGAATGGAACAGGGTTTCGAGGTGAGGCCTCGGCACACTGAGCAGGCGATCGATCCGCCGACGCAACGCGGGACGCTCGCCCTCCATCAGTAGCTGGTCCGCCGTAACGATGCGAAGCGAGCCGCGGTCCGGCGTCAGCTCGGCCCCGGTTGCCGGCCGCGAAAGCCAACGGAAGATACCCGGCCTGCTCAGCGTTTCCGCGCGTCCAGTCATAGGAGAGGCTGGTAGCAAGCGTAGGCGTGCCGGGCGAGCGAAAACGATTCACCGCACGGGCAGCCATTTTCGCGGCCCTTTCCGAGTGGCCATTTGCGCCGCAGCCAAGCTGCGGCGGCCCTTTCGGGTAGGGCCTTTGCCAGTAGTCCTCCCTTCCTTTCGACTGAGTCCTTTCGGACCCTTTTGCCACAACCGCTTCCGAAAATAGTGGCCTTTACAGGGTCGCGTCCGCTGGGCTATACCCGAGTTCAGCAAGTTCAATGAGCCGCTGGACATGCCGCCAAGGTGGCTCTTCACGTTCGGCTCATCTTCCAGTACCAGAATTGCGGTCGTGATACGATCCAATAGACCGACCTTGAATAGCCTTTCCGCTGTGCACTCCTTGTGTCTCAGGCCGGGCGGTCGGGGTTGCCGGTAAGGGGAGCTGAATCAGAGCAGCTGCCCGCGCCGCTTACACATCTGCTCGTTCATCCATTGGAAAGCGCGGCGATGCTCAGGCCAGATACGCCGTCCGTCCCCGCGCAATGTACCGGTGCGCTCCATGCGCCGGACGGTGAACTCCGTTTCTATCGTCCAAATGATCACGGAAGAGGCAGTGGTGTTATTTACTCACGCAACAGTTCAACGTTGTGTATTATCCCGATGGATCAGCCCTTCATGCGCTCGCGCGGTTCCAGACCTCCCGCCACGCCTGGAATTCCGCCGGCCTGATCTGGTAACGCGCATAGTTTCCCTCATGCAGGGCTAGCAGTTCGTTTTCCGCCATCTCGCGGAACTGTTCTCGGTCGGCGCCGGGCACATTGTCGTGGGCGAAAGCGGCAATGTGAGCAACGGCGTCCTTTCGACCCAGAGCCTGCCGCACGACCTCCCCGACGAGCGTGCGAAGGGCTTCACGATATTTCAGTCGGAACGGATCGGGCTCCCCCAGCGATTGCCGCACGGCGGTGTAACGGGCGGCGGAGCGCTCATAGGCCCAGATGAACACGTCCTTCAAAAGGTCGACCTCGTTCAACTCGTACACGCCGAGCACGGCTTCCGTATAGATATCACGCGGAACATCGATAAAGGACAGCGGGGTCAGATTGCTTGTGATCATCGGGATATTCGCCGCGATCCGCGAAACGCGTTTGTTCACATCGTCGAACGGCTGGAGATAGGGCAACTGCACCATGAAGAAGAAGGCCTGCTCGAACGGGTCCTCGATGGCGGCGGTGGTCGCCAGGATCTGGTCGAAACATTCTTCGATGAGCTGCGGCACTGCGAGCGGGTGGAAAGCCGACCGCTCGATGCCCACCTCTATGTTGCGCAACCGTCCCGCTGCCGTTTCATCAGGCAGCAGGTTATTGGCAAGCATGGCGTGAAGATTGAGGATCGTATAACGATTGAAGCCGATATCGTCGGCCGCGCCCACGAGAAACTCGATGGCGTCCTTATGATTGAGGATCATCTGGGACTCCAGACGGTCCCGGCCTTCGGCCTCTTCGCCAAACTCAATGAGGCGCCGGGTATCGAGCAATGAATAGGTGTTGCCCTCCAGCCGGCTTGAGTTCCAGGACAGGTCGATCAGAAGCCGGTTCAGGATTTGCTTGGCGTAGGTCCCGGCGGGCTGCGCGGCAATTTGCGACTTGCCGACCGTGGCCAGATGCGCACGCTCGTCTTCAGACAAATAGAAGCTCGTCCCCGGCCGGTAAGCGTCCAGGAGCTCACGGTTATAGCTGACGGGCTGGCGCGCCTCGGGGGCCTTACGAAGATACTCGCGTATCGGCGTGCTATCGTCTGAAAGGGGGATGACATCTTCCGCCTCGTCTTCGCGGGCGGCCGCAACCGTTTGCCCGGCCGCGGCGGGAATACGGTATTTCGTCCAGCGCCGCTCACCCTCTTTGGCAAGACGCCCCTGCTCGACCAGACGCTGCAGCCGGTATTGCAGGGTCCGACGCGGCAGGCCGCCCGGCAGGGCACCGGCGATCTCCTGCGCCGTCACCCCGCCGGGATGGCGGCGCACGACGTCCTCAATCGCCTTCAGCTCTTTTTCAGGGATTGGCCGCGCCACGCGAAACTCCTTTCTTACGCATAGAGTCTATACGCAATTAAACCACCCCTATACGCAATAATCAACCCTATGCGCAACTATATTTGCGTATAGACAGAACTCCTTGCGCAAAGGGCTCTATACGCAAGAACGCTGGGAAATCGGCGGCTCCACCTGTGGACTTAAACTGTGGCGGCTCACGCGAAAGAGGGGGCTACCGAGCAGCCGAAATCCCACGCGACCGTGAGCCAAGCAGGAGTTCGCCGGCCGACCTTAACGGCTGCCCCGTGGCGGCGGGCCGCACCGGCTGCGCATCTGCTCATTCATCCATTGATAGGCGCGCCGATGCTCAGGCCATACACGCCGTCCATCCCCGCGCAATGTGCCGGTGCGTTCCATCTGCCGGACGGCGGCTTCGGTCTGGATGGTCCAGAGGATCACGGATGAGGACGGGTAACTAACCCAACCAGGATGAGCCCGGTGTGTGGCTCACCATCCGGTCGTAGGTGTCTTCCTTCGGTTCTTCGTCGAAATCCGCTCTGCCTCCATACCTTGAAGGTGCACTCCCTAGGTAAAGGAGCGAGAACGTGTAGTCATATTGATCGGAGAATAAAACCATCTCTTCGCAGGGCTCATCCAGCCATACGCCGTTATCGTGATCGGCTGTTCCATTGCTCCCCGGAACAAGGTTTCTCTGGGCAGCAAGCGATTGATCTGGAATAGGAATCGGTGGTCGATTCGCCGTGCGGAAGAACGCGCCGGTTTTAAGCGCCGGCCGGCTTGACCGTGCCCAGAGGATGAAGCCATCGCGCGAGACGACAACGATCGCGCGGCGCTGCGTGTATTGAAGCCAGCGCAGTATCAAGGCCGTCAGCGATACGTCATAGCGGTCCGCGCACATTCCAAGGGCATCGAAATCAGGTTTGTCGCGACCATCGAGCTGGCGCCGAAAATCATCGAGCGGCATAAGCAGGGTTGCGGCAAAATCGTTGGCCTGGCTTTCGACCTGTCGGTATTCCGAATCCCACGCGGTCATATCCTGCTCGCCGCAGGTAATACCGTCGGGGTACTTCAGGCGATGGAGGAGATAGTGACCGAATTCATGGGCCAAAGTGAAATTGATCCGGCCGGGCGAGCTGATGGTGTCATTGTAGATAATGCCCCAGCCCTTCTTGCCGTCGGCGGCGGGAAGCAGTGCGCCCTCGAAGCCCGGCAGGTTATCGCCGAGCACATCAGTGATAGGGTCATCGGGGAATCGCTGGTGGGAATAATCCTTCGCGAGCTGCCCCACCTTTACTGGAAAACGATCGTCCTTGAAAGCGGCGTTAAGGACGGTGCTTATACTGTTGGCCCAGCGTTGTGGTGACAGCTCTTGACTCATTCCTCGGTTCCGATCAGTTTGGCCATGGCGCGAATCTTCTTTCTCGTCTCAGGGCGCATTTTTCGGTACTCCCGGTAGAACTTGGCGTCGACGGTGTCTGCTTCTGAAATCGTGGCATCGTCATCGAGCAGATATTCGATTTCGACCCCCAGCTTGTCGGCAATCCTGGCAATCTTCTCCGCCGACGGGCGTGGCGGATTCTTGTTCTCCAGTTCCCAGATGTAGCTCTTGCTCGAGTCCGTAAGGTCGGCGAGCTTTTCCAGAGTCAGGCCTTTTTCCTTCCTAAGTCTTTGAATTTTCTCTCCTAGGGCATTGCGCATAGACGATTTCCTCTTCATTTTTACAGTTTGTTCGCTGTAGAGAACATTAACACCTTGACTTCCGGAAATCAATCTGGCAGAGTGAAGTTCAGAGTACCGAACAAACGGTACGCCTATATTAAACTTTACGGAGACATTCGAGATGAGTACTGAGCAACAGCAGCATCACGGCCCGCACGGCCACGACAAGGACAATCACTCAGGCCAGCACGGCGGCAAGGACAAAGAGATTACGATTGTGGTCAACGGCCGGGAGAAAACCGTAACCAAGGACGAATACGCCTTCGACCAAATCGTGGCACTGGCCTTCGATCCGGTGCCCACGGGCGAGTTCATCTGCTTCACGATAACGTATCGGCGGGGTCAGGGGAACAAGCCGGAAGGCATCCTGGAGGAAGGCGGCACGGTCAAGCTGAAAGAGGACATGATTTTTAATGTCAAAGCAACTGATAAATCATAGCCCCGATCTGACGGCGTTGGTGGATGACGGATACGAGGTGGAGGTCAGGGACGGTCACCTCGTCATCCACAACGTGCCGTATGTGAACGACGAAAAGAAGGTGAAGCGGGGTGCGCTGGTTTCGATCCTGGATGATGTCGCCGGGGAGAAAACGACTCCGCCAAAGACACACGTCGTTATGTTTACCGGCGAACAGCCATGCAATAAGGACGGGCAGGAACTCGCGGGGATCAAGCACGGCGCGAAGTCTAAGAAGATAGGCGACGGCCTGGTCGCAGAGCGCTCGTTTTCGAGCAAGCCGGTCGGCGAAAAAGGCTATAAGGATTACCACGAGAAGATGACTACCTACGCGGCGATTCTATCAGCGCCGGCGCAGGCCATCGATTCGAACGCGACAGCGCAGACCCGCCGCGTGATCGAACCGGCCGATAAGGACGCGATCTTTAAGTACATTGACACCGCTTCCAGCCGCGCGGGTATAACCGGGATCAACCGGAAGCTGGAAATGTCCAGGATCGCGATTATAGGGCTGGGCGGGACGGGTTCATACGTGCTGGACCTTGCGGCCAAGACACCCGTTCGCGAGATTCATCTGTTTGATGGTGACGATCTCTTCCAGTACAACGCCTTCCGGTCCCCCGGGGCGCCCGCGGTGGATACGTTGAAGGCAGTTCCGAAGAAAGTCGATTACTGGGCAGGGCAGTATTCCCCGATGAGGAACGGTATCATCCCGCACCCTTTCTATATCGATGCGGCCAGCGCCGACCAACTCGATACCATGGAATTCGCGTTCGTCTGCGTTGACCGGGGCGATGCGAAGCCTTTGATATTCGAAGCCCTTGAGCGGCAGGATATCCCGTTTATTGACGTCGGTATGGGTATCGGCATGGTCGATGACAAGCTGGAAGGCATTCTCAGGGTGACAACGAGCACGCCTGACAGGCGCGAACACGTACGGGATAAGAAGCGCGTAAGCCTGACGGGCGGTGATGCCGACGGTGTGTACTCCCACAATATCCAGATCGCGGACCTGAATGCGCTCAACGCAGCGCTCGCCGTAATTAAGTGGAAAAAACTATGCGGGTTCTATCTTGATCTGGAGGACGAACACTTCGCCGCATACACTGTGGATGGAAACACGATAGTCAACGAAGACAAAGAATGAAAGAACGGACAACGCTCAGTCATGAATTCGTCAGAACTATTCCGGATGAACTGGAAGAGCGAACGCTATACATTTCCATGGATTATGCAACCGTCGTTCACAAATGCTGCTGTGGCTGCGGACAGGAGGTCGTCACACCGCTCAGTCCGACCGACTGGAAGCTCACCTATAACGGCGAGTCAGTAACGCTGTTTCCGTCGATCGGTAACTGGGGTTTCGACTGCCGATCGCACTACTGGATCGATAACAGCACGGTGCGGTGGGCTGAGCAATGGACACCTGAACAGATAGAAGCCGGCAGGGCCGCGGATCGCCGCCTCAAAGGGGGTTACTACGAGGCAGAGCATCCGGTAGCTACGAGGCGGCAAGATGCAGATGCGGATCGGCACCAAGGTGGCCATGTACTTCGCCATCTCTGGACACGGCTCAGGGGATGGTGGCAGCGTTGAAATGGCTTATAGGGCGCTATAGGTTTGTTGTCCAAGCCGGCTATTACTCCTCTCTCCTGGGTAACAAATCCCAAAATACCGGATCGCGGTCGATCAACGCTTGGACTGAGACGGATTGAATAGCTGTTAGATCCGAACGAAAGTGCACGTCAGTGACCCCGGCAGGCAAAGCCTCGCGGATGGCAGGAATCTCGTCCAGCATAAAGAATTGCAGTGTTGACTCTGCAAGTCTGGCATCGAAGGTAACAGGTAGTGACTCGGCAAGAGCTGTTCCTAGTGTTGAGGCCAAAACCTCGTGCAACTTGAGTGTTAACTCAGCACGCGCTGAGATTTTCATTTCAATTTCGGCAACAAGAGATTGCAAGGATATGCCGCTAGGTGCGCGCTCTACGAAAAGTGATGCAGCAACAGCGAGCGTACCTGGCGGTGGATTGCATTGATCATACGAGAATGTGTGCGCGCGAACCCGTCCGCTGGTCACTTTGACATCAAGGCGCACATCACCGTCTGAAAAGTCGAACCGAGCCGTGTCCTCCAGCCGCCAGGAGGTGAGGGCACGACTTGCATTGCCGCTGCGGCTGATAACATATAGCTCGCCAAAAAGCCCGTTGAGTGGCCGCGACGGGGGTTTCTTCATTTTCTGGAAGATTGCTGCCAGCTTGTGGACCGCCGAAGCGACGTCGCTCTGTCGGGGGTCATCACCAATCATGTGGGCGATGATCTGGCAAATAGACAAAAAGTACGTGACGGTCTCGGGGTCGGGCGACCGACAACGCACTACGGTGAACACGCCCTCCCGGGCCGGCTCGGTGTCTTTCTTCAGTTGGCAACGAATCTCAAACTGAGCTTCGAGGCTTTCCAGTCTTATTGGGGATTGTCGCCTGCCAGTGGAGTCGCCGGTCGCTATTAGTAGACATGCATGCGACTGCCGATCCTTGCCAACGAAATAGCTGGCAAAGTCCGGTACGGGCATCACGGCATAGACAGGTTTGTCCGAGTCTTTGTCGCCAGGCGGCGAGATATTCCGAAAAATATTCTCAAGACCGTCATCCATCAGGCAGCTTGTACCGGTTGGTCCTGGTGAACCCAGGCCCGTGCCAGTCGAGCAGGAACCCAGACCGCCACAATGGGAACGTTGTCTTTAACAACGTTATTGTCTTGCGTCAGATCGAGCGTATGAATTTGTATAGTCACAGAATCCGCATCGCAAATCGCGCGATCTCCCGGGTAGACCTCGCCCCGGCGCTCCGGCGGGTTGACAGGTGCCTGACCTTGGAACAGGTTAGTAACCTGCCCGTTCTCATCGACCCCACGTCGGCGTCTTGCGGCGGGGCTCATGCGATAAACCGTGCAGGTTTCATCGAGATCGTCCTCCAGGGCCTTGCTCAATTGAAGCAATAACCCTGTAAAGCGTTGGGAATCCGTTGTCCCGGTGATCCGCATGCGAACAAGAAGCTGCTCAAGCACTGCCTCAAGCGGAACATCGCGGCAAAACTGATGTTTTTGAATATCCGTCCGTTCCTGATGCCCCTCGTCATCGGCGAACTGAAGCGTTTGCGCGAAAGCTGCAACCGCCTGGCGGTTAGTCTCGACAACGTCATCGGAGGCTAAGACAACGCGAGGGGCCGTCCATTCATCCGCGAATCGTCCCCGCATATAGTCAAACTCAAGAACATGCTGCCGGCAGGGCCGCAACGCCATATCAAGCACAAAGGCCCGCTTCCAGTCGTTCAGCGGCCGATCGTTATTCTGAAACGCTTCAAGTTGGCCGCGAATGTCCTCCTCATGCTCCACGTAGCTCTGGAAGGCGTTGAGGGTGCCTTGCTCCAGATAGACGCGGCAATAGCCCAGATATTGTCTTTTGTATCCGAAAAAACGTGCCCGTTGCTGCACCGTATCGGCATTGCCTGCACCAATACCGCGAGGCATATAGGTTACCGTTAGCCCCTCGATGGTGAAGCCACGATCCATGGCTTGCCCGCCCACCAATATCCATCCATAGGCGCTTCGCCAATCGACCTCCGGTGTTCGTCCTCCCCGCGCGTTGACCTCCAGAATGCGCGTGTTGCGAAACGCAAACCGGAAATAAGGAATGAGCTCGCTAAATGGAGGTAAGTCGTCACCCACTGTGTTAGCCAGGTCGTCATAAGCAGCGCGTAAGTCCTCGACAAGCTCTTGCTTATCCGGATCATCATCTGGAAGGTTCAGGACGCGCTTGAAATCCTCAAATATGTCGCCGACCCAGTTATAGAACTCCTGATGTTGGGCTGTGCGATGGGAGGGGTGAACGAGCATCGAACGATTACCCGTGTTGCGACGTTCGTAGATGCCTGCGGTCACACCAACCATAAAAACTCTCAGGGCGTCAAGCAGAGTATCCGGCGGCTCCGTTAATGGATTGGCGTTAGTAGGCACTTCGTCGGGTGGAATAACCCGGACGAGGGAGAGGTTATCTTCGAAGAACGCTTGGCCTCCCACGTAATCGCCGCCGGGCTCCAGAACCTGAACAAAGTTAGGCGAAAGCGAGTCAATAATGCTGACGAGCAATGGCGCCTGCGGTGTTGCAGTGTATTGTAGATAGGTGTGAGTCGGCAGAACACTGCGTAACGCCATAAGCCGCCGGTAGGTGGTGCTCTCTTCGCCTTGGGCAACCTCTGTATTGAGGCTCGCCTGATCCGCTTCATCATCAATGAGCAGTACTGGAACACCGTTCATGCGGACGGCGCGCAAGAGGCTGGTGAGTGTGCCCAGCCGTTGATGGTGTTTGAGGACTGTAATAAGGACCGTCTTTTTGTACTCTTCAGGTGTACCCGGGTCGCGCCAGTCGTCGAGGGCGTCTCTTATGGCCCTTACCGTTGTGTCCTGATTGGTGGGATTTTGAAATTGTATCCAACGCCTTTCACGATCCGGCTCATCGAGCCGCAGGTCACGGCGTATGCGTCCTGTTGACTGCTCCAGAAGATTGTTCGATGTTCCGGCAACCAGAATGACCATCTGAAATTCATTATCGCGGGCCAGAGCCGCAGCAGTTTCAAACGACATGGTCTTGCCGCTTTGCACATACCCGACGATAAGACCGGTTTCCTGGCCTTGGTTGGCAGAAGGTGGAATGCCCTTTCCAAGAATGGAGACGGCATCGTCTCTGACGGTATCCCGGCTCGCCTCGGGAACGACGTGCTGTAGGAAATCATGAGTCTCAGGACCGACAACAGGGGTCCATGATGTCTGGGAGCCGTTATCGGCAACGGGCTCTACAATAATTTGATTTTCATCTGTCATGGCGCTCCTTCACCTCACTACGGCTCGGATAGTGCATCTCGAATAATATCATTGACATTGCGCCGAACGGTGCCAGCATGACGAACGCCTGAATCCCGCGCAATAACTTCTGCGACCGCCAAAGCGGCGGCCACTCTTAACAAGGCCTCCACGTCCTCGGTGTCCGATTGCGCGAATCGGACCATAAAAGGATGGGCCAATGAGACACGTATGTCCAGTCTTCGCGGTTCCTGAGTCGACTCGGCCACATCGCTAAGCGCCAGCCACTGGCTTTCAGAGGCATCGTCGGTCAACTCGACATTGATTGACCAGTCTTTGTCGCGGAATCTGATGTCAAAACGCCTATGGGCCAGAGTCGCGGTGTGGGGCGCTTCCTCCGCGGGTGTATCGACCGGCTGTGCCTCAGCAACGCCCGGCAGGACGTCCGGGAATCGGTTTTGCATAGCCTGCGTGGCGTTCGTGACTGCTTGGTTGGCCGTCTTGGCGAGTTGCGCACGAGCAACACGGGCCCTGTAGCCTTCGGCCTGCTTTAGTAACGGCAGTGCCTCGGCATCCAGGTGTTCACGCAACAACTCCAGAAAAGGCTGCTCATTTTCATCCCACCGGAATCCGTCTTTTGTGTGACTGACTTCAAAACCTTCCAGATGAAGCTCCCCGAACAGTCGTTGATAGCGGTAGCTGTTTGGCCCCCCAAAGATATAAGAGGGGCGATATCCTTCATCGCCGCTTCCCTGAATAACACGGCCGCGCCGAAAAAGAGAGAAGCCGGCCTTCGCCGTGTTGGCTGTCTCCCGCAGGGCAGCGAAGCCGTGAACCGAAAGGCCGTCGCCAAAATCAAACTCGATATCCTTGCGCCAAACCTGGTTGGGACCTTCCTTGTTCTTGAAATAAGGTGCTTCGAGGATGTTGGGCTCGTTATAGGACAGTACTTCGCCGTTGAAACGTAGCTCAAGGAGGCCTTCGCGAATGAACGCACGGTAAATATCGGTAAGATGCTCCTTCAGTTTCGATACTGTGCGACCTATCGGAACATGAAAGACACTTTCCAGAACAACCTCGGTGTAGTGAGCGTCGGCCTTCTCCTCGGATTCCCGGATCGTAAGCTCCTCGAGCTCATCGTTGATTATGTTGGCGATGTCGAAATGAACAAGGCGAGTCACAGTCTCGCCGAGTGCCGAAGTCCGTACGCTCCATTGCGGAGCGAACCAGCATGCCGCGCTTTTCATACCCATCCCAAACTCGGCAAGACCGCTACGATCAGGGGGGATCGCGGCAGGCCGGAATGCGCGGCCATACTCTGATTCGAATATACCGGCCGCGTTGTCGCGGATAGAAACACGAGGCGGAGAAGCAGAGTCGATATCTATATCGACTCTTAACCTGACATCGTAGCCGTGCAGCTTGACCAGTTCCTTGCGATGTCTGCTGAAACTCTCAACGGCGTTGTCTACAAACTCCCCCAGGGCATACCAGGGACGATAATTCAGGTGCCGCAGTACGGCGAGCACACTGACGCCGGGCCGGATGTTTACCTTCTTCGCGGACAATGCTATGCGACTCTTCCTTTATAGAACATTGGCGCTACGCAGCGCGCGCCCTTGCTTGACTCTGATTGCTACGCTTCGCTTTCTGCCTGTTGCTGGCCGCGGCCCGTCGGCGCGGCTGGATGCCGTGAAACTTTAAGAGCTCCTTGGCGATCTCCTTAACCACGTCAACATTGACGGCGTTGCCAAGCGCTTTGAAAGCAGCTGTCTGTGTTGAAGGCAGGTAGCGCAGCTTGCCCATGCTTTGAAGGCGGCTGCACTCGCGGATAGTCATATATCGCTGCTCCCAGGCGACGACCGGCACTTGGCTAGTCGTCATTGCCACGAGCGAAGGCGCAGTAACGGGTCGTTTGACACGTATGCCGGAGGCGCGAAACTGGATGACATATTGCCAAATGTCCCGCGGCTCGCCCTTGCAGTTCCATTCGAACTTTTGGAAGCTCGATGAAAAATCTCGAATTGTCGGCAGCCACTTGTCAATCCATTTCTTGTGACGCTTGTAGAGTTCGCGATTTTGCCGGATGAAGTCAATCTTCCATTTTGGGAAGGTCTTGGATGTTGTGCGCGCGTAGGCGGGCAGTGCCTCAAGCACCTCCCGCTTTGAGTATCCCCGTAGGCGCTCTCCGAAACTACCTTTGTACGAATCAAGCTTGGCAAAGCCGATGCCTGCGGGAGATTTATCCTCATATGGGTAGGTCGCGCCGAATTCCATGGTCCAGATCGGAAAGGATGGCAACTCTTCATCCTTGGGAAAGCGATCGAGAAAATCCTGCCAGGCATCCAGGTAGCTTACAAAATAGTCCGGTAAAGGTTTCGCTTCGCTGGGCTCGTGATCAAGGATCGAGTAAACGGAAAGCTTGTCCTGACGCTTAGGGCTGGGCCACGAAAATCCATCCAGGTTATCCCGGCTGCCAACAATGAAGGCGCGCTCGCGGACCTGCGGCACTCCGAACTGATGCGGCGAGACTAGTTGATCTCTCACGCTATATCCGGCCAGGCGCAGGCGGTGCTCGATAGTGCGCCACGTCTTGCCCTGCCGGTGCCGTACCAGATTGGGAACATTCTCAATAATGAAAAAGCGCGGTTGATGTGTTCGAAGGATACGGACAACATAATCAATCAAGTCACCCCACTGGGGACACTCAAATCCTTGCTGGCCACCCGCTTTGGAGAAGGGCTGGCAAGGGAAGCCGGCGCAGAGGATGTCGTGATCGGGAATGGCTGATATCTCAAGTTCGCGCACATCCCCTTGAGGACGCAGTTTGAAGTTCTTTTCGTACAGAGATGCGAGCTCGTCATCAATCTCGCATGCGAATACACACTCGTGACCCAGTGATTTCAGAGCAAGGTGGAATCCACCCAGGCCGGCGAATAAATCCACAAACCGAAGCTTCGCCATGACTATCCTTTCCAGTTAACTAATGGCAACATTGTTCGTTCCATATCCCGGCCGACTGAGACTTTGACTGTTGGTATCGCAGCGCCGAAAGGGAGTCGGCTACGATAGCCCCAGACTACACAAAAATTTAGCAATTTGCACCGCAAAAACGCAATACGTTGGGCTTTTTTGGGGCTCAAACACCCAGATATGGGTGTCTACCTACAAGGTGCACCATCAGGACGATAGAAACTCCTGAATCCGCGCCGTTAACTGAGACGGTGCTTGGGTCTCGCACTCCCATATAACGAGAACACCCCACCCCAACTCAGACAACCGCCGTCGGCTTTCCTTATCGCGAGCCACATTGCGCGCGAGCTTAGGATGCCAGTATTCCGTGTTCGTCGACGGCTTCTTTCGACCGAGTTTGCAGTCGTGCTGATGCCAAAAACATCCATGCACGAAGATCACCTTACGGCGGGACGGAAACACAAGGTCTGGCGTTCCGGGCAGATCTCGCCGATGCAGGCGATAGCGATAGCCGATACTGTGGGTGAGGCGCCGCACGACAAGTTCGGGCTTTGTATCCGTCTTGCGAATGCGTCGCATATGGGCGCTCAGTTTCTCGGACGTGGCAAATTGTGGCATGACAGCTAAGAAAATCGCATATTCGCCCGAGCATGGGCAAGCCACCCAGACTGAAGGGCGTCGTAGTGCACTGGACGGTGATTTTCAATCCAGCGTCGCGAAAAGTCGGTAAATATGCGGATTTGTGTAGATGCCTGGGCGTCGGGAATAAGGCGCTCGCAGAATCTGCCGCACGGCAGATCTTGTTGTTATAATTCGCCAAATCAGACAATGAACGAGGACACTCAATATGGAAAAGACGAGTGTAATAGTAGTAGCGGGGCTAGTAATCGTTGCTATCTACATCGCGTTAAAAACGTTTGGTGCCATCCGCCGAGTTGGATTTTTGAATTTCTCGAAGGCCTCAGTGACACTCCTCGCGGCCTTGGCAGCTGCGGGCTTGAAAGTTGCGGGCGGTATACTCCAGGGAAGATCGCAGCAGGGGCCGACCGTGGGAAGCAATCCAGATCCATTTCTCAGCCCGATGGAAAAGAGCCCGGCTGCCCAAAGCCCGTTGATCGAGAACCCGATCGATAATCCCGAAGGCTATTACCGAGGCGACTAGACTTTTCCCAGTGTCACTACGCCCTGCTGGCGACTTTCTGCTTGCCGACTTCTGCGGCTGACGCGCCTCCTTTGGCTACGGGTCTGGTGAGCGTGTCCGACGCTCTCGATGCGCCTTCTATCGCTCTGTAGCCACCCCACGCCATGATCATCGAGAAAACCACGGGCAGCCCGATGAACAGCAGGGCGGTGGCGATCTCGATGAGCATGACTTTGAGCGCGAAGTCGCCGTCGGTGAGGTTGGCGAGGGCGGTGCCGAAGTAGGAGGTGCCGTCGGGGTACAGGGCCCTGAGGAGGTTATCCTCCAGCCACTTGGCGACGTGCCAGAGATAGGACCAGAACTTCACCGTGAACACGCCGATAGAGGCGGTGGCCACCATCGACCAGGAGTAGGTGGAGAAGATGAGCGCCAACGGCAGCAGCATGTAGATGGCGAGCAGGATCAGCGACTGGATGATGGGGGCGCCGGCGCGCACCGCGTACATCATGGGGCTGAAGGAGACCTTCTCCCAGGCCGTGCCCAGGCCCGCGCCGACCAGCGGGAGGTTGACCGGCATGGCCGAGGCCTGCAGGAATCCCTCGTCGTTGTAAGCGGCCGCGAAGTCCGAGCTCGCCGGGGCCGAGGCGAGGGTGGTGGTCACCACGCTCTTGATGGTGTCGTCCTCCATGTCGGTCGCCGAGTAGGTCCCGAAGCCGACCGAGGCCAGGATATTCTGGCCCTGGCTCTTCAGGGTCGGTGGCACTTGGTCGAGAAGCTTGGTCCGCAGGCCGATCGTCGAGTCCTCGTACCACTGCTTGCAGTAAGGCCGGCCGTTCTCGGGCGGACTCGCGTACTCGGTGTCCCGCCAGGGGATGTAAGCCCAGCCCGCCACCGGCTTCGTGGCGCGGTAGGAGTCGTAGTAGCCGGCGGTCTGGCGGTAGACATGCGAGCCGAACCACTCGGGATCGCGCGGGCCGTGGGTGGCAAGCAGGCCGGCCACGTCGGGCTGCTCGCGGTAGTACTTGGAGCGGGCCGGGATGAAGCAGTCCTGCAGGAACCGGCCGAGCTCGTCGACCATTGCCGGGTCCTCGATGCGGGTGGTGTCGAGCGCCATGCGGTAGCCGGACAGGTCCGCCACGCAGCCGATGCCGTTGATGGCCGCGTGCGTCGCGCCGGCGGACAGCGCCATCATTCCGTACCACCAGATGGGCACGCTGGTGTCGGTGAGAATGGCGGCGAACGTGTCGTCGTAGGTGGTGCCCGAGGCCCCCGGCGATGCCGCCGCCCCGGCCTCGCAGGGTTTCTCGTAGGTCAGCACGCCGGGGCTCAGCGTGATGAACGGCTGCGCGGCGAGGACCACCACGGACAAGGCCAGGGCGATGTCGATCTCCATGCGCCGGACCGAGGTGCTGCTCGCGTCCTTGGCCTCCATGCTGGTCGCCGGTCCGATGAAGTTCCGCGCGAGGATGAACAGGAACGGGAGGAACACGATCCCGGTGTCCGACAGCACGCCCCACAGGTTGTTGTACTGCTGCCAGCCGAACAGCGTCGTGAACAGCTCGAGGTAGGACTCGACTGTCATGGCACCAGGGCATTGATGAACCGGCCGGCGACGTTCTGCACCAGCAGCAGCTCGATGACGATCAGCCAGGCGGCCACGCGCCAGCGCTGGGCCAGGATGTGCCGGCGCTGCGCATCGGGCCAGCCATAGCGGTGGGCGAGCCAGGCCACCCAGCGCGGCCAGGTGCCGATGAGCACGATGAACAACGATGCGCGCCAGGCCGCGAGCCACGGGCCGGCCTGCTCGAGCGTCCGGGCGATCACCCGGGCGTCCTGGAAGTGGTGCCAGGCGATCGTGCCGATGATTGCCAGGCCGGCGAGGGCGAGGCCGGAGAGAAACAACAGCCGGAGGAATCCGGTGGCTGGCCGCGCCCGCTCGGTCACGGTGTCACCCCGCCACTGTCGTCGACGGGTTGCGGGTCCTGGTACGGCGTGATCGGCGTGCTGAGCGATTGCGCCTTGCGCCGGCGGACCTCGCGCAGCAGGCGCGCCGCGGTATCGCTGACCACCTCGCGGCGCACGCGAGTGTCGAAGAGCAGATTATCGATTTCGCGATCGAGCTCGGCCAGCTTGCGCTCGATGTCGTCGGTGGCGGGGGAGGCGGCGATCTCCGGGACCTGGCGCCCGGCGAGCAGGGTGCGGCGCAGCAGCAGGGCCTTCTCCAGGGTGCGGGCCAAAGCGATCTCGCCGGCGAGCTTGTCGAGCGCCACGGTCTGCTCTGCGGCCGGCAGCTCCCGCACGGCCTCGACCAGCTCGCGGGTCACCGCGATCCCCGGCGCCGAGACGGTCTCCAGGTTCTCCAGCGTGGGCGGTGTGACGCCGGCCACGAGGTCGCCCAGCGCCGTGCGCACGGTTACTTGAGTCGCCTCCTGCTCCGGCAGCAACCCGACGCCCGGGACCCCCGAGCGCTCGCAGCCGTCGCAGGTGCGGATCTCGAGGTCACCGAGCACCTGCACGCCCCAGTCCCGGGCCTCGGCCGGGGAGGCCCACACCTGGGCCAGCCTTGGGTCGGTGGGCCCGCTCGCCACCGTACCGCCGGCGGTCGCCGGCCGGCCGAGGATGACGTTCCAGCCCGCGTGCACCGTGTCGCCGATCACCCGGACAGGGGGCTGGCCGTTGCCGCCCGCCGAGCCGCCGGAGACCGGCCAGGGCACGCCGTTGTTGCCGGCATCACCTTCCACCGTCTCCTTGGCCTCCACGACGTCGATGCCCTCGGTGCCCATCTGGACCTTCCAGTCGGTGCCCTTGGAGAGCACCACCCACTCGTCGTACGGGTTCTTGCCCTCGGCGATCTCGGCTTCCATCTGCTCGCAGGTCTTAATGGCCAGGGCGACGGTCTCCTCGGCGCGCAGCAGCGCGTTCTGGAAGAGGTCGTAAAGTCCCGGGTTGGCGCGCTGCAGGATCAGCGCCGGCAGCGAGGCGATGGCGCTGGTGGCGGCGGTCACCATGGCGTCCATGATCCGGTCCGCGCCGGTCTTGATGCGGTTGAGGGCGTTGGTGACGCCGAGCACCGGGTCGAATTTGCCGCAGCTGTAGCCGAGGCCCAGCGTCGCGGAGCCGCCGATGGTGGTGGTGACGACGTTCGTGTTGGCCGGTGCCGAGAGCGCACGGGCCCCGCCGATCTCGTAGTACCAGGTGCTGTCCTCGGCGGGCGCCGGTGTGACGGCGGTGGCCGGGCCCGGTGCCAGGAGCAATGCGATCGAAAGAATCCAGCGCACGGCTTCAGTCCTCCCGCATCAGGGAAACGGGGTGAAATCGACGCTGCCGAGAAAGAACTGGCCTTCCACCTCGCAGCACTTGTAGGGGCGCCACAGCGACCACGCGTAGTCCCCGTGCTCGTCGACCTTGCCGTCGGCCCAGCTCGCCGCGGACAC
This sequence comes from Gammaproteobacteria bacterium, assembly GCA_034520625.1. Classification (GTDB taxonomy): domain Bacteria; phylum Pseudomonadota; class Gammaproteobacteria; order Arenicellales; family JAANXG01; genus JAANXG01. Next base: position 320,717 of record JAXHNI010000007.1, on the reverse strand, counting down.
GGTGTCGTTCTCGCCGAAGGCCTCGCAGCTCGCCGCCGGCTCGGGCGAGTGCATCTGCCACCAGCCGGTGGCCGGGTCGTTCTCCACCAGCGACGGCGGCAGCCAGACGCGCACGCCGCCGGTGGTCGTGGTGCCGCCGCCGGCGCCCGCCGGGAGGTAGACGTGGGGCTGGTCGGTGCGCGTAACGATGTCGCCGGCCCGCTGGGCCGCCACGGCCCCGGCCTTCGGGTCCTCGGCCTGGGTGACGAAGCCCGAGCGCGGGTACACCCCGCCCCAGGTATTGGCCGGGAAATCGCCGATCTCCCGCAGGCCGGGGATGAAGGCCGCCGGGAACAGGGACTCGGGGATCTCGGTGCGCCAGGCGAGCAGGTCCAGGGTGGACTGGAAGTAGGGCACGAACGCGGTGGTCTCGGACGGACAGATCAGGCCCGAGATGTCCGCAATGGACGACAGGGCGCTCACCGGGTGGCCGATGGCGTCCGCCTCCTTGAAGCGCAGGTTCTGGTGGTCCCGGTGGGTCGTGCCCTCGGTGCGGTTGCCCTCGCCGATGTCGACGTCCAGGAGCGTGCTCACGATGGCCTGGCCGGCGGCCTCGGCGGCCGCGCCGAGGGTCGCCCGCATCTCCACCCAGGGATTACCGCCCACCTCGTGGTAGGCGCTCACCACCAGGTCCGGGTTGTAATGGCCGACCTTGAGCGAGGTGGTCACGCTGCAACTGTACAGAGTGCAGCGCAGCCAGAAGCACACCCCGATGGGCTGCCAGCGCGAGCAGGCCAGCGCGGCCGAGGCCATCTCGGCGGTGATCCCGGCGGTGGTGATGTCCCGGGCGGGCGTGGCGGTAGGGAGCCAGACCAGGGCAAGGAGCGCCAGCGTCGTGATGGATCGGCTCCTCATCACTTAGGTTGTGCCTTCCGGTGTTGGCGATGCAGGCGCAGGGCCGCCTGCAGGTCGGTAACGCCGTAGACGACACTCTCGCCCCCGTCGAACACGATCGCGGGAATCCGGTCGAGCCCATACCGGCGCGCCCGCAGGAGCCCCTCGTAGCTTTCCTGCAAGGCCCGGGCGAGCTGTGAACGGTCGAGCCGCTGGATGCGCTCCAATACGATCTCGCGGGCCTCTTCGGGATCTGGCGGCAGCTCCTCGCTCAGCGCCGCGTCGAGCTGGACTTGGGCGTCGATGGCGAAGTATTGCACCCGGCTCGGATCACCGAGCTGCTGCCTCGTGGCGGCCACGTTGGCGACGGGCTCACCCATATGGGTGAAAATATCGATACGCGCCGGTCCGCCTGGGTTTGCGGCCAAGGCGATGAGCGGCAGCCAGGGCAGGAGCCAGGCGGCCAGCACTCTCATCCCTGCTCCGCCTCCAGGCGCCGGGCGACTTCGTAGGCCGCCTCGAGCTCGCTGCAGCCGCGGGCCTCCATGATGCGAGCGCGCTCGGCCTTCTCGTGCTTCTCCGTCATGGCCAGGGCCAGGGCCAGCGGCGGCGGCACGTTGCGGAACAAGGCCTGCAGCTGGTCGGCGAGCACCACCCCCTCGGTGTACTTGCCGGATTCCTTGCGGGCGGCGAGTAGCAGGGCGCGTTGCTCCGGGGTCAGCTCCTTGAAGCGGGCGATCTGGTCGACCTCCTCCTTGGGCATGACCAGGCACAGCCACCACTCGATCATGTTCAGCATCTTGCGGGACTGGTCCGGGAAGTCCTCGAGATTCTGAGTGGCGATCCAGAACCAGGTACCGAGCTTGCGCCACATCTTGGTGATCTTCACCACGTACGGGGCGAGCAGGGGATTGGTGGTGATGACGTGACCCTCGTCGGTGATCACCAGGGTGGAGCGCGCCTCGCGCTGGCGCCGCTCGACCAGGTCGTTGATGTGGTTCATGAGCCCGATATAGGCGACCGTGAGCTGGTCCTCGTAGCCCTCGCGGGCGAGCACGCCCATGTCGACGATGGTGACGTCGGTGTCCGGCCAGCGCACGCCGGGCCGGTCGAAGAAGTGGCCGGCGAGTCCCGAGCAGAACAGCTCCATGCCGTCGGCCATCTCGGCGGCGCGGTGCCGGCGGTGCTCGGGGCGCGTGGTGTCGGCGCCGATCTCCCGCAGGGCCTGGACCACGTCGCGGGTGAGGACCTGCTCGCGGGCCGCGCCGCGGGCCTGCCGGGCGGCGTTCAGGATGCCGTGGCGGATGAGCAGTCGGTCGGCCCGGGTCATGCGCGCGTCCTCGCGGGCGTCGCCGCCGGTGATCATGATGCGCGCGGCGATCTCCATCTCGCCGAGCAGGTCGCGTTGCTCGTCGTCGTCCTCGTGCTCCAGGTGGTCGGCCTCGAGGAGGTGCGAATCCACCATCCCGTCGGCGGCCAGCTTGATCGCGTCACCGAACGGCGGCAGGCTGACATCGGTGCCCGGGTTGAGCATGACCTGGTTGACCGTGACGCCGTGGGCGGCGAAGTGCTGGCCGAGCAACCCGAAGGAGTTGCCCGCCTCGATGATGAAGATGCGTGGGCGGTACACCGCGACCATCTGCATCAACAGGTATACGAGCAACGCCGACTTGCCGGCGCCCGTCGGGCCCAGGATCAGCATGTGGGCGTTCTTCTTGCGGTCGGCGGGGTGGAGCGGGTCGAACACCAGGGGCTCGGCCCCGCGGTTGAAGAACGCCAGGCCCGGGTGGCCGGTGCCCCGGGACCGGCCGTAGAGCGGCAGCAGGTTGGCGGCGTGGCGGGAGAACACCAGCCGCGAACGCCGCAACACCTTGTCGAGGTTCAGGTCGTAGGCCATGGGCAGGTTGCGGACGTAGCTGTCCAGGGCGAGCAGGTCGGCTTCCTCGGTTATGGGCTGCAGGCCGTTGGAGATGAGCAGGGCATTGAGCCGGTTAACATTCGTGCGAAGCGTCGGGAGGTCCTCGCCGCGCACGAAGAAGCCCATGGTTAGCGGATAGAGCTTGTTGCCGCGGGCCATCTCGAGCTCGGCGGCCTCGGCCTCGTTACGGGCGATGACCGCCTCGGCCCCGTCGCCCACGGAGGCTCGCTTGATGGCCGCGACATGGTTGCGCACCGTGTCCTGCGGCTTGATGACGAGCGTCATGGTCATCACCGTGTGCACCGGCAGGCGATCGAAGAGGGCGAACACGCTTTCGCCCATGGCGCGCTCGGCCGTCATGTGGCCCACGGCGGGCGCCCGCCGCAGGCCCTGCACGGTGACGAACTTGTGCGGCAGGCTATCGAACCACCAGGTCGCGGACTGCGCATCGGAGCGCGGCATGGACAGCGTCAGCATCTCGGCGAAGTCATAGCCGAATGGCAGCTCCTCGTCGCCGGGGTAGGGCGCGACATCCCGGAGCGCCGCCGGGTCCCCGTCGGCCATCGCCGGCACCGGGTTGAACCAACTCAGCATCCATTCGTAGAAATCGCGGCCGTCGCAGCGCCGGACCCGGAAACCCGCCGCGGTAAGCGCCGAAACCAACTTCACGGCCGCGTCGTTGAGCGCCTCCTCAGCGACGGGCCCGGGGTGAAGCCGGCTCGGACGATGCGTCCGACGGTACAAGACGGCCCGCACGCGGCGCACCTGGCCCCGCCAAGGGCCCCCGGTGACCGCCGTATCCTCGAACAACCCACCGGGCTGACAAATACGCTGGAGATGAACTTCGAGCAGGTCGAGATATGCCTGCGTGAAGCGACTGTCCCGGGCCCGAGGTTGGATGTAGTCAGCCAGTTGCCGCTGCAACCCATCGAGATTCGGCTCGTCCTGGACATAGAACTGCAGCAACCAGGGCGCGCCATCCTCTTCGGGGATCGCGTCCGTCAGGACGTTCTGAAGCTGGTCCCGGAGTTCTTCAAGGGCCTCGCCGGACTGCACCTCGGTCCCGATCGGGGTGATCTCGAACAGCGCTCCAACGCTGACCCCATCGTCCAGCAGGAACGCCCGGTGCTCGGGGTCGTACTCCACCCACGGCAGGAGATCGGTGAACGGATCGGGCCGCTGATATAGGCCGCCCACTTCGCTCTGGGTGATCGGTGGGCGGTCACCTCCGGCGGTTGATTCAGTACAAATCCGGAAGGGGAGTAGCGCTGTTAGAGATTGTCCCGTCACAGGACAATCGTCGGCTACGGTGGGCTACGTTGTCGACGAAAAACCTTTCAAGCGATGCCAGAGGTTTTGACGAGCATCACCTGACCATAATCTGGTTCTAGTTTCGATCCAAAGAAGATGGCGGACATTCGGGCTTGGCCATCAGATGACGCGAACTGACCCGAAGCGCGAGTTCGGTGGTCGTCGTCTCAACGAGACACTGCGCGTTACAATTTATCGTCTTCGATTCTCGGTTTGATCTGGTCAGGTGGCGTCTGCTGCAAATGTTAAGATTACAACATTTAAGAAGTGCTGCGGTAAGCTATTACCTGTACGAAGAACCACGATTTCGCCTAATTGAGGCACAATTTTCGACCAGAAAAGGTCGCACATGCACATCGACAAAGTTACAGTCAAAAATTTTCGGCTTCTGGCGGACGTGGAGTTGGTACTTGAGAACCAAACGACTCTCGTCGTCGGCCGTAACAATAGCGGCAAGACATCACTGTCAGAGGCCATTCGTCGATTTCTGGTAGACCAAAACCCCAAGTTCCAAATCGAAGACTTTTCGAACGCCTCATATGACCGCTTCTGTGAAGCGCTCATGGCCAAGAACTCGGACCAGCAAGACGATGAGGTTCGCGCCCTGATCCCGAGCATCGAGCTGCGACTGTTGTTCCGCTACGATCCCGAGCAGTCCGACCTTGGCCCTCTCAGCGACTTCGTCATCGACTTGGATCCCGACTGCAACGAAGCTCTCGTTGTGGCGCGCTACGAGTTGCGCGACGGCGCCATCCAGTCACTGTTCGCCGACCAGCCGTCCGGCGACCTGACCGACGAGGACCGGCGCTCCTTCTTTCAGGTACTCCGTGAGCGCGTACCTGTTCTCTTTGTTGCTAGTATTTGGGCCGAAGACCCCAACGACGCTACGAACCGCAAGCAGATGCCCGTGAGTGCGCTCCGGTCACTTCTGAGGACGGGTTTCGTGAACGCTCAGCGGGGACTCGACGACGACACGTCGAGAGACACTGACGTTCTGGCGAAAATCCTAGAAAGTCTCTTCACCGCTGCGAAATCGCCGACTGCCGATCAGGGCGACCAAGCCATCGCTCAAGCTTTGCAAGAGGCCGTGAGCGACATCCAGCAATCGATCGAGGGTGGTTTCAAAGAAGAGCTGCGGAAGCTTATGCCAACCTTGCGCACATTCGGTTATCCTGGCCTCGACGGCTCCGAATTGGAGACGGAAACGACACTCGACGTCGAGCGCCTTCTCTCGCGCCACACCAAGGTAAGATACGCAGGCCATCATGGAATCCTGCTGCCGGAGTCTTATACCGGCCTGGGGATACGCAACCTTATTTTCATCCTGCTTCAGATCGTCAGCTTCTACCGCACCTTCCGTGCAGAACCGACCGCCCCCGGCGTCCATCTCGTGTTCATCGAGGAACCAGAGGCTCATCTGCATCCGCAGATGCAGGAAGTATTCATCCGCCAAGTGTCGAAGATCGCTCAGCAGCTCAGCGCCCAGGAGGATGCTCCCTTGGCCTGGCCGGTGCAGTTCATCGTATCAACTCATTCGTCCCACGTCGCCAATGCCGCGGGCTTCGAGGCGATCCGATATTTCCTACCGACCTCCGCCGATGACGTTCGCAAGACCAAGATTAAGGACCTGCGCGAGGGTTTGCGCGATACGCCGGAAGAGCATAGAAGGTTCCTCCACCAGTACCTGACACTAACCCGCTGCGACCTGTTCTTCGCCGACAAGGCCGTATTGATTGAAGGGACTAGCGAGCGCCTGCTCCTGCCCGTAATCATCGAAAAGTTGGAGGAATCCGAGCCAAACGCGTCGAAGCTTTCTAGCCAGTATATGACGACCATGGAAGTCGGCGGTGCCTACGCACACATATTCTTCGACCTTCTCGATTTCCTGGAGCTGCGGACCCTCATCATTACGGACCTCGACTCCGTCGTCACCGCCGGCGGCGCCGCGTGTCCGGTGCATCAGGGAACAACCACTAGCAATGCCTGTCTCAATACGTGGTTCGGAGACGGGGACTGCTCACTCGAGGTCCTTCTGGCAAAAGATGAAGCGGCCAAGGTCAAGAAACTCCGGCGTATCGCCTTTCAACAGCCCGAGGCCGAAGGCGGTCCCTGCGGCCGCACCTTCGAGGACGCGTTTATGTTGGCGAATCCGGCGATGTTCAGCATCGAAGGCGCCACGTCCGAAGAGCAGGCCCAGTGTGCATGGGACAATTTCGACAAGATCAAGAAGTCCGAGTTCGCTCTCAAATACGCTATCGATGAGACAGATTGGACCGCACCCGGCTACATCCTGGACGGATTGAGATGGCTGGCGGCGAGCAGCATTCCTAACGCGGACGCGGCAATCGGCCAGGTGGCTACCGCCGGCACCCCCGAATTAGCGGCTGCTCAAAATGACTGAGGCACTGGAACAATTGAACCCGGCCGAAGAGGCCAGCCGCAGGACTCTTACCGAGGTGTATGGCTACCTGGAGCGTAAAGAGAGTTTCCTCGTCGAGGCCGGCGCCGGTGCCGGGAAGACCTACACGCTCGTCAAGGCGCTCCATTTCCTCATGGATCGATACCAGCACGTTCTCCCGCAGCGGCATCAGAAGATTGCGTGCATCACCTTCACAAACGTGGCGAAGGACGAGATCGACGCCCGGACCGACCGGAGCCCGCTCATTTATTGCAATACGATCCACGCGTTCTGCTGGTCGCTCATCAGCGGTTTCCAAATACATCTCCGGGAACGACTGTCACAGCTCCAGCATTGGTCCGAGAGAATCGCCGAAGTCGGTGGCCTCGGCGAGCGTGCCGTCGAATACGAGTTAGGACACAGAAGCATCAACGACCGTCGTGTTTCTATCCATCACGATGACGTTCTCGTCCTGACCATCAATCTCATGGACAATGCCAAGTTCAGGCGCATCTTGGCAAACAAGTACCCGATTATATTGATCGACGAGTACCAGGACACCAACGCCGGCTGGATCGACTCCATCAAGGCCCACTTCCTTGGACAGGAGGGATCGCCGCAATTCGGCTTCTTCGGCGACCACTGGCAGAAAATCTACGGCGATGGATGCGGAAAGATCGAGCATCCGAGCCTGAAGGTTGTCGGCAAGCAGGCGAACTTCCGGTCGGTCTTGACGGTCGTCGAATGCCTGAACCGTATGAGGCCAGAATTGCCCCAGTTCGTGGTCGATCCGGACGAACAGGGCACCATTCGCATCTTCCACACGAACACCTGGACAGGTGCCCGTCAGACCGGCGGTCATTGGGGCGGCGATCTTCCGTTTGAAGCTGCTGACCGTGCGCTTCAATTAGTCCTCGATCGCCTTGCCGAAGAGGGTTGGGATCTGTCTCCCGAGATCACCAAGATCTTGATGCTCACTCACCGCGCCCTGGCCGGCAAACAGGGATATCCCAGTATCCCGGCGGTCTTCGCATTCAACGGATCCTTCACGAACAAGGAGTATCCGCATATAGCCTACTTTGCCGACGCTCTGGAGCCGGCCTGTGAGGCATACCTCTCAAGGAGGTACGGTGAGATGTTCCGGGCGCTCGGTTCCAATGTGCCGGCGATCCGGGCTCAGGCCGACAAAAAGAAATGGTCCGAAGCTATGAACAAGCTCATTGAACTGAGGGACGCTGGAACGGTCGGAGACATGGTGGACCATTTGCTTGCGGTCGGCCGACCAAGCGTCCCAGATGCGGTCGTGCGCCGCGAACGCGAATTGCGGGAGTTCAACCCGGAAGCCAGGGAGGGTATGCCGCGGGCACTGAAGGAACTCGGCGACCTCCGGGCCGTTTCCTACGGGGAAATCGTTGCCTTGTGTCGCTACCTGTCAGGCCACTCTCCGTTCGTAACTAAGCACGGCGTCAAAGGCGCCGAGTTCGAGAATGTGCTCGTCGTCGTCGGCAGAGGCTGGAATAGGTATAACTTCAACGAGATGCTCGAGTTGGTGGGGCAGGGCGCACAGATTCCCGCCAACAAACAGGCCGCCTACGAGCGCAACCGGAATCTCTTCTACGTTACCTGTTCGAGGCCGAAGAGGCGTCTGGGCGTTCTCTTCACTCAAGAGCTCTCGGCCGCCGCCATCCAGACGGTCGGCGATTGGTTCGGGAACGACACCATAGAAGCTCTAAACCTATAGTTCGATAGTCGCTTGGACAGCGTTGGGCGAATAGTCCGCTTCGAGTCGAAAATTGCTTTTCTCCGATAGATTCTTGGAGATCCGCAATCGGTATTAGTCAGTCGTTCGCTCAAATCGTCGGGAATGACCGGTATTGGCCGCACCGGGACTTTAGTGCCACTGCCAGTGACCGTCTGCTCTCCGGCAAACACAGCTCAGGAGAATTCGAGGATCTAGCGTTCGGCTGTCGACCCCAAGTGGCCGTTGCTACCTAAAAAGGATCGCATAGAGCGGATCAGAAGACTTGGGCAAGTTCGCTGCTTCAGTCTAGGCGGGGGCGAAACCCGCTTCGTGAACTCTTGGTTACTCTCAAGCGATTAATAATCCGTGTCCAAACCTTTGGGCGCGTTACCATGCCCGGTTCATCTGCATATCATTGACTCTCGCATGTAGCAAATCTTGGTAGTATCCAGCCCTGCTTCTTCATTATATCAGCTTCCCCATAACTTTCTGAGAAGCGATACGTACACCGCACGCGCTCTTCATAGTCATTGGTACCCTTTGAGATGATGGTAATCTTAAACGTTTCTGCTTCATCCATGAGTTCACTAAATTGGTTTAGCGATACGTTGTTCGGTTGCTCTTCGGCCAGAGTACCATCAGGATTATGTTTCAGTTTCGGGATAAAATGTATATCCGTAACAATAGCCGAACTGGCCGTTATGTTCATTACTACGCCACGAGAAATCGCCTCAAAACGGAAACCGTCCCTTTCAAACTCTCTCGGGCTGCATGGTCTTTCTTTAGCATCCTTGATCGGCTGTGTATGCATGGACACTCGTTGAAAGCCACCAAATTCAATATTCTGATTCGCTATAGACAACACCGCATTTACGTCCGTCACAACTCCTGTATATCCAGTTGCCCCTGTATTGGTGTAGCTAAGAGGCACGATTAGTTGTACGTTCTTAGGTCCAAGATTGCAGTCGAATTCAAAAATCGCCACATTTGTAGGTTCCAACATCTTGAGCGAAGCGCCAGTCAACCATTGGTTTATTTGTATTCCAAGAAGAGTTAATGAAATGAACAAAGCAACCACGGAAACCAAATCGGCCTTTTTAACAATGTGGAATATGCCAAAAAAACTCCAGTACGGTTTATCCGTATCACTCATTGTCATCATCTCCATTGGGGCAATAAGGGGGACACGAATAAGCGGCCATCAGCCACTCGTCGACTTGGTCTCGATGATCAGCAATCCACTCTGCAGCGTGGCGTGCAATATCCTCGGAGGAGTCTTCACCTTGATTCATCTTGGCGTTCTGTACGAAGATGTCTTGGATCGGGATCCGTACTTCTTTCAGTAGTTGCGCGGCGGCCGGATTGTTCTCCAGAAACTTCTTGTTGGCCACAGGGCGAATGTCATTTACAGGCCAGCCCAGATTACACGGATCAGTGGCACAGCCCCTCACACCGGACAGTGTGGTCTTGTCCTCGAGATAGGCCTGGTCCTCCGGCAGATTGGCTTCCTCGACGGTCAGCCAGACAACATCCTTGCCCGGCTCGAGCACGCCGACCGTCCAGTTGGGCGTCCAGGTGTAGAAGAAAATGGGCTGGCCGTTCTGGTAACGGCCGAGGGCATCCGCCATCGAAGCCGAGTAGCCGGCCTTGATGGGGTTAATATGATCACGTAGGTTATATGCATCAAGGTGATGTTCGATCACATTTTCGCAGCCCCAGCCCGGTGGGCAGGCCACAAGGTCCGCCTTGCCATCGCCATTAGCATCCAGGGCCTCTTTGACTTCGTCGCGCTTAATATCCTCAAGCGTCTTGATGTCTAACTCTTCGGCGGTTTTCTTGTCCACCAAGTATCCTTGCAGGGCACCGCCCATTGCGACATACCCGATCTTGTCGGCGCCCGGTTGGAACAGATCCTCATAGGTGTTATGAAGGGGAAACCACCCGTTCACCCACAGATCCACGTCGCCTTGGCTGACCGCCTGGTAAAAGGGTGGATTGTCCAAAGTGATCAGCCCTGGGATCTCATAGCCCAATTCTTCGAGCAACTGCTTGTACACTTCGGCCTGGAACCAGCCGGTATCCCAGGTAGCGCGCGCCATGTTTACCGTCACCCCTTCACCAGGCTTGTGTTCGTCCGCCCAGACCACCAGTGACGAGGTTATAAAAGGAACGACAGCTGCGCCGTATAGGATGGCTTTTACGTTACGTAGGAAGTTCATGGTAAGCCTCCTCCGAGGTGATCTTCGTCGTGTTTTACCGTCCATGGATGACGTAACTTGACGGATATGTAGCATAAACCACATGCCTCGCGTGCGGAAGGGGCTGGCAAAAGGGATTTTGACTATGCAACGCGATGCTAGGAAAAAAGCGGTGACGCTTGCGGGTCGGTTGACGAGCGCTCAAGTCGGTCGCGGGAGCTTTTATGCTTTGCAAAGTGTTTTTTTATCGTCTTACGAGAAATTAGCGACACGTCGTTCACTCAGTTTTCGCCGGGTAGCGCGTACTGGGTGTGGTTGTACATCGGAAAGCTTGTAGCGTATCCGGGCACGGGCACCTCCTCGGATCCGGCAAGGTGGGGAAAGACAAACATCACTAAAGTTGGAGTTGGTACTCGAGGGAACAATGCACGAATCTCGTTGTGGGCGTCACGGACGTAGCCGTGCAGACCGGCCTCACTGGTGCTAGATCCGCGCTGGAGACGTTCACGGATCTCGTGAAGACGTTGCTCGCCAATGCGTTGGAAATGGTCTTCGTAAAGCTGCTTCATGGGCGGGCCGTCCTGGGGCAGGACGTCGTCTTTGGTCGTCGTGCAGGCGGCGAGCAGCAACGCACTAATCAAGGCGGGCGCGGCGGTAAGAGTCCAGGTTTTGAGCATGATTCACTTTTCTCCCTTGAGGGTCATGGTCGATATCAAGCCGGCGGTCGACGTGCACGGCAATCGGCTCACTCGGGCGCACGAACACGGCATCGAAGCTCTGGGCTTGGCGCTCGTCGAGCCAGCGGCGGATCTCGGACGCGCCGCCTGATACGGTGTTGCCCAGCACGTGGGTGCTGACGTCACCGGTGACATTGCTCGTGCCACGGCCCGTGTCCGAGATCGTGGTCGTGGTCTCGGCCTGCGCCGCGGCGTCGGCACCCGCTTGGAGGGCGGTCACGCCGATGCGTTGCATGAGGAACGACGGCGCGTTGGTGATGCGCTCGCCGGAGATGCAGGGGATGCCGCGCTCGTCGGAGATCCAGCCGAGCGGTTCCCCGCCCTGGTCGCTGGAAATCGTGCGAATGGCGCCATCCTGGAACACGAACGTCACCGAGGTCAGCCGGCCGGTGACGCAGGACAAGGTCCAGTCGCCCACTGCGGTGCCGCTCCACACCATGCCCTCGATGCCGGGAATGGTGAGGCCGTTGGCCGCGAGGTTGTCCCCGCCCACCAGGATCTTGAACGGCATCGGGTCCTGCACTGTGCCCTGTACCGGAATGCGGCCGACCAGCGCGGTCATGGCGGTGGAGCCGATCAGGGTGGCATTGCGCGGGACCGTGTAGACCGGCTCCGGTTCCTGCTCCGTCTTCTCCATGTCAGACGCAGGTCGATTGGCCGGCGCGGACGTCCTGGACGCCTTCACTTGGCTGTCACCTTCCAGGATGGAGCCCGCCCGGCTCGCCAGTGCGGCGACACGACCGGTTTGCTCAGAGTCAGGCGGCTCCCGATCCAGGGGTTCCACCCAGTGGACCGGTGACGCGTCATCACTCAGGCCAAGTCCGACGGGGATGTCCGAATCGGGTGTCGTGGATTCGATCGACCGGGCGGCATTGTCCTCGCTGAGGGTCGAGACCCGGCCCGCCAGTGCATCGATGCGCTCGGTAAGACCCGACAAGACAGACTCAGAGGCATTGTCCTTGCGGGCCCGCTCGTCTTCGAGCTCGCGCTTGACGCGATTGGCAACGCTGTTCTCGATCTCGCGGTTGCGTCGCAGGAGCTCGTCGTTCTCGTTGCGCAGCGCTTTCACGTGGTTCATGAGCTCGGCGACCCGGGCGGTGAGCGTCTTGATGGTCTCGGCTGGCGTGTCCGCATCCGCCGCCGGTGCGCGCGGGACGCGGTCCATGACCACGCTGTCGGAATCGGTGGTGCCGCAGGACTTCAGCCCCACGAACGCGGCCATCAGGACGACGGTGATACCAATGAGGGGCAGGAGTCGGTTGCTGCGCAGCACCGCCATGGCTCACAGGGACTCGGCGAAGGGCCGGGCCGAGACCAGGTACGCGCAGGTCGTGTCCGCCTCGTCGCCGTGGGGGAGGAGCCGGGCATGTTGGAACGTCGCGGTGAGCCAGCGCCCGCGCAGGTCGCGCGGGTCCAGAACGACCGGCTGCGCGGTGATGTTGCGCAGCTTTACGGCCGTCACGTACAGGCCGCCACCGCGCCAGCTTGCCAGGGGCGTGGCCTCGACAGCCCCGCCGCGCAGCAACGGAACCGGTTCTCGTATCTTGAGCTTCGCGCGAAACACCCCCGGCGGGTTGCGAAGCAGGCGCTTGGGCGCATACATCTGCTGGGCCGCGTGGCGGGTGAGGGTCACGTAGCCCACGTTCCCAGGCTCGCTTTGCGGTTCCGACGTACCCTCGCTCGTCGACGCACGTTGTTGTGGCAAGTGGATCTCGAGCGGCGCGGTGCGGCCGTGCTCGTCGGCGCGCAGATCAACGAGGTAGACACGGCCGGTGTCGAGATCCTGGAGCTGGACACGGGCGGCTTCGAAAGGCTCGTGGGCGAGCCAGTACACGGTACCGTTGACGCTTTGCGTGCGCACCGAATCCGTCAGCGCCGGCGGCATGCCAACCCGTACGTCTCCGGGAAAGCTCACCCGGCGCTCGTGACCGACCCGCAGCGAGACGGCGATCGGTGTCTTGTTCCAGAACACCCGTTCGGGGGCCGGCATCCTGGCTTCAGTGGGCTCCTGCCCCCAGGCGGATGTGACGACCGTCATGGCCAAGAGCACCGACGCCAGCCATTGCAACCATCGCCAGCTCATGAGCCGGTCTCCGGTCGTTCTGATTCCTGCTCGGATTCCGACAGGCGTCGCGGGCCTTCCTCGGTGAACCCGTCCAGGGCCAGGCCCCACGGGTTCAGCTCGGGGTCCACGTCGTAGCGCACCACGCGCAGTGGATAGCGCACGGCGGTCTGCTTCACCGTCATACCTTTGACCCACTCGCTGATCGACAGGTCGAGCCAGACCACCCAGGTTTCCGCGTCCAGGATCTCGACGCGCCGCTCCTCGTAGCCGTGGCCCGGCAGCTCCTGCACGCCGCGGCGCCGGTAGGCCAGCTCGCCGCGCCGGCCCCGCAGCTCGAGGTCGGCCTCCAGCTCGGCCCGGTAGCGCGGCGTCAGGTACGGCGACAGGCGATAGATGGCGGCGCCGTAATCCTCGTCACCGTTCTCCGGCCAGTGGTTGAGCTGCTGGAAGATGTAGTGCGCGAAGGCGTAGACGTCGGCCGGCGGGACTTCGTCGGCTTTCATCACGGCGCCGGAGCGGATATCCGGCGGGATGTGCACGCGCAGGTGGGCGGGCGCCTGGTGCCAGCCGTACCACACCAGCAGCAGGAGTACGGCGAGCAGGGCGATCGCGCCGCGCAGCGTGTTGATATGGGCGCGGACGTTATCGATCTCCTTGCGGTACCGCACGGTACGTCCTCCCGATGTCCCAGGCGCCGCCGCGGCGGACGAAGCCGCTGCGAAGCAGGCCCATGTCCTCCAGGCCCAGTCGCAGTCGTTGCTGGTAGTAGCCGTCCGGCCGCCCGCGCTTCAGGCGCTGGAATACCGTGGCGGTGAGAAACACGGTGGCCAGCACGCCGACCACGGCGATGCCGGCGCCCATGGTGAGGGCGCCGAGCAGGCCCGCGAACAGGAAGCTCAGCGGCAGCCAGGCCGCGGCCGCCACCGCCAGGATGAAGCCCAGCTCCGAGGAGGAGCAGCCCCGGAAGATCACGGGCTCGGTGTCCAGGTGCCCGGCAAGCAGGTGGTCGTTTGACTTCTGGGACGCCATGGCACGCTAAATGACGGTGGCCGCCTCGTTGAGCAGGAAAACGGCGAACAGCAGCACCGCGCCGCCGACAATGGCCACTAGACCGACCTCCGCCCATTCCGCCCTGCCGGTGCGGGCGTCGTTGAACTTGCTGATGCCGATGTAGGCGATCCACAGAAAGCCGATCACCGAGATCGCGAGCCCCAGCACCAGGCCGCCGTCCTTGATGTAGCCCTTGATCAGCTCGAGCCAGTTGCCGGCCGCGGGCCCGGTGCTGGGCGGCACCGGCGTCGGCAGCGCACCCCGGGCGCCCAGACTAACTGCCATCAGGAAGAGTACGGCCGCGCAGCGCTGAATCGTGCGGTCAAGGAACGGGAGCAATCTCATCTGTAAGGTCCTCCGAATGAATACAGGGGGTTGTACCGACTTCGAGGGTTGTGCGAAGTGCTGCGTCCTATCTGATGAACCATCCGAGCAGAAGCAGCAATATGCCGGCGCGCGCGGTGGTCCAGAACATGTCGAACAGGCTTGCCCGGCCTTCCTGCCATGCGCGCAACTGGCCAAAAGCGATCCACGCCCCCCAGACCAAAAGCAGCGTCACGACAATGGCAGCGATCCCGAGCAATACGTCGGCGGGATTGATGCCGGCGCCGGCCTGGAAGGCGGCCGTCTGAACGCCCGACACGCCGCCTCAACGCCGGTAGTCGCCGCGCAGCGGCTCAACCTTGCGGGGCTCCGCCCGGGGCGCATTGATGTGCGCCTTGATCCCTGAGCGCACGCGCTCGAGGTCCTGGCGGAGCCAGTCGTAGCGAAAGCGGATCCGGGCGTTCGGCTCGGCCTGGGACTCGGCCTGCCGGACGAGTGGAGCGAGGGCCTTGAGCTCATAGGCCAGTCGAGCCAGTGCTTCCTGTTCGCCGCCCATGTCCGCGACCGCTTGGGTGGACGGCAGGGCGAGAACCACCAGGATGACAACAAAGCAAGTCTTCATACGAATGCATCACACCTTCGCTTGGGTCGAGCGCATGGTGCGAGATGGGACGAGAAGCGTCCAGGAAAAACCGTTTTAAAATACAACAACGTTTGTTGCGGGAGGCGATTTCTTCGAACAAGAGCCTGGCCACGGAGAAGTCTCCGACAGGCTACCTAAGTTGTATTCGTCGAACAGAATCCGGAAGGCGTCAATGATTTGGCGGCACTGCCAATCGCGGAGGCGGAAATTTATGCCTTTGTCGCGGAGGCACTCATCGGCGTGACGGGTGTAATGCTGACGCAGCCGCAGGTCGGGGTAGCTTGGATGCACGTTTCCGCATGCCGGACGTACCAGCGTGCCGTCCGCAGGGTGACGTTATAAGTTCTTGTTTTGAGGATGAAATTGTCCCAGAACTGGGGCTGTGAATAGTCCGTCATGATGTTCCTCCCTGAATAAATTGAAACCCGAAGCCATCCAAATGGCTGCTAAAATTGTCACCGATGACAAAACAAGAATTGATGAGTTTATGCAGATTCAGTCTAAATCCGTCATATGAGGAATCCGCCTAAATAATCCGTTGGGGGTCAAGCACACCAATGTCCACCCAGAAATTTAGTGCTTCCCAACGAGAGGCCTTGTGGTTGGCCCATGAAAAGAAGTGTGCCTATACAAGGGAACTTCTCGATGTCAGTAGTTTTCACATCGACCACATCGTTCCTGAAAGCCTTGCCGATGATCCTATTGAACTTGAGCGAGTGAAAGCGATGTTGGGGGTAGATAAAGACTTTGATCTCTATGGATATGAGAACCTTCTACCCTGTCGCGCGGGTGCGAACCTTCAAAAAGGATCGCTTGTTCTCGATAAGGCTCACACGCACTATTTTCTTGGTATTGCTGCAAGCAAAAAAACTGACGTCCAGGGCAATCTAGAAAAGATTGAGAAGCGCAAGATTCGCGGGAAGGCTTTAATCCTGTTGCAGCAGTGCCTCGAACGCGGCGAATTGTCGCCCTCTGAAGTTGCAAAGATTCTTGAGGATCACAACGAACAGCCACAGGAGATCTTTCGCCTTATAGAAGGCTTGCAGTTCGCAGACGCTACGGAAATTCGGACTGTCGCAAAGGCTGAGATTGACGACCTTCGCAGCCGACAGATACGGCTCGGGCAAAACGATCACATTGACGGTGTCACATTAACCAACGATGCGAACGAAGAAGTGTATGTCCGGACCTGCAAGGAATACGACACAGCAATTCAATCGGGGTATTACGCTCTCACGAACTTTGACATCAAGATGTCCACTTTCTTCGAGCATCAGTGTGGATTGCTAAGCTCACTCCAAGCTGCGACAATACCTGAGCGCAGCTTCATAGCCGATCCAAGAGTCGGAATTGTTGATCTGCAGTTGATTCCATTTTCCTTCTTCCCGTCGTTCGGAGATGCGCCACAGGAAGATGACTTCGCTGCCACCTACCAAAGCAAAGTCGATGACGGCACGATAGTCATTAAGCGACTTAGACAAAACACACTGTGCGTTGAGGAGCCAGAAGGAATGGGTCAACAACTGATTGAGGTCGCAAGGGCTGACTTCAACGGTGATGGCATCGAAGACATCCTGCTATTCGAATACTGCTACGCAACTCATGGAACGCTAGGCTTCGGTGGCATACGAATGTTGGCTCGTAAGACCGAAAACGGATTGTTTGAGGCCATCCCGTGAAACCCCTAACCATTCGTTCCAGCGGACCCACAACGGCTACGCCGTTGCAGTCCGTTGAACTAAAACGTTCAGCGGTCGAGAAACCTGCATATGGTTGAGGAACACACATCCTGGGACACATCTGGCGGCTGTCGCTGTGGACGGTATCGGATTCGGGTAACAGCAGAGCCCCTCTTAATCTCATATTGCCATTGTGACGATTGTCGCAAGACGACAGGGGCGCCCGTTACTGTGTTTGTCGGTTTCAAGGAGGACGATGTACAACTTGAAGGTGAAGGGGCGGCTAACTATCAATCCACACCGACAGTACAACGACTATACTGCGATAAGTGCGGGACACCGATAGCATATGCCGACAGCCGTCTTCCGGGAGAAATCTACTACTATGTTGGTATTATGCGGGATCCGTCGCAATGGATCCCGACTTTACACGCTTGGACGTCCGAGCAGGTTGAATGGTTGAAAATCAGTGACGACCTGCCGAAGTTTAAAGGGTTTAGTCGGCAAAGATGAGGAAGAGGAAGGAAACACAGCGTTATACGACGAGACCGCCGAACAAGGGCGCTGCAGTCCGACGCTTGACTGCTCGGTCGCTTCGCTGCCGCTCCGCTCGGTCGCCGTCAAGCGCGGCTCATCGCCAACGCTATCGCGCCGAGGAAAGCTCGACGCATCTTGCGGGGTGAAAGTCCCCGTCGGGTAAGGGCTAGCCACCCACCCGTATCGAGTCTTGGATCTATGGCGGAGTCCGGGAGGGCGAACAAGATAGATTAAGCGTAGACAGAGAATCCTGTAGGCCGCAGGGGTGGTCGCGCACCCTGAAGTGCTGGTACAGCTTCGATAAGCGTATTCCCGGACGCCGAGGGTTTTAACGTACACCGAAGGCAACACAGAAGCATCCGCATTGGCGAGGATGTAGAGGTTCGGCGGAGTCAACAGGCCGTGGCATGCACGAAGAGATGCGTCGTAGAACTCGGGAAGCCCCGATGGGCTCCTGGCGTGGGCCGGCCACTGGCAAGGCATGCGGTTATTGAGGCACGAAGGGGAAACCCGGATACTGCGTTATACCGAAGCCTAACCCGTTGGATGCACCGGCCTCGGTCCAGGTGGGTCGCCGTGAGGCGGCTAGATGCCGTTGGGGTGTCTTATCAAGCATAGTACTCAGCGGTGGGGAAAGCCCACTACAAGGGGAAGGACTTGACGGAAGTACGTAGCCCGCAAAGGAAACTCGTGCCGGACACTGTAGGGCTGGATGAACACGAGCCAACCTCACTGCGGGGAATAGCTCTGCGGGCATTGATCGGTTTTACGGGTCAGCCCGTCGCGAAGGCGAGTACAACCGAGGAACCGGATGCGGGGATGCGACCTGGCAAGGTTGCGTAATCGAGTGGGTGCAAATCCCACCCAGGTAGCCGCTAGCCACGGGCCTGGTATCGAGCCTTGCAGTCGGTGGGGTAACCTGCTGATTGATGCGTAGGCGCGAGAGGAGGCGAGGTGCAAAGGGAACAGGTGATGCTGACCCTGAAGACGTTGAGTCCCGAAACCGGTATCGTTGGAATCGGCCGATGGGTTCCCGCACCCAGCAGGCAACAGTCCCTGATGCGCGATGGGCGAGTGTCAGGGAACGTCCCGGGATCTGAGGTCGCGTCGAGTCTCACATGACGATTACGTGGCAACCAGGGAGATCCGACAGTCGGCGCAGAGGGAGCTGCGTACCCTCGGACAAGTGTAACAAGCGAGGACGAGGGCAGTGGGTGTCGGAAGTCGGGGGTGCCCATACGAGCAGTGAAGTCCGGTAATGCGGATGGAGCAAAGGGGCACCGGTTTGAGATAACGGGTAAGGGCTACATGGCCCGACACAGAGCGGACTATGACCATGACAACGAAGCTTATCCGTTTCACCGAGAAGGCGCGTGCAGAGCCGCAACTGCGCTTCAATGCCCTGATGGGACTGCTGTTCGACCCCGAGGGGCTGCACGCCAGCTTCGAGCGCCAGAACGGGAAGAAGGCGCCCGGAGTGGATGGGATAAGGAAAGCAGACTACGCGGAGGGCCTGGACGGGCGGCTCGCGGACCTCTCCGGGCGCCTGCGGTGCCTGGGGTACCGGCCGCAGCCGGTACGGCGGGCCTACATCCCGAAGGGCAACGGCCGTCGGCGACCGCTGGGTATTCCTTGTTTTGAGGATCGGGTGGTGCAGGATCGGCTGAGTCTGATTCTGCAGGCGATCTGGGAGCCGGAGTTTCAGGACTGCTCCTACGGCTTTCGCCCAAGGCGCAGTGCGCACGATGCACTGCGTCGCGTAGCGGAGGTCGTCACCAATGAGCGCACGCAATGGGTGGTGGAAGTCGATATCAAGGGCTTCTTTGACCATGTGTCACATTTCCACCTGTTGCGGTTTCTGGAACACCGCATCGCCGATCCCAAGTTCCTGCGGATCCTACAGCGATTTCTTAAGGCGGGTGTGATGGAGGACGGAAAGGTTAGCGCGCTGCATCAAGGGACCCCGCAAGGGGGACTGGTATCACCGGTGCTGGCGAACATCTACCTCCATTACGTGCTGGATTTGTGGTTTGAGCGGCGCTTCAAGAAGTTCTGTCGTGGTAAAGCGTCCCTAGTACGCTACTGCGATGACTTCATCGCCTGCTTTCAGCACGAGGATGAGGCGCATCGTTTCCGCCAGGAGTTGGCGGAGCGACTGGCTGCCTTTGACTTGGAAGTCGAGCCCAGCAAGACGGCCGTGCTGCGATTCGGTACGCTGGCGAGCAGGGATTGTCACCTGGACGGACAGCGCCGGCCACGGACGTTCAGCTTCTTGGGAATTACCCACTACGTCTCCCGCAGTCGTCGCGGCCGCTTTGTCGTGGGCCGCAAGACCGAGCGGCGGCGTTTCAATGGCAAGCTCAGGCAGCTGAACGAGCGGCTACGCCGGCTACGGATGGCCGGTGGACGAACCATGATGGCGTACGTGCGCCGGCACTTGGAAGGGCACATCCGCTACTATGGAGTGAGCGGCAACTATCGGGCGTTGAGCCGCTATGTCGAGGCAGCGAGTCGTCTCCTGTACAAGTGGCTCAACCGTCGCAGCCAGCGACGTTCCATTCCCTGGTCACGGTTCTGCTCTGTCTTGCAGGATCGTGTGCTGCCGCGCATCCGTATTGTCCATAACCTTTATCCCATGCCGATCGGGATGGCTCAAACTGGGAGCCGGATGGTATAACGCACCATGTCCGGTTCTACGAGGGGTCGGGGACGTACCGTTGAGTGGAGACGATATTGTGGCCCCGCCGGGAAACCAGGCGGTAACAGAGAACACCAACTGTGTCCGGGCTTGGCGGGAGAAACCGACCTACTCACCAAAACTGCACGTCCGGGTCTGTGCAGGGGGCGCCGGGTAACCGGCGTTCCTACTGCGAGATGCATTATAATCTCTAGGTAATTCTGGTTACGAACGTGTCGCCTATACAGTTTCATCGACGACTCTATTTTGACCGGGCGGCGCTGTATCATTCAAGCATGAAGTTGGTGGCGTTCTCGTTGGGGTTTCTTTTAATATCGTGCCACGCTACGAGTCAACCACGTACATTGAGGATAGCGGTATTAGATACTCCATCCGGACATTCTCATAGTGAGAGAGTAATTGGGGTGGTTAGATCGAACTATTCGGCATCATGTCCACTGGAAATTGAACTATTCCCTATTTACAGAAACGGAAATTGGACAATACAAAGGTTCCGTTCAGCCCTTCAAGAGACTCGGCGGTTTTCTCCGGATGTTGTCAATATTAGTTGGAATACGCTCTATCGACGACCTTATGAGCTGATCGTTAAGGAATTGCGAAAGGTGAGTCGAGAGGGATTTCTGGTGGCAGCTTCTGGCCAAGGCCTCGGCATTGATGATGTTGCGTTGTCCGAGACCGTGATGGGGAATGTGCATCATGCGTTAGTTATCGGAGCGCTTGGGGAAAATGGCGGTCTTTCTGGCAACAGTGTTCGGGGTAAGTTACTAACAGCGCTTCCGGCACCGATTGGCACGTTGGGAAGCAGCTATTCCGCAGCACTTTTTACGGCCAAACTTGCGGAGGTGCTGTGCCGGAAAAAGGACTTTGACCTTCAGGTTCTCTCAGCTAACAAACAGAACTCTCTACAAAAATATCCCAGCTTTGAAGAACTACTTGGAGACTAGCGCTTTCGCTGCAAACTGATAATGTGGGGTATTGCGCGTTCTGGGGTCCAAGGCGTTCGGAATTGAATGAAATGAGAAAGGACATACTAACCAACAAGCCAAAGACGCATACAAGGGCGATCGAGTCCGACGCTTGACTGCTCCCGCCTTGCGCTTCCGCTCCAGTTGGTCGCCGTCAAGCGCGGATCATCGCCAACGTTAAGGATTACCGGAACGGTAACCGATACAAGGCCTTGACTCTGGACGGCGAGACGTTCGTGCAGCGCTTCCTGCTGCACGTTCTGCCCAAGGGCTTGATGCGCATCCGCCACTACGGTTTCCTGGCCAATCGATGCCGCCGGGACAAACTGGCGCGCATCCGCCGGGCGCTGGCGGCGCCGCCAGCGCCCACAAGCGAGGAAAACACCGATTTCGCCACGCCAGATTACCCTTGTCCCAAGTGCCGGCGTGGCAGACTCCTTGTGATCGGTATGCTGGTGCCGGGGGCGCAGATGCAGATGGCGCCCGGATGACGGTTCGCGCCGAGCTCTGTGTCACTGAAAACGGGTGTTTCCTTACGGCCCGGCAACGGGTCGCGGCTCCGCTCGGCTCGAGGCTGGTGCAGGCCGGGAAATCGCGATACAGTGTGACTAATAGAGCGCCACAGGGACTGCGAATATGGTCTGTGCATCAACAAAACAGCACGTCGCCCTGCCGGGCGGAGTGACCGCCTCCCCGACTCGCCCGGCCCGATCAATACAATCCCCTATATATAAGCCACGCTAGCCTGATGGCCGGCTTAGTCCAACAGACATTTATCCGCCATGCTGCGCACAGCGGATAAATGCTTATAAGTTATGCAATAAGTATGGGGTTACGAAAAGATGCGCGTTAATCCGCTAAACGTTTTTACACCTGCTCAGGAAATACAAGATATTGACCGCTTCGCTGGACGGCAGGAAGAACTCCAAGGCTTAGCGAATGCGCTACAGTCCCAAGGCACACAAATTGTCTTGTATGGTCAGCGAGGCGTGGGTAAGTCCTCACTTGCAAGACAACTTTTAAAGCTCTCCACGCATGAAGAAGAAATTGTCTCTCGGCTAGATCCTGAGCCTTATGAAACACTTGACTTTCTCCCCGTATACGTGTCGTGCGACGATAGTGTTGAAAAAGTAGAAGATGTGTTGCTGAGACTTTTGTCTGATGAAGAAGCGCTCGCTTCTTGGGTTCCTTTCAAAGTTGTAGAAAAGTCTGGTTCTCAAAGCGTCTCAGGTCGACTAAATATAAAAGTTGTTCAGCTAGGTGGTGACCAAAAAGATACAATGACCGAGCGGGCTCAGCACTTCGAGGACGATGTTGTAACGGTATTTTCTAATGCGTGTAAGGACATTACTCGAACAGGAGTTGCAAAGGACGGATTGTTGATAGTAGTGGACGAGTTCGACAGGGTTGGCGATCGCGCCGGTTTGGCGTCGCTACTAAAAACCTTGGGACCGGAAGGTGTTACATTTGCATTGGTCGGTGTGGCTACCACGGTTCAGGAGCTAATAACGGAACATGAATCGGTCGCCAGACAACTTACCGGGGGTACGATTCAAGTCGAACCTATGAATGCGGCCGAGTTAGATGAGATATTTGACCGAGCAGAATCTATAATGGAAAAGGAATATACGTTCCTGAAGGAGGCAAGAGAATGGATTATTGAGATAGCTAGAGGGCATCCCTTTTACGTACATTTGGTCGGTAAACATGCGCTGCTAGAGGCCATACGAAAAGACAATAAGGAAATAGACCTTCAGACAGCGCAAGATGCATTATCTGAAATAGCGTTAAAAGGTTCGGCACCTATACAAGAACATACATATAAGAAAGCTATTGGGCATTCCTATACACGGGAAAGCATATTAAAGAGTTTCGCCGAAAGAAGGGAGGACGAGATACATACAACAGAGTTGTACGCAAGCCTAAGTAAGACGCTCGGAATCGAACCTAGCGCGGTTTCGGTTTATGTTGGCCAATTGGCGAGCGAGACTTATGGCAATGTATTGCAGAAAACCAGGGACCGCTATTATCGATTTGCAGATAGTTTGTTTAAAGCATATGCAGCGGCACGACCGTTCGAACGGACGCCTTCTGACCAAGAAAATGCGTAACAATTTCATCCAGCGCACGGCGAAAAACGCCGCCGCTGATGCTGGACGTTAGATTGCTAAATCAGGAGAAATAATGTCGGACATGGAGCAGTTGGAATCCATCGATGATGATGGTTTAGCGATACCCGAGATCGGAGCATGGGGCGAAGATAAATATCGTCTGGTTGCCTACTATGCTTCACTATTTCTTTCATCTATACGTAGCAGTTGGGATGCTCTTGTTTATATTGACCTGTTCGCTGGGTCTGGATATTCCAAAATAAGAGGGTCTGGTCGAATCGTCGCGGCCTCGCCCATGAAAGTCCTTGGCTTGTCTGATCATTTTGATAGCTACATATTTTGTGAGGAGAATGATGAATATGCGCAAGCGTTAAGAGCTAGATGCGCTAAGATTCACCCGGATAGGAGTGTGCTGGTGATACCAGGTGACGCCAACAAGCTGGTTTCGAAAATCCTATCGGAGATGCCTCAGCCGAGACAAGGTTACAAGGTTCTCGGTTTTTGTTTCCTTGACCCTTACTTTATGCGTAATCTTAAATTTACTACCATTAGTGCGCTGTCAAAGAGATTTATGGATTTTCTCGTACTTATCCCTTCTAGTATGGATGCAAATAGGAACGAACAAAATTATATTCGAGAAAATAATACTACACTGGACAATTTCCTAGGGACAACTGAATGGCGTGAACGATGGAAACTAGAAAAGGAGAATGGCCAATCTTTTGAGCAATTTGTAGTAAATGAATTTGGTAGGTCTATGGAGAGTATCGGATATATAGATCCCGGAATAGAGAGCGCTGCTCCTGTTCGGTCTGATGATAAAAATTTGCTACTCTATAGGTTAGCTCTTTACAGTAAACATCCATTGGCGAACAAATTCTGGAAAGAGGCGAAAAAGTACACAACTCCACAGATGGGTTTCGATTTCTGAGGCAATTATGACACAAGGCTCATCTATAGAATGGACGGATGCGACATGGAACCCTGTTACGGGATGCACGAAGCTCAGCCAAGGTTGTAAGAATTGTTACGCACACCGCATGGCAAAGCGGCTACATGCCATGGGTCAGCCTAGGTATCGTAATAATTTCGAAGTGACTGTACATCATGACTTAATAACGCAGCCGCTTAAGTGGTCTCGACCGAGACGAGTATTCGTAAATTCAATGAGTGATCTGTTTCATCCCGATGTAGATTTGCAATTTATTCAGGCTGTTTTTGATGTTATGGGCGAAGCGTCACAGCATAATTTTCAAATACTAACTAAACGCTCTGACCGTTTGTTAGAACTGGGAAGTATTCTGCAGTGGCATAAAAATATATGGATGGGTGTTAGTGTTGAAAGTCAAGAGTATGTCAATCGCATTCGGCATCTGCAACGAGTTCCCGCCGCCGTACGTTTTTTGTCTGTTGAGCCCCTATTGGGTCCAATATCAAGGCTCCCACTAACAGGTATCGACTGGGTCATTGTGGGGGGCGAGTCCGGACCAAAATGCCGGCTAATGGATCTGCAGTGGGTACGTCAAATAAGAGATCGCTGTATTGCTTTTGATGTTCCGTTTTTCTTCAAACAGTGGGGCGGAACAAGGAAGAAGTCTACTGGCAGGACGTTGGATGGTCGAACGTGGGATCAAATGCCGGAGCCAAACGTTAAGAGATTTAGGCGAGTCGCAATCTAACAATCGGTTCCAAGCGACGCGGTATCCGCGCGCTTGAACCGAAACGTTATATGACAATGAATCATTATGACACGTCGAAGGAAACGTAAGAGATCGTCTAAGCGCCAAGGCGACAAGCCGCAGCCGGAACTGAAGAAGATTCAGATCCCAGCGGGTATTTATCTAGATCACACGCGACGCCAAATTGTCTCTACAACAAGGGATATGTTATGGAATCAATTGAAGCGGGACACGCCAGAGATAGAGAGATCATTTGATGCGCTATGTGAGGACGATATAACGGCTCTAAGTGGCCTATTCGGGGAAAGTGCTGCTATATGCATGGCTGGCATGTCCGTAACAAAGGATACAGATGACAGGCTCAGAAACACCTGTGCGATCGTTATGATGAATTCCTTCGGCTACTTTGTATCCGCGTTACAGCTACTGCGAGCCGGCCATCGGCTACAGCCACCGACGATGATTCGCTCAGTAGTGGAGTGTTTGTCTGTGGTGCTTCATTTAATAGTAAAGCCGTCGGATTTCGACGAGTTTGAAGCGGGAAACGTAAAGTCGACGAAGGCCGTGACAACGGCAAAGAAGGTGCTTCCCTACATCGGTGAGCTGTACGGTCAGTTGAGCAGTGATTTTACTCACATCCGACAGTTCCACCAACAACCACATCCTTTGACGAGCTATAGCGACATTGATGATGCTGTTACAGTAAATCTGATGATGTTGCGGCTGTCGTGCTGGTTGATCTATGTAACCCTGGAGCTATTGTTCTATGATGTCGTCGAGGAGTCCAGATATTGGGAACATCGGGGGAAGAATGAGTTCGCGTTCAATCCACCTGAAGGAGAGCGCGAGTGGATGAAAAAGTTCTTCGACCAGGAGGATTTGGAAGAAGTCATATAATAAGGGCAATGGAGTCCGACGCTTGACTGCTCCCGCCCTTCGCTGCCGCTCCAGCTGGTCGAGGTCAAGCGCGGTTCATCGCCAGAGGTATTTTATCAAGGGAGAATAATGGCCGCACGAATAGATAGGTTAGTGAATGCCATTCGCGAATACGACGAGAACTACAGATCGGCGAAGATGGGGCAACTTGAGATTTCGGAACCATATGATATCTCTCCCGAGAAAGGGCACACGCAAATACGGTGTCGTGGGAAATGGCCTGAAATGTGGCCGCACGCTCCTCGTGCTGGAATCTACGCGTTTGTAGATGAGAATCTAGAGGTTGTTTATGTGGGAAAGGCTTCCTTAAAGAATAGCTTGGGCGCTCGAATCTCCTCCTATTGTGGGTATGCTCCGGATCGGTCTTGTCAGTTTTACGATGGATGGACCAGTTTACCGCGATATCTGGTTACCGTCGCTGTACCCGAAGAGACCCCGTTTGAAGCGCCCGCTTTGGAAGAATATTTGATCTCTAGGTTGCAGCCCAAAGAGAACTCAAGGGGTAGAGAGGGTTGAAGTTTGTATCGCATACAAGGGCGCTGCAGACCGACGATATGCCTGTGGACGACGAACTCGGTCCGGTGCTTATCGTATGACTACTGAGGTATATTTTGCCTATTTAGTGACGGTGGCGATATTTTTCGCGATGCCGCCTGGACCTAGCCAGGCTCTGATGATTGCCAACAGCATGCGCCACGGCGTTCGGAGAAGTACGTCGACGATATTCGGAGATCTGACAGCCAATGCGCTACAAATGACTGCTGCTGCGTTTGGCTTGGCAGTTGTTATATCAACGTCGTATTGGGTTCTATTGGCGGTGAAGTGGGCGGGGGTGTTGTACCTATTCTGGATCGGGTGGAGGACGTTCATTTCCAGATCCACGATGTCGGGCTCCGAAAGTGTAGTGTCACCACGCAAACTCTGGCGTCAGGGATTTATCACATCGGCTTCGAATCCTAAGGCGATATTTTTCTTCGCTGCACTATTTCCGCAGTTCATAGACGCATCTCAAGCCATCTGGCCGCAACTTATTATTCTGGGAGCGACGTATTTGCTAATTGACGGCATTTTGCTATTACTATGGGGATGCCTGGCTGAGCGATTGAGTGCTAGGATCAAAGGAATAGGGACGCGACTCAATCGAATTTCAGGAAGTTTGATGATGACCGCAGCCGCATTATTGGCCGCGAAGGATGTCGAGGTTTCGCGCTCCGGAGCGAGATAGGTCATATGTCGATTCGGGCAAGGCATACAATTCGCTGCAGCCGACGTTGACCCGATGAACAAGCGTCTCGAACCACTGCAGCCCACTGTCGATGCCATCGACAAGTGTTTGGCCGAATTCAAAGAATCGGAGAAGTACCAACTCCATGAATCGGCTCTCGGCCTGTTGTACGACGATTTTTGTCCAAGCCATGATGATCTACCCAGGGTATTGCTTAAAGTGAGTGCACTCAACGATTTCTATAGCACCAACATTTACGATACCCACGCAGTAGCGAAGCACATCGTTGAGGTCAATCCAGCTATAGAAATCGAGCGAGGAGAGCCAACGATTGTTAATAAACTGTCAGTTGTGACCATTGGGGGCAAGTCGCGCTCGTGCTATTCGTTCGCAACGAAATATTGTAGTCATCACAAGCCGGAAGCGTTCCCTATTTTCGACTCATTCGTCCAGAAGATGCTCACTCACTTTCGCCGCGAAGATCGCTTCGCCCAATTCAAGAATGAGGAGCTGAAGGACTATCCCACATTCGTGGCGATTATTGAGCGCTTCCAGGAATTCTATGGCCTCGGGAATTGCTCGGTGAGGGATATTGATATCTATTTGTGGCTCGCGGGCAAGCGAGCTTTCGGGCGATGAGCGTTGCGGAAATGGGCCTAACCAATAATCGCAGCGGCCGTTAGAACGAAATGGACACCAACAATTTTCAAAGGATTGGATCGATATCCAATGCCCACGTTGGGAGGGACTTCGAGGCCATTGCCAAAGCATATTTCGAGCTTTAGGACATCCATTTGAAGTCCGACTTTCCAGTTTCATTGGGAGCGAATGCAGATAAGAAGTATCGGAAGTTCGATCTTGGTACGGAAGAGCCACCGGTGCTTGTTGAATGTAAGTCGCACCGCTGGACGTCCGGTGGAAATATTCCGAGTGCTAAAATTACGGTTTGGAATGAGGCCATGTACTACTTCTATCTTGCGCCGCAAAAATTTAGAAAGGTTTTGTTTGTTCTTCGCGATTACAGCAAGAGAAGGGGGGAATCGCTGGCCGAATACTATGTTCGGAACTACGGCCATTTGATTCCAGATGGTGTGGAGATTCAAGAATTCGAAGAAGCTACAAAAGCAGTGCATAGCGTTCTAACAAAAGCTTCAAGACGGATCGACATTACTGCTAGCGCTCCAAAGCCATCCGGTTAAGCTAAGCGTTATGTACTGTTTGAGTTGATAGTCTGATGTACTAGTGTCCGGTTAAGAATCGAATAAATTCAATTGGTTAGAGAACATGTCATCATCAGTACTGTATTCGCCGCTGAAATTTCCTTTATTTAAGGGGATTTTCTCGAAAATGGTGACCGAAAATACCTGTAGCAAAGTGTAGAGCGAGGCCTTGAGCTCGAGTCGCTTTTTGATGATGGCAATCAGCACATAAACGGAGACCGCGATCCAGATTTGCGTCTTGACCGCGTTCTCGGAGGTGCCGAAAAAGGCCTTGATGCGAAGATGCTGCTTGATCCACTTGAAGAACAACTCGATATGCCAACGGGCCTTGTACAGCGCACAGATTGTTTCCGCTGGTGGACCGAACAGATTGGTGAGGAACACCAGGTTCTTCCCTGTTTCGGGATCTTTGAAACGAATACGCCGCAGATGAACAGGATAACTTTTCTGGCTGTAAAACCCCGACAGCGCGACCGTTTGATCGCAGATGATGCCCGCTTGGCGGTCGCTCGGCGCCGAGTACACGCGTCGCAGATCGGCATTGGATTTGGCACGGGTGACGAAGAATGCGCCGGCTTGGTGGATGGTAAACAGCCGCTCGAAATCGACGTAGGCGCGATCCATGACGTAGATGGCCGCGGGCTCCGGAATCATCAAATCGAGCACGTTGACATCGTGCAATTTGCCGTCGGAAATGTGGATAAAGCTGGGAATGTTGCCTCTCAGGTCCAGCAGCGTATGCATCTTGACGGCGGCTTTGGTGCTGCGAAACGGCGCCCACGGAAACATCGACAGGCACAGGTCGATCGTGGTCGAGTCCAGCGCGTAGACCGTGTTCGACAGATCCAGTCCCAGATCCTCTTGGGCATACAGTGCGCGGGCCTGCCTGATCAGGCGCTGGGCGAACTCGGCATAGATCCGCCAGTCTCGTCGCTCGTTGGCGTCGGCCAATGTCGAGCGTTTGATCACAGAGCGGATGCCCATATGGTAGAGCTTGGCGGACTGCGCCGAGAGGCAGGCTTCGATATCGCGCAGGCTTTCGCGAAACGTCAGCTGCGCAAAGGCCAGTGCGCGAAAATGATCCGAGCACGGCAGCGTTCGGATACGGTAATCCCCATCGTAGCGGGTCACGATTCGATGAAACGTTTTCCACGGCAGATAATCCATGATCTGCGCGAACAGTATCTTTCCAGTATTCATCCCGCCCTCTCGGTTCCCAAGGTCGAAAAGGCGGGGATTTTGCCGGATTCCCGTTCAAATCGGGGACACCCTGTGTCTCGCGTAAGTTATTGTAAGTACAATTGAATTTCACACTTTATGAGTTCTTAACCGGACAGTAGTGAGTCTGATGGAAAAACTACTGCGACGATATACCGAACTTCCGTATATAGTGGATTACCTGCACACGGAAGAGTTTGCATTGCTCAATCCGGCCAGCTGGGATGATCGAAACGATTCGTTTTATATTGAAGAATACGCCCGGCGTGCTGATGTTCAATCGGTTTACGCGCTTTGTCTTGCGGACTGTGCCGAAACCTATCATCACTGGCGTGTGTTTGCGCATGGCTCTGGGGGTGCATGCATTCAATTAAAGCGAGAAGCATTCCATTCAGCGCTTTCCAAAGTCAAGGGTCTCCGCTCGGGAAAAGTGAGATACAAAACGATAAAAGAGCTTCGTGACGCGAAGCCTTCACTTGATGACCTCCCGTTTCTGAAAAGATTCGCATTTAAAAACGAAGGTGAATTCAGACTATTTTATGCATCGAAAACACAAGGGCCACCAATTTACCGGATACCAGTTCCGCGAAGTTGTGTGGATCGCGTCATATTGAGTCCTTGGCTTCCCAATATAGTCGCCACTCGAGTCAAGAAGACGCTCAAGTCCATCCCGGGATGCTCTAACGTTAAAATTTATGCCTCGTCAGCAGAATCTGTGGGTGAATTCCGGTTCAGGTAGATCACCGAGTGCATGATACAAGGCGATTTCCATCGCATGATAAGTCCGAAAACCGAACGCTTTTCTGGTAGTCAGTTTTGCCTTGTTGTTGAATCCCTCGACAACGGCGCTGGAAAGCTGGCCTTTGGCCCGGAACCAGTTCAACAACAGTGGCCGGTGCCGACGCAACATCCGGGCGACTTTCTTCATCGGCTCGATCTTCGATCGCATCGTCTTGGTGCACCATTTATCCAGAAATATGCCGGCCCAATACGGCGACCTGTACGACCACAGCAGCTGAAACTCTTCCTTCAGCAAATAGCTGCGGATCGACTTCAAATTGTACTGCACCAGCTCCGAGAGCTTGACCTCCTGCGCCTCGGTCAGATTCTGCGGGCGTTTGAGCAACAGCCAACGCGCCTTGCTCAGGATCGGCTCATAGCCGTTGGCCTTCAGCGATTTCGCCTCCTGGGCCCGGACTTCGTCAATCGCCTTCGACAGGTGCGCCATGATGTGAAACCGGTCCAGAATATGCACCGCTCGGCCGGCCTTTTTGGCAATCACCTTCAAGTACGGCTTCCACATATCCGAACAGACAAATTCGAGTTTCCGGCTGCGCTCGGCGCCGAACCAGCGGAAAAACCGCAGCAGAGTCCGGACCGTACGCTTCTCCCCTACCCACAACAGCCGCTTGCGGTGGGCGTCGATCTGGTAGACCAGGGTCAGGTACCGGTGCCCTTTCCAGGCCGCAATCTCGTCGACACCGAGCGCCTGGATGCCGGACAGATCCTGGTGCACCCGGCCCCATTCCACGGCCCGTTCCACTGCCCGGAACACTTGCTCCCAGCTCGTGCGGAATACGCTCGCCACCTCTTTCCAGCTCAGCCGCTTCGCCCAGCCGGCCAAAAACCAGGCATAGGCCTCGGTCAACTGCCGCTTGCCCGACGCCCACGGCATCCGCTCAACCTTGACCCCACAATCCGGGCAGGCCACCCGCCTGGGGGCATAACGCAAGTACACCCGGATGCCCCACAGCGGCACGAACTCAAAGCGCCGCTCCGCCAGTCTGTCGTAGCCCGGCGCCGCGCCCCCGCACACCGAGCACTGAGCCCGGCTGTTGCGCCGGGCCCGAATCCTGGCTTCGATAACCGGCTCGCCGCCCGGTCCCTCGAGCCAGTACACCTGCGAATACACAAACGATTTGAATTTGTGCACCCGATTCAGGATAGTCTTGACCTGCATCCCGTTCCTTCCTCTCTGTCAGATGGTTGCTCGACACTTCCATCTTCTCAGAGACAGGGACGGGATGCGCTACTCCCGAAGCACCACCCCTCGAATCGGTTGCCTACCGACCATTTTCAAACCATTTTTACCCACAAATTCTGCCGAAGACCCAAATTTATCGCTCAACTTTAGTCGAAAACGACGAGTGGAAGAAGTTCGCAAATGGCGGCACATAACAAACGATGGAGGCCGCGGTTTGCCTGCTCCCTGAAATACCGGATCACAGGTACTTCTTAAAACTTCTCGCGGCTATGGCTATGGCGGTAGCGAACAGGACCGAGAACGGCAGGATCACGAAGTTCGGGTGCATGCTCGTCGGCATGCCGAGGTAGATGACCCAGGCCAGGATCAGGGCGGGGAATATCGCCGTCTTGGCGTGGTGATAGACGAAGGAGCTTTCGCGCCCGCCGCACCACCGGCGCAGGTCGCGTTGTACCAGGCCGTCAACCAGGGCGACGATCCCAAACAATATAAAGACCGGTATCGCCAGGGTCAGCACCGCCAGGCGTACCGCGAACACCTGGGTGATGGTCATTGCGGCAATCACGTAGTCGGCAACCTGGGCGTAGGCGCCACGCAGGATCGTTTGGATCCGTCCCTCGTCGGCTGGCGCCGGCTGCCTGAGCCACTCGATGAAATTCACCACGCGGGTCCACTCGAAGAGGTAGTAGTAGAACGTGTCGGCGAAGCCGCGGGCGAAGCGGGCCGGGCTGGAAGTGACCAAGCTGCGGCGGAAGTCGCTGTTGAGATAGCTAATCTCCCGTTCGAGCATGTTGCGGCTGTGCAGCGAGCCCTGCTCGGGCCACCAGAAGAGCATGCCGGCCCACTCGAGCAGGATCGACAGAAACAAGGCGGCGACGAGCCAGGCCAGGGCGCGGGCGACCCCGCCCAGTATTCGTGACAGCAGGCCGCGCTCGGCCGGATGGCGCTTGGCCTGCCGCTCCTGGGCCATGAATCAGTGTGCCGCGAGCCCGTTTGTGGAAGCCAGCTTCGTGGTCGCGGTTCGGTCCGCGCCGGCGGCCGGTGTCGATGCGGATTTTGAAGGGGCGGACATGATGTCCGGGGTGAGCCACCAGTGATCATTGGTGGTGTACTTACGCGCCATCTCCGCGGCGATGGCGGCGAGGTTGCCCGGCATGGCTGCGTCGCGGCCCGGGGCGGGCAGGGGCATGCGGATCTTCCACAGATGGCCGCCCTCGATCAGGGCGAAGGCCTGGCCCTTGGGCAGGGCGATCACCTCGGCCGGCGTGAACAGCGGCACCTCGGCGACGCTGATGCGGTCCTCGTTGCGGGAGGTAAAGTCCACCGAGGAGTTCGGGTCCGATGAATCGTTCGCGCCGGAAACCTGCATGAGGGAGAAGATCTCCACCTGGGGGAGCTGCGCCGTGAGCATCTCGGCCGTCGCCAGCTCCTTCACCCGCAGCATGATCAAGGTGTTGAAGTTGCCGGCGACCTGGCCGGCCTTGGCGCGGCTGCCGATGCGGGCCTCGACATCGGACCAGGTCTGGGTGTAGGCCGTGACCTGGAACCCCGCGCCGCCGGCCTTGTTCAGCAGCGGCACGAACTCGTCGCCGATGAGCTCGTTGAACTCGTCGGCATGCACGGAGATGACCGGTGTGCCGGCGCGCTTTCCGTCGCCGACTGGGGGCAGGCCTTCGTCAATGCCGTGTTTGTAGATCTGCCCGGCAACCGACACCAGGTCCGCGAACATGGAGTTGCCGACCGCGCTGGCCACGGTCATGTCGGCCAGCGCATCGAGTCCGACGTAGATGACGGCGTTGCGCCGGATGATCTGCATCCAGTCGAAGATGGGCCGGGGGTCGGCGGTATCGAAGTAGTCCGGCGAGATGAGCTCGGCGGTCTTGCCGGAGACCAGCTTCTCGAGCAAAGGCAGCAGCGAGGCGACGATCTTGTCGAAGTAGGTCTTGTCGTACTCGAAGGCCGAGCGCAGCCCGTCGGCGACCGGGTCGTAGAGGTTCTGCTCCCGGATGAATTGCACCAGGGCGATCACCTGGTGCGAGCGTCCCTTGAGCGCGAAGGGCAGGTTGCGCTCTTCGATGGCCGCCTCGCGCCTGGCCACCTCCTGCTCCCAGCCGGGCGCCACCTTGGGCAGCCAGGCGCGGCAGTAGTCCACCAGCAGCGGCTCGATGTGCGTGATGTGCCGCGCGATCTGCTGGTAGTCGGGGCGCCGGCCGAGCGCCACCAACGCGCGGGCGACGATGTTGGTGAACCGCCAGGCGAACTCCCGGAAGGCCGCCGAGTCGCCTTGGCCCGGGAGCTGGTTGGCGACCCGGGTGGCGACCTCGGTGATGCGTGCGAAGTTGCCAATGGCGTTGTAGCGCGCCGAGATCTCGGGATGACCGAGGTGGAAGACGTAGAACTCGTCCTCGCGCCCGGCCCGCTTGGCCTCGGCGTAGACCCGGCGCAGCAGGTCGGCGTCGCCCTTGGGGTCGAACACGATTACGACGTCGCCCCGGTGCACGTCCTGGGTGATAAACACCTCCGCGAGCCGCGTTTTGCCGACCCGGGTGGTGCCGAGCACCAGGGTGTGGCCGACCCGCTCGCCGAGGTCCATCCAGGCGGCCTGCTCGTCGGGCTCGACGGCGTGGAGCTGGGGCTTGCCGCCGACCGGTGGCAGGGGTCGCAGCGGATTCCACCAGGCTCGGACCGCCAGGAGCCGGGCGAGGTACTTGAGCCCGAACATGCGCTCCCAGTCGACTTCCTTTCGACGTGCCCAGCGGTAGAGCGGGCCCGGCTCGATGTAGTCCTGGACCTCCGGCCGGATGGTGTCGCGCAGCCGCTGCGTATGCTTTTGCGTCCAGCGAAAGCCCCGGCCCAGGAACAGCTTGCGGTGGCTCACCGGAATCTTGTGGGCGGGCAGGCTGTAGACCGGCAGGCGGCGGATGTGGCGCTGGTAGCGGATCACGGTCCAGGCCGCCAGCGCCCGGTGGATGGCGAAGACGCCCAATGCCAGCGCGGCGGCGAGGGCCACCGCCGGCGTCAGCATCAGGGCCCAGGGGGCGAGCAGCGCGATCGCCGCCGCGGCCCCGGCCGTGAACGCCGACCACAGCTCGACCGGCGGGCGCAGCAGGACCTCGAGCGGGTAGCGGGTCCGACTCACTGCTCGATGTGCCCGCGCCAGATGAGCACGGGGTAACGCTTCAGGTTGTAGAGCTTGGCGATCTCGGTCGCCGGCGCCGGCATGATGCGCAGGCCCCGGGCGAGGCGTGCGATGGTCCGCAGGTCGGCCTTGGTCTTGGCATCGACGAGCATGCCCACGGCGCCGATCGCCGCGAGGCGGTCGCGATGATTGGCGAGCCAGCGGCGGGACAGCGGGTCCGCACCGATGAGAAACAGCGGGCGCGCCCCCATGGCCGCTTTCGGCGCGCCATCCGGCAAGTCGAGAGCGCGGGGTTGCACCGGGCCCGGGCTCATCCCGGGTGTCTCGATGGGAAGCAGCTCCTCCGCAGTGAGGCCCGCCTGACCCGAGGGCCTGTGCCTCCTGTCGGGGGGCGGGTCCTCACCGCGTAAGGATTCGAGGTACGGGGCGAGTGGCCGCGTCT
Organism: Gammaproteobacteria bacterium; assembly: GCA_034520625.1. Lineage (GTDB taxonomy): Bacteria > Pseudomonadota > Gammaproteobacteria > Arenicellales > JAANXG01 > JAANXG01. The sequence goes on along the minus strand of JAXHNI010000007.1, from coordinate 285,626 downwards.
GGCCGCTGTCGTGGATGACTTCCGGGGCCGCCAGGGCGGTCAGGGGAATCAGGCCAGCCAGCACACTCAGCGGCAGCTTTGTGGCAGGACACCTCATCCCGGCTCCCCCGCGCGGGTGACGCGCCCGTGCCAGTCCGCCACCCGTGACCGGTAGCGTTCCGCCCGCTCGGGGTGGTTGGGCGCGTGATAACGCCCGACCGCCCGCCACCAGTGCCCCGCGATCCGGTGCTGGGTTTGGAGAATCGCCGCGCCGACCGAGAGGTTGTGGTAGGGATCCAGCGCCTGCCAGGCGTCACCGAGGGCCTCGTGGTGATAGCCCCAGTTCACCTGCATCAACCCGATATCCACCCGCGTCACGCCGCGTGCCAGCGTCGCACGCAGCGACTGCCAGGCGGCGCGCCGCGTCCGGTAGCGGTAGCCGCGGCCCTCGATGTTCAACGTCCAGGGCCAGGGTCGTCGTTGGCCGGATGCCAGCCGCGTGCCGCTCTCGGCCAGGGCGATGGCGTACAGGATCGACGCCGGCACGTCGGTCCGTTGCGCCACCTGCCGGTAGCCGGACGGCACATCCGCCATGGCCGTGTCGAGCGCGAGCAGCAAGCCGGACAACAGAATGAGGGCCGTCCGCTTGCTCATTGGCTGTGCAACATCTCGGGCTGGATGCGCGCGAGCTGCTCGCCGCGCCGGCGGACGATGTAGGGCACCGTCCCCGTCAACCCCGACACCTGCATGAGCGTGCCGTTGTCATGATTCAGGGTGACGGCCCGCGATTGAACCAGCTCGGTCGGTATTGCATGGGCGTCGGCCCATTGGCGCACCGCGCCATCATCGTTGTCACTGTCCACCAGGTAGATGTCCAACCCCAATCGGGGTACTTGCCGAACCTTGGCGAGCAAGGCTTGCAGCAGGGTGTCGCAGTCAGTGCAGCCCGAACGGGTGAAGAACAGGATCCGGTCTCCGGGCTGCAACAAGGTGTGGCGCGCCCGGGCCAGCTTGGCTGGATCGATCAGCGGCTCGTTGCCGTACAGCCGGCGCCAGGCTGCGTCGTAGGCCCGTTGAAACTGCAACACGCGTTCGGTGTCCTCACGCATTGCCTTGGCCCACATCTGGGCATAGCGCTGGCGTTCGGCGTCGCTGCGGGCATGGATGCCGAGCGCCTCGATCGGTGAGATGTCCGGACTGAGCCGGCCGCGGATGCCCTGCATGAGGGTCTTGTAGCGACGCCATTCGGTGTCGCTCAGCGCCCATTGCTGCGACTGGGCACGTTCCGACGCTGTGAGCGGGGAGGCCTCGGCCCGTGTATCGGATTCCTCCGTGGATGCGCGCGACGACGCTTCCTGCGCGAGGGCCGGGCCGACCGTGCTCGTCAACAAGAAAAAAGCGATCACGGGTGTGCCAAGACAACGCTTCATCTTATGGTTTCCCGAGATTGCGATCGCTGCGGCGACCCGTCGGTCTCGCCGGTGCGCTTTCCTGTCGTGTGCATTGAAGCAGGGCGGCATGTTTCACCGGATGGCAACAGGTACACCCGGTCGTCGAAGGGCACGGTGAGATTGCGGACCCGTGGCTCGGCCATGGACGTCGGACACGATTCGGACGGTTGTTCGAGCACGGGTGTTGGGACCGGCGGGTCGGGTTCGGCGGCGGTGCCGTCGTGCGCTGACGTGGCAATCGCGACGACGACAACAAAGATGGCAAAGGGGCCCACGGCACTTATCTCCGTATCGACCGCACGAGAGTCCGTCCTTCAGCACTGCGTAACGTGACCTGGCCGGCATCCGTATCGATCTGCTGCACGGTCCAGCCGGCGCGGGACTGTCCGGCTCGCAGCAGCTCGATGCGCTCATCATGGACCAGGCCGACGTAGGGCACGCCATCCCAAAGATCGATGGAGACCACCTTGAAAGGCAGTGACGGTGGCGCTGGCTTGGCTTGTTTGCCGCGTTCGGCCGCTTGCAGGGACTTGAGGTCTGCCTCGATCCGGGTGATCTCTTTCGCCAAGGCCTCGCGGTTCGTCTTGATAGAGCCTTCCAGTCTGGCCAACTGCTCGGACGTCGGAAGCGCCGCCACGGTCTCCTGCAATGCATCGAGCGCCTGGGCGTTCTCCGCGATCTGCTGACCGGCCTGCTCCTCATGCAACGCCCATTGCTGAACGAGCTCTTGGATTCGTTGCTCGAGATCCCGGATCTGCGTTTCAAACTTTGAAGCAAACGCTTCGATCCGGGGAACAGGCTTGCTGGCCGGCGACTCAGCGGTGTCGGGCTCGGCATCGGGCTCATCGCCCTGGAGGAAGGTGAGTGTGCCGCCGATGAGCACCGCCACCAACACCGCGACAATCAGCCAGAGCGCCTTGGGCGGTCGGCTCATCATAGCAGTCGTGCGAACCCGACTGGCGTCTCGTGGCGGGGTGCTTTGCTCGCCGGGGGTGACATGCGGCTCGTTCATCGTGACGGGCTCCCACACGGGGACGCGCCGTGGCAGTCGTTGCCCTCATCCAACTGGTCGGTTGCCTTGTGCGAAACGTCGCCACTGTCATGGACAGCGGGGCTCCGGGTAATGGCTGAGTACTGCGGGGCGAGGTCGAAGGACACCAGGCGGTGGACGGGATCGACAACCAGCTTCCAGGCCGGGCCGGCCAGCGTCGTCAGTGCCCGCATCAACGTGATGGGTCCGAGCCGTCGATGCACCGCCGGCAGCGTGTGATCCATTAGCACGTCCGCTGCGGGATCGGCCGCCTCGGTCGGGGCGAGCCGGTAGCCGCTCCGCCGCAACAGGAAACTGAGCGCATCGCCTACCTTACGAACTTCACCGGGGAACGTGACCGAGATCACCGTGTGCAATGGATGGACCTCGGCGGTGCGCGGTACCGGCGCCATGGTGGCGTAGCGCCCTACCTGCACGGGCTTGCCGTCGTCCGGTATACCGGTCAGGGGCACCGCACTGGCGACCAGCGCCGCGAGCGCGGGTAAGGCCCTGATCTTTCGTTGACTACAACCCATATCGGCTCCTCGTTATAAAAAAGGCCCGCGCCTTGCGGCGCGGGCAGTTGGGGGAGGATGGTGGGACGCGCCCGCCCGGCGGGGGACACCCGGCGGGCGAACGTTATCGTGGGGAATGTCAGCGTGTAGAGAAAGTCGAAACGCTTCAGCGTTGAAGGCTGGATTTTTGGCGCGGGCGGTTCCAAAGGATGGCCGCCCGGACCTTGAGCGGGTAGGATGGACAAATACCCACGCGTGAGTTGTCACCCGAAGCGATGGCGGGAATGGACTCCCGACCGAATCGCCGCCAGGGGACCACCCAGGTGGGCGACGGCCTCGGACCCGAAGCCATCCCGGATGCCGAAGAACTTGTAGTCGACCAGGGCGCCGATCGCTTCCGACTCGGTGAGCAGGCCGGCCCGGCGCATGGTCCGGATGAGCCGTGGGTAGCGCTTCTGGACTTCATCACCCAAGGTCATGGCTCAGTCCTCCCGCGGCAGCATGAGGGTGACGACCGGCTCGACGGTGTCGCCCGGGCCCGCCACGAGCTTCAACGTCACGAGGCTTGGCTCAGCGGTCCGGCCATCCCACGGGACGCGGTGGAGTTGAAACAGCAGTTCCTGATTGTCGCTTGGTGTTGCATTGCGAATGGCGTTCGCGGCCATCCACAACACGTCCCACAAGCGCCCGGGTTCGTCCTGGTAGGCCTGGCGGCGATTGTCGTCTTCCGACCAGGCCACGCAGTCCTCCCAGGCCGCACGCGTCAGGGCCACGGGCCAGCGAAAGCCGGCCTCGCGCGCCATGGCTGATACGTCCACCAGCACGCCGTCGGCCATGGCCTGGGCGCGCGTGTAGGTATGGATGACTTCGCCGAAGATCGTCGACGGATTGTCTTGATTGCTCATGGTGATTCTCCTGTCGTGCGTGCCGGACAGACCACCCCACCGGGGAGGCAGCCTCCCCGGCGGGGTTGAAAAAAATAAGTCAAAGAAGCCCGCGCTCGGCGAACGAGGTGGTTTCCTCGTCACTAACCACGAGGTGGTCGAGGACGCGGACATCGACCAGGGTCAACGCCTCCTGCAAACGGCGGGTGAGGGCCTGGTCAGCGTGCGACGGCTCCGCCACCCCGCTCGGATGGTTGTGGGCGAGGATCACGGCGCCGGCGTTCACCTCCAGGGCCCGTTGTACGACCACCCTGGGATGGACCGACGCGCCGTCGATGGTCCCGAAGAACAACTCCTCGAAGGCCAGCACCCGGTGCCGGGTGTCGAGAAAGATGGCCGCGAAGACCTCGTTGCGGTAACCCTGGAACATGAGCTGCAGGTACTCCCGCGTGGCCTGCGGGCTGGTCAGGTGCCTGCCGCGCCGGTGGCGGATTCGAAGGATCTTGAGCGCCAGCTCGATGAGCGACAGCTGCTCGCTCTCACTGATGTCGCTCTGCCGGAGGCCCGCGAAGCGGTTCTCCGGCACGGTTTCAACGTCTTGCTTGGTACGTGTCATGGTGACCTCCCCAATGCATGGGCGCGGGGAGGCCACGCCCGGAGGGGGAGTGCGCTCCCCGACCCGGGTGGTGGAAAAGATGAATGGACCGGCGATGCCTGCGACAAGACAGGTATCGCTGCGCCTGTTGCACGGTCCGGCGAAGGCGCTTGGGGTGCCTGGCCCCCACGAATGGGATCAGGCAAAGGTGCCACTGATGCCGCAGTGGCCACGGTACAAAATCGTCTGCCTCAAGCTCCGCGCTACCGAGGCTTGAGGCAGACGCCCCGGCAAGGGGCGCCGTGCTGTTGTGGCTGTAAATCAATTACTCGAAGCAAACATCGCTACGAGTCGCTTTCGGTGCGCATCAGGCCCTTGAAGCGGTCCGGCAGCGCAGCGCCAGGGTCGTTGTCGAAGTCCACGATGCACACGTCCAGGTCCGGGTCGTCGGTGAGCCGTGCGGCCACGCCGCCGCGCACCGTGATCAGCACGTGCGGGCGTTCGCTGTGGATGAAGACTAGAACCGTTGGATCGTCCTCGATATCCGGTTCGTGATTGACCTCGCGAAGCACCGCCCAGCCGTCGGCACACAGTTCGCCGAACGACAGGGCCGGATCCTCGCCGGCGTGGCTCAGCCCCTCGAGAAAGGCGTTGGCCTCCCGCCGGGTGCCGAAAACATGAACCTGGATCTGGCCCACGTGATCGATGGCTGGGTCGACCTCGACCATCGCTTCACACTCGTACTCGTCGACCGGGTGCAGGGCGTAGCCACGGACCAGGCCGTCCCTGCTCGCGCGGTAAACCGTGAGCGAGGTCTTGCGGATGTCACGAATCTTCATGGTGCGTCTCCTCTTTGATAGATGCCGGACGACGCACCTCCGCCGGGGAGCACGTCCCCGGCGGGGTTGAATGAATGGAAGGGTCAGAGCGTTTCGCCCAGCATGCGACGCGGCACGCGATAGCACCGGCCGTCGTACTCGCCGGTGAGCGGACGCAGTGACGTGATGACCACCCACGGTATGGACGCGCCCTTGAGCCCGACCTTCTGGCCGATCGCCACTTGGCGGCGGCGGTTTCGGTGATAAGCCCGGACCTCGGCGCGCCAGTCGGCGTTGGCCACCGGGACCATCTCCAGGTACTTGAGTGGGCAGGAGTAGTAATACGGGTGCATGGACTCGGTCATGTCCTTGTAACCCCAGCCGTAGCCCGGCTCACTGGCGAGCAGGTAGCAGGCGATGAAACGCTCGCTGCGGGCTTGGTGCTTGCATGTGATCTCGACCACGGCCCATAGCACGTTGCCACGGACGCAGTGCGCCAGAGTCTCGCGACGTTCCGCAGCGTTCTCCTCCGGGCGGGTCAGCTTGTGGATGATGTCGGCTTTCGACGCCTCTTGTATGAAAAGCCATCCCATGATGGGCCTCCTGTCGGGTTGAGGGCGGGGCACACCATGGCCCCCGCGGGCCCGGTAATGCCCCGCGGGGTTGATTGAGAAATGGACCGGCAGCCGGTTGGCCGCTGCGCCTGTCTCACGGTCCTGCCAAGGCGCTTCGAGTACTCAACCGCGTGCACGGCCAAGGACGAGTCAGGAAGACTGCTCTGCCAGGCGACTGCCCGGCAGAGCGTGACAACGATCACGCCTCGAGCGGAAACCACACGTCGTCGAGGCGGCGCGTGTCGTTGAGCCCAAGCTCGTGCTCCAGCACTTTGAGGAACGACGACTTGGTCTGGCTATCGAGCTGGCCGATCGCCGGCTCGATCCGGCGGGCCGCGTCCTCGAGGGTGAGCAGCCCGTTGTAGAAGTGGCCGCCGTCTGGTCCGGGACGCACCCGGATCTCGGCCGCCACCTCCCTGGGGGTCATGATGGTCATGGGTTTCTCCTTGTAGTGCCCGAAGGCAGGGCGGTTGGCCCGGGGAGAAACCGACCCCCGGCCGGGAGCGGATCTCTCCCCGGCAGGGACGTGGATGAAAGACCGGCGGTCAGAAAAACCGCTGCACCTGCTTCCCGGTCCGGCGAAGGTGCTTGGAGGGCGCCCGGTGAAATGATTGCCGGGCAAGGGTGCCGGCCTGTCGCCGGCTTGGGTGCGACACGGAGTCGCCACCAAAAAACGGTTCAAGCCTTCCGGCAGGGCTCAGCTTCTGAACAAACGAAACGCTGCAGGAAGGCGCCACAACGTGGCGCTTCGGGTGATCGAAGTAGGAGTGAAGTCGATGCGGCAACCGAATTTGCTCATCGGCTTGCACGCGCTTGGTTGGAGCGGTCAATGCGACCGGCTACCCCGCGTGAGAGAAACGCCGCGGTCCCGCCGTCGTGACCTGGTCGGCTTCGTGCTCACCGGACCCGCTGATCGAGGTGTCGGGTCCCATTCATTCGGGCGCGATGGTCTCGCACAAAGGGACCCGTCCTTTCCCGGCGACGAGCGGCCGGTGACGATCAATCAATGAAGGCCCGAGGCCTTCCCGCAGCGCCCTGGATGGAAGCTCCGGGAAGGCCTCGGTGCGATCCATCGCCACCGGGGTCAACCGATTCGCCGGGAACCGCCCCGCATCAAAGTTGTGAGAGTGACCGGACACCTCGCGGTGTCCGGTCACCGGTCCACTCAGGCCGCGCGCTCCTGCTCTTCCTCGGGCAGGGTCACGGGCTCGCCATTGACCTTGGCCCAGGTGATCTTCAGGACCCGTGCCTTCAAGCTGATGCCGGTCTCGCCCTGGCGCTCACCGCGCGTGTAGGTGAACGTCTCGGCGTAGAGGTCACCGAGCTTGAAGCCCACCAGGACCTTCTGGCCGGCCGCCACGGCGGGCATGAGCTGCTGGACGACAGCCTGCGCGTGCCTGCCGGAAACCCGGCAGTCGAAGCGCGTGTACTGAACGCTGTCGGCCTCGCCGTGCAGGGCGGCGACATCCACCGCCAGGAACGGCTTACCGCGCTTAACGGCTACTTCCCGGGCCCGGTTCAGATAGCCGATCCCGGTGACGTGAAGGTCGAAGTACTTGGATTGCGTTTGCTCTTGCATGACGCTTTCTCCTGTCGCTGATTGATGAATGCCGGAGAAAGCACCGCCCCGGCGGGGAAGGGCATTCCCCGGCGGGTTGAAGAGCGAGATGAACTCTCGTGTCGGACCGACGGCCAGTGACCGCTGCGCCTGTCTCACGGTCCGGCGAAGGCGCTTGGGGCGCCTGGCCACGCAAGCGTGGTCAGGCAAGAGTACCGTTGAAGCCGCAACGGTGACGGTTAAGCTATGTCGAACTTAGCAACGGGAGGAATCGTGTGCAGGAGAAAATGTTAGGAAGAAACTAGGCAAATTATCTGTAAAAACTCGAATCTGATCTGACTTCTTCAGATTTCTGTTTCCACGTGTACAAAGCAGTTGATTGGGACAGTACCGGGTCGAAAGAGAGTGCGGCACCATCGCAACTCATAAATCTATGCCCACACCAAGGACTAAGCAGTCGTTGCTTTCTGTATTCTTTCCAGAAATTTTGACGCAGTGCACGAGGCCGGAACCGGCCATACCGGACGTTTGTAGCCATTGATAACGACACGTCGGTGGACGAGCGCGCCTAGGTGGATTTTCATTCGGCTCTTGCTACGTCTCTGTGAGTCGAGCTTCCCTTGGGCGTCGGTAAGGAATCAGGGATATTGAGGGCCGTAGAAAATATGTCTAGTCAGTGATCTGGTCAACGAGTTGCGATAACGGCATCGGATGGCCAATATGGAATCCCTGAGCCTCGTGGCAGCCCATGGATTGGAGTAAATCGAGCACTTCCTCGTCTTCCACACCCTCGGCGATCACTCGCACATCGAGGTTATTGCCCATGTCAATAATCGATTGCACGAGGGTCTGGGCGGTTTTGTCCTTGGCCAGTCCGATCACAAACACCAGATCGATTTTGATGACGGTAACCCCTAAATCCTTGAGATACACGAGCGAGGAGTTGCCGGTGCCAAAATCATCGATGGCTACACCGATTCCGGCTTTGCGCAGTTCGTCACAGGTACGTTGTAGCTGTCCATGATCGTGGACCATCGCGGTCTCGGTAATTTCAACACATAGGTCCGCGGGAGGCACGCCCCAGATATCGATAAGGCCCGCGACTTCCTGGGCGAATTTTGGTCTTTGGAACGTTCTCGCCGATACGTTTACGGCAACCGGCAATCGTTGGCCTTTACGCGCCAACATCGAGTAATTCTTGATCGCTTGGTTCATGATCCACTCATCCAACAGGTAGATCACGCCGCTGCGCTCGGCGACCCGCAGCAGTTCGCCAATGTGAATCCCGTAGTCCTTGAGCTTGGCCCAACGACAAAGCACCTCCGCGGCTGTAATGCGGCCGGTGGTGAGATCGATCTGGGGCTGGTAGTGAAGCTCCACGTCGCCGGCTTGTATCGCGCCTCGTAAATCCGCGACAAGCTGAATATTATTGATCTTTGGCTCATCCTGGTGCCGGTCGTATACGGCGTGAGTGGAGCCCCTGTCCTTCGCCCTATGCATGGCCGTATCCGCCCGGCGGATCAACTTGTCGGATTCCTCGCCGTGTCCGGGAAAGAAGGCAATGCCGGTGCGGGCCTCGATTGCCAGAGGCTGCTCCCGGACGATGACTGGGTCCTGGAAGATTTGATCTACGCGTTGATGCACGGTGTCCCGCAGAGTCCGTGCGTCTGTGCCGGAGACCACCACGCCAAACTCGTCGCCGGCCGCGCGGGCACAGAAACCCCCAGCGCTTTCCTGAAACTGCGTCATGAACCGGTTTGCGATCTCTTTGATCGCGTGATCACCAGTTTCATAGCCGAACGTGTGATTGACCTCGCGGAAACGGTCCAGGCCGATTATCGCTACGGCAAATGGTGTGAGCGGTGCCGCAGAGGTGGCCATGTCGACGTACTGATGCAGGCCGTTCCGGTTGGGTAGTCCAGTCAGCGAGTCGAAATGCGCCAGCCGCTCAAGGGCGCGCTGGGCTTCAACCTGGGACGTTATATCCGTTGCGACCCCGACGATTCCCTCAATCGTGCCGTCCAAACCATTCAGCGGCGCAAACTGTGTGCTGTGCGTCTTCCCGTCAAGCGCCAGCTCGACAACTACGGTCTCGCCTTGGAGGGCCCGAGTGGCAGCGTCGGCAATGCGGGGTTCGTCCGGATAGAGGCTGAAGACGCTTTGCCCGACGAGCTCATCTTCTTCCAATCCGAGGGGGTTAGTGCTCGCCCCTTTGAGATAGTTATGACACCTTCGTGATCAGTGGCAAACAATACCACCGGCGCGGCATCGAGGAGATGCTGGGCAAACTCCGGACCAATCCCGGCGGTAAACGCCCCGGGTTGTTTCCTACTCATAAGCCATGAACCGCTACCAGCACTATGAATCCTTCCACCTATTCTGTAGCCGGCATGTATCGTAATCTAATTATAGACCCTCATACCGCTGATTCAATGAAAATCATAATACGGGCATAAAATCGGTCTGAAGGACGTGCTGGGTCCCAATGGTGGCTCATCGAGGCTTCGTCATTGTGCACTATACCGGCCACTCGTGTTGTCTGTGCGGCGCTGAGCGCCTCTTGGCCCCCGCCATACCGTTGAAGTTCTGCAATACGGGTAGGCGTTTTAAATCGAACGCCCCAATATGTCGTCCCGCTGCCTTGTGCAAACGTACGGTAACTATCAACGTGCCAACTCTTGCTAGTAGTCCCGTTTGGAAGCGATTCCTTCCCAATTGGGATTGTCTACCGGCCAGGGATCGCGGAACAGCATTGTCGCTCCTTGGCGTCTCGTTTGACGATACGTTCGGTCTATCGCACCAACCTACGTTCCAATAACGACTGCATATCTCGCCGGCCATCCAGCACGCAGTGGACGAGAACGTCCTGGCCGACGACTTGGTAGATGACGCGATAGGGCTTGAAGTGAACCTCCCGGTACGCCGTTACGCCGATGCGATCCAGCTCGGGTGGGACGTGGCCGCGCAGGGGCAGGTCGGCGAGGCTAAGGCAGAGCGTTTCCAGTTGATCCACCACGTAGTCAGCATTGGCCGCGGAATCCTGACGTGCGATGTAGGTATGGATGTCGATCAGGTCCTGCTCGGCATCCTCGATGATGCGGACACGGTAGCGCTTCACTCGGACCGGGTCTTGACGTGCTTGCGGACGTCGGCGAATGCCTTCTTCGCCGGTTTGCTGCGACCTTCTTGAAAGCTTTTCGTGCTCTGCGCCAACATTTTGAGCAAGGCCAGTGACTCCTGGGTCTGCTCGTAGGTCGTCACGTCTTGAAGCACGGCTTTGGCTTCGCCGTGCTGTGTGATGACCATGGTGCCGTGACCTTCACTCACATCACGCAATGCCTCGGCGGTATGGCTCTTCAGGTAGCTGATTGGTTTCACTGATTCGCTGAGTTTCATGGTCGTGCGCTGTGTTTCCGGTAGGCCCAAATATAGTCCGTCTTTGGTCCCACCGTAAAGAGGCGGGGTCGCCACCGGCCGCTCAATCGTCCACGTAGCCGAGGCGTTCCAGCAGTCCTTGGAGCTCGTCCAGCGAGTGGAACGAGAAAGCGAGCCGGCCGCGCCGCTGCGTGGGCTCGAAGTCGACGCGGGTCTGGGCGCCGACCAGCTCGGTGACACGGCTTTCGAGTCGGACGATGTCGGCATCGCGGTGGCCGTCGGGTGCATCGTTGTTCGCTGGCGCACCATCCAGGGCACGGACGCGCTTCTCGAGCTGGCGCACGGACAGGCCGTCACGCAGGGTCTCCTGGGCCAGGAACCGCTGCCAGGCGCCCGACTGTCCCACGAGAAGCTTGGCATGGCCGAGGCTCAATGCGCCTGTCTCGATGTGCTGCAGCACCTCGGGGTCGAGCTTGAGAATTCGCAGGAGGTGGGTGATCGTGTCACGCGAACGCCCCAGGCGCGCCGCGGCCTGCTGATGCGTCAGGCCGAACTCGTGGATCAGGCGCTGTATGCCGCGCGCCTGCTCCACGGGATTGAGGTCCTCGCGCTGGATGTTCTCCACCAGTGCCTGCGCCAGGGCCGTGTCGTCGGCGGCCTCACGTACCACTGCCGGTACCGACGCCAAGCCTGCAAGCTGCGCAGCGCGCCAGCGCCGTTCGCCGGCAATGATCTCGTAGCGCTGCGGTAGGTGACCTATCAGTGGCCGCACGATAAGCGGCTGCAGCACGCCTTCGGCCCGGATGGAGTCGGCGAGCTCGTCGAGCGCGTCCGGGGCGAAGTCCTGCCGCGGCTGGTAACGGCCCGGGCGCAACAGGTCGACGTCGATTACCTGGAGGCTGTCACCGCGTGTTGCGCCATGATTGCCGTTCGACATGTGCCACGTGGCACCTTCAGGGGCGCTTGATGCGCTACCGGTTTCGTTCAGCGTGGCGGGTAGATGTTCGTGATCGGTTGGCATGGTTGCTGCTCCGGGATTGAAGGCCATCGCCCGGTACGGATGACCTAAGCGAAATCAACTTCCTTCACGCCTTTGCTGTCGCGTCGCGATTCCACGCACTGCCTGATCTGGTCGCGCAGCCACTCGATGTCCGCCACGGCCGGAATCACCACCTGCGGTGTGCTGTGATCCGAGGTATCGAGTACCACCGTGCCCAGTGAAAACAGCCTTTGCACGAAAGGCCGATGCAGGGTGACATCCTTGACCCGGTACAGCTCCAGCTCGTCGATGTGCTTGGACAGGATGCCCCGGGTGATGCGGAACCGCTGCGTCGTCAGCTCGTACACCCGGCATCGCACCTGCAACCACTGGTACACGGCGACAACAATGGGAATGATCAGCCAGGCGGTCAGCAGGCAGAGGAAGTAGGTCCCGAGGTTGACAACCTGGGACGACCGTGCCCGCCAGACGGTCTGCTCGTTATTCTGACTCATCGTCGGTCGCCTGGCGCTTGGTGCGGACCTTCAGCTCGTCGATGCATAGCAGGTCGACCGTCAGGTAGTCGGCGTCCAGGCGGAGCTGGGTGCGGGTCTCGCCGTCGTCGCCCTCCCAGGCATCCTCCCGCAACCGGCCGCGGGCGAACACCCGGGCGCCCTTGGGCAGCAGCCTGGCCGCCGCTTCCGCCCGCCAGCCCCAGATGCTGGCGGTGAGCCAGAAGCCACCGTCCTCGACGAAAGCGCCGTCGTCCTGTCTCACTTGCCGGTCGAAGTAGATGCGCATATCCGCCACGGACCGTTCCTCGCCGTCGACCTCGACCTGCTTGAGGGCCGGCTCGGCCCCCAGGTTGCCCGTGCCGCTGAACAATCGAGTCATCATCACTCCTCGGGGTTTGGATTGCCTCGCATCGAAACAAAGCCGAGGGGTCCTGCCCATGGAAAACGTTTCACCGGATCATTCCGGGAATTTACGTTGGCACGCCTCGAGTGCGTCGAGCTTGGCCATGTAGTCGCGCAGCCGGCGCCATTCGTGGCGGCAGAGGCTCGAGGCGAGGTTGAGATCGAGACGCCAGTGCTCGAAGGACAGCACCACGCCTCGCACGGTCGAGGGCAATGCCTGCAGCACTTGCCGGCCGGCGTCACTGGTGCAGAGCTCGACAAAGCGCCGCCCGCCGGTTTCACCGGGCGCACGCCAGCGCAGGTGGTAGTAGCCGCCGTCGTGGTGCAGCGCGAGGTACACCGGCCGCGGCGGGCGGAAGGCCGCGTTGAGCTCCTCGATGATCTGGCGCATGCGTTCGAGGATCCTGGCATGCCGGCGCTCCAGCTCGTGCAAATGGCGCCGGGCGCTGCCCTTACCCTTAAAGGGTAATAAAGGGCCCTTTGGGTCCGTGCCTATCACCGGAGGCGTGTTGCGGGCCTAGCCGTACTCACGGCTCGTCTGTTGGCTCAGTTTCGGCCGCTTCGGAGGTCGTTGCGGCCGATGCCGAGGTGTTGCCAGTGGCAACAGCAGCACGCACTCCATCCGTCCGGCGCAGCGCCGGTGCGTGGCCGGCGCGCCGGGTGCCCTCGAACACGTCTTGCGGCAGCTCGCCCATGGCCTCGCCCGCCGTCCCGGCGCGCTGGTTGCCCTGGCGCACGTCCTCGCGTGTGACGGCGCAGTGCTTCCACTGCGTCGGGATGAGAAGGGCGCGACGAATCGCCCGGCCGCCACGGTGCAGTATCTGCTCGGCGGTGTCCCGCGGCAGCAGGCCGACGTGGCGGGCGGTGAGCACGGCGCACACCAGCTCGTCGTAGTCGGCGACGAGGTACGCACCCATGTAGCCGTACGGGTTGGCGAACCGCAGCGGCACGCGCACGGGCTTCAGAGAATGCGCCACGGTGATCTCGACCCCGTCGACGCCGGCGAGCAGGGCGTCGATCTGGTCCCTCGGCGCCCGCAGGGTCGTGCGGCCGGCCTCGAGCGCTTCGTGGACCCAGATGAGAAACCAGTCCGCGTACGGGTCGTCCAGCGCCGCGGCGTTCCAGATCCGCTTCATGAGCATGCCGAAGCGCACCAGCCCGATGATCCCGGCCTGCTCCCGGGACTGGCGCCGGCCGTACACCAGCCGCTGGGCCTGGCGCGTCTGGATCAAGAGGCTGGCCTCGCCGCGCAGAGTGCCCGGCCGCTCGGCGGCGGTGGCGTAATCCACGGCCGGGTCGGCGTTGTCGGGGAGCTGTCGCGGGCTCGCCGCGCTTGCCTCATCTGGGTCGGTTGGCTCAACCATATTTGTCCTCCACGGTTGTGATGGGTGGATAGTGGTGCCACGTGGCACATGGCCTGTCGCGGGTGTTGCCAGTGGCAACACTTATCGTTGCTCCACTGGTGCCTAGCCGCCGTGTGCACTGTTGCCAGTGGCAACACCTCGGACTCGCCGGCAGGGCCGCGTGGGGCATGCGGACGTGTTGTTGCCACTGGCAACACTTGGCGTTGCTCCAGTGGTGCCAAGCCGCCGTGCGCCCTGTTGCCACTGGCAACACCTCTCGTTGCGCCTGTGGTGCCCAAGGCGCTGCGGCACTGTTGCCACTGGCAACACTCCTGGCACCTACTCGCGCCGGCGCCGCTCGAACTCTTTGAGCTGGGCTTCGCCCCGCTCGCGGCTGAGCGCGCGCATGTGCTCGAGACGCGTTTCCTGCTCGCGGGCTTCCTGCACTTCCAGGCCGAGGCTCGTCAGCTTGAACGTCTCTCCGGCCGCGGCTTGGCATAGCCGGGCCAGGTAGCCGACCGGATTGCGGATGGGTGCGCCTTGCTTGTCCGCGGACCGCAGGCGGCCGGCGAATTCGTCGAGAATGTCCTGGCGCAGCGGACCGGGGGCGTGGCGCAGGTACATGCGGGCGAGGCCATGCTCGTCCGCGTTGAGATTGTCGGGAAAGATCAGTGCGGTCGTGGGATCCTCCGCGGCCGTCTCATTCGACTCGCGTTTTTCGGACGCTGCCCCGGGTGTTGTTGTAGTAGTAGTTGTTTTATTAAGAGAACAACTACTACTTGTACTACGTACGCACTTCAGATTTTGGGGGCCCACCGACTTCACCTCGTGAAGTGGCTCGGGCTCCGACTTCAGTTTCTGAAGCCGGTGCGCCGACACGCTGAAAAAGCGACTGGCCGGCGCATCATCTTGCAGCGCTTGCACTGACGACAGGCGCCGGTCCAGCGGATTGCCCGGCTTGGTGACCGTCCGGCCCGCCTGCACATCGTCCTCGGTGGTGCCCAGCACGGCCGTCGCCACCTTGCGCACCTGGGCGTGCGCGTGCTTAAGGCACTGGTGCAGGAACTGCAGGTAGGCCTGGTCCAGGTGGATCGTGTCGGCGAGGGGCAGGGGCTCATCGTGCAGGGCGTAGACGTTGCCACGGAACCGGCCCTGGCCGTCGCGCACCCGGCGGCACAGGGTGAGCCAGCGCGTCGCGCGCAGGATAGCCATGGCCCGCGCCACCGTGGCCTCGGAGCCGACGTTGGCGGTCCTGGCAATCTGCTTGTAGGTCGGGAACGCGGTAGGGCCGCTGCCGGCGGCGGCGATCTTGATGACGCCCCAGATCCGCGTGTCGACAGGCTGCAGCACCGGGTCCTGGAAGATCAAACGTGGCATGGCGTCGTGCCAGTTGCCGAGAAACAGCAGGGAATCGTCGGCACGCGCGCCGGCGAGGCCGGGGGCGAGGAGCTGGTCCACCGTCGCCTGGATGTAGGTGTCGAGGGCGCGTGTCTCCGGCCGGATCGGCGGCTCGCTGTCCGCCATGGACTACCCGCCTTCGGCGCGGGGCAGGCGAACGACCTTGCCTTCCTTGTCGGACTGGGTACGCGGCTCGCCGGTGGCGTCGGACAGCAACCCCTCGGCCTTCCAGGACTGGACCAGGGACCAGACCGTCGACAAAGGCAGTCCGGTTTCCCGGCCGACCTGGAGGTAACGCTCGGTCAGCGGCATAGCCACTGACTCCTGCCAGCTGTCCCAGATCTGTCGCTCTTCGGCCTCGCTTGGCGCCGGCGGACGACCGACGCCGGTGCCGGCCATGCCGAGGAGCTTGCGCCGCGCGGCGTACTCGGCGTTGGTCATGCCGTAGAACGCCTGCATCATGGCTACCGGCGCACGAAGGCGGATGAGCTCGTCCTGCAGCGTCTCGCTGTGCTTGTTGCGCTGCAGGTGCTCCAGGACGCGGTCCAGGCAGGCCGGATCCACTGCCACCTCCATGAAATGCCCGCGCACGGTGCTCAGGTGGTGCAGGTCCTGCAGGGTGAGGTGTTGCAGGCGCTCGACCTGGTCGACACGAAAGCCCAGGTCCAGCGCCGCGTCGATGTCGCCCTCGGCCAGGGTCTCGGTGACGTAGGCCAGGATGTTGAAGACGAGATCAGCGTGGGTCGTCTTGCTCATGGGGCGTCCCTCTCGCGGGTGCGTCCGGCCACAGGGTCAGGTCGCCGGCATCGTTGGCGGTTCGCCGGATGCGCCGGCAGGTGCGGGCCAGCTCGAGGAGGTCCTGGACCGTGTGCTCGTCCACGTCCGGGTTGTTCAGCAGCTCATGGCCCAGCGCCTTCCAGTCGGGCTCGCCCACCAGGGCGAGGACCTGGTCCTCGTCCTGCCCCAGAATGAGATGGCGCAGGGACAAGGACTCGGGGGCACAGGACAGGCGCTCCGGGTCCACGACCTGCTCGGAGAGGCTCAGCAGCAGCCACCACACCCATTGGCGATGGCGATGTGCCGGGATGTCTGGTTCACCCTCATCCGGGACAAGCGATTGGTCAGGGACATCGACGAGGTAGCCCATGCCGAGCGCTGGCGCGTCCTGGATACAGGCCCCGAGCTCGTGGCGCTCGGCAATCTGCTGCGCCAGTGCATGGGCGTTACCCCGCAACGCGTCGAGTCGGCCGGAAGCGCTCGTGTCAGGGGGCGCTGGTGGCGTGGGTTCTGGTGCCGTGGGTTCTGGTGCCGTGGGTAATTCGGGGCTCGCTGGGGTTGGGTCTTCCTCGATAGCCGAAGGGGCGCCGCCGGTCGAGGCTTTGGGCAACGCCTCGCTTGACCCCGGCGCGGGATCAGAGCGACGTGTCGTGCTCACAGCGGCAGGGGTGTCGGGATGCTTATCGGTCTCATCCGAAGTCGTCGCATCCGATGATGGCTTAGCGGCGCTGCCGTGCTCGCCGGCGAGGCGGGCGTCGACCTCAAGCCGGATGTGCTTCAGGGAAACGCCCAGGGCCTCGGCGAGCCCCGCCTCGAGCTGGCGCTGCACCTTGTCCAGGTGCCAGCCCGGGCCGTCGTGCTCGCTGAGCGTATTGTTGAACAGGGCGTCGAACTTTGAGGTGTCGTCGTCGCCGCGCCACTCACGCCAGCAACGGCGACATACCGACTCCAGCCGGCGCAGGCGCTCGATCTGCGGTCGTCCGAGGCCGTCGCGCAACGTCTCGGGGATCAGCGGCAGGAGGACTTCCACCGCGTAGTCCATGCGCGAAAGCGTGCCCGGGGCGAGGCCGTAACCGCGGGCTTGCAGCGCTTCGGCGAGCTTTCTGAGCGAGAGCTCCTGGCCGGTGTCGGCCTCGATGATCCGGCGCAGCTCTTGGACGGCCAGGGCTTTGTCGATAAAGATCAGGTCGCCGCGGGTGTCGTTCTCGATGAGGTGGGCGGTGAGGACGTGGGCCTCGGAGACCCACGGCCGGAACAGGCAATGGATTTTGTGGAAGCGTTCGTCGTTCGTCTCCTCCCACAGTTCCTTGAGGACCTGCAGGCGGCTGTTGCCGCCCGACTCGACGACGTAGTCGGTGTCGCCGGGCCGGCGGGTGATGGTCAGGGGGTTATTGAGACTGCCCTGGGCGCGAATCGACGCCTTGATCTCGTCGTATTGCGGGTTGCGCTGCCGGCGCGGGTTGTGATCGTAGGGTTGAATGCGGTCAACTTCCACGAGCAGTTGGGTCACCGTCACGGGGTCGGCCTCCGGCAGCTCGCGCTCGGCGCCGAAATGGCCTTCGTTGAGCATCGCCTGGATCTGCTCGCCGGAGGGACGCTTCTTGGTCATCAGCGTGCCGCCTCCGCCGGCTCATGGTCCAGGACGGCGTCCGCGGCAAGGTGGGGAAACAGCTCGCGGATCAGGGCATGCATGACCGCGCAGGCGCTGGGCGTGGGGCCCGCCCGGTGTGGCTCCCAGTGGTGCACGGGGATCCGGGCGCTGGCCGCCTCGCGGTAAGCGACGGTCCCCGGGACCACCGTCTCGAGAATGGTCACCGCGCCCCGGCTCGGCCCGTAGGTTTCGCAGCACAGCTCGTGCGCAATGCGGCGGGCATTCACGGTGCGGTCCATCCGATAAATCAGCCCCTTGAGAGCGCCCACGGGGGCGCCGAGACAGGCCATGGGCCGGAGTCGCTCCAGCATCTGCAGGGTGCCGCGGGCGAACTCGCGCGCGGACAGAATCTCCGGGGGAATGGGAGAGAGGAGCAGGTCGGCGGCCAACACCGCGGCGTCCTGCAGCGGGCCGACGGCACCCTGGGTATCGATCAGGACGAAATCATAGTCCGGGTCGAACCGCGCCAACAGGTGCTTCAGCCGCACACGGCCGTCGGGTGTATGCAGGATCCAGTTCTGCAGCATGCCTTCCGGGTCGTCGGACAGCACCAGGTCCAATCGATCGATCTCCGTGCGGCTGATGACCTCAGCATCCTTGGCTTCGGTAATGAGCGCCGACAGGCCGAGCCCGGCCCGGGCCTGGAGCGGGTAGTAGCTGGATAGCGTGGGTTGGGCGTCGGCGTCGACGAGGAGCACGCGGTGGCCGAGGTCGGCCAGGATGGCGCCGAGATTGGCGGTGAGCGTGGTCTTGCCGACGCCGCCCTTGGTGCTGGTGATGGTAATCTTGAGTGCCAACGGCCGGCCTCCTTACAGCGAGGTTGACTGACGCTTCATTGGCATTGACCGCAGGCGCGACGCGGCCGGCCGCGCGCTTTGGCGTTCAACGGGCCCTGGCAGTGCCGGCAGCGATAGCGGTGGTAAAGCCGGCAGCCGGGACAGGCCGTGCACGGGCTCACGAGGGACGCGATGTAGGCGGCGTCGCAGTGCTCGCAGACACGTGGCTGCCACGTTTCCATGTCAACGAGGCGGGGCACGAACGCGGCGCGCGTGAGGTCGAGCAGGGGATCGCCCACGATGCAGCGGTAACTGCGATACACGTCGATCAGTCGCCGGGCGTCGCTGCGCCCCGCGTCACACAGGCGCTGGTCCACGCGCCAGACGACCGTGGCATGCAGCATGCGCCGGTCATCCTCGATGTACCAGGCATCGGTGAACGGGGCCTGGCCGGGTGGCGAAGCCGTACCGTGGAGCTGGCGATACAGGCGATTGACCGTTTTCTTCTCGACCCGGGTCAGTTGACGGACCAGGCCGGCACGGCCACCGAGTCGGACGAGTTCGATCGCCTCCAGAAATTGTATGGCTTGCTTGAACAGCTCGACGTCGCACTCCCGGTGTGCGCAACCGGAAGGGCATGCGACTTGATGGCGTGGCGAAACAGGGAGCGGCGTTACGGACATCCGTCAGGCTCCCTGCCTTCGGGCGTCACCACCAGGGCGGCATGCTCGATGACGACCTTGAGCTCGTCCTGCCGCCCATCACGCAATGCCTTGAAAAGCCGCTCCCACCACCAGGCATTCTGGCGCAGCACCAGCAGCGGCGACCGGATCTGCGTGACATGCACCAGCTCGTCCGGCGCCACATCGATCAATAGATGCGTCAACTCGGAGGAGACGCCAAGCAGCGCCGCCACCAGCTCCGGATCCTTCTGGGCGAGGTCGCGTGCGTGGAGCAGGTAGGCAAGATTCAACTTCGAAAAGTCCATTTTCACTATCTATTCCTCCCTTCGTTTGAATCTATAACCAACGATGCGCTTTTTAGATGCCATGCCGGTATGACTGCAAGGCATGATGTCGGGGGGTCGCGCCAGTTCATCGGAAATCTTGCAGGGCCTGAAAGGAGCAACCCGCTCGGCACCAAATCCCGGCATTTTCTTGTCGATCTGAAACGTGCCTGCATAGCTGTGCAGGCATTGCCTCACCCATATGGGTGAGGTTTGTCAGCAATCCGGAATTGATAAGGTGGTGTTGATGTAAGTTTAATGTCGTTTTGTTCACACCCTGCCCTCCGAAAATGCATTTCTATGCAGGACATCCTAGGTGGCTGGCTGCCACGAAACACGATGGAAAGCGGGCAGGTGGGGACCGTCTTTCGGGCTTGATTTCAATTCACGGGTACAAAAGGTAGTGTCGGTCTATGACATGTCGGTCAGCATATCGAGAGGTGAGCCGTGGGCAAGAAACGGAAACCGAAAGCGGAGTACACGATTTCCGGCTGTGAATTAAGAAACTACCGCGCGCGTGTGGAGGCAGGAATAAATTATGAAGTACGTGATCCCCACTTATATCGGGATCGAGCCAAAGTCTTCAAATTTCATTCATCGTTGGAACTGGAAGCGGTATATGTGTATCCCGATGACCGAGTAGGTCAACCGTGCACTCTTACCATACACGGGAAGGAAGGCCGCTACGAGGACTTCAATCAGACGCTCTCGGACTGCCAGGTGCGGGATGACAAGGGCGGTCTTAAATTTCGAAAGATCCGGGGTGAATTCAAACCGGAATACGACGTCCCTCACGGTATTGGACTGTTGGAACGCCAACGAGGTACTCAAGCGTGGTCAGGCTGGGCCTGGGTCTCGCCTCAGACGGTTACGGATATGCTGACGCGGCTGCCGAGCGTCCGTCCGCTGTATGTTGGCCTGCACGAGGTAAAGATTGAGCGAACTCGTTGGATAATTACCGTATCGCTCCAGACGACGAATCCGGCCGACGAGTAGGCGCAGTGCTAGTAACCATTATTATCCGTGGGTGCCGGACTGATTCGGGAGTCGCTCGTAGTGAGCAGTGTCGGGGTCGCGTGATTCGAACACGCGGCCACTGCCTCCCGAAATCATTCTTTGTTCAGGACCTTCGCGAAATCAACTACTTATGCGCACCGGCCCCGCGCGCTTGTGACCAGAATGGCCTCGGAAGGACAGAGAATGACTGGTTTGGTCACATTCTGGTCACAGTTAGAGAGTTGTTGAACGCTTATAGGTGTACGAAGTCTGTAAGAGACATTCTGAGCAACGCTCTAGGAGTTGGAATCATACGTAGCCAGAGTGACATACTTGCAGGGTATCGTTTCACCAGGACCGTCTCCCTTAGCCCCCTTCTTAAGAGTTACAACCGCGTCCTCTACTTGTACGGCATCTAAATGGATGAGTTGGGCTGTTGCGTCTGGAGATACTAAGATGCGGTTGGGATCGCAGAGAGGCTCTAAACGCGCTGCGAAATCTACCGTTGAGCCGACGCCGTCTTTATAGCGAGTAATTGGGTTGAATTCGACTAGTACTGAGCCGAAATCGACACCGAATCGAAAAGAGTAATGTTTGCCTTCGAACATCTCTTGCACTTCAACCGCAGCCTGGATGCAATCCAGCGGCTCCTCAAAACCAGCCACGATGGCGTCACCCCATGAGTTTTGAAAGACCGGCTTTCGCTCCATGAAAACAGCAGAAAAACCCTGACGTAGTGCCAACACTGCTTTTCTTTTTGAGACAGGATCTTCTATCTTAGAAAAACCAGAAAGATCAGATATAAAAACAGCCAACTCCCTGTGCTCAGGTGCGAATGGGCTACCCATTGCATCCAGCCCTTTCTCCTTCTGAGATCTAAATATGGACTCGGCCGTGTACACGATGGTTTCCGATTTGTGTGCAAGTTCCCTGTTTTTTTCAGAAAGCTTGTTCTTATACGAAGTTTCTAGAGCTTTTCCTAGGCGTGCAAGTTCCTGTTTGTGCAAGCTTTGTAGTTCGCTAGTAACCGCCTGAACTCTTTTTTGTACATCTTCGTCGTTAAAGCCTTCTCTGATTTGCGTGGCCCTTAATACGACAGATTTGCCCGAGTCTGTGGTACGCATTGAATCGAAGGTCAGTACGCAACGACCTTCAAATTCCTGCTTAAGCGCTTCTACCATAGCAGGTACAGACATATACTCGTGTATGGCAATACCCCCAGGATATTCAATCTCTATTAGTACACCGCCGTACAGTTTTTCAAATTGCCCTTCTCCGTATTCCGTGTATTGGTCACCGCGTTCGCTCCAGTTGACGGAATGGCATTGAACTCCATCCAATTTCCAGGAATCATATTGCGTGCGATAGAGTCGGATCTTAGAGAGACTAGCACCGCTTAGGTCGGTTTCAATAAGGTTTGCTTCCCGAAAATCTGATCGCTCTAAGTTTGCCCCCCGGAAACTCGCGTTACGGAGTTTCGCTTCTCTAAAAATGGTTCCTGCTGCATGAATATCGTCAAAAATAGCTCCGGGACAGTTGGCCTGTGTGAGTTTAGCCTGCGGGAAGCGTGATCCTGTGAAGTCGCCGTTTTGCAAAGTTGCGGCGTAAAGTTTGGAATTTTTAAAGGTGGCATTGAGTAGTGTTGCGCGCCGTAAATTAATGCCAGACATGGTGGCTGATCTGAAGTTGGCCCCGGCTCCCTCCAGATTCTCCGCAGCTACGTTCTTAAGGTTAGTCTGCTTGAAGCTAGTATCATGACAGCACGCGTCTCGGAACACAGCTTCTTCGAGAGATGCATGGTGAAAATCGGATCGGCTGACATCTGAGCGGGAAAAGTCAGCGACGTTCATTGCACAACTGACAAATCGCGAATCGGTGGCGGTTGCCCCTCTGAAGATGGCTCGTGTAAGTTTTGCTCCTTTACAATTTACAGAATTGAAGTATCCGTCGGTAATGTTGGCGTTTACAAAAATAGTTTCGACGGCGTGAGCGTCTTGGAAGTTGGCGCGCGCCAGTTTAGCCCCTTGAAAATTGGCGCGAGCGACATCCGCTTCAATAAACTTCGTGTCCTGACAGGAGGTGCCTTCCAAATTCGCGCCGATCAGGGAAGCGCCGGTTAAATCCGCGTGTTGCAATTGCACAGAGCGAAATGACGCAGAGTCGAGATGTGCTCCCATAAGCAGGATTTCATCGAGATTTAGTCCTCTTAGGTCCATTCCGACGAGATTTAGACGTTCCGTTCCGTCTGCGAATCGTTGTCGAAAAACGGAGTTCCAAACATGTACTCCTTTGTCAATGGAAGAGAGTAGCAACTCCCGATGCTCCTCATTGCCCATGAAGTTTGGTGCTTTTGTGCCCATAGCTCGGACTGTACTTTTAGGTTGCCTGCCCTGCGGCGCTAAATGAAAACATGTCGACCAATACCATGGTCAAGCCATGTTTCGCTTTTCAAAATTTACAAGCATGGCCCATAGTAGGGTTCTATTCATAAATCGACTTCGCAAACCCCGCTGCATTCCACATCATGGTGATGACTTGAGCAAGATCGTCCTTCGGATCAGACGAAAACGAGGAGACCACGGATTCAGGTATTAAGATGGGGTCTCTATCCAGACCTCGGGTTAGGTAGGTTTGTGCCATATATCGGGGAGCCAAACCCATCTTACAGCCCTTCATACCAGCTACGGACAGAAAGACGGCCAGCGGAAAGTCGGTACCAAGGATTCTCAATAACTCGGCCGCACGCCCATAGTAGTTTACGAGATCCTGCTCAAAGCTTTCACTGGGTAGAAGCTTGTTGCCGTCGTGGTCGTTATGGACAGAGACTACCCAGCATAGTTCCAATATCCCTGACCTATATAGTTGTAAAAATTCGGCTACGATCTCCTGCCCTGACGACATGACGAGCAGACCATCGAGATTGTAATGTACCTGGCCCCCGCCGCGGAGCAGATCTGAAAGAGGACCGGCGGTCTTGTCGACTCGGGAGAGATCGACGTACCGCGACTTCCCGAATGATGGGATAGGAATAAGGTGTAAGATCGCTACCGACGTTGATGTCAGCGGTTTTGGAGTACTGCCGGCCGCGATCAATTGCACTCGTTCGTTGCGGAACTTTCGTATCGATTCTTCTCGGTCGTACGTGAGCAGAAAAGCGTCCCGCAGTTCATCTACGTCCATCATATATTTTCCGTTCGAAGAGCGTTTATAGAATCTGAACGTCTTTTGAAATATCACCTGATGAGGGGCTGCCCAGCTGGGCGGGATTTTCACGAGGAGTACGGATGTGTTTGCGTCAATGAAAACCGGGTGGAAGTCGACGCCTATAAGGGGAGGTCGGATACCATCACGAACCAAGTCCTGCAGGCGCAGGACGGCTTGGTCGGTCTCGTTGCGTGGGACTCCAGCTATCTTATGAGGCAACCCATTCCTTTCGTCTATGCCATACAGAACATGGCCCCCATGCGAATTAGCAATGGAACTGATGTCAAACAGAAACTCTTTCTTGTCTGAGTCTTTCGGTCCGGGTAGATCGCGTTTGTATTCTAGATGCTTGCCTTCCGGTGCCTTGGTCTGTAGCAGAACGTCGATGTCGGCTTTCGTGATGTCTTGTATAGCTTTCGTAAACAGCGACATTTTGTGGGATTCAGAGTGGTTTATTGGTGTGAAAGTATCTCAAGGCCGATAAGAAGTAATCCTATCAGCAAGACGACAATTTTTGATCCGAAGAAGAACGAGGCGGGGCAGTCAAGCTTCTTCGGCTTGTTGTAGTTCCCTTCGAGCGATTTGTTGGCGGCCCAGTACTCCGCTTCCTTGTGATATACCCAATGTCGGAGAAGCACGGCGCTGACGAAAAATTGTAGTACGTCGGAAAGGAAGAAGAGAACGATAAACAGTAAGGCAGCGAGGACGTAGGTGGAGAAGGAACCGTCCTGAGCCTTGAGAATCCAGACGACGGCAACGCCGCAAAAGGCCAGTTGGCGTGCATAAGCGGTCAGATCCCGGGTGTAGTCCCTGTACTGGCTCCAGACTTCCTTGTTATCCAACACGAATTTCAGCCAGCTATTTGTTGTTCGGCCGAGGCTTGTTGTCCCTCGTCCCCGGATTTCCAGTCGGAACATCGCTCGGTCGTTCAGGGTTCTTGGGCGCCTGCGGCTCAGTGGGCTTTGGCTCGTTGCTCATACTGTTTCGTAAGTCAAATTATTGACGGTCAGTGCTTCTTATCCTTCGGCGGATGCGGGTCGTTCCCATAGCTGTCGCTGTCCCTGATTTTTCCGTCACGGCCGTGGATGACAAGCTCAGACTTTTTTCCAGGCGCGCGCGGTCCCGGCCCTGCTCAATGGCCTCTCTCTGCGTGGGATGGCGCGAGCTCACGCGGTCTGAGCCTTCTCGCCGGGTTGCCAATCCTCCATCGGGATGCGGAACAACATGGATATCCTTCTTTTTCGGCATGAATCACCTCAAAAATAGCATATATTGGACCTGATTTAATATTGAAACCCAAAATATAGTGTTGCACAATATTTAAGCGGTTCCGCGTCTTAGGCGCGGATGGGTATTTGCAGGCCGGAATCCCGTCGCGGATAGCCCAGCTTGCTGGTTTGTTTGCGGCAGCGGGCTCAATGAAAGTTACTGCGGATTAACTGGGGCTGCAGGAACTTGAGCCCTTAAGCCTTCAGTAGATAGGGTCCCGTATTTATACTTTTCGGGGAACAAGATTTGAACTCTTCAAGGAGAAATATCATGGCTCGTTACTACGTGAATAAAAATGCTCAGGCAAACGGAGATCACGAGGTCCACAGGGAAGGTTGTAATTTCTTTCCGGATCCTGAGAATCGGATTTACCTGGGTGACTTCACATCGTGTCGGCCGGCAGTGCAAGAAGCGAAGAAGCATTACCGGCAATCCAACGGCTGCTTTTACTGTAGTCGGGAATGCCACACTTCATGAATTTATAGTGTCGATTCTCACCACTGCGCGTATAGTTTCAATGCGGGTCGATGACATCCAATAGTCAATCGTTCGCCATAGATCATGTTGCGAAAGAGAAGGCTATTACCCGTTACGGCCTGCCAGAGTCGGTTCATGTGCCGATTGCTGCTCGAGAGATGGATGATATTGAGAAGTATGTGGGGCGGGTATGCTCTGTGGTGAGCTTCAGAAACCAAACCGTGGCGCTCTGCGTTGAACCGCATCTAATACCGAGCAAAGACAATTTGCCAATATGGAACATTCCTGAGTCAAGGGTTTTGCACGATACAAATCAGGTATGGGTACACGTCGAGTATGGTGGATATCGCCACGCATATGAGAAGTTAGTCGGGTCCTTGCCAGATAGTCGGTATGTTCTGGATCACGTGCTGAATAGGCGAGTTGCGAGATTAAAACACTTTTCTTATTTGCGGATTGTTCCAATATCAAGGGCGGCCAACTCAAGCAGCGGTGGCCTTAGCGAAAAATGGGCAGTGGACTACCATAGCTCAGAGCGGATGCGCAAAGTGAATGCGGAATCCCAGGCAAGAATTCAATATGCCGACTTGTCTGATATTGTGAAGATGCTAAACCTTAAGACCGGAGGGGTACTGCAAGATCCTGTTAATGAGGCTCAGAAACTAGTCACATATCCGCACGAGAGACAGTAAGGTTTTGGGATATTTTACAGTGGCGCACCGCGAATCCTCCAGCGTTTCTACATAAAGTGATTGTGACCTTAGTGCGCTACGCTTTACGCGCGATGTCCTTCTCAATACGATAGACAATCTTAAGCGACGTCCACAAGTCTTTTAGCCCTCGATCGATGTCTTCATATAGTGATGCAAGCTTCCTGTTGGAGCGGGTCCGGACAGAATTCTTCATATCTTGTAGTTGCCCGAAGAGAGTGTAGACGTGGTATTCGAGCTCATTTATGTGCGAAATCGCATTGGATTCCTCGTTGCTTGATCGGGACTTTTTGCGTCCTTCGTACCGCCTAGAATTGGCTTGTTTGTTCTGGGCTGAGCTTCGTAAGGTCCGAGCAAGTTGCATGTTTTTGCCAAGGTGTTGGCTTAGATTTTCCAGCTCCTTCTGACATGCAGAGAGATGTTTAAGAAGCTGGGATTCCCGCCATGGTCGATGATTCAGGACGAACTCCTTATAATGCTTCCGCGCCTTCTTCCAATGAGAGAAAGTGTCATGAAGAATCTTAAGCTCTTGTTTGGTTTCTGACTGCGTAGACTTTTCTAGCTCTCGTACATACTTATTGTATTCGGCCCCCGGCGGCCACCCAAATTCCCCTAGTTGTGGCCACCTGAAAATCCCCCATCTGTGACCTGATCCGGCGGCCGCCGGGCGGGGTTCAGCGGGACGTTTACACTGCTTTCCTTTTTGAGGGGGAGCGAGGAGGTGAACGTCTTGAAATCGCATTTACGCATCACCGTTGAGACGCTGCTGGCCAAGGGGGTCAGCCAGCACGAGATCTCGCGCCGTACCGGGGTGGATCGCAAGACGATCCGTCGCTACGGGGCAAACTCCCCCATGGCCACCGGCTCGCAGGGGGATGAGGATCAAAATCCCCCACCCCGGCCACCGGCGGCGACGCCGGCGAGTTCGGCCTGCGAGCCCCACCGGGCGTGGATCGAGGAGCAGGTTCAGCTTGGGCGTAACGCCCAGGCGATCTATCAGGATCTGGTGGGGCGGTTCGGTTTCGAGCATCGCTACAATTCGGTCAAGCGCTTCGTTCGGGGTCTGAAGGCCCGCGATCCCGAGCGCTTCGACGTGCTGGAGAGCTTGCCCGGCGAGGAAGCGCAGGTGGACTTCGGCCAGGGTGCGTTGACGCTGAGGGCGAACGGCAAGTATCGCCGCCCGCAGCTGTTCGTGATGACGCTCAAGTACTCCGGCAAGTCGTTTCGAAAGGTCGTGTGGAAAGCCGATCAACAGAGCTGGGCGCGGCTGCACGAGGAGGCGTTCCGAACATTCGGTGGCTCGGTCGCTTACGTGGTGCTCGATTATGTTCCCGGGAACATAATCGATGATGACTTTACTGACCACGCCATTGAACCACTCGAAGGCATGGCGGTGGCAGGCCAGCCAGGTATCGACGGTCTGATCCAATACGATCTCGGCGTACTGGTGACGGCTCCAGCACAAGGTCATGAGGAAAAACCAGGTCTTAACCTCGGCGCCGGTGCGCGGATCGACCAGCACCGGGCCAGATCCGAAGTCAATCTGGGCGGCTTCGCCGGGGGCGAACTCCAAGTGACAGGTCGCCTTCGGGGTCTTGTCCTGCAGCGACTGGATGTAGCGGTAGACCGAAGAGTAGCTGCCGGTGAAACCGTGAAGGCGCACCAAGCCTTGATGGATCGTCTCGCACTGCAGGTCTTGCTTGACCCACTGCTCGACGGTGGACCGATACGGCGCGACGCAGGAATGAACCTGAGACGCCGTCTTGGGCCGCTGCAAGATCTCGGCCAGGGCCGGGTCGTCCGGCAGCGGCGTGGCCGGATCCAGCCAGCCCCGGGCCTCGGCCATCGCCCGCAGGGCCTTGGCCTTGGGTCGGCCGATCAGCTTGGCCTTGGCCAGCGCCCGGTCGGAGTCTCCCTGGCGCATGCGCACCAGGATGTGGCGATACTCGTACATCTCGAACCTCTTGTTGGCCATGGACACGCCCCGCGATGAAAACCGCGAGCGTACCCGGTTGGTACAATGGTTCGAGCCTGAAAACCGGCGCCTACCGGCGCTAACGGGCCACCCGCGGTGGCTCCATTAGCGTGAAAACGAGGTGGCTCCATTAGGGTGAAAACACCCTGGTTCCATTAAGGTGAAAACAGAATGGCTCCATATGGGTGAAAACTGACACTCGTTCCTATCGACCATGGAGTTCGTCCCTTGGAACCCGTGCGGCCAACTCCCATGGAAGCGGATTGAATACGGTTTCGGTCGGACTTGAGCGTGTTATTCTTTCGGCGTTATTTCAACGACCAGTCACTACCCCTCATTCGGGCGGACTTGAGGTACAAGCATGACAATTGGCATCGATGTAACAGGAGACGATGTCGCCCAGCTAAACGATAGCGATTTACGTCGGCTGATCGGAGAATTGTGCGAGGCGGATTGTGAACGGGCCGGACTGTCCCCACTAAATGTAAGATGGGGCGGCCACCAGAACGCCAAAGACGGCGGGCTTGATGTCGTTGTTGAAACCGAGGCAGGTCTGCCGCTGAACAGCTCTATACCGCGAAGGAATACGGGATTTCAGGTCAAGACATCTGATATGCCGCGCCACAAGATTCTGAAAGAAATGTGTCCCAAAGGTGTCTTGCGAGAGGAGATCAAGGATTTGATGAAAAAGGGGGGCGCTTACGTCATTGTGAGTTCGAAAGGCTCCACGGCGCATCCTGCCCTAAAGGACCGCCTCGCGGCTATGAAAGAAGCTATCGGAGAGGAAGAGAAGAAAAATGATCTTGTTTTGTCATTTCTGGACCGGGGCCAGGTCGCGAGCTGGGTACGCGCCCACCCTGTCTATGTCATGTGGGTGCGAGACAAAGTCGGAAAACCACTGGCCGGTTGGCAGGCATATGGAAATTGGGCAAACGCGCCGGGCGGGGCAAAAGAAGAATATCTCCTAGACGATGGACTCCGTCTTCAAGATGGGATGAGGCCTACCCAAGACGGTGTGACAATCCAAGACGGTATCGAGAATCTGCGGGCCGTTCTGTCTTCCAAAAGTAACTCGGTTCGTCTCACCGGATTGTCTGGAGTCGGAAAGACACGCCTCGTTCAAGCTTTGTTCGATAACAGAGTAGGAGATAACGCACTTAATCGCCATCAAGTCTTCTATACGGACACAGCAGATGATCCTGACCCGAAACCGGGAGAGATGGTAAGACAGCTTATCGCAGCGCGCACAAGAGCCATCGTAATTGTTGACAATTGTCCTCCCGAACTGCACCGGCGGCTGACTGAGATAGCTTCAGAAGCACATAGTACGGTTAGCATTCTAACGGTCGAGTACGATGTTCGCGAAGACATCCCGGAAGAAACCAACGTCTATCGGCTGGAACCCGCCAGTACTGAGGTAATAGAAAAACTCATCTCCAAGAGGTTTGAACATATCAGCCAAGTCGATTGCCGCACCGTTGCCGAGTTTTCTGGCGGCAATGCCCGCATCGCTATCGCCTTGGCTGCGACCATTCGGCAAGGAGAGGCCGTGTCCGGCTTACAGGAAGAAACGCTGTTCAAACGCCTTTTTGAACAGCGTCAAGGTCCGGACGATGATCTGTTACGTTCCGCCGAAGCCTGTTCCCTTGTTTACTCGTTTGACGGAGTTGATGTCAGTTCGGATGAATCCGAGTTGAGCATCCTTGCCAATCTTGCAGGCAGGAATAGTACTGACCTATACCGTCACGTAGCCATACTCAAAGAGCGCGATCTCGTACAATCACGCTCCCGTTGGAGGGCAGTACTGCCTCATGCGATCGCCAACCGATTAGCGAAACGCGCTCTCGACACGATCCCAGGTGACAAGCTCGCACTAACTTTTCTCAACAGTGGTACTGAGCGGCTAGTGAGATCCTTCACGCGCCGGCTAGGCTATCTTCATGACAGCCAGCCGGCCCAAGAAATTGTAGAGAACTGGCTTACAAGAGACGGGTGGCTTGGGAAAGAAATTGATAATCTGAATAGCTTGGGGGTAGACGCATTCAAAAACATCGCACCGGTTTCGCCCGACAAAACACTGGAAGCAATTGAACGTGCAGCTTCTGGTCATAAGGGCGGGGAGTTTTGCTCAAGAGCAAATCGCCATGCGGTTGAGTTTGTTAAGGTTCTACGCCATTTGGCATACGATCCCGACCTTTTTGAGAGAAGTGTCCGGGTTCTCCGCCGCTTTGCGCTATCGGAGAAAAAGACGGAAACCTACCACTCCACACGTGAGGTTCTGAAGTCTCTATTTCATGTTTGTCTATCGGGCACCCGCGCGCCGCTCGAAATGAGAGTCAAGGCGGTGGAAGATCTGCTAAATAGTACAAACACCGCCGAAAAGGACATGGGTCTAATGCTATTGGAAGCCTCGTTGGAAACGAGTCATTTTAGGCCGCCAGACGATTTTGATTTCGGTGCGCGCTCCCGAGATTTCGGATTCCAACCCGATTCCCAGGAAGAAGTGTCGACTTGGTATGGACGGTTTATACGTATTTGTACACATATAGCGGTCTCGCAGTCAGGACTATCGGAACAATTGAGAGCGTTGCTGGCCAATTCTCTTCGGGGGCTATGGTTGACCGCGAGGGTCATGGAAGAGATCGAAACCGCAGCTGAACAGATACACAATGAACAACCCTGGAATGAAGGATGGGTTGCCATCAAGGGTACCATCCGTTTCGTTGACGAACACGTTGAAGGGGGCGCTGCCGACAGACTTCGCCGTCTTGAGCGTTTTTTGAGGCCTGCAGATACACTACAGAAGGCTCGCGCCTATGCGCTAGCGCCGCAAGAACTGGCGTTTGAGTTGGAGGATCCAGAAGAGGACGATGGCCTGAAACGAATAGAGAACGAAACTCTTGATATTGCCAAGGCGGTTGCGCAAGACGAGCACGTATTTAAGACGTTATTGTCTGAAATCGTCACCAAATATCACCACCGATTGTTCACATTCGGAATGGGTCTGGCAGATGGTTCAAAGAACAAAGAGAAGTCGTGGCGTAATCTGTATGACGCCTTCAAGAAAGCGCCCGCGGAAAAACGTCATGTTCAGGTTCTTTGCGGGTTTCTATCTTTCTGCGGAGAGACGGAACGCGGTCTTTACGACAAGATCCTTGATCAAATTCTTTACGATGAATTGCTTGGGGAAAGCTTTCCAGTATTCGAAGCGAGTTCAAACATAGACGCTCGCGGTGTGGAACGTTTATATACCGCGCTGGACATAGGTAAGGTCGACGTTAAAAGTTTTCTTCATTTGCGTGTGGGACGGGCACACGAAACTATATCTGATGATGACCTGGCGGGCTTGTTGCGCAAGTTGCAGGAGAATGAAGGCGGAAATGATGTCGCCGTGGAAATACTTCGAATGAGGTTCCATCGAAGCAAGGATGAAAAGAAGGCCTACTCGGAGGGTCTGATGGCGACGACCAGAGAAATATTGACCTGCTATGAATTTTCACGGAATCGCCAAAGGCATGGGACTAGGGATAACGAGCTGGCAAGATTGACCAAGGCATGCATGGAAGGTGCGGAGGGCGTAGCAACCGCGACAATCGTTTGCCAGCGATTCATCGAGGCAATGAAAGAAAATCGTGTATATGACTTTGATTACCCGGAATTCCTCGGAGCGCTCGCCGGGACACAGCCTTTCGTGTTCCTAGATATGTTCACCACCGATGAATTGTTAGAGGACCATAGAAAACTGTACACGTTCCCGACCGGGCTACGTGGCGCCGAAAATCCCCTGAATCAAGTTAGCGATGAGGATTTAATCAAATGGTGTGAAGCCGATCCTGGAAATCGCTATTCTACTTTGACGCTAGCATTGAAACCCTTTGAGAAAATGCACGAGATTGGTCCCTATGTCTGGAAATCCGTCGTCTACGACATTATTGACAATACACCGGAGTTGAAAGAGGTCCTTGAAAACCTCGCTTTATCATTGAGGCCATCGGCATGGAGCGGGTCAAGAGCAGACGACTTCCAGGCCAAAACGGCGCTCTTCAAAAAGCTATTCGATTACAAAAACCCCGAGGTTCGAGCCTGGGCGAGAACACAGTACACGTTGCTCCAGCAGGATATCGAGGAAGAACGAAAACGTGAAGAACGCTACGAGCGAAATATGAGCGCAAGTTTTGAGTAACGCGCTCGAAAAGCCTAAAAAACTGTATTCTGCCGAGGGCAATGTGTATTCCAGCCCAATCCTGCCACGGATTCCACGGCAAAGCTGCCACCCGTTCCACGGGAAGGCTGCCACCGATTCCGGTGAATCCTGCCACCCCGTAGTGGGGTGAGTTTCCGGAGCCTGCGACGCGGACAATCAACGGTATCCTGCGCCTCTTTTTTATTGACAAGGGGAGACGCGGATGCCCGCGAGGTATAACCAGATCTGGTGTATGGACGGGAATTGAGAAAGGCGGCGTACCCTGCTGAAATCGGTTTTTCGACGAACTGATCCACAGCAAAAGAGGTACGCCACCCATGAGCCAAGATAACGTAATTGCTTTTAACAAACCAGATCAGAGCGAGGATCCGTTGACCGAGTTGTTGCGCACCGGCGCCAAAAAGTTGATTCACCAAGCGGTCGAGGCGGAGCTCAGCGAGTTGATGGCCACGTATGCCGGAGCCACCGACGCCGAGGGCCGCGCTGCGGTGGTGCGCAACGGTTATCTTCCGGAACGGGAAGTCATGACCGGAGTGGGGCCGGTATCGGTGAAGGTGCCCAAGGTCCGTTCTCGGGGTGAGGAGCCGGTGGTGTTCCGCTCGTCGCTGGTGCCGCCGTACGTGCGCCGGGCGAAGACCCTGGATGCAGCGCTGCCGTGGCTGTATCTGAAAGGGATCGCGACCGGCCAGATGAGTGAGGCCCTGGAAGTGTTGGTGGGGCCGGATGCCAAGGACTTGTCGGCACCGGTGGTCAGCCGGCTCAAGAAGACCTGGTCGGCTGAGTACGAAACTTGGTGTGAGTCGCGATTGGACCGGGACCGTTGGGTGTATCTGTGCGCCGATGGGATCTACAGCGACCTGCGGGCCGAGGGTCAGAAGCTGTGCGCCTTGGTAGTGATCGGCGTCAATGAGCGCGGTGAGAAGCGGTTTCTGGCCATTGAAGACGGGATACGCGAGTCCACCCAGAGCTGGCGAGAGGTGTTGTTGAGCCTCAAGTGCCGAGGGCTGGAGCTGGCGCCCGAGCTCGCGGTCGGCGATGGTGCTCTGGGCTTCTGGGCGGCATAAGGAACGAAAGGGGACAGATTTATTTTTCGCCCGAAATAAATCTGTCCCCTTTCCAGTCCTTTCCACTTCACCGCGGACTACCTCTGCCGGTATTGCTATGGCCTATCCTACGGCAGCCAACAAGAACGGGAGATGAGACGCATGTTCCGGCGAGCCAGGAGACCCGGAAGCAGCTGGGCTGCTACGCTTGAGCGAGCGCATCGCAGAACTCGGCGACGGCAGCAACAGCATCGGCCTTCGCCTGAGACTGGTCGTAGTCAGGGTGATTGACAAGAAACTGATCGGCGTACGCAGCCGGTCCTTGTGACTGTGGATCCGAGAAATTTGCAGCGAGCTCAGCCAACGCCGTCCCCGACGCTTCTAATGCACCCTTACCGAGCCTGTCGACGACCGCTTTCGCGGCTTGGACCGGGCCACCCAAATCGTTGTGTAGCAGCACGAAGGCAATGTCGTACCAGTCCTTCGGTTTGCGTCGCGAGTAAGCCGCCGCACCCTTGGCCAATAGAAACCCGGCGACACCAGTTACACTGATCTCGACTGACCGCCAATCATCGTACACTTTCGCAGTTAACGTCCGCGATTCGACATCGTGCGTCGCATACTTGGTGCCTCGCAGGTTGACTGCGCCCAAACGCTCGCAGTCGTCGAAATGCAGTGTTGCTTCGTTGGCTTCATTGTCGAGATCCGCCAACAGCTCGAATTTCACCTCCACACGAACTTCGTCGTTTACGACTCTCCATCGCCAGACTTGCTCACTATCTGGCTCGAATTCCGCGTTCCGCAACGCGCGCTCGAGCCTGGCCGTATTCACTGCGTCACATTCGATTTCAAGGTTGACTTGAACGTCAATGTCGGTCGTCCCCGCGTGCTGATGAGCACTGCTGGAGCAAAGCAGCTCAGGCACAAGGCCGCCGAGAACGACGAACTCAGGTCTTCCGCCGTAGTGATGCACGACTCGGACGAGGGCTTGTTCCGCGGCGAGCCTTGCCTGGCGGCTTCTAGGAATTTCGTCGCTCATGAACTACCTCGTACAGATGTTCGGCTGCTTCTTCCCCTCGGACTCCCTCCTTGAGTAGATCCGCATAGACGCGCGGCCACGGGGCAACCCGGAGATCGTGATCTTCGAATGTCGCGAGATGCTGGACGGTGTTGCTAGGAAACGGCTTCAGGGTGAGGCGGCCACCCTCGATCGGACGAAGCTTGACAGACACCGCCAGGGCCTTCAGCTCCGCCACGGACGTTGCCTCGACATAGACCGTCGCCTGCGATACTGACGAAATGAAAGGCGCAATGGCTGCCGCTGCGGCGCCGCCTGTGAGTGCCCAACCCGCTTTGCGAGCGTCGAAGTGATGACCGAGGTCTGTCACACCCTTGAGAGTATCCTGCCAGGACACGCCTATCTGGAGCTTCGTACCTGCTGGCTGGTCGTTAACGGCGGCCGCGTATGCCTCCAACAGACGACGCGGGTCGGAAACCCGGCGTGCAGACGCCGGACCGCGTTTCGCGGCGGACGTGAGCAGCTCCTCGTCAGTCAGAAACCGCAGGGCGTTCGCACAGCTGCCAGCCGAGAGTCCGGTTACCGCCTGCATGGCGGCTTGGGTGCCCCTGGTGCCGCAGAGTAACGCCTCGGTGACGGTAATCACCGCCGGTGTCCAGTGCTTGATATCGTGCGGCTTCTTTTCTGGTACCCCGGTCCGCGATACGAGAATCGTGCCGATGGCTATCTCGGCGGCACCGGTTTCATCCGCCCAGCTGACGCCTGCCTCCGAAAGCGCTGCACGCGCACCCGGTGACATTTGTCGACCGACAAGGATGACATTTCGCTTGGGCCGCTTCTTGAGTGCGGAGCGAACATCACCCAGATTGCCGGCGCCGATCCACTTCACTTCAACGGGCTGCCCGTTCACAACGAAATCAACGTCTCGATCAGCGCGAGTCGTTTTGACTTTCGCGATGGGCGGGAAAACGGCGCGCACAGCCCGTTCTCCGCGGTCGCGGCTACGGGGCGAGACAATATTCCGGTTGGTGGCCATGGTTCCATATACCTCAGTGGAAGAGCATACCTCATTTCAGTACTGAGGTATAGGTTTCAAGTGAGGTTTGGCAGGCGAGCGAACTCCCAGCTGAGACAGGGCAGAGAGCCTCGATGGGTCGGGTTTGCATCCCCCACTTTGCGAAACGGCAAGTAGCAAAATCAGGGGCTTAAGTCGGAATAACCAGGAAGGAGAGTGGGGGAGCCCTGCCTGGTAAGTTATTGAGTAAAAAGGACTATTGCCGATTTGCGAGCATGACTCTTAATCAGCGGGTCGAAGGGTTCGAGCCCTTCACGGCCCACCATAAAATCAAACACTTGCGAACGATTCTCGCTGACCGTCCCCCCACTTTTTCAAGGTCTCCACCCGGTCTCGATGAACTCCAACAACTTTTGAGGCACTTTCTTCGAATGCCCGTTGCGACTGTTGCGGGAATTGCGGCCCTTGGCTTCATGGGCACTATAACCCAGGTGCGCTTCCATCTCCGCCCCAAGTGCGGATTCCACGGTCATCTTCAGCAGCGTCCGGCTAAGATCAGACAGGTCCTGCTCTGTCTTGATATTCTTGGCCAGCTCCTTAGCCAGAGATTCCAGCTTTTCTTGGTCGATTTTGTTGCTCATTTTCCTTATCCTTTCTTGTTAAGATTAAGGGGTAATGAGCAGTTACACAATTTAATTTACAGTTTCCGCCCACGAGATTGGAGCGACTCAATCGTCTCTGCCTGGGTTCTCCCCTGTGTCGTCCTGGCAGTCGCTAAAGCAAGGTATCGACGTGTTAGGCGAAAATCCGTACGACTAGTGAATCTTCTGCCTCTCGAACTCCCACCGCCTCAAATGCTCCTCAAACATTTCCACATACGAGCTAGACACGCGGATCCGGTTCTCCGGCGTGATCCAGGTCTCTCGACCCAGTTCCCCGAACGGAAAATAGATGTTGTGCACGTCCGCAAAGAGCTCCTGGCATACTTCATCGTAATCCTTTAAGTCGGCCGGAGGGAAAGGCAAATCTCCTGATTGATCGTAGATCCTTTGTATGTCGGGCAGATTATTGCTTAGTTCGAATTCCAATTTGCTCTGATTAACCTTGCACCCCCCGAATTCATCCAGGAGGTTAGCAGCCTGGCGGCCATACGAGATCGCCTCTTCGATGAGTGGCTCCAAGACTCTTAGAGCTTCTCCCTTTGACGCGGTCCGGACCGAGTGAAACTCCTTCATATTGTCATACATGAAATTCCACTTTAAGGATATGCTGTCAATCTTTTCGTCACCCTTCATCTCCATGGGTCGCCACTGCCTGTCGAGTTGGGCATCAATCCACTGCGTTCGGACTAGCCAATTGGTATTGCTGACATCTTCAGCCGCACCAGCCAAGAATAGCCAAACCACATGAGCGGACGTCCCGGACCAGCGCCGCTCGACCATTTCGTTTCTATGGTAATTGGCGTTTTTCAATTCCGCAGTGACTTCTTTTACTATCTCCCGAAGTACCTCTCGACTGTAATGCTCATCAACCAAGACTACAGCTGAATAACGTTTTGCTGTAGCGTGGCTGACATCTTGTAACTTCAGCACTTCGTATCTATAGTCCTGACGAACACCAACGTCGAGCCGTATGCCTTGGTCCAACTCGTGCCCCTTCGCGCAACGCCCTTCTTCGTCAAACGGGGTACCGTCCTGTGTACAAACCTTCTCGTACGCGATGAGAAGACGCGCAGTATCCAAACGATCCAATATCAGGTAGTCGACGTTGGCGTCGCGTGCAACAGTAACAAAGTCTCGTTGGGCGTCATCCTGAATATGACCGACAGCACATAGCACCATCAATCCCAAGTCTTCAAGTTGGCGCACTTTCATTACCTGATGGGCTATGTCGTTGGACTTAACCTGTTGAAAGCTCTTCCCCTTTAGGATGAAGGCTGCGTTGACCCTCTCTCCCTGCGCGATGACGCGGCTGGTGATAATGTCAGCGATCTCCGTGGGTCCATGAGGCGTTTCGTTCGGGTCGAACAAAATCTGCTGCAGCGCAGGTTCAAGTTCGCGGCGCTCATCCAATTGGCGAACCGAAGTAAGAATCTCCGGAGAAATCGCCGAGTCAGGAACCCGCAGGATCTTCGAAAACTGGTCTACGGCGTGAGCTCGAAGCAGCTTACCCATTGATTCACTTACCTATAGAAATTCACCTAATGCCCCCGTAGATTACGGAGGCTAACTGTAAGCCGTCTCCTCCGGAGCGCCGAAGCCCCGCAGAGGTCGGCGCGCAAGCCAGAGTGATAGACGCTATTACGCGAGGACACCTTGCGCCAACTACTAACTAACGCCTAGAACCATGAATTCCCGGGCCGCAATCTCTCTTCCAACTCATCAATAAGCTGTCGTAGAGTGACGTTGAGAAACTCACTTAGTCGCCAGTTATGGTGACGATCTAAATGCTAGCTAGCGCCTGAATATCGCGATCCGAGCACCCCGCAGCCGCATTTCCTCGGCGCCGACCTAGGAAAATCCTAATAGCGCCGATCGCGACTGTGGGAATGCAAACGCTCCCGGTAGGGCTACAAGCTTCCAAATATCACCTATCGTTAGGAGAGATTCCGGATTACTCATAACTTTCGGGTAACCGCTCACGCTTTCTCATCTTCGCGACCATTGAGGCGGCACTTCCCGAAGTTGGTCCACGCTTTTTCGTACGTCTCGAGAACTGGTGCCAGTTTATTCCCGTAGAGCTCTCAAATCCAGACAAGCTGATGCGTTTGAGTATCCGGAAGTCAGCCCTCGCAAGATCCTTCGCCAAGCGAGCCCGGAATGATGCCGCGTTGGGGCTGAAGCGACCCTCGTCCAAGCCGTCCGAGCAAAAGCGCACGGCATAATGACGGATGCGGGATAAATGTTGCGATTATGCAGATCAACTACGGTCATCTTTTGGCTGTATTTAGAGTTTCTCCACCAATTACAGAATGCTTGCAAATTCGCAGTTGCCGTTGGGAACGGGTTATGGCAGTAATGGGAACGAATGTTGGCCGGCCGCCGTAACGCCGGCTGCAGGACGCGATGTGGGATCATTCGGCTAGCACGCGATCCGCGGTACCCTCCGTCGCATAGACCAAGATGCCGGAACGTGCGCCAGTGACGTGCAGGTAATCGCGCATCTGTTGGCGGTACCGCTCGCGCTGTGCCGGCTCGGCTGCGATGTCGGACTTCCAGTCGATGACGGTCTCGATTGCGCCCGTTTCGTCGGGCGCGATGGCATCCGCCACGCCCGAGACGATCTCTTCGCCCGTCTCGCCTGGGAAGACGCTCGTCACGGGGCACTCGGGGACGAGGCGGTCGCGGACCTCGGCCACTTCGGGGATTCGCAGCGCTCGCTCGGTCGTGTTCGCGATCTCCGCTGCGCATGGACCTACGGAGGGATCGGCCTGCGGCTCGGCGCCGAGTTGTCGGAGCAGCACGTCGGCCCGTGATTCAAGATCGGACTCGAAGAGCTCGCCCGTAAGGAGTTCTTCCAAGAGCTTGTGCAGGACGAGGCCGCGCGTGGTGGAACCCAGAACTCGCGGCGCCGCGACGGGCGGAACGTCGCCTTCGGCGAAGACGACTGGCACCGCCGGGTCGCCGCTATTCTCGTGCCGGCTGGGACTGCGGCGTGTGATCGCCGGATGCGCCTCAAGCACGCGGCGCGCCTCTTCGGCGAAGGTTGCGGGGTCCTGGCGATTCTGTTCCGGCACTGCGATCTCCGGCAGCGCCGGGGGATGGACCTCGATATCGAAAGCCGGCAGAGCCGCCAAATCGAGCCCTGCGAGCTTGATCCACGCCCGCGACTTTAGATCGGCGTCGGGGCGAGGAAAGACTAGCAGTTGTTCGGCACGCGTACAGGTGACGTACCAGAGCCGCACGCGCTCGGCCATGGTCTCGCTTTCGTTTAGCTGCTTCGTGGCCTCGTAAGCCTCGGTGCGCGACGCCGTCTTGGTCACATCAAGGTGGAGTGTGCCGTCGGATCGGCGCAGCTGCGGCCCTTGTTCGCGCATTGGTTCACCCATAGCGTTGACAGGGATCACCACCGGCCACTCCAGACCCTTCGCCGAGTGCATCGTGATAACCTGCACTGCCTGTTGCTGGGCGTCCGGGCGTCCCTCGGCTTGACCGGCCGAGTCTTCCCATTTCCGCCGCATGTCTTGGGCGAAGGCCTTGAGGCCGCGCACGGCGTAAGGACGTGCCAGCTCGAGGAAGAGGTCGACGTTGGAGAGCGCGCGTTCGGCCGAACGCGGGTGACGCTGCTCGAGGATCGGGCGCACTCGAAGCTCTTCTACCGCTTCCGCCATCAACTCGAAGGGTGTAACACGGCGAGCCCGAGCGCGCAGCCCACGCAGCACCTTCAGGGCGTGCTTGACGACGGCGTTCGGAAGCACGTCGGGGTCGACGTTGAGATTGAGCGTGGGGATGCGGTCGGGGCGCTCGGGATCGCGCGGCAGCGCCTCGACGCAGTCGAGGAGCTGCTCCTCGGTGAGGCCAATGAGCGGTCCGCGGAGCAGCGCACCGAGTGCCAGCGTGTCGCGGCTATCGGCGAGCGTGCGCGTGAGCGCGATCAGATCGAGGATCTCCTGGCGCCGGAATGCGCCCTTGCCTGCCTGTGTGGCGATCGGCAAATCCACCGCTTCAAGCGCGCTCTCGTAGATCCATAATGAAGTCCCGGCCGGGGCGATCAGCGCGATATCGCCCGGGCGGCAGGCGCGCACGCCGCCCTCGATGTCCGCATCGAACACCTCGTAGCTCCCGATTAGCCGGCGGCAAAGATCGGCTACCGCTGCGGCCTCCGTGCGCCGAATGTCGTCCGTGGTCGGCGCCTTCTCGGGGTTCGAGGACTCGATGGCGAGGTCGAGCGCGGCGACGCGCGTCTCGCCGCCGGCATCGTGCCGCGTCGCCGCCAACGCCTCGAAGCCCGGCTGGTTTTCGGCCGACAGCGGGCCGTCAAAGCTGGCGTTGATCCACTCGAGTAGTCCTGAGCACGAACGGAAGTTGGCGCGGATCGTCAGACGCTCGCCAGCAGCGGCGTCGAGCGCATTGCGGGCGGCGAGATAGGCGCCTAAGTCTGCCCCGCGGAAGCGATAGATCGATTGCTTCGGGTCCCCGACAAGGAAGAGTTGACCTGGCTTGAGAGTGCGCTCTGTCCAGGGGGCATCGGCCGGCTTGCACGGAGTGGCCTCGCTCAGGCGCCACAGGATGTCGGCCTGCTGCGGGTCGGTGTCCTGGAACTCGTCGACGAGAAGCACCTTATAGCGCTCGGCCAGCGCGTCGCGCACTTCGGGGTGATCGCGCAGCAGGTCTCGCGCGGCAATCAACAGGTCGTCGAAATCGAGCAGGGCGGCGTTGCGCTTGTGCGCGACGTAACGATCCACCAAGGCGTTCAGCGCCTCCAGGAAGCGCGCGTTGAGCGCGCCGACGGCCTTCTTGAGAAAGGCGTCCAGGGCGGCGTCGGCCCGCTCGTAGGCTTCTTTGGCAACGTCGTTCAGGCGGTCGGCCTCCGCCTTGGAGACACCGCGCGCCTGGGCCGCCTTTACAAACACGGTCTTCTTGTTCCAATTTCGGAAAGCGGTCGTATCGCTTTTCATCGCCGGGATGCGGGGCGGCTCCGCGCACTCGACTAGGCCCCGAGCGTCCGGCCCGCGGTCCAGGGCTGCTGCTAAGCGCTCGCGTAGGTGCGCGAGGTCGGCGGCGACCGCGTCGCAATCCGGTGCCCGAGCGGCGACGATGGTGTCGGCAAACGTGTCGACGGCAGCCTCGAAGTCGACAAGATCCGTGCGTGAGAGGTACGCGGGGGGCGGCGTCGCCGTACGGTTGCGCCGGAGCTCGCCGGCGACCTCCTTGATCTTGGCGATCGCGTGGTCAGGGTCTTGCAGCAGCATTTGCGCGAGCACGTCGTTCTCCGCGCCGCAGTCGTGCGTGCGCGATAGGTGTTCGCGCAGCCAGTGCTGCAGGAGTTCGTCGTAAGTCAGTGCTGCCTCGGCCGGGTCGATGATTTTGGCGCCGGGGTCCATGTTGGTCTCGACCGGGTACGGGCCGATCAGCTGCTTGCAAAAACCGTGGATTGTCGTACAGGTAAGCTGGTCTAGATGCCAACGCGCTGCCTTCAGCGTCTCGAGCTGGCCAGCACTCGGGCCCTCGGGGAAGCCAGCCGCGAGCTCGTCGGGCACATCGCGCTCCAGGATTCGCTCGACGAAGTACGCGACGCGCTGCTGCAGCTCGCTCGCGGCGAGCTCGGTGAAGGTTAATGCGGCGATGCTCTTCGGCGGCTGGCCGTCGGCAAGCAGCCGTACCAGGCGACCGGCCATGAGCGCCGTCTTGCCGGTGCCGGCACCGGCTTCGACCAGCAGGGTCGCGCCGTGGTCGCCGAGCGCGCGGACGCGTTCCTCGTGGTCGGTCACAGGTGTGGTCAATTCAGGCTCCAGGCGTCGACGAGGCGGCCGTGGCGGGCGTTGAACAGCGCGCGCTTCTCGCGGAAGTACCGATCCTTAGCGTCCCCCGGTAGCGCGAAGCGCAGGTCGTTGTACTGATCCTCGGAGCCCTCGCCGGGCAAAGCCTGGCCGGCAAGCATCTGCGCGTGCGCGATCTTGAGATATTCGGTGAGGGTGTCCAGCGTAGTCTCGGGGTCCTCCAAGACGAACACTTGCTGCGCGAAAGGGTAGAC
The DNA here is from genome assembly GCA_034520625.1 of Gammaproteobacteria bacterium. Taxonomy (GTDB): domain Bacteria; phylum Pseudomonadota; class Gammaproteobacteria; order Arenicellales; family JAANXG01; genus JAANXG01. Next base: position 243,356 of record JAXHNI010000007.1, on the reverse strand, counting down.
GAGCCGGGATTCGACAGGGATCCCGCCCAACAGCGCGCTCACCGTGTAGGCGTAGAGGCAGCGCTGCAGCTCCTTGCCGCCGTTCACTCCGGGTGGCTTTTTGGGCGAGGGCGCCTTGCCGCTCTTGTAGTCGACCACGGTCGCCGCTGCGTCACCTTCGGCGAGGTCGAGGCGGTCGATCCGGCCGGTGATGAGGATCTCGGTTCCCGGGATTTGGACCGGCGCGTCGATATCCCAGGGCGGCTCGCGGCCTACCGGCTGTGCGCTGCGCCAGCCAGCTTGGCCGAAGGGGACCTCGGCGAGACTGCGCTGGCCGGCGAGTGCGCCGGGGCCTCCGTCACCGAGTTCGCTAGCGAAGCCGGCCGGTACGGCGTTCTCGGTTTGCTGGAGAAGGCGCCGCCAGATCAATTGCGGCGGAACGGGATAGCGCTCCTCCCAGTCGGCCGCGACGGCGGCGACAGCCTCGCGGGCAGCCGCCGCTACCTGATCAGCGTCGGCGCGCGCCACGCCCGGCCCAGCCTCGAGCCGCCGTGTGGCGTCCTCGAAGACGGCATGGACCAAGCTGCCGCGTGCCAGTGGATCGAGCGTGAGGGGCTCCTCCTCCTCTTGCGGCTCACGCCAGCGCAACACCTCCTGCCAGACGTAGCCGAGCGGGTCGCGAAGCAGCTTCTGTAGCGCGCCGGTGGACTGCGGGCGCGCGAGCGTCTCCGCGATGAGCGGATGGTCCGCGCGGATCAGGCCGTCGTGCGGCGTGACCTTTGGGATGTGCCAGTCGGTCCAGCACTGGCGTGTGCTCCGCGCGAGATCGTGCTCTTCGAACTCGTGGGGGCGTGCGAGCAGGCGGTCTGCCTCGCTCATGACGTGGGCAGCCACGCGCTTGCGCTCCAGGTATGTGGGCTCAACGTCGATGGGCCATAAGGGGCTGACGCCGAGTTGGCGGCCGTCGGGGTCGCGTCGACTGCGCGAAAGCACGACTTCACGTGCGGCGCCGTGAAGAAGCGCCCGAAAGTCCCGCTGGTCGCGCTCGGGGACGGGCACCGGGTCGAGTTCGTTCTGCGGCACGATGTGATCGGGTAGAAGCGGGTCCTCGCCCCGAGTACGAGGCCAGGCGCGGCTGGTGAGGCCGAGCAAGCGAACGTGCGGGCGGGCCACGCCCGCAATCGCCGCTGCGGGACCCCAGACGATGGCGCCGGCCGGATCCACCTCGTCCGGCACTCGAAGTCCCTGCAGTGTGACGTCGAGGGCGAGTGGTGGCCCCTCGGCCAACGCCTGCATCCAGATCGACAGGCTGAGTCCGTTGAGAAGGGCCACGCCCGCGGCGCGCGCGTTGTCGGGTCCCTGAGTGATGGGCTCGAGTGCGTCGACAAGCGCGTGCGAGAAGTCGATGCCGCCGGGCCAGTCCTCGACGCGCGCGAGGTGGCGCCGCCAGAGTTTGAGGCTGGTCAGCGGCGCATCCCGCGGTAGCACCCGGGTCCAGTCCCCTGGCAGGTCCTGGAGGCGGCCGCACTGGCTGCGCAGCAGCGGCACCAGGCGGCGCACGCGATCCTGCGTCAGGCCCTTCAGTTGTGCCTCGGCGAGAGCGGCGCAGGCCTGACCATCCGCCGTGGAGAGGACCGGCTGGCCGTGAGCGAAGTGAACCGGGATGCTGGCGTCTCGGCTCAGGGCAATCAAGTGCGCGTCCCAGTCCGCCGGCGTGGCCGCGGCGATCGCGATCTCCTGCGGCGCGGCCTTTGCGGAGGCAATCAGTTCGCGCGCCCAGCGCATCGCCTCGACGGCCTCGTGGCGTGGATTGGCGCAGCTGACGCCGGCGCGCGGCGCGGCGCGGCAGTCGAGCTCTTCCAGGAGGATGTTGGTGCCGTCAATCCACGCCGGTACGGGGCGGCTGCCCGGACGCCAGCGGACCTCGACGTGCCTAGCGAGTTCGACGAGCAATGGCCGCCATACCGGCGCGACGTCGGGGAGGCGGCGGATTTCGACGGGGCCGAGCACCTCCGGCGCGTGCGCGACTTGCTCCAGGGCGAGAGCAGCGAGATCGCCGGGGCGCCGCATGGACGGCCGTAAGCGCTCGCGTGCGGCGGCATCGAGCGCGGCGAGCGCCCGCCGTCGCTCATGATCGGTTTCGAGGTCGACTCCCGCATCCCAGGCGCGCATCAGCGTGGTCGCGGCGGCGCGGGTCATGCCGGGGAGGCCTTGAACCGGTGCCAGGGGGCCCAGGTCCGTGTCAGCCAACGCGTCTTGGATTGCCTCTTCCAGTGCCTCGCGCGGGATCGGCTGCAGGAAACCGCCGGCGAGCCGCGCCGCGGCCTGGTCGACCGATTTCACCTGGAGGCCGTGGTCACGAGCCCGAGCGGCGGTGGTGCGCGCCTCGTGTGCCGCAAGGGCGGAATCGACAATCAGTGTTCTAAGCTGCACGCAATCTCCCACGATAACAACGCGTTAGACGAGTATGAAGATTTGTGCACGGTGCGCAACCCACGGCGGAATTAGTGGGTTAAAACAACCCCCCTGTGGGCTCCACGACGCAGCGCAGGACCCCCACGCGGACATCGGTCAGATTCTAGTGCCCGACTACATGAAATCAGTAGGTATGAGCGTGAGTCGGTGTTTCTGAACTCTCTGGTCTAGGGTGTTGCCTAGTTGCTACATTTGTCGGGTGCGAGCCGTGGCGATCCGGTAGTGGACACAAAAGAGCAGCTTGTTGGAATCGCGTATGATCTATCAATTCGCCGCGATTACGCCTACGCCAAATCTACGCCAAGGATATTTAACTAATTGATAAATAACGTGAATCGACTCCTCTCGCTGGCACCATTGACTAAAAATCAACAACTTGTTGCGCCAGGCAAAGCTTGGTGTAAAGGACAGGCATGACGGAAACCTTCCGTGCGCCCCGGCAGGTGAAAGTCCTGTCCGGGCAAATGGAACGGTCCCTCATGCGCTCGCGCGGTTCCAGACCTCCCGCCACGCCTGGAATTCCGCCGGCCTGATCTGGTAACGCGCATAGTTTCCCTCATGCAGACCAAGCAGTTCGCTTATGCAAGAACGCTGGGGGATCGGTGGCATAAGTTGCGGCGGACGGGCGCGTCCGGGAGTGTCTCCCCGCGGGAAAGGGGTACGGCGAAAATCCCGTCAAGGAGCCGCTGATATCCGCCGTTAGGCGACTGAATCAGGGGGTTCCTTACGTCAGCGACAAGACCTAGTTCTGCGCACACTTGATGTGCAAAATATATGCGCATATAATGGGCGTATCGTTTCGCACGAGGCCTGAACCATGCAAGCCGCTGAAGCTACCAAATCCACTCGAAGGCCAACGAACCTATCGCTAGATAGTGCTCTTCTCAAAGAGGCAAAGGCCTTGGGAATCAATGTCTCACGGTCCGCAGAGGCGGGGATCGCGGAGGCTGTGAAACTGCACAAACAGAAGAAGTGGCTGAAAGAAAACGCCAGAGCGCTGGCAAGCTCGAACGCATACGTTGAAGCTAACGGTTTGCCTCTCGCGCGGCACCGTCAGTTCTGATGGCCCGTTTCGATATCTTCGAAAATGAGGGCGGCACCGGCTATCTGCTGGATGTTCAGTCAGACCTTCTCAGTAGCTTGAACACTCGAGTTGTCGTGCCACTGTTGCCCAAATCCTCCGCACCGTCTCCTGCCCAGCGGCTGAATCCTGTATTTAGCGTTGAGGGTCAGGAGCTAGTAATGGCCACTCAGTACATGGCTGCTGTACCCGAAGGCGAATTGCGTTCTGGCGTTGGTAGCCTTGCTCAGGAGCAGGATGAAATCTCCGCAGCTCTGGACATGCTGTTTCTGGGTTTTTGATGTAAAAAGTCATAAGGTTAGCGATGTTCCGCAGTCGCCTAACGAATAGGTTAGGTCAACGAATAAGGTTAGACATCAGCCCGACTTTCTCAATTGGGCGACGCCCAACCCATAGCAGTGGGTGCCCTCGGCGAACCCGGACCGCGCATCTTCGTCACCGCACAGACGCGACCGCTGGCGAGGCGATCGAGTTGGATCACGCCGTCGGCGAGGAATTGCAGGTCGTCGTCACTCGCGCCGGAACCGATCTCCGCGGTGAACAGCACCGTGGCTCCACCGGACGTCTGTCTCAGGCGATGGACAGCCGGTTCTCCACGCGCTGGCTCCGGTCGATGGCGCCCCGTTGTGTCAGGTTCTCCCGCAGCACCCGGAACACCAGCTCCCGGGTGCGCTCCGCTTCCGGGGACCCGTACTGGCGGGAACTGAACCCCCGCCCGCGCCAGCGAAGGTTTATGACCCGGACGCGGGACTTGGCGGCGTCGGACCGGATCGCGCTGTCGTCGCCCGGCAGCAGGTACAACGCCGGGAAATAGCGATACTGGCCGAACACGTCGTGGTGGTAGGTCAACTCATCCAGCCCCTGGTGGATGCTTCGTACCGCCATGATCCGACTCAGGTCGCGTTCCGCCTCCACGAGCTCCTGCGTGCCGTTCTGGAACATCGCTTCGTGGTCCGCTTTGAGGGTCTCCAGAACGTGCTTGTGGAGCACCAGCGTCGCGGTGCGCCAGAGATGCTGGTGACCGGCCGGCAGGATGTAGCCGAGCTCCAGGTCGTATGGCATGGCGCCCTGATAGGCGCTGGAAATTTCCCCGAGCTCACGAAGGAACGCCTCCAGCGCCGGCATGAAATCCGGATTGGCTTCCAGGAATGAGCGGTCCCTGAGCTGCGGGAATGTTTCCTTAACGGAGCGGAGCTCTCCGGACTTGATATAGCCCAGCTCCCCGCCGCGATTGAGAAAATAGAAGTCTTCGATTCCCTTGTAGACGTGAACGAACCGCGAGAGGGTGTGAGGATCGGAAGCAGGCATTGAGGCGATCACCGAAGTGGTTGAACCGCATTCAGTCTATTCCTTTCCGCGGGTAACGCGCTGAATCCGGTCGGGCCGCAATGGCCGTTTGTCGTTTCGCATCAGTGGTTTACATGACCGCTCCGGGAAACTCTCATTCGTCAGGGAGCGGCATCGTGCCGCGCATCCCGGGTCAAGTCCTGTCGATGCCCTGCAGCCGTTCCAGGTTATCGATCCGGAACCGGTAGGGTGACTCCCGCGTGCCGATAACGATCTCGCCGCCCTCGGTGATCCCCAGCGATCCGGTTCTGTCCATGCCGCCGATGGCGGCGTCGTTCACGCGGGTGCCGCAGGCGCTGCCCCGGTCATGAACGCGGATTGTCCCGTCCGCGGCCTTTTCGATCTGCAGGTGCTCCCGGGAGATGTTCAGCAGCTTGCCGTTATCCAGCAGGTACAGATCGTTGTTGGGTGGCTTGTCGCCCTTTCGACGCTCCATGTAGGTTAGTTCGCCACGGACCATGGCCATGCGCGACTCTCTGCCGATCCTGAACGGCAGAGAGTCGATCGCGACATGGTCCCGGCCGCCCAGGGCTTCACGGGCTTCGGGGGTCAACGGGACCAGCAGGGCGTGGTCGGTCATTTCGGTTTGTAGTCCGTATAATCGTTGGTGATGTATAGACAATTCGACATTGGATCTCCACTCTTGAGCGCCATGCAGCACGACAATCGAACCGGACGCGTCGCCGGCGCCCGGTGGGTGGCCTCGCCGAACTTCGACGACCGGCCCGCCGGGACCCGCATCAACGCGCTGGTGATCCACTGTATCAGCCTGCCCCCGGGGCACTACGGCGGCGGCGAGATCGAGCGGTTTTTTCTCAACCGGCTGGATCATCACGAGCATCCGTATTTCGAGGAAATCCGCGGCCTTCAGGTGTCGGCGCACTTCCTGGTCTCGCGCACCGGGACGGCGGTTCAGTTCGTGTCCACCCTGGACCGGGCCTGGCATGCCGGACGCTCGGTCCTCGACGGGATCCCGGAGGTAAATGATTTTTCCATCGGCATCGAGCTCGAAGGCGTCGATGATGACGGTTTCACGGACGTCCAGTACGACACCCTGGTAGTGCTCACCCGTTCCCTCATGGAGGCCTATCCGGAGATCAGCGCCGAACGCCTGGTCGGTCATTGTGACGTAGCGCCGGGGCGCAAGACCGACCCCGGCCCCGGATTCGACTGGCAACGCTATCGTCGTGATCTTGGTGGATAGGGGTCTGTTCGAGTGTATCTCGCCAAAGATATTGCGTCTGAGATGTCAGCCCTGAAGGCTGACCCACATGGGTCTTGCCGACGAAACATTCGGTGGCTCGATGGGAATCTGGATTTTCCCCCGGCCACCGTGGTGTCCGCAAGATCCATGCAATGGCTTCGTTTTGCCATTTCAAACATCGCGCGTATCACCGGCTGCCGGCGACTCGCGGGTGTCGAGGCGGCGATTCTGTTGGCGGCGGGGCTGCTGCTCCCGTTCGCGGCGTGGCCCGCGTCCGTGGCGGATGACCGGGGCGCGACGGTGAGCGTCGCCGGCCCGGCGGAGCGGGTGGTGAGCCTCGCGCCGTTCATTACCGAGCTGGTGTTTGCGGCAGGGGGCGGCGACAGCCTGGTGGCCGTCAGCGAGCACAGCGACTTCCCGGAGGCGGCGCGGCACCTGCCGAGGATCGGCAACGCATTCAGCGTCAACCTGGAGCGGCTGCTGGCGGTTCAGCCCGATCTGGTGGTCAGCTGGCAGTCCGGCATCGATCCCAGGATCGTGGAGCGCCTGGAAAGCATGGGGATTCCGGTGTTCGTTCTCGAGCCGCGAGAGCTCGAAGACGTGGCCAGCGCCCTCCGGCGCCTCGGTCGCCTGCTGGGTTCCGAGGAGGCGGCGGATGAAAAGGCGCGAGAATTCACCGCGGCGATCGACGGAATCCGGAACCGGTATGCCGGTCGCGCCACCGTCAGCGTGTTCTATCAGATTTCCCGCCGGCCGTTGATGACGCTGAACGGGGAGCACATGATCTCCGATATTCTGGCGATCTGCGGCGGCGCCAACGTATTCCACGGGCTTTCGCCGATCGCGCCGACGGTGAACCGGGAGCAAGTGCTGGCGGCGGACCCGGAGGTCATTCTGATCAGCGCCGCGACGGGCAGAGCGCCCGAGTCCCTGGCCTACTGGCGGCGGTACCCGGCCATGACGGCGGTGCGGCACGGTAATCTGTATACCGTAGATGGCGGGGTACTGAACCGCCAGACGCCTCGCCTGGCGGACGGTGTCGGGTGGGTTTGTGAAATTCTGGATAGGGCGCGGGAGAATATGGTGGAGTGACGGGGCCGAACCGGCTTTTGACCGGGTGCGGTTGCCGGGCTTGCGCCCGACCTACGGGGTGCGGTTTCGGTTCCAGAGGACGTCGTTTTCACCGGCGGCCTTGTTCAGGTAGCGGGACAGTACGAACAGGTAGTCGGACAGCCGGTTGAGGTACTGCCGGGGGCTGCCCGTCAACTCGGTCTGGGCCGCGAGGGTGACCACACGGCGTTCGGCGCGCCGGCAGATGGAGCGTGCCAGATGACACCAGGCCGCGGCGCGGGTGCCGCCGGGCAAGATGAAATCCTTCAGGGGTGTCAATTCCGCGTTCAGCCGGTCCAGCTCCTTTTCCAATGCGTCGGTCGCCCCCGGGCTGACCAGCTCGTACCCCGGGATGCTCAGCTCGCCGCCCAGGTCGAACAGATTGTGCTGGATGTCCGACAGGACAACGGCGATGTCGTCGGGGAGCGCCTCGGTTCGAATCAACCCGATGGTGCTGTTGAGCTCGTCCACCGCTCCCATTGCCTCAACCCGGGCATCGTCCTTGGGAATCCGGGAACCGTCCCCCAGCCCGGTGGTGCCGTCGTCCCCGGTGCGCGTGTAGATCTTTGATAAGCGATTGCCCATGTCATTCAGCCGGTTGGGGTATGGTTGCCGAGGCCGGCGCGTCCGGGCCGGGGGATTAAGGCGCAGGGTACCAGATTATCCCGGCGCCTAACGAGCCAGCCCGTTGCGGACGATGCCGACGCCGAGACCTTCGATGGTGAAATCGTCGGTCCTGAGGTCCACCACGATGGTGTCGAACTCCGGGTTCGCCGAATGCAGGCGCACCTTGTTGCCGCGCCGGCTGAAGCGCTTGACGGTCACCTCGTCGTTCACCCGGGCGACGACGATCCGCCCGTTATCGGCGTCCGGGCTCTGGTGTACCGCGAGCAGGTCGCCATCCAGGATGCCGGCCTCCTGCATGCTTGTGCCGCGCACCTTCAACAGGTAGTGGGCCCGGGGCCGGAAGGTTTCAGGTGCGATCTGAAGGTGGTCGGAGATATGTTCCTGCGCCAGTATCGGGGCGCCGGCAGCAACGTTGCCCACCACCGGCAGGCTGCCGGACGGAGTCGTCGAGGCCTGCAGGCGAATCCCACGGGACCGTCCCGGGGTGAGTGAAATAGCGCCTTTGCGGGCCAGCGCCCGGAGGTGGTCTTCGGCGGCATTGGCCGATCGGAAGCCCATGTGCGATGCGATTTCCGCCCGGGTCGGCGGCATGCCTGCCTTGACGCTGTAGCGTTGTATGAAATCGAGAATCTGCTGTTGGCGGTTCGTCAGCGCTTCCATATGGGTTCCCCTTCGGGGCCGCGGTTGCTGTAATTCTATCCAGTTGGACGGGAAAACGCATCCCCCCGCGGTGACCATGGAACGCGGCAGATGCGCCGGGGGCGATTTCGGGAAAAGGACGGGGCGGGGATCCGGTGCCCGCGCCCATGCGGGCGGGGGCGGCGCCGCTACCGGCTGCGGTAGGTGATCCGGCCCTTGCTCAGGTCGTAGGGGGTGAGCTGAACCGTCACCTTGTCGCCGCGAAGAATCCGGATGTAGTTCTTGCGCATCTTTCCGGATATGTGCGCGGTAACGACGTGTCCGTTCTCGAGCTCAACTCGAAACTGGGTGTTGGGCAGCGTCTCGACAACGGTGCCTTCCATTTCAATATGATCGTCTTTGGCCAAACTGGTCTCTTGGGTGTGCAAACGGGCGCGTATGATGCCCCAGGTCCGGCACGGCGTAAAGTACCCGGGCTGCCTGAATCCGGATTCCTTTGAGGTGGAACGCCGGCGGGGTGAGTGGCTTTGTCGGTGATTTGCGGTAAGTATTTGAAAAGGCGGGTTATAAAGGGTAATTCCAACCTTGGGAAACTCTGATCAATGTGAGTCAGGCTTTATGCCTGACACATGCCATGCTCAGGGCTTGTTGTCCACCCGCTGCCAGGTGCCGTTCACCAGGCCCTGGGTGGGTCGGAACCTGGTTTTGTAGGACATCTTGCGGCATTCGGCGATCCAGTAGCCGAGATACACGTAGGGCAGGCCGAGTCTTCGCACTTCTTCGATCTGGAGCATGATGGCGTAGGTACCCAGGCTCCGATACTCCTGTTCCGGGGCGAAGAAGGTGTAGATGGCCGAGAGGCCGTCGTTGAGGCGGTCGCACACCGCCACCGCCGCCAGATCGTCGCCGTCGTACATCTCGTAGAACCAGGTTTCGTGGCGGTCATTGACGATGAAGCGCCGATACTGCTCCGGGTCCGGGTCGCACATCTCGCTGTCCGGATGGCGGGAACGCTGGTAGCGCAGGTAAAGATCGAAGTGTTCTTCGTCGAAGCGCGCCGGCGCGGCTTGGATGCGCAGGTCCAGGTTCCTGCTGGCGGTTCGCTTCTGACTCCGGTTGGGACGGTATTCGTCCACCGGTATGCGCACGGACACACAGGCGTTGCATTGCCCGCAATGGGGGCGGTATATGACATCGCCGCTGCGCCGGAACCCGTTGACCGTGAAGAACGTCAATGCCTCGCGGTCGATGGTCAGGTTGGGGTCGATAATCAGGCTGCTGGCGGTTTCCGTCGGGATATACGGGCACTCGTGCGGCGCCGACAGATAGATCTTGATGTTTTCCGGAAGCGCACCCAAGCCTCGGCCCCCTCAGTCGACCAACGGCCGGCCGGAACCGGTCTCTTCGTTCCATTGAAACGAAGGGTCGTCGTGCTCGAGGGCGACGGCAAGCTCCTCCAGGAACCGGCTCCGCGGTATTTCCACCGCGCCCAGGCTCATGATATGCGCGGAAGGCAGTTGGCAGTCGATGATGTGGAACTCCCGGCGCCGCAGAAGGGCCACCAGGCCCGCCAGCGCTGCCTTTGAAGCATCGGTTTGCCGGTGAAACATGCTTTCCCCGAAGAAACCACGGCCCAGGGCTACACCGTAGAGTCCGCCCGCGAGCCGGGATCCCGACCAGGCCTCCACCGAATGGGCGTAGCCCTGGTGGTGCAGCGCCACGTATGCCGCTTTCATCTCGTCCGTAATCCAGGTGCCGGCGCTCGGCTCGCCGCCCACCCGGCGCGGTGCGGCGCAGGCTTCGATCACCGACTCGAACGCACGATCGAACGTCACCGTGAACACGCCCTGTTTCAGGGTCTTGCGGAGGCTGCGGGATATTCTGAGCTGGTCGGGATACAGCACCGCCCTGGGGTCCGGCGACCACCACAGGATAGGCTGACCGGCGCTATACCAGGGGAAAATCCCGTGCCGGTACGCGTCCAGGAGTCGCCGGCTCGATAGGTCGCCGCCGATGGCCAGCAGCCCCTCGGGGGATGCGTGCTCCACCGGCGGAAACATCGATGTCGCGCGGTTCGACAACAAGTGCATGGCAAATAGTTTGGAGCACCGGCGGTTGCGACGCAAGCCGGCGGCGCGGGTTGTCACTCCTCGCGGCGGAACGGGCTGTGGTGACCGAGAACCGCGGCATAGCGCTCGACATGCCGGGTTTCGGTGTGGAGGAAATCGCGGACCGCGTCGGTGAACTGCGGGTGCGCCAGCCAGTGCGCGGAGAAAGTCGGGTTCGGGACCAGGCCCCGGTTCAGCTTGTGCTCGCCCTGGGCGCCGGCTTCGAACCGGTCGATACCGTGGCGCACGCAGTAGTCGATGGGCTGGTAGTAGCAGGCCTCGAAATGCAGGCCCTCATAAAAGGTGCTTGCCCCCCAGTAGCGGCCGTACAGGGTGTTTTCGCTTCTCAGGTACAGCGCGCCGGCCACCAGTTCCCCGCTGCTATCCCGGGCGGCGGCGATGAGGGTCTGCCCCGGCATGTCCGTTACGAGCCGGTGGAAGAATTCCCTGGAAAGATAGGGGATCGCCCCGCGCTCGAGCACGGTATTGCGATAGAAGCCGTACATGGCGTCCCAGTCGTGCGGTGCCAGCTCCCGGCCTTCCATCATTTGCACGGCGACGCCCGCTTCGGCCACCTGGCGCCGCTCGCGCCGGATCTGCTTGCGCCGCTTGGAGGTGAGATTGGCGAGGAAATCATCGAAGTCCCGGTAGCCCCGGTTCTGCCAGTGGAACTGGTTCCCGGTGCGCTTCAACAGGCCTTCGGCTTCCAGTGCGCGGGTGTCGGCCGCATCGGTGAACAACCAGTGTACCGATGAGACGTTCAGGCGCTCGGCCTCCCGGATGATTCCCCGGACCAGGGCGCGCCGTACATCCTCCGGCCGGTCGCCGTCCGGGGCCACCAGCAGGCGGGGGCCGGTGGCGGGCGTGAAGGGTATGGCACACAGCAGCTTCGGATAGTACGGCAGGCCGGCGCGTTCGTAGGCATCCGCCCAGGCCCAGTCAAAAACGTACTCGCCCCAGGAGTGGCTTTTCAGATAGAGGGGGACGGCGCCCACCGGCGTGTCCGCGGCGGCGTTCTCATAAACGAGCAGGTGACGCGGCTGCCAGCCGGTCTCCGCCCGGACGCATCCGGTCCGCTCCAGTCCGGCGAGAAACGCGTGGCGGGCGAAGGGATAATCGCCGCGGTTGAGGCGATCCCATACCGCGGCGTCAATCTCGTCGAGGCTGTCTATCGTCCGGCAGTGCCACATGGTATGCAATGGATTGAACAGGTCATTCATTCGAAGGCGCCGCTGCAACGCGGGCCACCAGCCATCAATAACGAATCACGGTGCATTACACAAGACCATCGGATTCGAATACCATTCCCTGATGATCGAACCAACGGGCAGGGGAGAATAATGGCCGGTGACTTCAGGATCGCCCTGGCGCAGTTGAATTTCATCGTGGGTGATATCCGCGCCAACCGGAAACGCATCGTGCAGGCGGCGAACCGGGCCCGTGACGAGGGGTGCGCGCTGGTGGTGTTCACCGAGCTGGCGCTGACCGGCTACCCGCCGGAGGATCTGCTGCTGCGGCCGGATTTCGTCGCCGCTGCCGAGGCGGCGTTTACGCACCTGCTCGGGGAGCTGCCGCCGGACCTGGGCGTGATCGTCGGTCACCCGCTCCGGCTGGTCGGTGGGGGCCTGGCGAATGCGGCGAGCCTGATCCACGACGGGCGCGTCCAGGCCGCGTATCACAAGCGCTGCCTTCCCAACTACAGTGTCTTCGACGAGATGCGCTATTTCACGCCCGGTTCCGAGTCCTGTGTGGCGCATTTCGGCGGCAGGCGGATCGGCCTCACCATCTGCGAGGATATCTGGCAGCCCGGCCCGGTGGAAGCGTCCGTGGAGCAGGGCGCGGAGGTCATCGTCAATATCAACGCTTCGCCGTTTCACATCGACCGCATCGCCGAGCGGCACCGGACCGTCAGCGGCAAGGCCCGGGCCTGCGGTGTGCCCATCATCTATATCAACCAGGTGGGCGGTCAGGACGAGCTGATATTCGACGGCGCGTCCTTCGTGGTGGATGCCGGCGGCGCCGTGACCCAGCGAGCCGTCCAGTTCGAGGAGGCCCTGGAAATCGTCGCGCTGAGCAACGAGCCGGGTTCCGCGCCGATTCCCGGGGCCATCGTCGAGGAGCATTCCCTGGAACAGAGCGTCTACCACGCCCTGACCCTGGGTGTGCGGGACTATGTCGACAAGAACGGCTTCCCCGGCGCAGTGGTCGGGCTGTCCGGCGGTATCGATTCGGCCTTGACCCTGGCCATTGCCGTGGACGCCCTTGGGCCCGACCGGGTACAGGCGGTCATGATGCCCTCCCGGTACACGGCGGATATGAGCCTGGAGGATGCCGCGGCGCAGGCCAGGGCATTGGGGATTCAGTATCACACGATTCCGATCCAGCAGGTGTTCGAGTCGTTCCTGGACGCGATGGAACCGGTATTCGCGGGACGGCCGGTGGATACCACGGAAGAGAACATCCAGGCGCGCTGCCGAGGCGTCATGCTGATGGCGTTGTCCAACAAGACCGGCCACATGGTCCTGACCACCGGCAACAAGAGTGAAATGGCGGTGGGTTACGCCACGCTCTACGGCGACATGGCGGGCGGCTTTGCCGTGATCAAGGACGTGCCCAAAACGCTGGTGTATGGCCTGGCCCGGCTGCGGAACACCCGCACGCCGGTTATTCCGGAGCGGGTCATCGAACGCCCGCCTTCGGCGGAACTGGCGCCGGATCAGCGCGACGCCGACAGCCTGCCCGCCTACGATATCCTGGACCCGATCCTGGCGCTGTACGTGGAGCAGGACTGGTCGCCGGAGCGCATTGCCGCGCTCGGCTACGACGAGGAGGTGGTGCACAAGGTGGTGAACCTGGTGGACCGCAACGAATACAAGCGGCGCCAGGCGCCGCCCGGCATCCGCATCACGGCCCGGGCGTTCGGCCGGGATCGGCGCTACCCGATCACCTCCGGCTACCGGCCGCTGAGCTGGAAGTAGCCCCAATCGGCGAGAGGGCTCGCCTCCTACACGCCCGCCGGCATACGGCTGTCCGGACCGGTCAGTTGAACGGATTCAGATCCAGGGACGCGGGTATGAGGCTGAAATCCCTGCGTATGGCTGGCCGGGATCCGGACAGGTAGGGACTGTCCGGATAGTTCAGGGCCAGCACCCGCCGGGAATCTCCCGACAGGTCCTCCAGTCCCATCCGCTCATAGGCCAGCATCATCAGGCCCAGGGCGTGCTCGATCGCCGGCGTGCGCGGATACTGCTCCAGGACGTACTTGCCGCGGTTGACTACCGCCACATACGCCTGCCGGCGCAGATAGTAGTCGGCCACATGCACTTCGTGCATGGCCAGTGCATTGTGCAGAAAGGCCATGCGCTGCCGGGCGTCGTGGGCGTAACGGCTTTCAGGAAAGCGGTTCACGAGCTCCTGAAAGGCGGCGTAGGCTTCCTGGGTGGATCTCGGGTCACGGTCGGGGGAGCTTTCCCCCTTGGTGAGCGTCTCCAGGAACGTGTTGTCGGCCGTATAATTGACCAGGCCTTTCAGGTAATAGGCATAGTCAACGTTCTCGTGGGTCGGGTGCAGCCGGATGAACCGGTCCGCCGCCGCCAGCGCGGCTTCGGGGTTGTCGTTCTTGTAGTAGGCGTAAACGACCTCGAGCTGCGCCTGCTCGGTATACTGCCCGTACGGGTAGGTGCTTTCCAGCTCCTGGTACAGCTCGATGGCCTGGGTATACTCCTCTTCGTCGAGGTGCTCCTTGGCTTCCTGGTAGTATTCCTCGGCCGTGTAGTCGCTTCGGTCGTCATCCTTGAATGGATTCTTGAGGCCGCAGCCGGCGAGTATGACAGCGCAGAGAACGAGCCCGAGGGCGGATTTGATCTTCATATTGAACGCCATGTCTGATTCCGAGATTGTCTTCACCTGCCGCTTCCGGGAGGCCCGCCATGACCGGCGCGCCGCCTCCGTGCAACGGTGCGATGCGGATTTCCCGGCGATTATAAACCATTCGCGGCACGCCGCCGCCCGGTGCTGATGGCTTCGGGTGCCGCCGAATCGGATCACCGCGTGGAGCAGATTCCCGACGAGCATGCCGGCGAGCGCGTGGACAAGGTCCTGGCGCGGCTGTTCCCCCAGTATTCCCGCAGCACCCTGCAGCAATGGCTCAAGCAGGGCCGGGTGCTGCTCGATGATGACATTCCCAGCCAGAAAGACAAGGTCCACGGCGGTGAAACGGTGGACCTGGCGGTGCCGGACGCGCCGGCGGTGGAGGCCCGGGCCGAGGATATCGAACTGGATATGCGGTACACCGACCCACAGATATTGGTGCTGAACAAGCCGGCGGGCCTGGTGGTCCACCCGGGGGCGGGCAATCCGGCGGGTACGCTCATGAATGCCCTTCTGCATTTCGATCCCGACCTCCGCCGGCTGCCGCGGGCGGGCATCGTCCACCGCCTGGACAAGGACACCACGGGCTTGATGGTGGTGGCGAGGACCGAGCGGGCCCGCCTACATCTGATCGAACAGCTGGCCCGGCGGGACATGAAACGCGAGTACTTGGCGCTTGTCCATGGCGACCTCATTTCCGGTTGCAGCGTCGACGAGCCCATCGGCAGGCATCCACGCAACCGGCGGGTGATGGCCGTTCGCAGCGACGGCAGGAGCGCCGTGACACATTTCCGGGTGGAGAAACGATTCGGGCAGCTCACCCTGGTCCGCTGCCGCCTGGAAAGCGGGCGAACCCACCAGATCAGGGTGCATGCCAGCCATCTCGGGTTCCCCATCGCCGGTGACCAGGTGTACGGCGGATCCGGCCGTGTGCCCCGGGGCGTTTCCGAAAGCCTGCGGGAACGTATCCGTGGTTTCGGACGCCAGGCGCTGCATGCGGCATCGTTGTCGCTGTCGCACCCGGAGACCGGGGAGGCGCTGGCATATACCGCCGAGCCGCCGGACGACTTCAAGTTGTTGCTGCAGGCGCTGTACGACGAGTTCGGCAATGGCGGACAGTGAGCGAATCGAGGTGATGCCGGCCCGCTGGCCGGCGCCGCCCGGAGTGCGGGCGGTCACGACGCTGCGCGGCGGCGGCGTGAGCGAGGGCGGCTTCGCCAGCCTGAACCTGGGCGGCCACGTCGGTGACCGACCCGAGCATGTGGCCGAGAACCGCCGCCGTGTCCGCGACGGCCTGGGTCTGCCGGTCGAGCCGGCGTGGCTGAACCAGGTGCACGGCACGCGTTGCGTCGATCTCGGGATGGAAGGGATCGGGGGCGAGGCGGACGGCAGCTACACCAGCTCACCGGAGCGCGTCTGCGCCGTGCTCACCGCCGACTGCCTGCCCCTGTTTTTGTGCGACGGGGCAGGTGGGCAGGTGGGACTGTTTCATGTCGGCTGGCGAGGTCTGGCTGCAGGGATCGTCGAGCACGCGCTGTCAGCGTTTGCCTCCCGCAGCGCCGTACTCGGGTGGCTAGGTCCATCAATCGGCCCCGGCGCCTTCGAGGTCGGGCCGGAGGTTCGGGATGCGCTGGCCGCCTCCGGCAACGACCACTGCTTCACGCCCTCGGTCAATGCCGGCCGCTGGATGGCGGACCTGTATGGCCTGGTCGCCCACCGCCTCCGTCGCGGCGGCCTGGAGCACGTATCCTGGGACCCGGCGGCCTGCACCCGGAGCGATTCCACGCGATTCTTCTCCCACCGCCGCTCGCAACCTTGCGGGCGCATGGCGTCACTGATCTGGATCGACCGGAGCGCCGGCTGATGACGGGATGAATCGAATCCCCGGCGACCCGGGCCGGGTTGGTCAGCGTTCCGCCGGGTAGTGGGGCGTGAAAAGCAGGGTCATGTCTACCGCCTCCAGATTCTTCGTTATGGCGCCTATGGAGATGGCATTCACCCCGGTCTCGGCGACCGCCCGGATGTTGTCCAGCGTGATGCCGCCGGATGCTTCCAGCTCTGCGCGGTGGCGATTGATTTCCACGGCGCGTTGCAGCTCGTCTATGGAATGGTTGTCGAGGAGCACGCGCGGCGTTCCAGCGGCCAGGGCCTCTTCCAGTTGAAGCAGGTTTTCCACTTCGACGGTAATCATGACGTCGTCCACCGCCGCGTCCCGTGCGCGGGCAATTGCCTCGGTGATCGATTCGCCGCTGCGCAGGTGGTTCTCCTTGATCAGGATGCCGTCAAACAGGCCCTGGCGGTGATTGTGGCCCCCGCCGCAGCGCACCGCCCATTTCTGCGCTGTGCGCAGTCCCGGTATGGTTTTGCGGGTGTCCAGGATCCTCACGCCGGTGCCGGCCACGGCGTCGACATAGCGGCGGACGGCAGTGGCGGTCCCGGACAGGGTCTGAAGCAGATTGATGGCGCTTCGCTCGCCCGTCAGGAGGGTGCGCGCGCGCCCGTTGATTTCGCACAACACCTGGTCGGGACCGATCCGGTCGCCGTCCGTTGCGTGCCAGGTGATCGTCGACCGGGCATCAAGCCGCTCGAATACCGCGGCGAAGAAAGGGGTGCCGCAGAGCACCGCGGACTGCCGTGATACCAGCCGGGCCCTGATCTCGACGTCCGGCGTGAGGCCGGCGGTAAGGTCTCCGGTGCCAACGTCTTCGTCCAGGCAAGTCTGGACGAGGTGCCGGACGTACTCCGGGTCGATCGGGTATTCTGCTGACATGGCGGTGCCGGATTGGGTAGCCGCGGAACATTAGGGCGCGGACTGTCCCGGGTCAAGGTTCAGTACCTCCGGAGGGCGAAGTTCGGAGGCGGTGGCTCAGCTCGGGCACAGGCGGGAAGGAAGGGGCCGTGCCGGGGACCCTCCACCAGGGCTGTCGAAAACAGGGATGTTTGAGCCAGAGCGTACATGGAAGTATTCACAGCGGCCCTGGGGGAGGGTCCCCGGCACGGCCCCAAGCCCGGCAGTATTCAGTTTTAAACCGGGCCACTACCGTTTTGGGGACTTGCCGGACTCGGGCATAATCACCGGGCTTGGGGGGAAGCCGTGCATGTACTGTTTACATGAATAACTCGTTACTGGATTCACCGCACCTGTGGCGGTTCGTCAGTGAAGCGATCCATCGGTGGGGTGACGCGCCTCTGTGGATTCAGCGGCTGGGCGGAGGTGGAACGCAGACGACTTCGTACGCTGCCATCGGCCGGCGCGCGATTGCGATTTCCCGGCGTCTTCGGGAAGCCGGGATCGGCGCGGGCGATCACGTCGCCATACTGTCCGCCAACGGGCCGGGCTGGGGCGCAGCGGCGTTCGCGATCTGGCGGCTGGGTGCGGTGGCAGCTCCGCTGCATACCGGAAACAGCGATGAGGATCTGCGCATCCAGCATGACGCGCTGGCGCCGGCCTGCACCCTGTTCGCCGGCAACAGCCGTGGTCTGCCGGCCTCGATCGAGATCGGCGGCGACGAGGAGGACGATGACGGGTTCTCGATCCCGGACCCCGATCCGCATTCGGAAGCCGTCCGCCTGTATACCTCGGGGAGTATGGGTAACCCCAAGATCGTACGACTGTCCCACGACAACATCCTGTCGAATATCCGGGGCGCCGCAAGACTGGATGTACCGATCAGCCACAAGGACCGGTTTCTGTCCCTCCTGCCCCTGTCCCACGCCATGGAAATGACGGGCGGCATGCTGCTGCCCATGTATCACGGCGCAACCATCGTCGTACCGAAAAAGATCGCCGCCGACGAGGTTCTCAAAGCCATGGACGAGGAGAAGATCACCCTGATGATCGCGGTGCCACGCCTTTTTCGCAACATCATGCTCGGCATGGAAAGAAAGTTTGCCGACGGCGGCGTATTGTTGAAAGCCTATGTCTCCCTGATCCGCCGGTCGCCGGACTGGCTGGCGAAAATCATCAACGCGCCGATCCGGCGCAAATTCGGCGGCGATATTCAATGCTGGCTGAGCGGCGGCTCGCGGCTGGATCCCGAGATCGCGCGGTACTTCCGGGCCCTTGGATTCCCGCTCATCCAGGGATACGGCCTGACGGAATGCGGCCCGGTGGTGAGCGTACAGAGCATGCGCGACCCGCGACTGGACAGTGTCGGCGAGCCGCTCCACGGCATGGAAGTCACGATCCACGAGCCGAATGCATCCGGGGACGGTGAGCTCCGGGTCCGGGGGCCGAACCTGATGCTGGGCTATGTGGATGAAAAACAGACCGCCGAGGCCATGGAGAACGGCTGGTACAAGACCGGGGATATCGCCCGTCTCGTTGAAGGCCGGAAGATCGTCCTTACGGGCCGCAGCAAGCGGCTGATCGTCACCGAAGCCGGGAAGAACGTGTATCCGGAGGACATCGAGATCATGCTGGAGAAGCATCCGTTGCTGAAGGAAGCCGGGGTCATCGAGCTGGACATGGCCCCGGCGGCAATCCTTGCCATCGAGGGACCCGACGAGGAAACCAGGGCAAGGGAGATCATCAGGGACTACAACCGGCGGGCGTCCAGTCACAACCGCATCACGCGCTACGCCATCGTGAGCGAGCTCCCCAGAACGCCCCTCGGCAAGGTGTCGTTGAAGGACTTGCCCCGCATTTTCGAAGAGCACGAGGCGACCTGAAATCTGCCCATGGTCTGGTGGGTCATTATTGGTTTGCTGGCGGTTGCGATTGCGGGCCTGACTCGGCAGCTCGCGCGTGTCGGCGGGCGGTATGGTCAAGCGGACTGGGGCGGGCCGTTCCTGAATCGTCTCGATGGCCTGATGCGGGTATTCTGCGCCCGGTTTCATCGCCTGGAGTACGAGCCTCTCCCGGTGCCGGTGTCGGGCGGCGCGATCGTGGCGGCCAATCACCTGTCCGGCCTGGATCCCA
Source organism: Gammaproteobacteria bacterium (assembly GCA_034520625.1). GTDB lineage: Bacteria > Pseudomonadota > Gammaproteobacteria > Arenicellales > JAANXG01 > JAANXG01. The sequence continues at coordinate 223,995 of JAXHNI010000007.1, read as the reverse complement.
TCATACTCGCCGCCGCCAGCGGACGGCCGCTGCGCTATGTCATTGCTACCGAGCAGTATGAACGCCGGATGTTCCGCTGGTTTTACGATCAGATCGGCTGCATACCCGTGGATCGGACGGGCGCGCCGGACAAGGCTTTCTATGCGGCCCGGCGCGCCCTGGCGGCGGGGGAGGTTATCGTGCTGTTTCCACAGGGCGGAATCAGGCTGCCCGACGACCCCCGCAAGCCCCTGAAACGCGGCGTCATCGCCCTGGCCGCGATGGCAAACGTTCCGGTCATCCCGGCGAGGATATCCGGAGTCGGCGGGGTCGGGCGAATCGTGGCGGCGGTCTTCATTCGCAGCCGCGCCCGCATTCACGCCGGCCAGCCGGTTCTCGTCGACGGCCGCCGCGACGACCAGGCGCTGCTCGCCATCGAGGAATTCATCAGCCGCGGTGTCTATCGCGACTACCGCCACTACTTTGGCGATTACGGCAAGTATATTGGCCCGGGCGGCTGACGGCGTGTAAAGGCCGATGGACGTGTGAATCGGGAAGCCGCGATTTTGTGGGGCAGCCTTCACGGCTGACATGTCAGACGATGGAATCGCGGGATGAACGGGCATACAATTCGGATGCGTACACAAATACAATGGCAGTGTGGGGCCTCTCCTCCTGCCGGCAGGCCGAGCGCGGCACGCAGCCAAACCCGGCTCCGCCAGAACAAGTACACATAGCGGAGGATCGAAGATGGGAAAAGCACGGCCCTCGCGCGCATGCGGTTCCCGAGAAATGACGAACGGGTGCCGGCCAGCGGTAAATTCGTTCAGGGTGACGGCAGGCCGTCGTAGGGCCGTGCCGACCGGTATCGATTAGAGAGGTTGCGCGGTGGCCACCACTCTGAAGATCGGCGTCAACCAGCTGAAAATCGGCATGTACGTGGCGCAGCTCGACCGGCCGTGGCTGGAAACACCGTTTTTGTTCCAGGGGTTTTACATCCGGGATCAGGACGAAATCCGCGATCTTCAGACGTACTGTGACTACGTCTATATACTACGCGAGAACGGCTCCGAAATGCCGGCGCCGGAGAAGCACGGCGGTACCGCCGACGGATCCATGACATGGCGTGCCGCCCCGCAACGGAAGCGGTGGTTTCGGCTGCCCTTTTTCCGTTGGCGGGGCAGCCGGGCGAAGGAGAAGAACGATCCGGAGGTTCAGTACACGCAACCGGGTATGTATTACGAAGAAACGGAGAGCGTCGAGAAGGAGCTGAAGGCTGCAACCGCTATTCATGATGATGCCGTGGTTACGGTGCAGGAAGTCATGAATAACCTCAGGGTTTCCGATAAGCTGGATGTGCAGCGGCTGGAGAGCGCTGTAACACCAATGGTGAACAGTATACTCAGGAACCCCGCCGCGCTGTCGTGCCTTGTTCGTCTGCAGAAGAAGGACGACTACCTCTATCACCATTCGCTCGCGTCCCTGATATGGGCGACGATCCTTGGGCGTCACATCGGGCTCAATCATCGGGATCTGAATGTCGTTGCGCTGGGGGCCCTGTTGCTCGATGTGGGAAAGATACGGCTCCCCGATGCCCTCCTGCACAAGCCGGGAAAGCTTAACGAGGAAGAGACGGAAATAATGCGCAGGCACGTCGATTTTGGCATCGAGATACTGGACGAGACGGAGGATCTGGACAACCGGATCAGGGAGATGGTGCAGTACCACCATGAGCGCTATAACGGGACGGGATATCCCCAGGGACTCCGGGGCAGTCAGGTTCCGGTCTTTGGCCGCATCGCGGGCATTGTCGATGCATATGACGCGATGATTACTCCGCGCCCGTATGCAGAGCCGATGTCGTCCTATGAAGCGTTTCGGCAATTGCGCGCCCTGGCCGACGTGGAGTTTCAGGCAGAGCTGATCGACCAGTTCACACAGGCGATCGGTGTATTTCCTACCGGTACGCTGATTGAACTTAATACCGGAGAGGTGGGGGTTGTTACCAGGCAGAACCGCGTGCGTCGTCTGCGGCCCGAGATCATGGTTATCATGGATCGGGAGAAGCAGATCATGGATACGTTTTCCGTCCTTGACCTGAACAAGGAAAAGATCGATGAGCGGGGGCGTCAATCGGTATGGATCGAGCGGGGACTGGCGCCGGGATCGTTCGGTATCGACCCGACTGAATTCTTCCTCGACTGATCAGTGCACCGGCCCGTGCCAGAGGCGGATCAGGAAAACCTGTCGATTGACGGCGTCGACCGCGTCATCGAACAGATCGAGCGGTCATTCGGGCCCGGCCGTGACCTGGCGGTCATCCTGATCTTCGTGGACAACGTGGACCGGGTGTGCGCAACGTCCGGGCACGTACATGCCGATGTCGCCCTGAATGATTTCCATCTGCGCTTGGGCGAGTTTTCGCAGGAAGGTCATTCAGTCGTTCGATTGAGCGACAGGAAATTCGTTCTGGTTCTGAAGGGGTTCCGCAATGCGGGGCACGTGCGGCTGGCGGCACAGAAGGTTCAGCGGCTGATTCACAAATCCTCCAAGTCGATCCTGAACGAAGACAAGGCACTGATGGTTCGAATGGGGGTCGTGATCCAGGGCAGGGAGAATTTCGATGCCCACAGGGTATTGCGCTGTGTCGAGATTGCATTGATCGACGGTGGAACCGACAAGGAAGATGTGACGTTCTACCGGGAGGACGCCGCTGACCAGTTCATTGCGTCATGGAATCTCGAGCAAAAGCTGTCCGATGCACTCGAGTCCGGAGAACTGGAACTTTACTATCAACCCCAGATGGACATCGAAACCCGGAGAATCGTCGGGGCGGAGGCGTTGATCCGGTGGCATGACCCGGTGCTGGGCGAGGTGCCGCCGGATGTCTTCATCGATGTGGCGGAAAAGTCCGGCCTGATTACAGACCTGACGTACTTTTCAATCCAGCGGGCTTTCCGGCAACTGCACGAATGGAGAGAATCCGCCGCCGATATGACGGTGGCGGTGAATACGACGCCGAGTGCGATCCGGGATTCCGAGATCATCGATGTGTTGAAGATCGCCGCGAGTATCTGGGATATCGAGCTCAAGGCCATAGTGCTGGAAGTGACGGAGAACGCCCTCATGGTTGATCCGAAAGCAAGTCACCGGATACTGACCGGCATTCGCAAGTTGGGGGCGGGCGTGTCGATAGACGACTTCGGAACGGGCTACTCGTCGCTGGCATACCTGAAAGAACTGCCGGCGGATGAGCTGAAAATCGACCGGTCCTTTATCCTGAGCATGCTGTCCAGCCGTAAGGACTATAAAATCGTTGAGCATGCCGTATCCCTGGCCAAGAGTTTCGGCCTCCGGACTGTCGCGGAGGGAGTCGTGAATGACGAGATGCTCAACGTTCTGTGGACGCTGGGTTGCGACATCGCTCAGGGCTACTATATCTGTGAGCCGTTGCCGGCGGACGATTTCCTGCGCTGGTATCTAGAACGCAAGTCGGCGTAGCCTTGATTGGATGAAGTGTGGCCTCCCCGATCAAGCGCAAGCGCGTGACTAGCGCCGTATCCTCGTCAGGCCTCCTCCAGCTCGGCCGGAAGCGGGCCGCCTTCCGAAACCTCGATCCCCGGGACGCTTCCATGGCTTGCGACGATCCGGGCCAGCTCGTCCATCGTCTGGCGGTCGAGCAGTATGACTGATACGTTCGATACAGCGGTTACCGTATAGGCATGGGGCCGGAGCACGGAGATCGGGAAATGCGCGTCCCGGGTGCCGGCGGCAACCTCGAACAGTTTGCCGTCGTATGCCTCGATCCGGACGGTACCCTCGACGAGATAGATGGAATGGTCTTCGAGCGAGCCGCGGGTGACGAGTACGGTTCCAGCCGGTCTGGAGGTGACCCGCTGCTGGCGGGCGACGAGCCGGCGTAGGGGATCGCTGAACGCGTCGAACGGGCTGCACCAGCCCGGTGCGCGGCACGGAGCCGACTCGTCCTCCCCGGATTCGGCGGGCTCATCGGGGTGCTCGAGGTGCGGCACCGTGGCAGCGTAGTGATCGTCTGTATCGTTGCCCGGATCGGCGGTATTTTCCACATACAACCACTCGGCACCCGGCCATGGCTTGGCGCCGGTCAGTGCCTGGTATATCACGTCGTATATGAACATGGACGACCAGGGCCGTTTGTGTGACGCCCTGACAACATGCAGCCACCGGGAACGCCTTCTCTCCGACCTCTGCACGATACCGATCACGCGATAGCGGCTCCGGGAAGAGCCCTCGGTGGGCACGAGGATGGTCACCACTGTGCCCGTTGGCAGCGGCCGCTCCAGAAGCAGCTCGATGCCCGACGTGGTGATATTCACCACGTCGCACAGGGCATAGTCGCCCATGCCCACGGCGCGGTGCAGCAGTTTCGCGCCTGCGGGAATGCGGGCGGTCTGTCGGCGATCAGATGGCTCTCGTACAGGCATGCTTTCCACGTCCGTTGTAACCAGGGAACCTGGACCCAGTATAGACGAACGGTCGGACATATGGTGTATTCAGGCCGACAAAACAAAATATTATAATAAATACAATTAGTTAAGGATGATCATTCCGGCCGGCCGGGCTCGACATCGGCGCCGTGATCGCTCCCGTGGGGCAGCACTGCTTGCGGGCGGGCCTTCCCGGGGTACGGGGTGCGGGCGGTCACTTCTGGGCGCTGATCAGACCGGAGGTGCGAACCCCGAGCAACATCATGATCAGCTTGAATATCCCCAGGGCGGCGAGCACCACAGCTATGACTGCGGTGGCAAAGGCTGCCGCCTGACCCTGAAGTCCGGTTTCGTCGAGCCGCATGATGGTGACCGATGCCACTTCGACCTTGGGTGTGACCAGAAAGATAGCCGCCGCCAGACTGACCATTGAGCGCATGAAGAAGAACACGGCCACTGCGAGTACGGTTGGCAGCATGAGCGGCAGCACGATATGGCGCAAAGTGCTGAAGAAGCCGGCGCCGAGGCACTTGGAGGATTCCTCGAAGCTCGTGGATATCTGTTTCAGACTCGTGGTGGCGGTGAGGAAGCCCTGGGAATGGTAGTGATAGAAGTGACATATGGCGAGCAGCACCACGGATCCGTAGAGGTAGTAGACGATTGAGTCGGGATCATTGAAAGCGAAGATATAGGCAAGCCCGAGGACCATGCCCGGCACCGCCGCGGGCAGGATCGCCAGAAAGTACAATGCCCGGGTAAAACGGTTGTCGAGCCTCTGGGTGACATAGGTCAAGGTCACCACCAGCACCACCCCAAGTACGGCCGCGATGAGCGACACCTTGACGCTTGTCCACACCGGGGCAAAACCGCCCTTCAGGTCGATGGTGTAGTTGCGCAGGGTCATGCTCATATCGTACGGCCACAGTTTGACGAAGCTGGCGAATACGACGATGCCCACGACGGCGATGATGGACAATGCCACGAGTGCGCAGATGACGAACACGAACCCGTCCACCAGGGTGTCGCGCTTGGGATCGAACGGCACCGACTGGTCGGTCAACGCCGCGAACTGCCGGCGGGCGGCCATCCGCTGGATGAAGAACGCGATGGCCGCCGGTATCAGCAGGACGATGCCGATCACGGCCCCGAGGTTGAAATTCATCTGTCCTACCACCTGGTTGTAGATTTCGGTGGCGAGTACCGAATAGTCGGCGCCGATGACCATGGCGTTGCCGAAGTCGGTAATGGTGAGCGTGAAAGCGAGGAAGGCCGCACTCACCAGGCCGAACTTTACGCTCGGTATGGTGACCGTCAGGAACTTGGTCAGTCGCCGGGCGCCCAGAACCTCCGCAGCCTCGTCCATGCGGGCGTCGGAAACCGCCAGCGCAGCGCTGATGATCAGGAAAACCTGGGGAAACACATAGAGAGTGTTGGAAATGACGAGCCCTGGGAAGCCGTATATCTCGATGCCGAGATCGAAGGTCCGGTTGACGATGCCGTTGCGGCCGAGCAGGAAAATCAGCCCCAGTGCCTGGACCAGGGACGGCGCCAGCAGTGGAAGCATCGCGACCGTTGTGAAAACGGTCTTCAGGGGCATGCGGGTGCGGTGGACGCCATAGGCGAGCGTGAAACCCAGTACCATGGCGCACGCGGTGGTGACCAGGGACATCTCCAGGCTGTTCCAGGTGACGCTCCAGAACGAGGGATTGGCAAAGGCAACCCGGTAGTTCTCCAGGCTGACGTTGCCGTCCAGGGTGACGAAGCTCCGTGCGAACGCGACGAACAGCGGATAAACGAAGAACACCAGCAGCGGGGTCGCCGTGATCACCCCGGCGGCGGCCAGCAACCAGCGGTCGCCGGTATGCGCGGAATGCAGGCGGTCCTGGAGGCGGGCGGGCAGGGCCTTGATTAGACTTGTGGTCATGTCCGCCGCGGGTTCAGTCGAAAATCCTGACGGCCTCGGGGGGGATCCGGACGGTGACCGGCTCGCCGGGCTTGCGGGTTGGATAGCCCAGCGCTTCCACCTGGAGGGTGTGTTCCTCGACGTCGACGCGATAGCGGGTGATGTTTCCCTCGAACTGCAGGTCTCCGATCGAGGCGGGAAACTGATTCTCGCCGGTGGGCGCTTCCGCGTCCCGGAGCTCGATATGTTCCGGGCGCACGTAGGCGCGGATCCCGGGCGACGCTTCCCGGTCCGGCTCTCCGATGCGCAGAGGCCGTCCAGCGAGCCGCGCCCCGTCCGGGAACTCCAGGACGTTCATGCGGCCGAGGAAGGTGGCGACAAACGGCGTGGCGGGCCTGGTGTAGAGCTCTTCGGGCGTGCCGAACTGCTCGACCCGGCCTTCGTTCATGCATACGACGCGGTCCGCCATGGTCATGGCTTCCTCCTGGTCATGGGTCACCATGAGCGTGGGGATGCCGAGCCGGCGCTGCAGGCTGCGAACCTCGTCGCGAAGGGACAGCCGCACTTTTGCGTCCAGCGCGGACAGAGGCTCGTCCAGCAACAGAAGGCGGGGGTCGATGGCAATTGCCCGGGCGAGGGCCACCCGCTGCTGCTGGCCGCCGGAAATCTGGTGGGGGTATTTGCCGCCCGAATCCGGCAGCCCGACGGTTTCGAGCAGCTCGGCGACCCGTGCCCTGATCCGATCCCGTGAATGCTTGCGTATCCGCAGCCCGTAGCCGACGTTTTCCGCCACGGTCATGTTGGGAAACAGGGAATAGGACTGGAACACGATGCCGAATCCGCGTTGTGTAGCGGGAACCGGGCGGATATCCCGGCCGTCGAGCATGATGCGGCCCTGATCCGACTCCACCAGGCCGGATACGATGCGCAGCAGGGTCGTCTTGCCGCAGCCGCTCGGACCGAGCAGACATACGAACTCACGCTGCTCTACTTCGACGTTGACGTTGTCCAGGGCGACGAGGCTGCCGAAGTTCTTGGAAATCTGCTCGATCTGGAGATACACGAAACCCGTCCCATCGTGGATGAGAGTAACTGCGAGTCGAAGAGCCTGCCCCGGACCGGAAGGTCCGGTCCGGGGCGAAGCTTAGCTGATTGCCGCTCGGCGGCTAGCGCTCTATGTCGCGGCGCCAGCGGTCAAGGATGTCGCTGCGTTCCTGGGCGGATTTCGCGAAGTCCATGGGAAACAGGATCTCTTCGACGTTTTCGGGCATGCCGGCGGCGAGGGCGGCTTCGCTCATCGGGGCGCCCTTGACCGAGACCAAGGCCTTGTACTCAGCGTAGGCCGCGACGGCGTTCTCCGAGAGGGTCCAGTCGAGGAATTGTTTCGCGGCTTCCTTGTTGTCGCTGGAGGCCATGAGGGCGTTGGCTTCCATTTCGTAGCCGGCGCCCTCGGAGGGGATGACCATCTCGATGGGATAACCTTCCTCCATGGATTTCAGTGCGATGAACGCAAACGAGGCGCCGATGGCGTACTCGCCGGCCCGGGCGACCCGGCAGGGACGGGAGCCGGATTTGATGTACTGACCGATATTGGCATCGAGCTTCTCGAGGAACTCCCAGCCCTCATCTTCACCCATTCCCTGGATGAGGGATGCGATCTGAAGGTAGCCGGTGCCCGAGGACACGGGATTGGGCATCACCACCTCGCCCTTGTAGGCGGGGTCGAGAAGGTCGTTCCAGCTCGTCGGCACGGGTGCGCCGATCTCCTCGAGTCGTGGCTTGTTGACACAGAACGCCGCCATGTAGCCCTGCGGTGCAAACCAGCGGCCCTCGGAATCCCTGAACTGCTCCGGCACCTTGTCCATGCCCGCGGCCTCATAGGGCTCGGTGAGGTCCAGGATTCGCGGGTCCAGCATGTTGGTGAGCGCCCAGCCCCAGAGGACATCGTGCCTGGGGTTGTCGCTTTCCGCCAGGATCCGGGCGCCGAGGTCGCCGGTGGAAAGACGGAGCACATTGACCTCGAGATCGGGCATGTCCTGCTTCGCGATTTCAAGGTAGTGGGCAACCTCGTCCTCTTCGAGCGAGGTGTAAACAGTGATCTCCGCGGCGAGCGTTGCTGCCGAGAACGCCAGGGCGGCGGCCAGCCCTGTCACCCACGTTGTAATTGTTCGAAGCATTGCGGATATCCTCCCGTAGTTTTCTTGATGGTTGAACGGAGATAGTAAACAACTTCCAGCGCAAGCGAAACCGCGAAATGTACTACTGGAACCGTGCCCCCGCCGGTGAAGTCACCGCCGCCGGTTCTCATGTCCCGTGTGGAAAAGAGCTGTATTGCGCTGTCCGGCGCCGGGTTCTCCGGGTCGAATGCCCGCCGGCTTCGAACCGCGGCGCGACAGGTTTCCGCCGCGACCGGCCGGTTTTCAGCGGCCGACCATTGATCTCGATCATTGCCCCGAGAGGGCCCGGCGCCGAGCATAGCACCCGGATGCCCGGCGGCGATACGGCGGGCATGTGCGCCCGCTCCGCGCCGCCGGAAGACGACGTGGCTGCGGGTCGTCGCTTGATTCCCGGGTGCGGCGCCCCATATTTGGATTAATGAAATTGAAACCGAGGGGATATACCCATGCGAATGGATAAATTCACGTCCAAGTTCCAGATGGCGCTTTCCGACGCCCAGAGCCTGGCGGTGGGACGTGATCACCAGTTCATCGAGGCCGCCCATGTGATGGTGGCGCTGCTGGACCAGGAAGGCGGGAGCGTCCGGCATCTCCTGACCCGGGCGGACGTCAACGTCAACAAGCTGCGCTCGGCCCTGGGGGAGTACCTGGACCGCCAGCCCCAGGTTGAGGGCCAGGCCGGGGAGGTGCATATCTCCCAGGATCTCGGCCGGCTCCTGAACGTGATGGACAAGACCGCCCAGAAACGCCAGGACGCCTATATCTCGAGCGAGCTGTTCGTCCTGGCGCTGCTGGAGGACGGCAAGTCCGAGGTCAGCCGGCTGCTGCGGGACGCCGGTGCGAGCAAGGGCGCCGTGGAGCAGGCGATCGACAGCGTGCGCGGCGGCCAGTCTGTGGATGACCCGAACGCCGAGGATCAGCGCCAGGCGCTGGAGAAATACACCATCGACGTCACCGAGCGCGCCGAGCAGGGCAAGCTCGACCCGGTCATCGGCCGGGATGATGAGATCCGGCGCTGCATCCAGGTGCTGCAGCGACGGACCAAGAACAACCCGGTGCTGATCGGTGAGCCCGGCGTCGGCAAGACCGCGATCGTCGAGGGCCTGGCCCAGCGGATCGTCAACAACGAGGTACCCGAAGGCCTCCAGGGCAAGCGGCTGCTGTCCCTGGACCTGGGTGCCCTGATTGCCGGTGCCAAGTACCGCGGCGAGTTCGAGGAGCGCCTCAAGGCTGTGCTCAACGACCTGGCCAAGCAGGAAGGCCAGATCATCCTGTTCATCGACGAGCTCCACACCATGGTGGGAGCGGGCGCCGCCGAGGGCGCCATGGACGCGGGCAACATGCTCAAGCCGGCCCTGGCCCGCGGCGAGCTGCATTGCATCGGTGCAACGACTCTGGACGAGTACCGCAAGTACGTCGAAAAGGACGCGGCCCTGGAGCGGCGTTTCCAGAAGGTGCTGGTGGACGAGCCCAGTGTGGAGGACACGGTGGCCATTCTGCGCGGCCTGAAGGAGAAGTACGAGGTGCACCACGGGGTGGACATTACCGACCCGGCGATCGTCGCCGCGGCGACCTTGTCCCACCGCTACATCACTGACCGCAACCTGCCGGACAAGGCCATCGATCTGGTGGACGAAGCCGCCAGCCGGATCCGCATGGAGATCGATTCCAAGCCGGAGGAGATGGACCGTCTGGACCGGCGCCTGATCCAGCTCAAGATCGAGCGTGAAGCGCTGAAGAAGGAGGACGACGAGGCCTCGCGGAAGCGTCGCTCTGATCTCGAGGACCAGATCGCGTCCCTGGAAAAGGAGTATTCGGACCTGGAGGAGATCTGGAAAGCCGAGAAGGCGGCGGCCGCCGGCACCCAGCACATCAAAGAGGCGCTGGACCAGGCGCGTTCCGAGATGGAGACGGCGAGACGCGCCGGCGATCTGCAGCGCATGTCCGAAATCCAGTACGGCCGCATTCCGGAGCTGGAAAAGCAGCTCGAGCAGGCCGGTACACCGCAGAAGTCCGAAACGACGCTGCTGCGCAGCAACGTGACCGACGAGGAAATCGCCGAAATCGTATCGAGCTGGACCGGCATCCCGGTCTCGCGCATGCTCGAGGGCGAGCGCGATAAGCTGATGCGCATGGAGGAGGGACTGCACGGGAGAGTGATCGGCCAGGACGAGGCCATCAAGGCGGTGTCCGACGCCATTCGACGCTCCCGCGCGGGCTTGTCGGATCCGAACCGGCCCTACGGCTCGTTCCTGTTTCTCGGCCCCACCGGTGTCGGCAAGACCGAGCTGACCAAAGCGCTGGCCTCGTTCCTGTTCGACAGCGAGGAGGCCATGATCCGCATTGACATGTCCGAGTACATGGAAAAGCATTCCGTGGCGCGCCTGATCGGCGCGCCGCCGGGCTATGTCGGCTACGAGGAAGGCGGTCATCTGACCGAGCGCGTGCGGCGCAAGCCCTATTCGGTCATCCTCATGGATGAGGTCGAAAAGGCCCACCCGGACGTATTCAACGTCCTTCTCCAGGTGCTGGACGACGGGCGCCTGACCGACGGCCACGGCCGGACGGTGGATTTCCGCAACACGGTGGTAATTATGACCTCGAATCTCGGGTCACAGATGATCCAGGAGATGGCCGGCGAGGAGAACTACGCCAGGATGAAATCGTCGGTCATGGAAATCGTGGGTCAGCATTTCCGTCCCGAGTTCGTGAACCGCATCGACGACATCGTAGTGTTCCATCCGCTGGCCCGCGAGCAGCTCCAGAATATTGCGCGAATTCAGGTTCAGTACCTGCGTGATCGCCTCCAGTCCAGGGACATGGACCTGGAGTTGTCGGATGCCGCCGTCGACAAGCTGGCTGCCGTAGGCTTCGACCCGGTTTACGGCGCCCGGCCGCTGAAACGCGCCATCCAGACCATGATCGAGAACCCGCTGGCCCGGGAGATCCTCAGCGGCAAATTCATGTCCGGCGACGTGATCCGCGTCGAGGTGGACAACGACGAACTGGTGTTCACCCGTTCGAACGAGGCCTCGGTGCAGGTGGCGTGAGACTGGGCTCCTCCAACGGCCTGCAATAAGTCTCGCGCAGGCCGAAGCCGCAGACGAGTCCGAGGACATTGGCGGCGACCAGGGTGGTGAAGGCGACGGCGTACGCCGAGGCGTTGTATACCCGGGCGCCGTCGACCAGGTCGCCGGTCCAGTTGAGATCCAGGAGCCAGCCGATCAGCGGCTGCAGGACCGCACCGGACCCCACCACGAACATGTTCATGAGTCCCAGGGCCGTGGCGCTGTTTTCCCGCCGGTTGAGCTCGCGTACCGCCCCGAAGCACACCGCCATGGCGCAGCTGCCGAGTCCGTTGAGAAAAAACAGAGCGATCAGGACCCAGGTGCGGGTGATCCCCGCGAACAGAATGGCGCACAGGGCCACCAGGCTCAGGGTGAGGCCTGCCAGAATCACGGGCTTGCGGCGGCCGATGTGATCGGATACCCAACCCAGCAGCGGGGCGCCAACCGCCCAGCCGAGAAATACCGCTGATGCGATGCCGGCCGCTTCCGAGACCGGAAAGCCGCGTACCGAGCTCAACCAGGGAACGGCCCACAGGCCGGAGAATGCCAACAGGGTTCCGGTGGGCCCGAAGCCGATGATGGCGCACAACCAGCTCTGGGGGTTGGCGGCCACTTCCTTCAGCCCCGCCAGCGGGTGCCGGTCGCCCGCCTGACCGGTTTGTCGCCGGGGCCGATTCGGCACGATCAGGAACAACAGCACGCCGAGCACGGCGCCGGTGACGCCCAGGCCGAGCATGGTATCCCGCCAGCCGAGCTGCTCCACCAGGATCCGCAGCGGCGCCTGGCCCGCTATCGCCCCCACCATCCCCACGGCCAGCACGGTGCCCGACAGCATCCCGAAGCGGGCGGGCGGGAACCAGTAAGTGGCGATGGCGAGGGTGCCGACGAAACCGAATCCCACCGTGCCGCCGATCAGGCCGCGGCTGAGGGATGCGCCCAATACCGATTCGCTCCAGGCGAATCCGGCGGAAGCGAACGCGCACAGTATCAATGCGGCGCTCAGCAGTTTTCTGGGTCCGAACCGGTCGATCAGGACGCCCACGGGAAGCTGGATGGCCGCGTAGGTGTAGAAATAGAAGGCCGACAGGCTGCCCAGGGCCGCGCCGCCGACGGCCAGGTCCCGCATCAGCTCGCCGGTCATGACGCTGGGCGCCACGCGCTGCGTAAACGCGTACCCGAAGAAAAGCGTTCCCAGCAGGAACGCCGCCCAGGCCCGGGAGCGGCTCACGGAATCGTCATTGGGTGCCACGGAAGTCAAGAAGCTCGTCTGGCGGCGGCGGTGCGGACAATGCCGGTTATTGAACGTCGATGAAATGCGCGCGCGAACTGGAAGCGGATTGCCGCGCTCGAAGGGTGTCGCATTGTTCCTTTATCTGGGCGGACTTTCAACAGGTTGTTTTTGCATCCGCGCCCGTCCAGTTCGAGTTCAGCCCGGTTCGCCGGTCGGGCCGCGCGGGCTGGTTCTGGCGGAGGCGGCCGGGCGCGTTCAGCCTGCGTTCAGATTCGGTTCAGGGAGCGGATTCTAATCTTACCTGAAGTCACTATCCTGCAACTGCCCTGATGAACATAACCATGAGACGAATTCGCCATGCACTGATTTCCGCCGCGGCCGCACTGCTGTTCGGTATCGGCGGCGCGGCCCAGGCCGACAGCTACCGGCTCTACTTCGGATCACCCGGGGCGTCGTTCGGATTCAAGTCCGGCCACTACGGGCATTACGGCTACAAGGGCCACTATCCGAGGCGCCACTATTACAAGCACCATTATCGTGGATACCCTCGCCATTGGCACGGTCCGCGCCACTATTACTACAAACATGGTTACCGCCACCCTGGCCGCTACTATGGGCACAAATACAGCCACCGGGGGCACAAGTACGGCCACCGGGGGCACAAGTACGGCCACCGGGGGCACAAGTACGGCCACCGGGGGCACAGGCGCCATGGCTGGAGACACTGACGCTGACAGTCGGCCTCTGGACAGTGGGTCTCACCTGACCTCAACAACGCCTCCATGAACGAATGCCCGCGTTACGCGGGCACAGTCGTTATAATCGGATCTCGCACAGCGCGAAACGCCGATATATGCGACTAATCAAGGACCTTCGCGGCGCCCTCTGGGCGCCCGCTCCCCCCGGACGCGGCCAGCCCCTCCTGGCCGCAGTTCACGCGGGCCGGGTGGTCGACCGCCTGATTGACGACTTGTCCAAGGGACAGCTCAATCTGTACGCGATGAGCCTCGTGTACACCACGGTGTTGTCCATCGTTCCGGTGCTCGCGGTCAGCTTTTCGGTACTGAAGGCTTTCGGCGTTCACAACCAGTTGGAACCCACTCTGCTTGCCTTCCTGGCGCCTCTGGGAGAAAGGGGGGATGACGTAGCCCAGCAGATCATCATGTTCGTGGACAACATGCGGGTGGGCGTGCTGGGGGCGCTGGGTCTGGGTTTCCTGATCTATACCGTCATTTCCCTGTTGCAGAAGGTCGAGGAGTCATTCAACTTCATCTGGAAAAGCAGGGGGGAACGCAGCCTGAGCCGGCGTTTCAGCGACTACCTGAGCGTACTGCTTGTGGGTCCCGTGCTGGTTTTTACGGCGCTGGGCATCACAGGCACGGTTATGGGCTCGGATGCGGTGCAGTGGGTGGCGGCATACGAGCCGGCCAAGACCCTGATCGCCGTTGCCGGCCGCATCGTGCCGTTCGTGCTCATCGTTGCGGCGTTCACTTTCATTTACAAGGTCGTGCCCTATACCCGCGTCGACGTGCGAGCGGCCTTCGCCGGCGCCGTGGTGGCGGCGCTGCTCTGGCAGGTTGCCGGTCTTGCATTCGCATCGTTCATAGGCGCTTCCACCCGTTACACGGCGATCTACTCGGGGTTCGCGATAGGTATACTGGCGATCATCTGGCTGTACCTGGCCTGGCTGATCCTGCTGGTAGGGTGCCGCATCGCTTTCTACCAGCAGCATCCGGAGCATCTGTGGCTGCGGGACGCGGACGCGAGCATGGCCCCGCGCCAGGTCGAGGCGCTGGCGCTGCGATCCATGGTTCACATCGGCAGACACTTCGAGCACGGCCGGGGGGCGATGGACTTGCATTCCCTGGTGGCGGCCACCGGCTCGACGGAGGCGATGATCGAGCGGGTGCTCGCCGGTCTCGAGGCGAACCGGCTGCTGGTCGCCGTGGAGCATGCGCAGGCGGCTTACCTGCCGGGGGCTCCGCTCAACCGGATTACCACGGAAGACATTCTGAAGGCCGTCCGTGGAGAGACGCGTTCGGCAATACCGGATTCATCGATAGATGGGGTGGTGGAGCAGGCCATTCAGCGATTCGAATCGTCCATGGCCAAAGATCTGCGGCAGCAGACACTGGAAGAGCTTGTATCGATGACGGATCCTTCGAACGAAGAACTTCGCGCGTCAGGATAACTGATTGAACAGAGTTTCTGAGTTGGTGCCGGGGACCCTCTCCAATTCTGTTTTCGAACCGCGAACCGCGTTGTATATTCCGATGCTGAGAAAAATCGAGTATCGGTGGGAATTGAGAATCGAACGGGGTTCCGGCGGGCGGACCGGTGTAACCGGTGTGTGCGAAGTCCGGGGATGAGCAGCAACCAGAAAGAACCGACGCTTCCGTCCGAGGGACGCGGCCAGCCGCGGATCCACGCGCGCGTACCGATCCGGATCGCGGCCCCGGGCGCCGCCGGCTCGCAACGCGCCGTGCTCGTTAATCTGTCCTGGGGCGGTGCGCTGATTCAGTGCTCCGGCAGCCCCGGGGCGGAGGGGGATGCGCTCGAGGTCGAACTGCCGTATCACATCCGCCAATCGATCCGTATCGAATCGGAGATTCTGCGCGTGACGCCGGAACCGGATGGCCAGTATGCGGTGGCGCTCCGGTTTTCCAGTATTTCGCCCGAGGCCGAGGATCATCTTGAAAAGGTCCTGGCCATGCTCATGTCCGGCCCCGGAGGCGGGCGGCGGCAGCATCCCCGCCTGGCGCAGCGCCTGGAGATCTACTTTGACGATCCGGCCGATATCCGTGCCACCCTCGAGGATATATCCCGGGGCGGTCTGGCGGTGACGGTGCCTTACTCGTTCCAGCCGGGCCAGAGCGTCCAGCTGACCGTGTTCGGCGGTGCCGGAATCGGCGAGCTGCGGCTCCGCGCCCGGGTCATGAACCAGTCGGCCATGGAAGAGGGCAAGCTGCAGCTGTACCGTATCGGGCTCGAGTTCGAGCATCCGACCAGGGCTTTGCAGGAGCTCGTAAACCGGTTGTTGCATAAACTGACCAGCAGGCAGGCGCTCGCCGCGCGCCGGTGGAAAAACCAATAGAATACCGCCGTGGCATTTGACATTTGCAAGCTCCGCGATTCGTCGCGACGCCTTTTCGCCCGCGCCCGTTTCGCTCCGGGATGCCCGGGGAATCCGGCCGCATGGCTGGGCGTCCTGGTGCTGCTGACAGTGATCAGTGCACCCCCCTCCCGTGCATCGGGCCCGGAAACGTGGGTGCGCGTGGACACGGGCGCCTCGACTCTCACGGTGATGCGCGGCGAGCAAGTGGTAGCCAGTTTTCCGGGAATTGCCGTCGGCCGCGGCGGTGTATCGCGGGAGCGACGGCGCGGCGACCACAAGACCCCGCTCGGCGAATTCCGGATCATTAAGGTCAAGGAGCCGAGCCAGTACCATCGGTTTTTCATCATCGATTACCCCGACGAGCCCCGGGCCCGACTGGCGCGCGACGCCGGGGAGATCGACGAGCCCACGTTCCAGGCGATCCGCAGCGCCGGCCGTGCCGGCCGGCTTCCGCCCCAGAACACGCCGCTGGGCGGCAATCTCGGAATTCACGGCCTGGGCCGGGGGGATCCCGTGGTTCACGAGTCGTTCCATTGGACCCAGGGTTGTGTCGCCGTGACCAACGAGCAGATCGATCGGCTTGCAGAATTGGTACGCGTCGGGACCCGTGTTGTGATAGATTAACGGCGGCATTGGGCACGGCGTCTAATGCCAGTTGATTTTTCACTACTGACCGCTTATGCGTTCATTCACTGCCCTAGAGGCGAGAGGTTTGGGAGAATTACGATGACTAGAAGTATTTCTGCAGTTTTTGGTATTCCGGCGCTGGTTTTGTTGCTTGCAGTGAGCGCGGGCTGTGCGACCAACAAGGATCTCGCCGAGGTTCGCGCGATCGCCGAGGACGCTCAGCAGACGGCGAACGAAGCCAAGGCCATGGCCGCTGACGCGTCCGCAACTGCCAACGAAGCCAATCAGCGCACCATGGAGACGGATCAGAAAATCGACGAGATGTTCAGAAAAACGATGCAGAAGTAATCTGGCCCGTGCAAACCCGCCGGCCCCGGCCGGCGGGTTTCTTATTTATCCCCTTACCCGCAAGGATACACCACCCGCAAGGATCCACCACCCGGACGGATCCCCCGCCGGATCAATCGTCCGCCCGCCCCACCTCAGAGCTCGCCCCGGCCACCGGCATCGTAGTTGCCGACACGGCGCTCGGGATGCCGTTGCTGACCCGCGCCGTCGCATAGATGTTTTCCCATTCGACCATTTCGCTGGAAGGCGGTTCATCGGTGGCCTGGAGGACGGCATTGACCAGCGGTGTGAGGCTGGCGGGGCGACCGTCCGTGCTGTCGTCAAAGGTAGGGTGGACCTCGAGGTACAGACGGCCTTCGAGCCAGCCCGCCTTGGCGGCTTGGTTGACCAGGCGAACGGGCGTCCCCACGGATGTGGCCGCGAACAGGTTCTCGACATCCTCCGGATACAGACGCAGGCAGCCGTGGGTGACTTTCATGCCGATTCCGTATGGCCGGTTGGTGCCGTGAATCAGGTATCCGGGCAGTCCAAGGCGCAATGAATGATCGCCAAGGGGGTTGTCGGGGCCGGGCGGTACCACCTTCGGCAGGTAGTCGCCCCGTTCGGCATGCTCGGCCCGGATGGACTCCGGCGGCCGCCAGGTCGGATTTTTGTCCTTGCGCACGATCCGGGTCGTGCCGAGCGGCGTCGCCCAGTCGCCGCGACCGACGCTCACGGGGTAGGTGATGACTCGGGCCTGCTCGCCGGGGCCTGTCTCCGGGTAATAATACAGGCGCATTTCCGGAATGTTCACGACGATTCCTTCCCGGGGGGCGTCGGGCAGCACGAACTGATTGGGCACCACCACCTCGGTGCCGACGCCCGGCAGCCAGGTGTCCACCCCGGGGTTGGCCAGCTTGATCTCCTCGAAGCCCAATTTGTGCCGGCGGGCGATGTCGAGCAGGGTATCCCCCTCGCGCGCCGCCACCACCGTCACTTCGCCGACGACTGACGTGTCGGGAGAGGGGATGACGTATTCACTCGCCTGGGCGGTCGCCGCGAGCAGGACAATCGCCGCCAGTCCTCCGGCGAGGAAGGCCGGCCAGCGGCCCGGGGATGAAGTGGATTCAGACAAGGTTTCTACCTCCGGATGGATGCCGCTATTATGCGCCCTGGACCGCCCCACTCCAAGCCGAATGTGGGCCGGCCGACATGTCAGACATGAAGCCCGACCCACACAAGCCCGACCCACAATGTCATGTAATGGTCCGGCTTACAATTGAGGTGTCTTATTCCCGCCTGTGCGATGGTTCAGGTGACGTGAATGACGCTGGTCATGCCTGCGGCCTGGTGCTCGAGGATATGGCAGTGGAACATCCAGTCTCCGGGGTTGTCGGCAACGAATGCGACCTCCACCTGATCGCGCGGCTTCATCAGGACGGTGTCCTGCCATTCCCGGAATTTCGTGGGTTGTCCGTTGCGACTGATGACCCGGAAGGAGTGGCCGTGCAGGTGCATCGGGTGGTGCCACGACGTGTCGTTGGCCAGCGCCAGGACATAGGTGCGGCCCCGCTCCAGGCGCAGCACCGGATCCATGACATGGCCGGTGGCGACGACGCCGTTGATTGCCCACGCCTTGCCGTTGTGGACCATCTCCCGGATGTCCACCCGGCGGCCGTCCATGGTCGCCGTCCTCAATCCGCCCATGGCGCCGCCGCCCAGGACGATTTCATGCCGAATGGCTCCAGCGAGCTCGGGCTCGGGCATGGTGTTGGGGGCGAGCGCTACCGGTGCGTCGAGGGGGTGCCCGCGCAGTGGTTCGGCTTCGTAGCTGAGCTCGACGAGGCGAAAGGCGCGGCCTTCGTAGAACGCGTCGATTACCTCGTATCGCTCCCCCGGCCCGCCGGTCATGTCCAACGCCAGGTCCACGCGCATCGCCGGCCCCAGGACCACCCCGTCCTCCGGCGCCTCGTGGGGCTCGACCGGCTGACCGTCCCGGGCGACCACCACGGGCCGGTGGCCGCGAAATCGCAGGCTGAAGTTCCGCGCGTTGGCGGCGTTGATGAGGCGAAGCCGGATGCGTTCGCCGCCGCGCACCGCGAAGGTTTCCGGAATCCGACCATTGATGGTGACGGTGTTGCCGATACGCCCGTCGTGGCTCATGTCGTGCATGTTGGCGAAATCGGCGCTGATCGAAGCATCCCGCATCAGGCGCCAGTCGTCGAGCACCCAGGTAATTTCCCGGTCCACCCGGATGGGCTCGTGCTCCTCGACGATCAGCGGCCCGTAGAGCCCCCGGCCGACCTGTTCAGCGCTGTGCTGGTGGGGGTGGTACCAGTAGGTACCAGCGTCGGGCACGTCGAACTCGTAGACGAAACTTTCGCCCGGCGCGATCGGCGCCTGGGTGAGGTGTGGCACGCCGTCCATCGCGTTTGGTACCCGCAGGCCATGCCAGTGGACCGTGGTTTCCATGTCCAGCGCGTTCTCGACCGCCACGCGGAGCCGGTCGCCCTGGCGGACGCGCAGCTCGGGACCGGGTACGGCCCCGTTGTACGCCCAGACCGCGGTGTCCGGGTAGGCGCCGCCGACCAGGTGCGCGCGGGACGGCCGCGCCACCAGGGCATGTCCCTCGATCGCCGCCCGGCTGATGCGAAGGGGCAGTGCCAGCGCGGCCGCCGCCGCGCCGGTGCCGGCCAGGAAGCGGCGGCGGGAATTGCGGAAATCAGGGTGGGTGCTCATTGGGAAATCATATTGAACCCGGCGCTGATTGCCCATGCTTTTTTTGTAGCGGCCCAGTTTGAGATCGCGAATGGCCGGGGCCGTGTCGGGGCCCTCCCCCAGGGCCGCTGTAAATACTTCCATGTACGCTCTGGCTCAAACGTCCCTGTTTTCGACAGCCCTGGGGGAGGGCCCCCGACACGCCCCCTCCTTTCCGCCTGTGTTCGAACAGAGCCACTACTGCTTCGTTTGGTGCCGGGAGCCCGTGTGAATCCCGGATTGCGGATCGGGCGCGGCACCTGCCGTTCGATCGGGCGACGAGTGCCGGCTGGTCCACATCGGGCGCGAAAGGGCCGCGTTCCCGTCCACCCGGCCTGATATCATGGACTGGTTCATGACTTGAATTGCCGAGGTGCAGTCCCATGCCCATCTGTGAAGCCGATCCGTGGCGGTTGCAGTATTTCGAACATGCAGCCTGCCCGGAGAACGTACGGGTACCCACCGAGGACGGCGACGCCTACGTCTGGTACCCGCAGTACAAGTGGGTCTACAACAAGCTCTATGTGGCTGAAACCCAGAGCATCGAGTGCGGGCCGCACGGCATCGATCCGCCGTCGTTTCCCGTCTTTTCCAAGCCCATCTACAACATGCGTGGCATGGGAGCGGGCACCCGCGTTTTCGTACTCTGAAGGAGTACATGCACGGCCAGCGCCCCGGCCACATGTGGATGGCGCTTCTGGAAGGCGAGCACGTGAGCACGGACGTCGCCGTCGAGAACGGGAACCCCGTGTGGTGGCGCCACGCCACCGGCGTGCCGCTGGAGGGCGGCATGTTCGATCACTGGGTGGTGTGGGGGGAGGACCGGCCGCGGCTCGAGGAATCCTGCGGGGAGTGGATCCGCGCCAACCTGGCCGGGTACACGGGCATGGCGAACATGGAAACCATCGGCGGCCGCATCATCGAGGCGCACCTGCGCTTCGCCGACCAGTGGCCGGATCTGTACGGCGAGGGCTGGGTCGACGCGATGGTGGCGCTGTACTCGGAGGGCCGGTGGTCTTTCCCGGACCGCGATCGCCGGACGGGATACAGCGTGGTGTTGTTCGGCGCCCACGGCGTGAAGTTCAACCACCCGCCTCGCAGCCTTGTCGAAAGCCTGGTGGAAACACCGGGCGTGACCAGCATTCAGGTCACTTTCCACGAAGACCGGCCCGCGGCCGCTCATTCCATGCCGCCCGGCGGCTTTCGCCTCGCCATCGTCAACGGCTTCGATCTCGAAGTCCAGCAGCGCGTCCGCGAGCAGCTAGCCCTGAGCTATTGGTCGACGCAGCAGTTGCTGCCCAAGCGCGGCCGGCGGGGCGCCGCTGCCGCTCATGACGGCGCGACGGGGGCGCCCTGATCCACCATGCTGGAGCGCATCGAAGAGATCGAGAACGTTTTCATCCCGATGCCGGACGGTGTGCAGCTCGCCGCCCGACTGTTCCTGCCGGTGGATGCCCAGGAGACGCCGGTACCGGCGATCCTGGAGTACATCCCTTACCGAAAGCGCGACCTGATGCGGGCGCGGGACGAGCCGATTCACCGTTATTTTGCCGCCCACGGCTATGCGGGCGTGCGCGTGGACCTCAGAGGCTCCGGTGACTCGGGCGGCGTCCTCCTGGACGAGTATTCCCCCGGGGAGCTGGACGACGCACAGGTGGTGATCGACTGGATCAGCCGGCAGGACTGGTGCGCCGGACCCGTCGGCATGATGGGAATCTCATGGGGCGGGTTCAATGCCCTGCAGGTTGCGGCCCTGCAGCCGGCGCCGCTGAAGGCCATCATTACGTTGTGCTCCACCGATGACCGCTACGCGGACGATGCTCACTACATGGGCGGCTGCCTGCTGAACGAGAACATGCAGTGGGGGTCGATACTCGACCATGAGCTCCGCCTATCCACCGGATCCTGAAGTGGTCGGCGCCCGGTGGCGGGAGATGTGGCTGGAGCGACTGGACGCCCTGCAGCCGTTCGCGGCGCACTGGATGTCCTACCCGTGGCGGGACGAGTACTGGAAGCACGGCTCGGTGTGCGAGGATTTCGGCGCCATCGAGGTGCCGGTCTATGCCATCGGCGGTTGGGCGGACGGTTATTCCAATGCCGTCCCGCGTCTGCTCGCCAGTCTCGCCGGCCCGCGCAAGGGTTTGATCGGACCATGGGCGCATAGCTTTCCCCACGATGCGGTGCCCGGCCCGTCCATCGGCTTCCTTCAGGAGGCCGTGCGCTGGTGGGATCACTGGCTGAAGGGGAAGGAGACCGGCATCATGGCGGAGCCCATGTGCCGGGCCTGGATGCAGGAGTGGGTTCAGCCCCAGCCTCAATACGAGCACTGGCCCGGGCGCTGGGTGGCGGAGGATGCCTGGCCCGGCGAGCGCATGGAGCCCGTGACGCTGCAGCTCGACGTGGGCTATCTCGGTGACGATGTGACCGCGACCCGGGAGCTGTCGTTCTGCTCCCCCCAGACCACGGGGCTGCGGGCGGGGGAGTGGTGTGCGTTCGGCGCCGACGGCGAGATGCCGCCGGATCAGCGTCCCGACGACGGCGGCTCGCTGGTTTTCGACAGCGGTCCGCTGGAAGCGGAAATGGAGCTTCTGGGGGCGCCGGTGCTGGAGCTGGAGATTTCCTCGGACCGGGCCGCGGCGCTGCTGGCGGCGCGGTTGTGCGATGTCGCGCCGGACGGGTCGTCGCTGCGGGTGAGCTACGGGCTGCTCAATCTCTGTCACCGGGACAGCCACGAATTCCCGCAGCCGCTGGAGCCGGACAAGCCGTATCGGGTGCGTCTGCAGCTCAACGATCTTGCCCATGCGTTCCGCGCGGGTCACCGCATACGCCTGGCCTTGTCCTCCAGCTACTGGCCGATCGCCTGGCCGTCGCCGGACTGGGCGACGCTTACGGTGCGCACGAACATCAGCACACTGACGCTGCCGGTTCGCCCGCCGCGCGCCGCGGATGCCTCGCTGCCGGAGTTCGAGGCACCGGACGCTGCGCCGGGCACGCCGCATATCAAGCTGCGCCGTGCACCCATGCGCAGAACCCTGCAGACCGACCTGACGACCAACGAAATGGTGTATACCCTGCACAGCGACGGCGGCGAGCTGGGTGGCGCGTCGGTGGCCCGCATCGAGGACATCGACCTGGAAATCGGTTACAGCATCACCAAGCGCTACCGCATCCTCGAGGACGATCCCCTGTCGGCGCAGACCGAGCTCATACAGCGGAGCCACTTCACGCGAGGCGACTGGCGGATTCGCGTCGAATGCCGCAGCTCGCTGACATGCACCCACGATGCGTTCCAGTCCGCCTGCTATGTCGAAGCCTTCGAGGGGGATGAGGTCGTTCGCAGCCGGGAGTTCATACAGAGTATTCCGCGGAAGCTGGTGTAACGGGCGAGGGCAGCACGTGACGACAAGTACTCGAACCAGGACGGTTTAGGAACACGTCTATTGTTTTTCCCCTCACCCCAGCCCTCTCCCCCGGAGGGGGAGAGGGAGCAGGAACGGGGCAATCGACATAGCACGACATCCAACGCAGGGTCCCCTCGCCCCCGCAGGGGGAGAGGGGGCAGGAAAGGGGTAATCGACATGGCACGACATCCAACGCAGGGTCCCCTCGCCCCCGCAGGGGGAGAGGGACAGGGTGAGGGGACGAATAGTCCATCATCCAAGCTTTGTGCCGGGCCGAGCGGCGGGGGCTTTGATCAAGGGACGGAGGGCGTCGGCGGCGGGTTCGGCTGTTTAGTCTTGTCGTATCAAGGTTGATGCAGGCGCCACTGCTTTCTTCAGTGGTTGCCGTCGTGCGGTTCTCAATGGTTCAGATGCCCGACCGCCGGCAGGCGGTGTCCAGGATACGCTGCAGCATCTGCGGGTAGTCGATGCCCGCGAATCCCGCCATCAGGGCGAGCTTGGCGTCACAGGCCCAGGCGGGGTTGGTGTTGGCTTCCATGAACTTGATCAGGCCGTCCTTGGACCGGCGAAAGTCGAAGCGGCCGTAGTCGCGCAGCCCGAGACGCTTGAAGAGCCTGCGGGAATGGTTGACGAGCTCGGCTTCTTCGTCGGTGGTAAGTCCGGCGCGCTGGTATCCGATCGCCGTCCAGTAGGGCGAGTCCGGCATGGCCTTGGATTCGTAGGACAGAATCGGGTTCAGCCCTTCGGGCAGGCCGGAGAAATCGACCTCGAGGGCGGGGAGGGCTTCCAGGTCCTCGTCGCTGTTGCCGATCAGGCCGACCCCGTACTCCGTTCCGGTGAGGTATTCCTGGAACAGGGCATCGCGGCCCGGCACCGTGTCGATATACCAGTCGAGGTAGGCGCGGGCTTCCCCGGGAGAGCGCACCACGGCATCCTTGGTAATCCCCAGGCTGCCGTCGGCGCGATTCGGTTTGATGATTGCCGGGTAAGGGCCTTCCGGCGGCGGGCCCGCCAGGGTTTCGAAGGGCAGATACAGCTCGGCCGGGACCGGCACGCCCATGGCCTCGGCCACCAGCCGCACGATGGCCTTGTCGTAGACCAGGCCGAGGGCGGCGGGGGGCGCGCCGGTATAGGGAATGTCCAGCAGCTCCAGGTAGGCGGGGACGTTCGGCTCCAGCACGATCCGGTTGCGGTAGCCGGTGTCGCAGAAATTGACGACCAGATCGAAATGCCGGTCGCGCACCAGGTCGAGAAACTTCGAGTGGTCCGCAAGCACCGTGCAGTCCAGGTCCGGCAGACTGGCGAACGCCTTTTCCATCTCGCGGTGTGACTTGAGGTCCTCCTCGGTGTATCGACCGTCGACTTTCTCGGGATCCGGAATGGTGTGATCCCCCGTGATTACCAGAATCTTGAGCATCTTGGTTCGCGCCTCCGGTCGAAATGAAGCCTGTACAAGTTCATTGTAATACCCCCCGGACGGGCCGGCGACCGGGCGTGCGCCGCGTCCAGCGTGATTTGTGAAACGCGGATTGTTTCCTGTACATTTCAGGGTCACCGAACCACTCCATCGAACATTCCAGTAGAAATGAAGGTGAAGAGCATGGCTGATTGTCCGGTTTGCGGAGCCCGGGTGGAGACCGACTCGACCGTGGTGCAGGGCGAACTGATCGAGTGCGCCGACTGCGGGTCGGAACTCGAAATCACCGGCACCGACCCCGTCACCATCCAGGAGGCGCCCGAGGCGGAAGAGGATTGGGGCCAGTAAGGGTCGGCTTTCTCCATTCGCTGATCAGGAAGGAAGAAAAGCTCCTCATCGGCGAGTTCCGGAAGCGGGATGGCGTCGAACTGGTGATGCTCGACGATCGCCGCCTGGTTTTCGATCTCGAATCCGGCCCGGACGTCGACGTGGTCATCGAGCGCAGCATCAATCATTCGCGCGCCCTGCACGCCCTCAGGCTTTTCAAGAGTCTGGGCATTCCCTGCGTAAACACTTATGACGTATCCCAGACCTGCGGCGACAAGATCCTCACGGCGGTGGCGTTGAAGGACCACGGCGTGCCGCAGCCGGAGCTTCGCATCGCTTTCACCGAGGAGTCGGCCCTGGAAGCCATAGAGTCCATGGGCTACCCGGTGGTCCTGAAGCCGGCGGTGGGTTCCTGGGGTCGCCTGTTATCCAAGGTGAACGACCGCGACGCCGCGGAAACCATCCTCGAGCACAAGACGGTTCTGGGCAGCTACCACCACTCGATATTCTTCATCCAGAAATACGTCCGGAAGAGGGGTCGTGATATCCGGGCGTTCGTGGTGGGAGATGAGTGCATCGCGGCGATCTACAGAACGTCGGAGCACTGGATAACCAATACCGCGCGCGGCGCCGTGGCCACCAACTGTCCGGTGACCCCGGAGCTCGCGGCGCTCTGCGTCGGTGCCGCGCGGGCGGTGGGCGGCGGCGTGCTGGCGGTGGACGTATTGGAAGGGGAGGACGGCCTGCTGGTGAACGAGGTCAACTACACCATGGAGTTCCGCAACAGCATCGATACCACCGGTGTGAACATTCCGGACAGGGTGATCGATTACGTCCTGGCGCGCGCCCGGACATGATCACCGTCTCCATTGTCGGCGGCTCCGGGTACACCGGCGGCGAGCTGCTCCGTGTGCTTCTGGATCATCCGGAGGTGAGTATCCGGCAGATCACCTCCGAGCGCTTTGCCGGGAAATTCGTGCACAAGGCGCATCCCAACCTGCGCAAGGCGACGACGCTCAAATTCTGCGCCATGGATGAGCTCGAAAGCGTGGATGTGCTGTTTCTGGCGCTGCCCCACGGGCGGGCCATGGCGGAGTTCGAGCGGTTCCGGGGCCTGGCGCCGCGGATCATCGACTTGAGCGGCGATTTCCGGCTCGACGACGCCGCGGCCTACTGGAAATGGTACGGGCGGGAACATTCCCGCCCGGAGCTGCTTGCGGAGTTCGTCTACGGTATCCCGGAGGTGAACCGGGCGCCCCTGGCGGATGCGCGGTTCGCCACCGGCGCCGGCTGCAACGCCACCGCCACCATACTGGCCCTCCGGCCCTTGTACAGGCGCGGGCTGGTGGAGCGAGCGGTGGTGGAGGTCAAGACCGGCTCCAGCGAAGCCGGCAACGCATCGAGCGACGCCAGCCATCACCCCGAGCGCAGCGGGGCGGTCCGTTCCTACAAGCCGACGGGGCACCGCCATGTCGCCGAGATGCTGCAGGTGCTGGGGGTTGACGCCCGGATTCATTTCTCGGCGACGTCCATCGAGATGGTGCGGGGGATTCTGGCCACGGCCCATGTCTTCCTGACCGAGCGGATATCCGAGAAGGACGCGTGGAAAATCTATCGCGAGGACTACGGCGACGAGCGCTTTATCCGGATCGTGAAGGAGCGAACCGGTATTTACCGGTATCCGGAGCCGAAACTGCTGGCCGGCACCAACTACTGCGATATCGGATTCGAGCTGGATCCTGACGCGGACCGGCTGGTGGTCGTCAGCGCCATCGACAATCTGATGAAGGGCGCCTCCGGGCAGGCGGTGCAGTGCTTCAACGTAATGCACGGCTTTGCCGAGGATACGGCGCTGACGTTCACCGGCCTGCATCCCGTATGAAGAAGGTGTTCGCGGCAAACGGAGTCATCGCCGGGAGCCGAAGGCAACGAAGCAATCCAGCGCCGGTGCTGCCGCCGGCACGCGGCTTGTCCTCCTGCGCCTGCATTGACGACGGCCGCAGGCGGACTTCAATTTACTGATACCGTCACGGTCCATGTGCCGCCTGCTTCTTTTGTACCACCCGGACGGCGTCGACCCGTCGGCGCACCTGGAAAAATTCCGGGAGCTGTCACGCGACAGCCGGGAGTACCAGGGGCACGGCTGGGGCTGCGCCTGGCTGGACGACGACCGCCAGTGGCGGCTGTATCACGATATTCGCCCGGCGTGGGAGGACACGGACCCGGTGTTTCCGCGCACCCGGCTGTTCGTCGCCCATGCCCGCAGCGCTTTCCGGGACGAAGGAATCGCCGTCGAGAATAATATGCCATTCGGCGACGGCGAGAACGTGTTTGCCTTCAATGGCGAGCTGCGGGGCGTGCGGATCAAAGAAGCGGGACGGATCGGTGCGGAGAAAATCTTCAACTACATCAAGCGCTTCGACAGGGGCGATATGGATGCGGCGGTGGCGCGCGGCGTGGAAATCATCCAGCGGAAGACGCGCTATGTGCGGGCCATGAATTTTTTCCTGGCCGGCCGGAGCAGCGTCTACATATGCTCGCTGTTCAACGAGGACCCGGATTACTTTCAGCTCCGTGAGGCGGAGATCGAGGGAGCACGGGTAGTCTGTTCCGATGCATATCCCGGGAGCGGATATCCCTGGCGGAAGATCCCGAACCGGAGTGTAGAAACTTTACGGATACACTTTGACGGCTCGTAGTTGGGGCGCGGCGGCCGTTCCAGTTGAAACCCGGAAACCTGCATGATCGGGGAGGCCGGTGCCGGAGGCTGCGTCACCCAGCGGCTCGTCGAAAACAGGGATGTTTGAGCCAGAGCGTACACGGATGTATTTACAGCGACCCTGGGGGACGGCCCCCGGCACCGGCCCCAATCCTCGACGTCGATTCTCAAACCGGATCGCAGCCTGCGGGAATGCTCCGGTCCGTCCGTGAAAGTCGTGGGCTCTATAAGAGAGCGGTGCGGACGCTTCCGGATGAGAGTTCAGTTGCAGGAAACGGCACGGCTTGTCGGGCCTCGGTCCGGTATGCTGTCCTTAAACGACAGGTTAATACATCGACACACCAACACACCAACCGAGTATGATCATTGTAAAAATCGGCGGCGGTGACTCGCTGAACCTCGCGGGAATCATCGCGGACCTGGCGGATGTCGAAGGCCCCGTGGTGATCATCCACGGGGCCAATGCGCTGCGGGACCGCATCGCGGCGCGTATGGGTTTCGAGAAGCGGGTGCTGACATCCGTGTCGGGCTACAGCAGTGTGTTTTCCGACGACGACGCCCTGGATGCGATCCTGATGGCATACGCCGGGCTGCGCAACAAGCGCATCGTGGAGCTCTGCCAGCAGCGCGGCATCAATGCCGTCGGCCTGACGGGTCTGGACGGGCGGGTGATCCAGGGGCAGCGCAACAAGGGTATCCGGGTCCGGGACGATGGCAGGAATCTCATCAAGCGGGACCTGTCCGGCAAGCCGAAGCAGGTCAATGCCGGTCTCCTGGCGTTGCTGCTCGACAACGGGTACACGCCGGTGTTGACCATACCCATCGCCGACGAGAACGCGGTGGCGATCAATTCGGAAAATGACGATATCGTCTGCCTGCTGCAGGAGACTCTGTCCGCGGATACGGTGCTGCAGTTGATCGAAGCGCCGGGTTTCATGGACGACGTCGACGACCCGGCGACCCTGCACGAGACCCTGGGCCGCGACGAGCTCGACGCGATGGAAGCGAAGACGACGGGGCGGATCAAGCGCAAGCTGCATGCGTTGAACAAGCTGGTTCGGGGGGATGTCGAGAAAGTGATCATCTGCGACGGGCGCGTCGAGCATCCGGTCCGGGACGGGCTGGCCGGCGCCGGAACCTGGATACGCTGAGGCTATGGCGGACTTTATGAAACTCGAGCAGCAGTTCGCCTTCGAGGTCTACCCCAAGCGCGAGCTCGTTCTGACCCGCGGCGAGGGCGCTGCGGTGTGGGACGACCGCGGCAATGAGTACATTGACTGCACGGCGGGCATCGGCGTGGCGAGCGTCGGGCACGCGAATCCGGCGGTGGCCGAAGCCATCGAAAAGCAGGCGCGTGTACTGGTGACCTGCCCGGGGATTTTCTACAATGACGTGCGCGCGGCCCTGATGGCGAAGCTCGCGGAGATCACGCCGCCCAACCTGAATCGCGTATTCCTGTGCAATTCCGGAACCGAGGCGACGGAAGCGGCGATCAAGTTCGCTCGCTGGAGCACCGGCCGGCAGAAGATCGTCAGCCTCATGCGCGGGTTCCACGGCCGCACCCTCGGCGCGTTGAGCGCCACGTTCAAGTACCGGGACGAGTTCGAGCCCCTGATTCCCGGCCACGGTTTCGTGCCGTTGAACGACGTCGAGAAGCTGGACCAGGCCCTGGACGAGGACACGGCCTGCCTGATTCTCGAGCTGGTGCAGGGCGAAGGCGGCGTCCGGCCGGCACAGATAGAGTACGTTCGCCGGGCCCGGGAGCTGTGTACGGAGCGCGGCGTGCTGCTGGTGATCGACGAGATACAGACTGGGTTCGGGCGCTGCGGCGCCATGTTCGCGTGCGAGCTTTACGGTGTTCAGCCGGACATGATGACCCTGGCCAAGGCCCTGGGAGGCGGCGTGCCGATCGGGGCGGTGATGTGCAGCGACACCATCAGATCAGCCGCCGGCAAGCACGGATCGACGTTCGGCGGCAATCCGCTGGCCTGCGCCGCCGCCATCGCCGCTGTCCGCTATATCGAGGAGCACGACCTGGCCGGGTCGGCGCGCGAGAACGGCGCTTATTTTCGTGAATTGATCGAACGCAGCCAAAGCAGTGTGATCCGGGAAGTGAGGCAGTCCGGGCTGATGATCGGAATCGAGCTCAAGCAGCGGGTCAAGCCCTATCTGATCGAGCTCATGGCCGAGGGGGTGCTTGCCCTGCCGGCTGGGCCGACGGTGATCCGGCTGCTGCCGCCGTTGACGATCCCGCGCGACCGGATCGAATGCGTGGCGGCGGCCCTCGGACGGGTTCTCGGTGAACGCTGAACCGGTACGCAAGCCGGGACGGTCTGCCGACCCGTCATCGCCGGCGTTGGTGTGGAACCGGCGCAACGCAAGCTGATGCATTGGATCAGGCCACCAGGCCTGGCCGAACGGGAATGCCGCCATTGTCCGAGCTGGACCCGGGAATATCCGGCTTCCCGTCGAGCCACCGAATGTTGGGTCGGCAACAGGCATGTGGGTCAGCCTTCAGGGCTGACATGTCAGGCATAAAGCCTGACCCACATGGGCTTCGTTCTGTCATATCAAGGTTAACTACATGTCCGGACCACTAGACGGAATTCGTGTCATTGACGTGACGTCCATGGTGTCGGGCCCCCTCGCCACCATGATGCTGGCGGACCAGGGCGCCGACGTGGTCAAGGTCGAGTCGCCGGCGGGCGACCATTCGCGGCACGTCGCAACCCGGCGGGGCGGCTTCTCGGCGTCTTTCGTCAACAACAACCGCAACAAGCGATCCGTGGTGCTGGACTTGAAGCATACGGACGGTGTGAAAGCCCTGAACCGTCTCGCCGCGGGGGCCGACGTGTTCGTCCAGAATTTCAGGCCGGGTGTCGCCGAGCGGTTGGGTATCGGCGAGGAAGCGATTCGAGCCGGGAATCCGGGCATCATCTACGCGTCCATCTGCGGCTTTGGATTCGAGGGACCGTACGCCCAGAAGCCCGTGTTCGATCCGCTGATCCAGGCCCTTTCCGGCCTGACCACCGTCCAGGCCGGGTCGGACGAGCGGCGCCCGCGGCTGGTCCGCACCATCCTTCCGGACAAGCTCAGCGCCATCCAGGCGTCCCAGGCCATCACCGCGGCGCTGTTCGCCCGGGAGCGAACCGGGGAGGGCCAGAGCGTGCGCCTGTCCATGCTGGACACGGTCGTGTTCTTCCTGTGGAGCTCGGACATGGGCGGCCATACCTTCGTCGGGGACGAGCTGGAAACCGAAACCGCCCAGTCATGGATCGATCTCATATACGAGACCGCCGACGGATATGTGAGCATCGCGGTCATGCAGGATAAGGACTGGCGGTCCCTGGCGGATGCGCTGGAGTGTCCGGACCTGCTGGAGGATGAGCGTTTTGCCACGGCGGCGCTCCGGGACATCAACAAGGATGCGCGCACGCGTCTGACCCAGGAGGCGGTCAGGCCGTTCACCACGCGAGACGTCCTGGAGCGACTGGAATCCCGCGATGTGCCCTGCGCCCCCGTGCTCACCCGCCGGGAGATGATCCGGCACCCCCAGGTCGTGAACAATGGCATCATCTTTGAAACCGAGCATCCCCGGGCCGGTACCCTGCGCCAGGCCCGGCAGCCGGCGGTGTTCAGCGGGACGCCGGCCCGCAATCGCGGCGGCGCCCCGGGCCACGGCGAGCACACCCGGGAGGTTCTTGACGAATGGGGCTTCACCGAAGACGAAATCGCCGCTCTTGAGGCAGCCGGCGCCGCCACCAACGACGGGAGTCCCCTCAATGATTGATTTCTATTACGCCCCGACGCCGAACGGCTGGAAGGTTGCCATCATGCTGGAGGAGTGCGGGCTCGAGTACAACACCGTTCTGATGAGCCTGTCCCGGGGGGACCAGTTCGAGCCCGAGTTCCTGAAAATCAGTCCCAACGGCAAAATGCCGGCCATCGTGGATCACGATACGGTCGGCGAGGCGGTCGGTGTTTTCGAATCGGGTGCCATTCTCCTGTACCTGGCGGACAGGACCGGGCGCTTCGCGCCGCCGGCGGATTCAACGGCGGCAAGCGCGGCGCGTCGGGAGCTCATGGAATGGCTCTTCTGGCAGGTGGGCACCCAGGGCCCCATGGCGGGCCAGCTCAGCCATTTCGTGAACTACGCCCCCGAAAACCAGGACTACGGACTGAAACGCTACCGGAACGAATACAAACGGTCGTTGACCGTGCTGGAGAACCGGCTGCAGGACCGCGACTACATCCTCGGCGATTACTCGATCGCGGATATGATCAGCTTCCCGTGGGCATTCATCGCCAGACCTCTGGGCATCGACCTTTGCGAGTACCCGCGGGTCGCGGCCTGGCGCAGCGACATCAAGAGCCGGCCCGCGGTGCGCCGCGCCATTGATCTGTACAAGGATCGCCAGAACCGGGGCGGGCAGACGGCGGAGAACAATCCGCTGCTGTTCAACCAGGACGGCAGCCGGCTGAAGAGCCGATGATGTGATGTGGTGCACGACGCCACAAATGTTGACCCATTCAGTCGGCGCTGTGCGGCGCATAAACGAAGCCTGTGGGTATCCCACCCAAATCATCGATTACAGAGTGTTTGGCGGGGTAAACTAGGCTCATGACAATTGCAACGCACGTCGATTCATACTACGCCGCGTCGGCGAACCCGATGACCGATTACCCGGTTCTCCAGGGGGAGGAGACGGCGGATGTGTGCGTGGTGGGGGCGGGGTTGACCGGTACATCCTGCGCCCTGGAGCTGGCGAAGCGCGGGTACAGGGTAGTGGTTCTGGAGGCCAACCGCGTCGCGTGGGGGGCGTCGGGCCGGAGCGGTGGCCAGATGATCTTCGGCTGCAGCTGCGGCGAGGACACTCTGGAGAAACTGATCGGCCCGGAGGACGCGCGCAGGCTCTGGGACATGTCCCTGGAAGCCGTGGACCTGATCCGGGAGCGGGTCCGGGCATACGGGATCGACTGCGACCTCTCGCCGGGCCATCTCCATGCCGCCATCAAGCCCAGGCAGATGCGGGCTCTGGAAGCCTGGCACCACGCGCTCGGTGAGCGGTACGGTTATGGCAGCCCGGAGCTCTGGGACCGGGACCGCATTCGCTCGGCGGTGGCGAGCGACCGCTATATCGGCGGCCTGCATGATCCCAACAGCGGCCACCTGCATCCCCTGAACTACACCCTCGGGCTGGCGACGGCGGCCGGGCAGGCGGGCGCGCGCTTTTTTGAAGGTTCCCGTGCCACCGGCATCGTTCACGGCCCCGAGGCTACGGTCACGACCGACGGCGGATCGGTGAGGTGCCGCCACGTGGTGCTGGGCGGAAACGCTTATCTCGGCTCCCTGAACCCACGCCTCGCGGCGCGGATCATGCCGGTGGGGACGTATATCGGGGCGAGCGAATCGCTTGGGCGGGAGCGGGCGAAGTCCCTGATACCCGACAATATCGCGGTTGCCGACACCAATTTCGTCCTGGATTACTTTCGCCTGTCGGCGGACCACCGGATGCTGTTCGGCGGGCGGGTGAGCTATTCGACGGTGGTGCCGCCCGACCTGGCCGCGGCGATGAAACGCCGTATGGTCAAGGTGTTTCCCCAGTTGAGCGATGTGGGTATGGACTACGCCTGGGGTGGGTACGTCGGGATTACCCGCAACCGGGCTCCGGATTTCGGCCGCATCGATGATAATATCTTCTATGCCCAGGGCTTTTCCGGCCACGGGATCGCGCTCACGGGGCTGGCGGGCCGGCTCATGGCGGAAGCCGTGGCGGGCACGGCGGAACGTTTCGACGTGTTCAGCCGCATTCCCCACGCCGACTTTCCCGGCGGCGTGCTAATGCGGACTCCCGCGCTGGTGCTGGCGATGTTCTGGTACCGTCTGCGCGATCTGCTGTGACTACTTGTTGATCTGAATCAAGTGGGCGGACGACTCCGGCGGCTATATTCCGGCCCACAACAAGAAACCCGACTTTTCCTTCGAGGTAGATCGATGCTGCTTAAACACGTATGGGGAATCCTGAGCGAACCGCGCACGACCTGGGCGCGAATCCGGGACGAAGGCTGGACGATTCCGGATCTCTATCTTCGCGTGGTTGTGCCGCTGGCGCTTATCTCTCCCATCGCCGGGTTCATCGGCACCACCCAGTTCGGGTGGCAGATCGGAGCCGGCGCGCCGATCAAGCTCACGGTATCGAGCGCCGCCCAGATAAGCATCGTGTATTTCGGCGCCATCCTGGTAACGCTGTTCGTGATCGGGGCGTTGATTTACTGGATGTCGGATACCTACGGATCCAGTCAGCCGCTGTCGCAATGCGTCGCCATCGCCGCCTACGCCGCCGTGCCGCTGTTCCTGGTGGGCATCTTTCAGATCTATCCCGTTCTGTGGATCAACTTCCTGATCGGACTGCCGGCGCTGGCTTACGCGGTGTATATGCTTTACCTGGGTGTGCCGATCGTGATGAATATTTCGGCGGAGCGCGGGTTCCTGTTTTCCAGCGCTGTGCTGGCGGTGGGACTGGTGGCCCTGGTGGGATTACTGGCCAGCACCGTCGTGCTGTGGAGCTACGGGCTGGGCCCGAGCTTCACCAATTGATCAGTACCGGAGACCATGTCAATGAGCGATACCGCTGAAAACTACAACTACAAGGTCGTCCAGCAGTTCTCCATCATGACCATCGTGTGGGGCGTGGTGGGCATGCTGGTGGGTGTTTTCATCGCCGCCCAGATGGCCTGGCCGCAGTTGAATTTCGATATCGAGTGGCTGTCCTTCGGCAGGCTGCGGCCGCTGCATACCAATGCGGTGATCTTTGCGTTCGGCGGCTGTGCCCTGTTCGCGACCTCCTATTACGTTGTCCAGCGCACCTGCGGAGTGCGGCTGGCGTTCGGCCGGCTGGCGGCGTTCACCTTCTGGGGCTGGCAGGCTGTAATCGTGCTGGCCGCGGTTACCCTGCCCCTGGGGATCACTTCCAGCAAGGAATATGCGGAGCTCGAATGGCCCATCGATATCCTCATCGCTGCGGTGTGGGTGGCTTATGCCGTGGTGTTCTTCGGCACCATCGCCGTGCGCAGGGAAAAACACATTTACGTGGCAAACTGGTTCTTCGGGGCATTCATCATCGCCATTGCCATGCTTCATATCGTGAACAGTGCGGCGATTCCGGTTTCCATGACCAAGTCCTACTCGGCGTTCGCCGGCGTCCAGGACGCAATGGTGCAGTGGTGGTACGGGCACAATGCCGTCGGATTCTTCCTGACCGCCGGATTCCTCGGCATCATGTATTACTTCATTCCCAAGCAGGCGCAGCGCCCGGTGTATTCCTATCGCCTTTCCGTGGTGCACTTCTGGGCGCTTGTTTTCACCTACATCTGGGCGGGACCGCACCACCTGCACTACACGGCGCTGCCCGACTGGGCCCAGTCCCTGGGTATGGTTTTTTCCCTTATTCTTCTGGCGCCGTCCTGGGGCGGCATGATCAACGGAATCATGACGCTGTCGGGAGCCTGGGAGAAACTACGTACCGATCCGATCCTCAAGTTTCTGATTGTCTCGGTGTCGTTCTACGGCATGTCGACCTTCGAAGGGCCGATGATGTCCATCAAGACCGTCAACTCCCTGTCCCATTACACGGACTGGACCATCGGCCATGTGCATTCCGGCGCCCTGGGATGGGTGGGTTTCATTTCCATGGGCGCGATGTATTACCTGATTCCACGGCTTTTCAACCGGGAGATATACAGCGTAAAGCTCATCGAGACGCATTTCTGGATCGCCACCATCGGCATCGTCCTGTACATCACTTCCATGTGGATTTCCGGCGTGATGCAGGGGTTGATGTGGCGGGCCGTGAACGACGACGGGACGCTGACCTACAGTTTCGTGGAGAGCGTGCAGGCCATGCATCCGTACTACGTTATTCGTTTTCTGGGAGGGCTGCTTTACCTCGGCGGTATGCTGATCATGGCGTACAACGTGTTTCGCACCATTTACGGTCCTGCTCCCGCGGAGCGGACGGTTCCGGCATCGGCGTAGAGGAGAGTCACCAACATGTCATTGCAAGATAAGGCGGAAAAGAACGTCTTCTGGCTGATCGTCCTGACCCTGCTGGTGGCCAGCGTAGGCGGGATCGTGCAGATCGTACCCTTGTTTTTCCAGCATTCGACCACCGAGCCGGTATCCGGTCTGGAACCCTATACGCCGCTGCAGCTCGCCGGTCGGGACATCTATGTCCGGGAAGGGTGCTACACCTGCCATTCCCAGATGATCCGGCCGTTTCGTGCGGAAACCGAGCGGTACGGGCACTATTCCGTGGCCGGGGAGTTCGTTTACGACCGGCCATTCCAGTGGGGCTCGAAGCGCACCGGGCCGGATCTGGCGCGAGTGGGGGGCCGGTACAGCGACGAGTGGCATCGTGCCCACATGATCAATCCGCGCGACGTGGTGCCGGAATCCATCATGCCCGGCTACCCCTGGATGGCGGACCGGCCCGTGGACCGGGACGACATCGAGACCAAGCTGCGTGTCCTGCGGACGCTGGGTCATCCGTATACGGATGAACAAATCGAGGACGCCTACGAATCCCTGGAAGGCAAGACCGAGCTCGACGCCATGGTGGCGTATCTCCAGTCTCTCGGCACTTCCGTCAAAACCCGGCGCTAGCAGCCATGAGCTTATTTCACAGTATCTGGACGCTGGCGCTGTTCCTGGTGTTTATCGGCATCGTGGTTTGGGCCTGGAGTCGCCGCCAGAAGAAGCGGTTCGACGATGCGGCCAACATTCCGTTCAAAGACGAGGACGACCGTCGGGGGGACAATAATCGTGGCTGACTTTGTAAGTGAATTCTGGAGCTGGTTCATAATCATTCCGACGGTGATCGGCATCCTGGCAATGTTCCCGCTCGTCTACTTCAACCGGGGACAGAAGCAGAGCGGGGAGGCCGACAAGATGGGCCATTCCTGGGATGAAGACCTGGAGGAATACAACAACCCTCTTCCCGGCTGGTGGCTGAATCTTTTCTATATCACCATCGTGTTCGGAATCATCTATCTGATCCTGTATCCGGGACTGGGCAGCTTCGGAGGGGTGCTGGGGTGGTCATCCACGCAGCGGTACCAGAACGAGTTGGAGTATGCCGAGGAGCGATACGGGCCCATATTCGAGAAGTACCAGCAGACGGACATCAGGACGCTCGCGCGTAATGATGACGCCATGAGGGCCGCCGAGCGCCTCTATGCCAACTATTGTGCGCAATGCCATGGCTCGGACGCCCGCGGCGCCCCCGGGTATCCCAATCTCCGGGATGACAACTGGCTTTGGGGCGGAGAGCCCGAGCAGATCCGGGAAACCATCGCGAACGGCCGGACGGGTGTCATGCCCGGATGGGAGGACGCTCTGGGCGAGGAAGGCCTGTTCAATGTTACCGAGTACGTGTTGAGCCTGAGCGGCCGCCAGCACGATTCCGCAGTTGCGGAAAAGGGTAAAGCCCGCTACGAACAGTTGTGCGTCGCGTGCCACGGGCCGGACGGTACGGGAAACACCGCCATGGGCGCGCCGAATCTGACCAATCGCACCTGGCTGTACGGCGGGGCGCAGAAGACGGTAATGGAATCCATTGCCAAAGGCCGTCAGGGCCACATGCCGCCGCACGGCGAATTCCTCGGCGACTCAAAGGTTCATCTGCTTTCGGCTTATGTCTATCACCTGTCCGCCCAGCACGAGCAACAATAGCCGGCCGGTGTGCATCAGTAATTATGCCGTGGCTAAATTGCGATCCGCTGGCGGGGCCTGAATGACGCGAGCTGCATCCTCCACACGCGGCGCCGCGAAGGGCAAGCCGTCGTCCACGGACAGGGACCTCGAGCCGTCGCTGTATGCCAAGCGCCAGAAGGTCTATCCCCGGGAGGTGCACGGCCTGTTTGCTTCGCTGCGCTTCGCCGGCGTGGTGGCCCTGATGGGTATTTACTATTTTCTGCCGTGGCTGCAGTGGAAAGGCCAGCAGGCGGTGCTGCTCGACCTGCCCGCACGCAAGTTTCATTTTTTCGAGCTCACCTTCTGGCCGCAGGATTTCATCTACCTTACATCGATGCTGATCATCGCGGCGCTGTCGTTGTTCTTTTTCACGGCACTGGCGGGGCGGCTATGGTGCGGCTACGCCTGCCCGCAGACCGTCTGGACCGAGGTGTTCCTGTGGATCGAGCGACGCATCGAGGGCGACCGCGGCAAGCAGATGAAGCTGGACAGAGCCCCCTGGTCGGGACGGAAAGCGTGGATCAAGGGCTTCAAGCACTTCGTCTGGATCGCGCTGTCCCTGTGGACCGGGTATACCTTCGTCGGCTATTTCACGCCCATTCGGGAGCTCGGCGTCTCCGTTCTGGCCCTGCAGACCGGGCCCTGGGAGACATTCTGGCTGCTGTTCTACGGTTTCGCCACCTACGGCAATGCCGGCTGGCTCCGGGAGCAGGTGTGTATCTACATGTGCCCGTATGCCCGGTTCCAGAGCGCGATGTTCGACAAGGACACGATGATCATCTCCTACGACAGGAACCGCGGCGAGCCGCGCGGGCCAAGGAAGAAGTCCGCCGATCCCGACGCCCTGGGCCTCGGCGCGTGCGTGGACTGCACGATATGCGTTCAGGTATGCCCGACCGGCATCGATATTCGAAATGGCCTGCAGTATGAATGCATTGGCTGCGCTGCATGCGTGGACGCCTGCGACGACGTGATGGACCGGATGAACTACCCCAGGGGCCTCATCCGCTACACGACCGAGAACGCCCTGGAGGGGAAACCGACCCGTGTTCTCAGACCGCGTGTCGTGGTGTACGGACTGGTGCTGTTGGCGCTTCTGTCCGCGGTGGCCTATGGCATCGCCACCCGGGTACCCGTGGATCTCGACGTGATCCGTGATCGCAATACCCTGTTCCGGGAGACGCCCGAGGGCTTGATCGAGAACGTCTATACCTTGAAACTTCTGAACATGGATCGTGCCGACCATCGCTATTCGCTGTCCGTTTCCGGTCTGGAAGACGTGACCGTCAGACTCGATGATGCCGACCTGACAGTGCCCGCCGGCGAGGTTCGGGAAGTGACCGTGCGCCTGCAGGTGGATCCCTACGATCTGGAGCCCGGTGCCAATGATGTCTATTTTACCCTCACGGCGCTGGACGACGAGTCGTTGACCGCCGAGCAGGAAGCCCGGTTCGTCGGTCCCCGGCGATGAGAATCCGGGCGCGCCCATGACGGACCCGGGTACCCGAAGACACTGGACACGGGAACCGATGGTATGGATGGTGATCGCCATCCCCCTTACGTCGGTAATCATGGGCATCGTCCTGATCACAATTGCGGTGAGTAATCAGGATGGACTGGTGGCGGACGACTATTACAAGCGTGGCCTCGCGATCAATGAAGTCATCGAGCGCGAGGCCAGAGCCGGGGAGCTCGCGCTGACCGCCGATGTCGAATTTCAAACATCCCACGACCGGGTTTCCGTCTCATTGTCCGGTGGCGATTCGTTCAAAGCCCCCGCCGAGATACAGCTCGGCTTTTATCACTCCACGCGGGCGGACCAGGACCACGTGCTGTCGCTGCGGCGGGATGCCCATGGCGTGTATTCGGCGCCCATGCCGGATCTTTCCAATGGACGCTGGTATGTCAGCGCCGAGACCACGGAATGGCGCCTGAACGGCGTTGTTGATCTCCCCGGGACGGATGGGTTCCGGATCAGCCCCGGTTGACCGGCGGAACGGAATCGAACCCATGATGTCGGAAACCGCCACTTTCATGTCCGCTTTTGCGGTCGGTTTGCTCGGGGCCGTGCACTGTATCGGTATGTGCGGTGGGATAGCCGGCGTACTGTCGATCGGCACTGAAAAGCTCACGGCGACCTCGCAGTTTCTGCGGACACTCGCCTACAACACCGGGCGCATCGTCAGCTACACCGGGGCGGGCATCGTGGCGGGGCTTGCGGGAGAGACACTGGGCGGCCTGCTTCCCGCCGGCACCGCGCGACCGCTGGCAATGGGAATATCCGCGGCGTTTGCCTTGCTGCTGGCGTTGTACCTGGTGGGTCGGGGCGGACCCCTCATCCGCCTGGAAGGGCTCGGCGGGCGGCTGTGGCAGCATCTGAAGCCCTTCGGTCAGCGTTTCATACCCGCCCGCAACCTGAAGCAGGCGTTTGGACTCGGCCTCGTGTGGGGATGGCTCCCCTGCGGTCTGGTGTATACCGCCCTGGCATGGGCGTTGGTGAGCGGCAGCGCCGTGCGGGGCGCTGTTCTGATGCTGGGGTTCGGCCTGGGAACGCTGCCCGCCCTGGTGGGGATGGGGATGGCGGGTTCCCGGCTCCTGGCGTGGCGGGAGCGGCCGCTGATACGCTATACGGCGGGTTTGGTGCTGGTGGGGTTCGCCGCATCCGCGTTGTGGCATGGCCTGACGCCGGGCGAATCCGGGATGAGCCATGTACACTAGCAGTATAGTGTTAAAGTCTGATTCCGCGTTTTATGGAAACGCCCGGCCCGGCGCCTGTCCGGGCGGGCGTAAACGAGAAATGTAAGGTAGTCGAAATGTCGAACCTGGTGGAACAGTTGCATGAGGACCACGTGAATGTCTCCCGGATTCTGGACCTGATTGAGACGGAAGTCGGGCGCGCGCGCGATGAGGAGATGCCGGACCTCGATCTTCTGGAGGACGCGATGCGCTACATGATCAACTACTCGGACCTGGTCCACCATCCGAAGGAAGACTCGATATTTGCGAAGCTCGTCCAGAAAGAGCCGGGCTTCGCCGACGAGGCGGAGGTTCTGCGCCAGGAGCACGAAACCCTGGCGCGGCTGGGGGGCGAGTTCCTTGATGTGGTTAGAGCCGCGGAGCACGGGGATTTCGTTCTGCGGAAAGATGTCATCTCAAGGGGTTCCGAGTACGTGGAGGCGTTGCGGTCCCACATGGACGCGGAGGAGGTCGGCTTCCTGAAGCGGGCGCGGGCTTCATTGTCGAGCGAGGATCTCGAGGAAATCGAGGCCGCTTTCGCCTCCAGCCACGACCCGTTGGTCACCGAATCCCTGCAGGTGGAGTATGCCGCGTTGTATCGCTCCCTTACCTAGCCGATGAAGGGTTGCTCGGCTCGGAAGCCGTAATCGGCGAGGGGCTCGCCTCCTACACGCGGGGGCCGTTGAATGGTGCAATATCTGTGGCGGGTATGCCGGGAGCGGTTCAGATCGTCCGTGAGAAACGGTCCGTCCGGTGCTCCGGGAGGTATCGGTCGAACGAAGCGCAGATGTTGCGAACCAGCATCCAGCCGGGGCCGGTGACGGAGATGCGGTCCCGACCGACCCGCACCAGGCCGTCCGACTGGAGCTCGTCGAGCCTGTCCAGCTCCGGTCCGAAGTACTGTTTGAAGTCAATGCCGTAATGCCGCTCGATCGCCGGCAGGTCCAGAATTCCGAAGCACATCAGGCGGTTGATCACGTCGGCGCGAAGCACATCGTCCTCGTCCAGCACTACGCCTCTGGCGATGGGCAGCCGCCCGTGGTCGATGCAGTCCTGGTATTCCCGGATTCCATGACTGTTCTGGCTGAAGCACCGACCGGTATACCCGATCGAAGAGACGCCGTAGCCGATAAGCTCACAGCCGGCATGGGTGGTGTAACCCTGGAAGCTCCGGTGCAGGGTGCCCGCCTTGCGCGCCTGCGCCAGCTCGTCGCCGGGCAGGGCGAAATGATCCATCCCTATGTAGACGTATCCAGCATCGGTGACCATCTCCACGGAGGCTCTGAGCATATCCAGCTTTTCCTCGGCGTCCGGCAGGTCCTGGTCGTGAATCCGCCGCTGCGCGGGAAACCGGTCGGGGAGGTGGGCATAGTTGAAAAGCGAAATACGGTCAGGCGCGGCGTCAACCACCCGGCCGAGCGTCTCGCACATGGATGCCACGCTTTGTTTCGGCAGGCCGTAGATCAGGTCGACATTCAGGGAACGATATCCCGCGTCGCGGGACGCCTCCATTATGGCCAGTGTCTGCGCCGGCGGCTGTATACGATGCACGGCCGCCTGGACCGCGGCGTCGAAGTCCTGGACTCCGAAGCTCACCCGGTTGAAGCCGAGGTTGCGCAGGGCGCGCATGTCCCGGGCGGACACTGTCCGAGGGTCGATTTCGATGGAGTAGTCGCCGTGGGCGTCATGGGCGAAGTCGAACCATTTCCGCAGCGCGTCCAGAATTTCACCGAGCTGGGAGCTGGTGAGGAACGTTGGCGTGCCGCCGCCGAAGTGGAGCTGTTCGATGCACCTGCCGGCACTGAACAGCCGCGACCGCATGTCGATTTCCCGCAGGAGATAGCCCAGGTACTCCGATGCCCGTGAACGGTTCCGGGTCGCGATTTTGTTGCAGGCACAGTAGAAGCACAGGTGCTCACAGAAAGGAATATGGATATACACGGACAACGGACGCGATGCGCCGCCGAGGCGCGCCTGTTCCTCGTAGTCCGACGCCGTGAACCCGTCGTGGAACTGCAGCGCGGTCGGATACGAAGTGTAGCGGGGGCCCCGGGTGTCGTAACGGCGGACCAGATCCCAGTCGAACTGCGTTTTCTCGAGCAAGGTGATATCTCCACACCCGGGGATGTTGAGTGTGGATTCTGCCCGGTATCCGGATTCAAGATCGTTGACTTGGGTCAAAGTCGTGGTGAGACGCCATGCTAGATTTCAGTTGAACCAAGGGGCGGGCCCGGTCTGCGCTTCGCCCGATCTCCGGGCGACAATGGTGGGCCGGGTACTGAACCAGGAGAGCCTGAGAACCGAAAGCGGAACCTGAAGCATGATAGCAGCGAAAGACGACAGCGGACAGGCGCTCCTGGGCGAAGCAATGGATCGTTTCACCCACCTGTATCTCGAGGCCGGGAAAAGCGGCCTGTCGGAGCCGTCGGTCGCCACGGTAGCCACTGTCGACAGCAACGGAAGACCGACGCTCAGGTCCATGGCCATCAGCCATTTCGACGAGAACGGCTTTGTTTTCTTCTCCAGCAGCGGTTCCCGCAAAGGCATACACCTGGAGGGCCATCCGTTTGCCGCGGTCTGCTTTTATTGGGAACCCCTCAACGAACAGATCACGGTGGAGGGTCCGGTGGAGAAAGTCAGGGACGATGACGCCGAGAAGTGGTGGATGTCGCGGACCCGCGACAATCAGTTCGCGGCCTGGGCGTCGGAGCAGTCGGCGCGGCTGGACAGCCGCGACACGCTCCAGAAGCGCCTCGCCAGGTGTCGTGAGCAGTTCAGCGAGGGCAGGGTGCCCAAGCCGCCCCACTGGCGCGGCTACCGTGTTCGGCCGGAGCGTATCGAGTTCTGGCACGGCGGCTGGCGCCATCTGCATGAAAGGCTTTGCTATGAGCTGACGGCGTCCGGCTGGCAAAGGTTCCTGTTGAATCCCTGAGCCACTACATTGGGTGCCGCGGGCATGGGTCCGGTTTGTAAGTCCGCATGACCGGCCCCATCCTTCAGCGCCGGTTCTCTGATCGGACCGCGGCCTGCGAAAGTGCTCCGGCTCCGACGTTCACCTAACCGGCCCCTTCCGGGCCCGGTTCCCGTCCATTCGCGATACAGGGGCCGTAGAATAGGCGGTGCCATGAATCAATTCACCCGGCTCCTTCCCGCCATAATCCTGTCGGTGCTGATTGTCGCCGCAGTGGCGATCGACG
The DNA here is from genome assembly GCA_034520625.1 of Gammaproteobacteria bacterium. Classification (GTDB taxonomy): domain Bacteria; phylum Pseudomonadota; class Gammaproteobacteria; order Arenicellales; family JAANXG01; genus JAANXG01. The sequence goes on along the minus strand of JAXHNI010000007.1, from coordinate 180,797 downwards.
CCTGGCTGCTGCTGTCCGGCATCGGTGGCCGGCAGCTCATGATCCTGGTGCTGGGTGCTCAGGTCCTGGTTCTACCGGCGGCGGTCTGGCTCGTTGCTGCATATCTGGAACTGCGGGTTTTCCGGCCGCTGCGGCAGCTCGAGGACCATCTCAGCGTATTTCTGCATTCGGATTCCGATCATCGATTCGATATCCCACCGAGTCACCGGCTGGGCGGGCTGCCGCGGCTGGTGGAGGAGCTGGGACGCCGGCTTTCCCGGGAGCGGCTGGAAACGGCCCGCGTGATGGATGCGGCGGCTTCGCGCATAGAGCGCCGCAAGTCGCGCCTGGAAGCGATTCTCCGGGACCTTCACGAAGGCGTCATCGTCTGCAACGACGATCACCGGGTAGTCCTGTTCAACCAGTCCGCGGCTGCGTTTCTGGAGCCGGCCGGCCCGGTTGGCCTGCACCGTCCCATATCCACACTGTTGAGCGGCACGCGGCTGCGGAAGGAGTACGCGCGGCTGCGCCGGCACTTCGAGACCGACCCGGACTCCGCCCTGGTGACCCGGTTCACCGAGCGGACCGCGGACGGGCGGCCCGTCGATCTGCGCATGAGCCTGATTGTCGAACAGGAGGGCATCTGCACCGGTTATGTACTGTCGTTCGCGCCGGGTGATTCCAGCCGCGGTGATATCCGCACGGAGAGGCGTCCCGGGATACTTTCGGACCGTCCCGAGTTTTACGATTTTTCGCTGTTCGAGGTGGAGTACAGCGGCAGGGATCTGGACAAGCCGTTGAACGAGCTCGACTACGTGGTGTTCGATACCGAGACCACGGGCCTGGACCCGTCCCGGGGCGACCAGATCGTACAGATTTCGGGGGTGCGCCTGGTGAAGGGCGGTCCGACGGGAGAGGAGTTCAATACATTGGTGAACCCGGGCATGGCGATTCCCGCGTCTTCCATCCGGTTCCACGGCATTACCGACGACATGGTCGTTGATGCGCCCACGGTGTCGGATGCGGTGCGTTCATTCGCCAGATTTGTGGAAGGATCGGTGCTGGTTGCCCACAATGCGGCGTTCGACATGAAGTTTCTCAGGATGCAGGAAGGCGGAAGCGGAATCGCGCTCAATAATCCCGTGCTCGATACACTGCTGGTATCGTTCGTGCTGCAGCCGAATCACAGCGCTCACACCCTGGATGCTATTGCCGCCCGTTTTGGCATTAGTATCAGCGAGGACGTACGGCACACGGCGCTGGGCGATGCCCGGGCGACGGCGGAAATCTTCATGAAGATGCTCCCGGTCCTGCGCCGCAACGGGCTGGCGACGCTCGGCCGGGTTCTCGAGGCGTCGAACCGGGTTTTCCACATCCGGCGGGAGCAGGAGCGTCTGTAGGCGGCGCGACGCAGCCAACGGTTCGTGGCAGGTGCGATACCGTGCCGGGGATTGAGGCCAGTGCCGGGGGCCATCCCCCAGGGCCGTTGTAAATACATCCCTGTACGCTCTGGCTCAAACATCCCTGTTTTCGACAGCCCTGGGGGATGGCCCCCGGCACTGGCCTCCCTGGCCGATGGTGCAGGCCTTGAAACCGGATCAATGCCCGCTCGCGGCTGAATGGTGCCATATCTGTGGCGGGGTACATTAGCCCGGTGTGGCGCCACCGCCAGGTTCCGGACTGGATGTGACGGTCCGCATGAACGCAAACACCAGGACGGGGCTCAGAACAGGTCGCCGGTCAGTTCCATGCGGATGCGCTTCCTGAACCGCCTGATGGCCTTTAAGCCGTCCACCAGCATGTCCCGCTCCCGTTCTGTGATGTCTTCGGGGGCGACATGGTTGCCGATCTTTCGCCCGGCCTTGAAGTCGCGGAGCTGCTGGCGGAGCACAAGGTTGGTGATATGGTTGAACGCGCCGGCGAGATAGTCGCGCTCATCCCCCGACAGGACCCCCTTGTCATGCAGGGCGTCGATGCGCGCCATCGTCGCGACTTCCGGGATTCGGTTTGCCAGCGCGCCGATACGAGCTGCGCCCACCAGCGGAAGTGTGCCGGTCAGCTTGAGATTCAACTTGCCCTTGTTCGGGCCTGCTTCGCGGTCCACCAGCAGCCGGCTGAACGGTCCGAGCGCAACATCGTGGTCGGAATCGAGCTCATACATCTCCCTGAGGAAAAACGGCCTGTGCGCGGTCGCCGTCACGTGCTTCCTCAGCTCGTCGGTCATCGTGCCGTCGCCGTGCACATCAGTGAAGTCGAAGAATATGTCCGCCAGCCGCAGCACCGTGCCGGCGCCCTTGCCGACCCAGCGCTCAATCTGCAGTTTCCATTGGGATATGGACTTGCGCCACAAGGGATTGGTCGCCATTACGTATCCGTTGCAATCGGGAAACCCCACCTGATCGAGACCGTCGGTCATGCGCCGTGCCAGTTCGATGAACCAGGGGTCGATATCCCGGTGAGACGCGTCGGGATAATCCTCGATGATGAAGCCGTTGTCCTGGTCCGGGTACAAAAAGCTTTCTCCGCGTCCGCCCGAACCCATGACGACGACGTCGAACTTCACCGGCGGCGGGCCCCAGCTGGAGTTCGCCATTTCGTGCAGACACAGGTCGACGATTCGCCTGTACAGGTCGTTGTTGATGCCGGTGATGAATTTCTGCACATCCGGCGCGGCGGTTGAATCCTCGAACAGCTGTTCCGCCACCGACGCCTGGGCGCGCTTGGCCTGCTCCATGTCCGGAAGCGTGGCGGCATGGGTCAGAAGATCGATCTGGTCCACCATCTGGGCAGCCGCAACGGACAACGCCGACTCGAGCTCGAGTATGCCCACTATCCGCCCGGAGCCGGACTGGACAACCGGCATATGGCGCAGGCCCCGGCGCCGCATGGTGCCGATGGCCTGGAACAGGCGGTCGTCGGCATTCACGGTCCACACGGGATGCGACATGACGTCGCACACCGGAGTTTCCCCCGAAACCTGGTAGGCGATTTTCCGGCAGATGTCCTGCTCGGTAACGATACCGGCGAGCGCCGCGCTTCCGTCGACGATCACCGCGCCGCTGGTTTGCCGGGACCGGATTCTGTCGACCAGGTCCGCGCAGTTCGTGTCGCCGCCAACGACAACGGGTGGTGGGCCCATGTGGTCCCTGACGAGCTTGATGAATACTTCTGTGCGGGCGGGCACGGTGTCAGTGGGCGGACCGGCGGGGGTGCCGCTGTGCACGCGGCCCGGACCCGTCTTCCGGTACCGCGCCGGTCAGGGCCTTGATCGTAGCGATAAGGAGGTCGCCCTGGAACGGCTTGTGCAGGATACGGATATCCGAGCGGTCGATGGCGGCAAAGTGGAATATGTCCGGAAAATCCGTCAACAGGACAACCGGAACGGGGTGTCTGCGCCTGACGAGCGCCCTGCACAGCCGGTGATCCGGGATACCGGCCAACGGGCAGTCGACGATCACGCAGTGGTGCGGCCGGAAACGGGACGCCAGGTATTCTCCTGCCGTCCGGTACTCGCGCACTTCCATGCCCGCGACGGTCAACAGCATCCGGATCGACGAGCGCAGGGGCAGGTCGTCGGCGACAATGGCCGCCGGCGGGTTTCGTGGATTCGGATCGAATTGATTCAATGGGACAGGCTCCGTGATGGGCCGCTCGATGGTGCAGCGAATATCATCACTTTTGGCATTCACGGACATTGATGCAAATCACTTGCCGATGAATCTCTTCGGCAGCAGGACCGGGATGACCTGATTCAGCAGCTCCGTGGTATTGCGGGCACCCATCTTCTTGAGTATCCGGGACCGGTGAAGCTCGACGGTGCGTTCACTGATTCCAAGGTCATGCGCAATCACCTTGCTGATCTTGCCGCCGGCCAGGTTCTCCAGCACCTCGCGCTCCCGTTCAGTCAGGGTGTCGAGGCAACTGCGGGTTTCGTGGACACCGACGTCATTCTCGCTCTCTTCGAGTTGCTGCCTGAGCGCTGCTTCGATCCTGTCCACCAGCAGGTCGGTATCCACCGGTTTTTCAACGAAGTCGACGGCCCCGTGGCGCACGGCATTCACGGCTGCGGGAATGTCGCCTTCACCGCTCAGAAACACCGTTGGCACCCTGATGTGCCGGCGGTTCATCTCCTCCTGCAGCTCCAGCCCGTTCATGCCCGGCATACTGAGATCGAGTATGGCCATGCAGCTTTCCGGCAGTGGTTGATCGCAGCGGCCCAGAAACGCGTCCGCGGAACAGAAGCATTCCACCAAGTATCCGTATCCGGCCAGCAGCATCGACAATCCACCCCGAATCGCTTCATCGTCGTCGATAATGAAAACGGTGCTTGCGGCCTCATTCATGGCAGGACATTGGAAGAACGATTGTGAATGTGACCCCTTGGTCCGGGTTGGGTTCCAGGTTCAGGGTTCCGCCGTGGGCCTCGGCAATCGACCGGCTTATTGACAGGCCGAGCCCGGTGCCTTTTTCCTTGGTGGTGTAGAACGGCTCGAAAATACTCGCACGTTCCGACGCTTTTATGCCCGCCCCGTTGTCGGATACCGAGATTCTGATATGTGTGTCGGTTGCGCGGCTGCCTATTCGTATCCGTCCATTTCGCTGCTCTCCGTCGTTGATGGCGTCGATGCTGTTACGCACGAGATTCAGTATAACCTGCTCCAGTTGAAGTCGATCCACTATGGCGATGAGTGACTCCGGTTCGAGGTCGAATTCCAGGGCGATGCCGTAACGCTCTACATCGTGCGCGGTCAACTCCACGGCCGCGTTGATCAGTTCGTTTATTTCAACCGAGCTGCGCCGGGGCTCCTTCTTTTTCACGAACTCCCGCAGCCGGCGGATGATCGCCCCGGCGCGCTGCCCCTGGTCGGATATCCGGTGCAGGGCATGGCTCAGGGCGTCGGTGTCTTTGTTGCCCGTTTCGACGAGCCTGCGGGAGGCGTCCGCGTAGCTGACAATGGCTGTGAGGGGTTGATTGACCTCGTGGGCGATGCTCGACGCCATTTCGCCCAGCGCCACCACGCGGGACGCATGGGCGTGCTCGGCGAACATTACCCGCAGTTTCTCCTCCGCCTCGATCCTGGTGGTGATGTCGTGCAGCATTCCAGTAAAGTACCTGTTGCCGTTTACCGCAAACTCGCTCACGGACAGGCGTGCCGGGAACGTGTCGCCGTTCCTGCGCCGTGCCGTGATCTCCCGGCCGCTTCCGATGATCCGGGCTTCGCCGGTTTCAAGATAATGCCTGAGATATCCATCGTGGCGCTCGCTGTCCGGGCTTGGCATCAGCATGGAGACGTTGCGGCCCTTCATCTCGTGCTGGCGATAACCGAACAGTTCCTCGGTGGCGGGGTTGGTGGCTATGATACGGCCGTTGTCATCGATGGTAATGATGGCATCCGGCGCCGCATGGAGAAACGCCTGAAGCTGCACGCGGCTTTCCATGTTTCCCCCGTCATCGTCCTGCTCCTCATCCGGATACACGCCTAGCTTCAGGTAGCGTCTGTGATCCGTATCGTGGCACGTCCACAGTTTGAGCCATGTCACGACGCAGTGCCCGCCTTGCCTGGAGAACCATTTCTCCCGTGCAACGTAGGGGTATGACGGCGAGGCCGCGGCATCGTCCGGCTGCGCTCCTACCGGAAAACGGATGGTGAAGAGCTGCGTGGGCCGGGCGCCCGCCAGGTCGCCGGGCGCCCGGCCGGCGGCCGCCGCGTAGCCCCGGTTGCAGCGGACTATCCTGTGGTCGCCGTCCAGCTCCACGAGGACGGTGCGCTCGTCGGGGAAAAGGTCGAAAACCGCATCCATGTCGGCGTGGCAGGTGAGGATCTCCGCCTGCAGTCTATCTGAATCTCCGCTCGACGCCGATGATTGATCAGTGTTGCTCATGCGCGAAGTGCCCATTGTCGTGAGCAGGTCCCCGGTTCGTCATGCCGGCCATTATCGTGTTTCCGCGCGGTGCGTCAAAGTCCCCATGGTTGACGGGAGCCGATCATGCTGCAGCGCCGGAATCCGCGAATGCGGGATCAGGGGCCGACGGAACGGTTGTGTCGCGATTTGCCGTCGCGCCTGCCGCCCGTCATGGAAGAGCGGTTGGCTTCCATGGTGTCGTCATCGTCGAGGATTCGGTACGCAGGACGTTCCAGGTCTTCGAACTGCCCGCTTCTGACTGCCCAGATGACGAACCCGACTATAACGGCGACCAGGACCAGGGAGAGTGGAATCAGAATGTAGATGATCTCCATGTCAGCCGGGGACCGTTGCCAGGGTGGGCTGCGGTAACCGCGCCTCGCTCGGCGTCTCAAGGTGCAGTCTCAGGGCGTTGGCAACCACGATGAGCGAGCTTGCCGACATGCCCAGTGCCGCCGCCCACGGTGGCACCGCGCCCATGGCGGCGGCCGGGAGTGCAAGCAGGTTGTAGCCAATCGCCCAGGTAATGTTCTGGCGTATGATGGACTTGGTGCGCCGGCCGATGCGCAGCGCCTCCGGAATGGCGTCCAGGGCATCGGATATCAACACCATGTCGGCGTTCACACGCGCCAGATCGGCGCCGCCCGCCATGGCGATGGATACATCGGCGGCGGACAGGAACGGCGCATCGTTGGACCCGTCTCCGACGGCTGCCACCACGCGGCCCTGCTCCTGCAGCGTGCGCAGGACCTCGAGCTTGTCGCCCGGCGTCATGCCCCCCTGCCAGTCGGCAATGCCCAGTTGCCTGGCCAGCGCCCGGACGGCTTCCGAATGGTCGCCCGAGCACAAGCGGACCTGGATCCCGGCCTCGCGAAGGGACTCCAGCATGGTCCGGGCGTCCGGCCGCACCCGGTCCCTCAGATCCATACGGGCGACAATCCGGCCGCGTGTCGTCAGCCAGGCGCAGGTTCTGGCTCCCGGCGCTTCCGGGCTGTTGCGGGTACGATTCCGGATATAGGTTGCGTTGCCGATGTAGTACCGGGTGCCCGCCACCACGCCGCTGACTCCGCCGGCCTCATGGTGGCCCTCGGATACCGGCAGGACCGGCTGGTCCCATCGTTCCCTGATTGCCCGTGCCACAGGATGGCCCGATGACTGGTTCAGGGATGCGGCTATCCGGAGAATCTCTTCTTCCGTGGCGTCGCTGTGCCGGACAATCTCGCCCACGCTGAGCCTGCCCTCCGTGAGCGTGCCGGTCTTGTCCAGCATCATGGTGTCGATCCGGGGCAGGGATTCCAGGGCCGTTCCGGATACGGGTACCACGGACCGGCCGGCCAGCGTGTTTACCGCCGCGGTCAGGGCCGCGGGTGTGGCCAGTGACAGCGCGCACGGGCAGGTTATCACCAGGATCGAGACGACGACGGCCAGCCACTCCGGATCTCCCCGCGTATACCAGTAAATCCCGGCGCCCGCGGCGAGGAGCAGCACGCCGCCGATGAACCACGCGGCGGCCCGGTCGGCGAGCAGCGCGAATCGGGGCTTGTAGGCCTGGGCCCGGTCGGTGAGCCGGATGATCTGGGACACCGTCGAATTGCCGTGGCTGCGGGATACCTGTATGAGAACCGGCTGGTCGATATTGGTGGACCCGGCGAGAACAGCGCTGCCTGAGGTTTTCTCGATGGGGGTCGACTCTCCGGTGAGCAGCGACTCGTTGGCCGCCGTGGCGCCTTCGGAGACCGTGCCGTCCGCCGGAAAAGCGCAACCGGGCTGTACGCGCACGATGTCGCCGGTAACCAGCTCCGACGCGAGCACCGGGTCCCAGTCGCCCCTGTCGTTGCGCCGCTCGGCGAGATCCGGCATGGACAGGCTCATGGCCTCGATGGTGGCGATGCTGCGATGCCGGGCCCTGGATTCGAGATAACGCGCGCCCAGCAGCAGGAACACGAACATTGCGACGGATTCGTAATAGACCGATCCGGATCCGGTCCAGGTCGCCCAGACGCTGCCGCCGAACGCGATGCCCAGCCCCAAAGACACGGGTACGTCCATGCCCAGCGTCCGGTTCCCCAGGTCCCGAAGCGCGCCGTGGAAAAACGGCATGGCGCAGTAGGCGACAATCGGGATCGCCAGGAACAGGCTCAGCCAGCGGAACAGCTCGCGATGCCCCGCGTCCATGCCATGTCCGTCACCAAAGTACATCGCCGTGGCAATCATCATGAGCTGCATCCCCAAGGCGCCCGTCACCCCGATGCGCAGCAGGAATGCCCGGTTCTCCCGGCGCGCGATGTCCTGGTGGATGGCTGGATCGAAGGGCAGGGCGCGGTAACCGATGGTCCGGATCCGCTGGAGGATCTCGCTCAGCCGGACCTGCTCCGGGTGCCATGCCAGTTCCGCCCGGTGCGTGTTGTAGTTCACATAGGCGTCGACGACGCCGGGCGTTTCCCGGAGCCGGTGCTCGATCAACCAGGCACAGGCGGAACAGGTGATGCCGTCCACCACAAGGGACACGCGGCAGGTGCCTTCGTCGTTGCTGTCAACGAATTTCGCCTGCACATCCGGATTGTCATAGGCGGTGGCCGGGAAGACGGACCCGGGTACCGGTTCCGCCCGGGCCAGCGGCCGGGCGGTGCGGCGTTCGTAGAAGTCGCCATGACCCGCGTCCAGGATCGCCTGCGCCACGGCCTGGCATCCGTGACAGCACATGGGACGTGGCTCCCCGTCTATTGTTACGGAAAGATCGACGCCCCGCGGCGTCGGCAGCCCGCAATGGAAGCATTCGGTCACCAGTCACTCCAGGCGCCGGTCCCGTCGTCGGGGACGATTGGCATAATGGTCGAATCGGTGCCCATTCTACTGCACCCCGCCGCTGTTATTGCACCGTTCACCGGTCCGTAAAAAGGGGCCTGGTTCCAGGCCCCGGACGATGGGGCCGCCAGTGCCAGGGGCCATCCCCCAGGGTCGCTGTGAATACATCCGTGTACGCTCTGGCTCAAACATCCCTGTTTTCGACAGCCCTGGGGGATGGCCCCTGACACTGGCTCCATTCCTTGAGTTCGGACCTCGCATTGACCCGCTGCCTGCGGGCGCGGCCCCGCAGCTGAAGGCTCGGAAGCACTCCGAAAGTCGCAGGATCAGCGGCGTGTCGTATTACTGCGCGCGGGCGCTGTGCAGGTTTCGGGGCGCGCGCATGCCCGCCGCGTTGTACAGGCCGTTCAGGTCCAGAACGCTGACCGCGCTCCGGTTCACCTGGACGCAGCTTTCCGACTGCAGCCGCGAAAACAGGCGGCTGACGGTTTCAACCGCCAGGTTCAGGTAGTCGGCGATGTCCGCGCGGCTCATGGGAAGCACGAACTCCAGCCTCGAATAGCCGTGGTCGCCGTAGTACTCGGTCAGCGCGATCAGAAACGCCGCCAGGCGCTGGTAGGCGTCCCGCGTCCCCAGGGTGACCACGAAGTTCTCGTTGCGCAGTATGCCGGCACTCATGCGCTTGAAGAACGCCCTCCTGAATGCCGGCGATTTTTCGCAAAGACGCTCGATCTCGCTGAATTCCAGGGCGCAGATGCTGCTGGTGTCGAGGGCGGCGGCGTGGCAATTGAAGTATCCGGAATTGATGGCGTCCAGGCCGATCATATCGCCGGGCAGGCAGAAGTCGATAATCTGTTCCTCGCCGGTTTCGGTCGTTTTGTAGCACTTGATTGCTCCGGACCGGACCGCGTACAGGGCATGGAATCGGTCGCCGTCATTGACGAGTTTCTCGTTCTTATGGACCACACGGGTGTGCACTTCGATGTCGAGGATAGAGCCCGCCTGAACGCCGTCCAGACCCAGCCCCAGGCAGTTGGCGACCTTGGAACAATCGGCGCAGCAGTTCGCCCGTTCCGGAAACTGGACCACATTGGGCTGTCTCATTGGCTCGTCCTCCGTATTTGGTGCTGATCATTGTCGGGCGGTGCGGCCGCTCCGGCATATACGTACTTCCACGCACCCGCCGCGGCCGGGGAGGGCGCCCGCGAGGCGCGCCGGGGCGGGCAAAACGCGCGCCGGAACCCTGTTTGACGTGGTTTTGTAGTAAATTGTCTGCTTTAATGCGGTTTTTGGCGGGGACCGGCCATCGGTCCGAATATCGGCGCGGTTTGAAATCAGTCGCATGTACAGTCTCGATCATCAAGTGCTCAGAACGGACATCGCCGGAATGCCGCTGGAGTGGATCAATTACCGGGAGGCGGTTCGGTTGTACTACCTGGATCAGGTGGAGTACGCCTGCGGCACGCTGCTGTACCGGGTTTTCGGGGGGGTGAACGCTCTGTCCCGGCAGCGGAGCATGGTCGAGGTGAATTCCATTATCGCGACCCGGGGCCACAGCCATGCGGCGGTGAAGGCCAACCGTTTATACTCCCCACCCCTGAGCAATGAGGCCCTGTTCGCGCGGGATGGCCGGTTGTGTCTCTACTGCGGTGAGCAGTTTGCGACCCGGGACCTGTCACGGGACCATGTGATGCCCCTGAGCGCGGGCGGCAGCGACGATTGGAAGAACGTTGTCACGGCCTGCAAGCGGTGCAACAATCACAAGGCTGGACAGACTCCGGAGCAGGCGGGTATGAAGCTGCTGGCCATTCCCTTCGTCCCCACCCACGCCGAGTACGTCTATCTGCGCGGCAGGCGGGTTCTGGCGGATCAGATGGAATTCCTGCTCGCCCACGTTCCCCGAAACAGTCCCCTTCACGAGCGGATCATCAGGAAGCTCAAGACCTGACGGGGGAGTCGTCCCGTCCGCCGCCCGGGTGCTATCGGGCCGCTTCTCCCGGGATGCCGGGATGAAATCCTAAGCGGAGGCTGCCAGCTCGTAGCGGCGCAGGCGCCGGGAGAAATCCCGCAGGGCCTCGATACCCGACGCCTCAGCCGCCCGGCACCAGTCCTCCAGGGCCTGCAACAGCTTCTCCTGGCTCTGCGCGTGGCTGGACCAGATTTCCTGCAGGCGCTGCTTCATCAGATAAACCTTGTTGAGGCGCGGGCTGATCTTCAGTACGTAGGAGAGCTGGGCGCTGGCCCGCGCGCTCAGCAGCCGGCTTTCCCGGGTCATGAGGCGCCGTGCGCGCTTCACCAGCGGCACATGGGCGGCGTTTCCGGAGTTTGCGAGCTTCCTGACCTCCTGCCGGTGGACATCGTGCAGCACGTCGCTGACGAAATTGGCCATGATCTGGAACCGCGTATTCACCAGGGCACGCACGCTTTCGAGATCGAACTGCTGCTTTTCTTCGACTTCCACCAGCTCCGGCACGGTGCGCCGCACCTTCGCAAGTCCCAGGCCGCTGAGCAGCCTGATGTACAGCCAGCCGATATCGATTTCCCATTTTTTGTTGGAGAATCTGGCGGAACTCGCATAGGCGTGATGGTTGTTGTGCAGTTCTTCACCGCCGATGATCAGTCCCCAGGGCACGATGTTCTTGCTGGCGTCGGGAACCTCGAAGTTCCGGTAACCCCAGTAGTGGCCGACGCCGTTTATAACCCCGGCAGCCCAGAAGGGGATCCAGGCCATCTGTACCACCCAGATCGCGGCTCCGGCGACGGCGCCGAACAGCAGGACATTGATGATCAGCATGGAGAGAATGCCCAGATTGTGGCGGCCCGTGTAGACCCGGCGCTCCAGCCAGTCATCCGGCGTGCCGCCCCCGTATTTATCGAGCGTCTCCTGGTTCGCGATCTCCTTGTGATACAGCCAGGCTCCCAGCCAGAGGACCTTGGCGATTCCGTGTACCTGCGGGCTGTGGGGATCGTCGTCGGTTTCCACCTTCGCATGGTGCTTGCGGTGTACGGCAACCCACTCCCGGGTGATCATGCTGGTGGTCAGCCAAAGCCAGAACCTGAAAAAATGGCTGATAATCGGATGCAGATCCAGCGCTCGGTGCGTCTGGCAACGGTGCAGGTACAGGGTGACGCCCGCGATAGTGATCTGTGTGAACACCACGGCTACGATGACGTAGCCCCACCACGGCAGCTGGATCAGGCCTTCAATCATGTTCATACCCCTCGGTAAACCTGCTGAAATAGTTTTGTGGGCAATTCGAAAAACGGGCCCTTGTACTGAGTACAGGCGAGTTGGCCGGTCCGACCTCCGCCGACGCTGCCGAACCTTACCACGAGGTCCGGCTGAATCGCTACTGAATCCCCGCTTAGTCCGCCCGGGCCGGAAACCCGCTGTCCCGGATCGAGCCATGCGGTGCAACGGGGGACCCGTCTTGTTATTCCGCAACCGCCCGATTAACATCGGGCCGAGGTACTATTCAGGCAGGCAACTCCATGTTTCAAGGCAGTTTGGTGGCGATGGTGACCCCCATGCACCCGGATACCGGAGTGGATCTCCCGGCCATGGAGCGATTGATCGATTTTCACGTCGACAATGGAACCCAGGGCATCATTTCCGTGGGGACCACCGGTGAATCCGCGACGCTGGGTTTCGACCTGCACGGGGAAGTCATGGAGAAGACCGTCAAGCACGCCGCGGGGCGCCTTCCGGTGATCGCGGGAACGGGCGGCAACTCCACCGCCGAGGCGATTCACCTGACCCGTATCGCGCGGGAAATCGGTGCGGACGGCGCCCTGCTGGTGGTGCCGTACTACAACAAGCCCACCCAGGAAGGGCTGTATCAGCATTTCAAACTGATTGCGGAAACGGTCCCGATCCCGCAGATTCTCTACAACGTGCCGGGCAGGACGGGCTGCGACATGCTGACCGCCACGGTGGACCGTCTGGCGGATATCGACAATATCGTGGCCATCAAGGATGCCACCGGCGACCTGGACCGCGCCCGGGAGCTGGTGGAGACCTGCGGCGACCGTATCGATATCCTGACCGGTGAGGACGGCAGTGCTTGCGAGCACATGCTGCTCGGCGGCAAGGGCGACATCTCCGTCACCGCGAACGTGGCGCCCCGGGCGATGCGGCAGCTGTGCGATGCCGGCCTGGCCGGTGACGCCGAAACCGCGCGGCGGATCAATGGGGATCTGGAAGACCTGCATGCGGCCTTGTTTCTCGAGTCCAACCCGATACCGGTGAAATGGGCACTGCACGAGATGGGCATGATCGAGCGGGGCATCCGCCTCCCCATGACATGGCTTTCCGAGCGGTATCACGAATCCGTTCGGGCGGCGATGCGCAAAGCCGGTATAATCTGACCGTCCGGCGATGGGCGGGCGAAGCCGAACGCCACTGGCATCCGTCGTGCCCGTTGACAAGCCGCGAAACGGCCATTGGATTAGTTGACATGACTATCGGACAGCGCTTTCCCGGTGCTGTCTTTTTCTTTTTGCGGGAGCATCGAAGATGAAAAAAGGCGACTATCTCTACGCAGGCAAAGCCAAATCCGTGTACCTCACAGACGATCCGGACAAGCTGATCCTGCATTTCCGGAACGACACCTCGGCGTTCGACGGCGAGAAGATCGAACAGCTGGACCGCAAGGGCATGGTCAACAACCGGTTCAACGCATTCGTCATGCAGGCGCTGGAGAAAGAGGGTGTCGGCACGCACTTCGAGGAGCTGTTGTCCGACGATGAAAGCCTGGTGAAGCGCCTGGACATGATCCCGGTGGAATGCGTGGTGCGGAACTACGCCGCCGGTTCCATCTGCAAGCGCCTGGGCGTCAAGGAGGGCCTCGAGCTGCACGTGCCGATCTTCGAATTCTTTCTGAAGGACGACGCCCGCCACGATCCGATGATCAACGAGTTTCATATCCGGGCTTTTGGATGGGCCACGGACGACGAGGTGGAGCGCATGAAATCACTCACCTTCCGGGTCAACGAGATCCTGACGCGCCTGTTCCGCGATGCCGACATGCTGCTGGTGGACTTCAAGCTCGAGTTCGGCCGTTACCGCGATGATCTGCTTCTCGGGGACGAATTCACGCCGGACGGCTGCCGGATATGGGATGCAAAAACCCGGGAAAAACTGGACAAGGACCGGTTCCGGAGGAATCTCGGCAACGTCGTCGAGGCCTACGAGGAAGTAGCCAACCGGCTGGGTGTGCCCCTGGAGGAACACTGAATTAGCCAGAGCGTTTCCGGGACGATGCTGTGCCTCGACGGTCCGCCCGCCCATTCCGAGTTCCGGCTGGAGCAACTGGCGAGCGCCATTTCGACTGAAGTTCCCGGGCTGGCGTCGCTGTCCGCGCATTGCGTCCATTTCGTATTGCTGGATGACCCTGCCGGCGGCGGGGCGCTGACCCCTGATGAGCGACACAAGCTGGACCGACTGTTGGACTATGGTCCGAGCCGCCCGGTGGCGGGTTCGTCGAATGCATCCCTGATCGTCACGCCTCGGACCGGGACCCGGTCGCCCTGGTCCACAAAGGCCACAGAGATCCTCCATCGCTGCGGCCTGCATCGCATCCGGCGGCTGGAGCGGGGCGTGATCTGGTCCCTGCATACGGTGGATTCCGCCGTCGGGTTCTCGGGCCGCGATATGGATGTGCTCGGCCGGCACCTGCATGATCCCATGACCGAGACGGTGTTCCCTGATCTGGAAGGGGCGAGGGTGTTGTTCGATCAGGCGCCGCCGGCGCCGCTGCAGACGGTGCCTTTACTGTCGCGGGGCCGGGCGGCGCTGGAATCGGCGAACGCCGACTGGGGCCTGGCCCTGTCCGGCGACGAAATGGACTACCTGGTCTCCCGGTACCGGCACCTGGATCGCGACCCTACGGATGCCGAGCTGATGATGTTCGCCCAAGTGAATTCCGAGCACTGTCGGCATAAAATTTTCAACGCCGACTGGGTGATCGACGGTGAGCGCAAGCCCGGTTCTCTCTTCGCCATGATTCGGCGCACCCACGAGAGGCACCCGCGCTTCACGCTGTCGGCCTACAGTGACAATGCCGCCGTCATCGAAGGGCTGGCCGGTCACCGGTTCCACCCCGCGCCGGACGACCGGCGCTACGGGTACCACTCGGAGCCGGTGCATGTGATGTGCAAGGTGGAGACCCACAATCATCCCACGGCGATATCGCCTTTTGCCGGGGCCGCCACCGGATCGGGCGGCGAGATCCGGGACGAGGGGGCCACCGGCACCGGCGGCAAGCCCAAGGCCGGACTCGCCGGCTTCACGGTGTCGAATCTGCGCATACCTGGCGACCCCAGGCCCTGGGAAGAGGCAGAGCTCGCGCCGGCGCGCATCGCTTCACCGCTCAGTATCATGCTCGAGGGGCCCATTGGCGGCGCTTCGTTCAACAATGAGTTTGGACGGCCGAACATCGGTGGCTACTTCAGGACTTTCGAGCTATGCACCGGGAGCGGCCGCCGCGGCTACCACAAGCCGATCATGATCGCCGGCGGCCTGGGCAACATCAGGGCGGAGCACGTCGCCAAGCGCCGGATTCCCCCGGGCGCTTGCATCATTGTGTTGGGGGGTCCGGCGATGCTGATCGGCCTGGGCGGCGGCGCTGCGTCCAGTGTCCGCTCGGGGTCGAGCAGCGAGGATCTGGATTTCGCGTCGGTGCAGCGGGGCAATCCGGAGATGCAGCGGCGCTGCCAGGAAGTCATCGACCGGTGCTGGGAGCAGGGCGGGGCCAATCCGATCATCTCCGTTCACGACGTAGGCGCCGGCGGCCTATCCAACGCCCTGCCCGAGCTGGTGCACGACGCGGGCCGCGGCGGGCATTTTCACTTGCGGCGCATACTGAACGACGAGCCCGGGATGTCGCCCATGCAGATCTGGTGCAACGAAGCCCAGGAGCGCTACGTGCTGGCGGTGGACCCTGAAGCGCTCGAGCGCTTCGAGACGATCTGCCGCCGCGAGAAAGCGCTGTATTGCGTGGTGGGCCGGGCGACGGAGGACGACCGCCTGGTACTGGATGACGAGTGGCGAACGGAGCGGGACCAAGCCGCCAGGCCCATCGACATCGATATGGAGCTGTTGTTCGGCAAGCCGCCGAAAATGACCCGGGAGGTCGCGTCCCGGCTCGCTGAAGGTGCAGCGCTGGATCTCAGGGACGTGAATGTCGAGGAAGCGCTGGAACGCGTCCTGGGCCTGCCCACCGTTGCCGACAAGTCGTTCCTGGTCACCATCGGCGACCGCACGGTCACGGGCTTGATCAGCCGGGATCCGATGGTGGGGCCCTGGCAAGTACCCGTGGCGGATGCCGCCGTCACCCTCGCCGGATATCGGGGTTTCCAGGGCGAGGGGATGGCCATGGGGGAGCGGCCGCCGCTGGCACTGATCTCCGGGCCCGCCAGCGGCCGGATGGCGGTGGCTGAGGCTCTGACCAATCTCCTGTCCGCGCCCGTTCCCGGGCTCGAACGGGTACGGCTGTCCGCGAACTGGATGGCGGCCGCCGGCTCGCCGGGCGAGGATGCGGTGCTGTACGAGACCGTGGAAGCGGTCGGCGAGTTCTGCGCCGCAATCGGCGTATCCATCCCGGTGGGCAAGGACTCCATGTCCATGCGCACGTCCTGGGAGGACGATGTCGGCGTAGCCCGCGAGGTGACCGCGCCGCTGTCGCTGGTGGTGACCGCGTTCGCTGTGCTGGAGGACGTGCGCGACGCCTGGACGCCTCAACTGGCCGACGACCCGGACAGCGTCCTGCTGCTGATCGACCTGGGCGAGGGCCGGAACCGGCTGGGCGGCTCGGCGCTGGCGCAGGTGTACGGCCAGCTCGGGGATGAAGCTCCGGACATCGAGGACGCCTCGCGCCTGGCCGCGCTCGCGGGCGCCCTGGCCGCGCTGAGAGAAGAGTCACTGGTATACGCTTACCACGACCGCTCGGACGGCGGCTTGGCGGCGGCGCTGCTGGAAATGGCGTTCGCGGGCCGGGTCGGCCTGGATATCAGCGTACCGCAGTCGGCGGATCCGCTGGCGATGCTGTTCAGCGAGGAAGTCGGCGTGGTGCTGCAGGTGCGCCGCGGGGACCGCGACCGCGTCGGGAGGATCTGTGCCCGCTTCGGGCTCGACGCCCTGTGCCGGGAAGTGGCGGTGCTCCGTCCCGACGGGCGGATCCGGATCCGCACCGGCGACCGGGTACTCGTCGACCGGCCGCGCGCCGACCTGCATCGGCAATGGTCGCGCACCAGCTGGCGGATGCAGCGTCTGCGGGACCATCCGGATTGTGCGGATGCCGAGTACGATCGGCTGCTGGACGAGAACGATCCCGGCCTTTCGGCGAGCCTGACTTTCGCGTTCAGCGACGAGCCGCCCGCCGTGGCCACCGGACGAAGCCGGCCGGCGGTGGCGATACTGCGCGAGCAGGGTGTCAACGGCCAGGTGGAGATGGCGGCCGCATTCGACTGCGCCGGCTTCGAAGCGATCGACGTCACCATGACCGATATCGCCGGGAAGGCCGTCGATCTCGGCCGGTTCAAGGGTATGGTCGCGTGCGGGGGGTTTTCCTACGGCGACGTGCTGGGGGCCGGAGGCGGCTGGGCCAAGTCGATTCTCTTCGATGACATGCTGCGGGGCGAATTCGCGGCGTTTTTCGAGGCGCCGGACACCTTCGCACTGGGCGTGTGCAACGGCTGCCAGGTGTTTTCCCAGCTGCGCGACCTCATACCGGGGGCCGGGCAATGGCCGGATTTCGTGCGCAATCGCTCCGAGCAGTTCGAGGCCCGGGAAGTGATGGTGGAGGTCCGTGACAACCCGTCGATATTTTTCGCCGGAATGGCGGGCTCTCGGCTGCCCGTAGTGGTTGCGCACGGCGAGGGCCGCGCACGGTTTGACACCGATCCGGACGCTCTGCGGGCGGACAACCTGGTGGCCCTGGCGTACGTTGACAACTACGGCGCCCCCACCGAGCGCTATCCATACAACCCCAACGGCTCGCCGTCGGGAATCACCGGCGTTACCACCCCGGACGGCCGTGTCACGGTGGTCATGCCGCATCCCGAAAGAGTGTGGCGGACCGTGCAGCATTCCTGGGCACCGCGGGAGTGGGGTGAGTACGGGCCGTGGATTGAAATATTCAGGAATGCCCGCCGCTGGGTGGATCAGGGATGAGCCGCTTGTCCTTTTACGCCTATAATCGCCCGACCGGTCAAAACGAAGAGAGAGTTCATGAGTAAACGATTTTCCTGGGGCGGGTACTTTCTCCGGCTCCTGCTGGCCATCGCCGTCGTGTTTGCCACCTACAATCCCGAAGGCCTGTCGTTCTTCCACTGGGCGCGGGCGCAGGCGTTCGGAGACGGTGAGACGAGCAACCAGATGCTGGCGCTCATGGCGCTGGTGGGTGTGCTCATCCTCATAGGCTGGGTCATCTTCATCCGGGCCACTTTCCGGTCCCTGGGGGCGTTGGGCACGTTTCTCGCGATCGTGTTCTTCGGCGCCCTGATCTGGGTGGTTCTGACCTTCCTACCGATCCCGAAGGACAACATCAAGCTGACCGTCTACCTCATACAGTTCGGCCTGGCCGGCGTGCTGTCCGCCGGGTTGTCGTGGTCCCACGTCCGGCGGCGGCTGACCGGCCAGTTCGACGTCGACGAGACGGATATGTGATCATTCGGGAACGCTGATCGATCCGATGCGGCAGTATCTGGAGCTCATGCGGCATGTGCGGGAACACGGGGTCCCCAAGGACGACCGTACAGGCACCGGTACGATCAGCGTGTTCGGCTACCAGACCCGCTTCGATCTCGCGGAAGGGTTCCCCCTGGTCACCACCAAGAAGCTCCACGTCAAGTCGATTATTCACGAGCTGCTGTGGTTTCTGAACGGGGATACCAATATCCGGTATCTCAGGGATCACGGCGTCAGGATCTGGGACGAATGGGCGGACGAGGCGGGGGACCTCGGCCCAATCTACGGCCGCCAGTGGCGGTCCTGGCCGCTTCCCGGCGGCGGGCATGTCGACCAGATCGACCGGCTCGTCCGCCAGATCCGGTCAAATCCCGACTCGCGCCGGTTGATTGTCAGCGCCTGGAATGTCGCCGATATCGAGCGCATGGCATTGCCGCCCTGCCACGCCCTGTTCCAGTTTTACGTGGCAGAGGGCAGGCTATCGTGCCTGTTGTATCAGCGCAGCGCCGATATTT
The DNA here is from genome assembly GCA_034520625.1 of Gammaproteobacteria bacterium. Taxonomy (GTDB): domain Bacteria; phylum Pseudomonadota; class Gammaproteobacteria; order Arenicellales; family JAANXG01; genus JAANXG01. Next base: position 161,906 of record JAXHNI010000007.1, on the reverse strand, counting down.
TCCTGGGTGTGCCGTTCAACATCGCGTCCTATGCTCTTCTTACCCTGATGATCGCCCGGGTGACGGGATTGGAACCCGGTGAGCTCATCCATACGTTTGGTGACGCGCATCTTTATTCCAATCACCTCGAGCAGGTGGAGACGCAGCTGCAGCGCGACCCGCATCCCCTGCCGGTGATGCAGATCCGTGACCGCGGGCAGGGGATCTTCGACTTCGAGTACGGGGATTTCGAGCTGGAGGGCTACCGATGCCATCCCCACATCAGGGCGGAGGTTGCAGTCTGATGAGCATTTCAAAAATCGCATTATTCTTGAAAATACCCTGATGGATATCTCGCTGGTGGTGGCGATGGACGAGAACCGGTTGATCGGGGCGGGCAACGGGCTGCCCTGGCGGTTGCCCGCGGATATGAAGCATTTCAAGCAGATCACCATGGGCCACCCGATGGTGATGGGCCGCCGCACCTGGGAATCCATTGGCAGGCCGCTGCCGGGACGCACCAGCATCGTCGTGACCGGGCGGGTGGATTATGAAGCCGAGGGTGCCGTAGTGGTGGACTCACCGGCGGCGGCGCGGGAAGCTGCCGGCGACTGTGACGAGCTGATGGTCATCGGCGGGGCCCGACTGTTCGAGCAGATGCTGGGGGAGGCGAACCGGGTTTACCTGACCGAAATCCACGCGGCCTTCGAAGGCGATACCTGGTTTCCAGAATTGGGCCAGGATGAATGGGCCTGTGTGAGCCGCGAGGACTTTAACAGCGACGAGCGGAATCCCCAGGATTACAGCTTTCTCGTGCTCGAGCGCGTGCCGGAAGCCCTCCCGACGCCGCTGGTGCAGCCGGCGTTGTAGGTCGGGCGCGAGCCCGACTGGAAATAATTGTCGGGCTTGCGCCCGACCTACAGGGTGGATGTCGGGCTGGCGCCCGACCTACAGGTCCCTCAAACCGGGCCAATACCAGTGCTGGAAATCAGGTCGACGTCCGCGGCATCGCGGCCAGCGAGGGTTCATCGGGGACCTCCACCTGCTTCTGCTGCAATTGCCACAGCTCGGCGTAGTGCCCCTGCAGCGCCAGGAGCTCTTCGTGGGTTCCGCGCTCCGCAATCCGGCCCTGGTCCAGCACGAGGATTTCGTCGCAGTCCACCACCGTTGAAAGTCGATGGGCGATCACCAGCGTGGTGCGGTCCTTCGCGGCCCGATCCAGCGCCGACTGGATGGCTTTTTCCGAGCGTGTGTCCAGGGACGACGTCGCCTCGTCCAGGATCAGGATGGCGGGGTCCTTGAGGAGCGTGCGTGCGATGGCGATGCGCTGCTTCTCACCGCCGGACACCTTGAGCCCGCGCTCCCCCACCAGGGTTTCGTAGCCGTCCGGCAGGGATTCAATGAACGAGTCGAGCTGCGCCAGGGCGGCCGCTTCCATGACCTCGTGTTTCGTGGCGTCGGGCCGGCCGTAGCGAATGTTGTACTCGATGGTATCGTTGAACAGGATCGTGTCCTGGGGGACGATGCCGATGGCGGCGCGCAGGGAGTCGGCGTCCAGCTCCCTGATGTCCCGACCGTTGATCCGTATCGCCCCCGCGGAAACGTCGAAGAACCGGAACAGCAGCCGGGCCAGGGTCGACTTGCCCGAGCCGCTGGGCCCCACCACGGCGACTTTCCGGCCGGCGGGTATCTCGAAGTCCACGTCCCGCAGGATCCGGCGATTCTCGTCGTAGGCAAACTCAACGTGCTCGAAGCGCACCGATACGTCACGGGTGTCCAGGGTCTCGGCGTCCTCCCGGGTCCGGACTTCCGGCGCTGCGTCCATCAGGCCGAACATCTGCTCCATGTCGGTGAGGCAGTGCTTGACCTCGCGGAAAATAGTGCCCAGGAAATTCAGCGGGATGTACAGCTGAATCAGGAAGGCGTTCACCATGACGAAGTCGCCGATGGTCATGGTGCCCGCCACGACTGCCTGCGCCGCCATCACCATCAGGATGGTCAGGCCACCGCCGATGATCACACCCTGGCCGATATTGAGAAAAGCCAGCGACACCAGGTTCTTGATGGAGGCTTTCTCCCAGGTGCGCAGGTTGTCGTCGTAGCGCCTGGCTTCCCAGCGTTCGTTGCCGAAGTACTTGACGGTTTCATAGTTGATCAGGGAATCCACGGCGGAGGTGTTCGCGGAGGAGTCGGCCTGGTTCATCTGGACCCGGAACTTGATGCGCCATTCGGTGACCTTGTACGTGTATACGAAGTACACCACCACCGTGATCAGGGTGACCACGGCAAACCAGGGATCGAATTTCACCAGAAGAATGCCGCAGACCACCAGGATCTCGAAGATCGTGGGCAGCACGCTGAAGATCATATAGTTCAGCAGTTGGGTGATGCTGCGGCTGCCCCGCTCCAGGTCCCTCGACAGCCCCCCGGTCTGGCGATCGAGATGAAAGCGCAGGGACAGGTCGTGCAGGTGGCGGAATACTTTGAGGGTGATCCGTCGGGTGGACCGCTGCGCCGCCTTGGCGAACACCGCGTTGCGCAGTTCCTGGAACAGAATAGTGGAGAAGCGGAGCAGGCCATAGGCGACCAACAGGGCCAGCGGCACCGTCAGCAGTGCGGCAGCCTGGCCGGAGGTGTCGAGTCCGTCGACGATTTCCTTCAGAACCACCGGCACGCCGATGTTGGCCAGTTTGGCCAATGCCAGCAGTGCCAGTGCACCGCCGAGGCGCCAGCGGTAATCCCACAGGTACGGTGTCAGCGTGCCGAGTGTCTGCCAGTCGCGGCGGCCACTGGCGGGCATTTCCGTACGAGTATGCTGCATTCGGGAAGCCGGGGAGGTGAACTCTGTTTAATGGGGTCGTGATGACGATGAATTCAAGTGATCGACGCTGTCGGGAAAGCCGCCCGGGGTGCCGCGGGCGGCGGGTGCTTCAGTCCCGAAGCGCCGACAGCAGGGCGGCGTGAATCTCGGGCGACGCGGCGGCCGCCACGGTCCCGTCTGACCGGAGCCCCAGGGGCGCCCCGTCCCAGTCGGTGATGATCCCGCCCGCACCCTGTACCACACCCACCAGGGGCAGGTAGTCGTAGGGGTCGAGGTCGTAGTCGATCACCCCGTCCACCCAGCCCGCCGCGAGCTGGGCGTAGGGATAGCAGTCCATGGTGGGGCGCTGATAGCGCCCGGTGACGAGAAGCCGGGCGGCCCTGTCCGGCTCGTGTCGAATCAGTTTGTGAAGCTCGTTGTAGCACAGGAACGCATCTTCCGGCGCCACGCCGCTTCTGCAATGAATGGCTGCGCCGTTGAAACGGGCGCCCCGGCCGGGCGCGCCGGTGAACGTCTCGTCAAGGCCGGGCATGTGGATCACGCCGGCGACCGGCCGGCCGTGCCGAAGCACGCCGATAAGGGTGCCGAAAAGCGGCACCCCGGAGATGAATGACTTGGTGCCGTCGATGGGATCGATCACCCAGACGTACTCCCGGTCAAGTCCGGCGGCGCCGTGCTCCTCGCCCATGATTCCGTGGTCGGGGTAACGATTGCTGATGGCCTGCCGGATCGCCGTCTCGGTGGTACGGTCCGCGATGGTGACCGGGCTTGCGTCCGATTTGTTGTGCACGTCGAAGGTGGACCGGAAGTACTGCATCGTCTGGCCCGTGGACTGCGCCGCGATGGCTTCCGCCGCGTCCAGGAGTCCTGCGAAGTCTCCGTCAGGCATCGCCGCGCTCTCCGGTTCCGACAACGGGCGCCGGTTCGCTGGTGTTGTTCACCGTTACCGAGGCATCGGCCAGGACCGCTGCGATGTCCGGCGGCGCCGGTTCGTCAGTGACGAGCATATCGAAGGCAGCCGGCTCCGCAATCCGGATGGGCGCGCGCTGCCCGAACTTGCTGTGGTCGGCCGCCACGATGGAGCGCTCGGCGCGCTCGAGAATCTCGCGGGAGAACTCCGCCTCCTGCAGATCGAAAAGCATGAAGCCGGTTTCGGCGTCGATCGCGGCAACGGACAGGACGGCGTACTGCACGCTGAACTGGCGGACGAATGCGATCGCTTCCTTGCCGAAAGCGCCGGCGTCATGGGGGCGAAGCTCGCCCCCCGCCAGGAATACCCGGTTGTTGTTCCGGGTCGCCAGCATCTGGGCGACGGCGACGGAGTTGGTGACCAGGAAAAGATTGTGATGCTCGCGCAGCGCGCGGGCTACGTAGGCGGTGGTGGAGCCGATGTCCAGGATCAGGGAATCGCCGTTGTGAATGAGCGCCGCCAGGTGCGCGGCGATCCGCCGCTTGGCATCCGGATTCACGTTCATGCGCTGCGTGAAGCTGGGCTCCCGCAGCGCCTCCGGTATGTATACGCCGCCGTGCACTTTGCGCACCAGGCCCTGCCGCGAGAGGTTCTTCACGTTCCTCCGTATTGTTTCCTCCGAGACGTTCAGCCGGCGGGCGAGGTCCTGGATGCGGCAGGAACCCGACAGCCGCAGCTCCTCCAGAATTTCCATTTCACGATGCGTCGCGTGCATGAGCGGGTCTCTGTGGGTGGCGAATCTTCAGGGCGTGGACGCGCACGGATACGGGGCGCCGTCGGCCACAATTCCGAAGTATCCCGCAGAAATCTGGTGTAAATCAACAAATAGGGCGCTTAAAGCCACAAATTCCGTAATTACTGTTGACAACTGTTGGTTTTGATTCGGACAATGGCAACGGTACCGGCATGGTGCCGATTCGTCCCGGCGCGCCGGTGTTTCCGTCAACGGGCGACTTCATGACAACGCACAGAAAACGATTCCCACCAGGAGGAAGCAAGACATGCGAAACCTGAAACAGATCGGGGCATTGCTCGGATTGGTCGTCGGCCTGGGTGCCGCCGCAGGCGCGGCCGCCGAGGTCGAATCCAAAGACCCGATCAAGCTGACCCTGCACGACTGGACCGGCCAACACATCACCACCAGGCTGATGGGCAGTGTGCTCGAGGAAGCCGGCTACAACGTCGAATACGTACAGGCCGACTACATCGCCCAGTTCGCCGGACTGAAATCCGGCGATCTGCACGTGGCCATGGAGATGTGGGAGACCACCGGCCGCGAGGCGATGGATGAAGCCACCGCCACCGGTAAGGTCGAGAACCTCGGGGAAACCGGCATGAAGGCGATCGAGGAGTGGTGGTACCCGGCGTACGTGAAGGAACAATGCCCCGGCCTGCCGGACTGGAAAGCCCTGAACGACTGTACCGAGTTGTTCGCAACCCCCGAGACGCTGCCCAAAGGCCGCTACCTCGGCGGTCCTGTAACCTGGGGTGGTTTTGACGATGAACGCGTGGAAGCCCTGGAGCTGGACTACGAGGTCGTGCACGCCGGTACCGATGCCGCCCTGTTCGCGGAACTGGAATCCGCCTATCAGCGGCAGGCACCGATCCTCTTGTGGGTATACGCCCCGCACTGGGCGCCCATCAAGTATGAAGGCGAGTGGGTCGAGTTTCCCGAGTACACCGCCGAGTGCTACGACGATCCCGCCTGGGGCTCAAACCCGGACATGGCCTACGACTGCGCCAAGCCGCGTGGCCCCATCTGGAAAGTCGCCTGGTCGGGCGTGAAGGACAAATGGCCCGGGGCCCATTCCGCCATCAAAGCGTTCCGTATCAGCAACGACGAGATGGGCGCAATGGTGGCTGCGGTGGATCTTGAAGGTGAGGATCTGGAAGCAGTGGTCGCCGACTGGATCGCCGGCAACGAAGATACCTGGCAGGCCTGGATCGGCCGGTAAGCGGCGACGCGTACCCCGGCCGGTGCCATCGCCGGCCGGGGTTTCCCGGTTGCACTGCGGCGCGGTTCACACCAGCCCGGCCAAAGGGGTCACGGCGGGACGGTCCGGAACGCCGGCGAAGGAATGGACGGGGCCTGCTTCGTCAACTCGTCGCCCGCCAGACCGCCGCCGATCACGGACTTTACCTTCAACAGAATCCGCCGGTCATGACATTCGGCGCCGTGCGGCGAAGGCCACGAGGTCGTTATGCAGGACAATCCCGTCAAGCTCTCCTGCCATGATATCTGGAAGCTGTTCGGCGACGGCGCGGACCGGTTGCTCGCTGAGCACGGCGGATCGCCGAGCCGGGACCAGATTGAGCGCGCCGGCCTGATTGGCGCGGTTCGCGCCGCGAACATAGAGGTGCGGCAGGGCGAGATCTTCGTCATCATGGGGCTTTCCGGCTCCGGCAAATCCACGCTGGTACGCTGTCTGTCGCGCCTTATCGAGCCCGACGCCGGTGAGATCATCTTCGACGGCCGGGACCTTCTCAAGGCGGACGAGCAGGAGATGATCGAGCTGCGCCGCCACAAGATGGGCATGGTATTCCAGCACTTCGCCCTGCTGCCGCACCTGTCCGTACTCCAGAATGTCGCGTTTCCGCTGGACGTGCAGGGGGTACCCCGGGAGACCCGGGAGTCAGCCGCGCGCAAGGTGATCGATCTGGTAGGCCTGAAAGGCCGGGAAAACTACTTTCCCCGGGAGCTATCCGGCGGCCAGCAGCAGCGCGTCGGCATCGCCCGTTCCCTGGCGGTGGAACCGGAGCTGTGGTTCCTGGACGAGCCGTTTTCCGCGCTCGACCCACTGATCCGCCGGGAAATGCAGGACGAATTTCTCCGGCTGCAGAACATGCTCCACAAAACCATTGTCTTCATTACCCATGATTTCGACGAGGCGATCCGCCTGGCCGACCGGATCGCCATCATGCAGGACGGCGAAGTCATACAGATTGCATCGCCCGAGCAACTGGTTCTGGCGCCGGCTTCCGACTACGTCGCCGAGTTCACCAAGCATATCCCTCGTGCCAAGGTGCTTACCATTGGTTCGGTGATGACAGCGGGCGCGCCGGACGGGGAAACCGCCGGCAGCGTTCCGGCGGCGGCCCGCGTCGAGGAGGTCGCTGACCGCATCGAGGCGTCGCCCCGGCCCTTCTCGGTGATTGACGACGACGGCAGGACCATCGGTGTTATTGGGCGGCAGGTGATCGTCGACGTGCTCATCGGCCGCTCCGCCCACTGATGATGCGTATCGGTCCTGTAGTCCTGTCGCGCAATGCGGCGCTCTGGCTGTTCCTGGCCGCTGCGACATTCGTCCTGGCGCACACCGGCGAGTCGCTGTCGCGCGCCATGAGCGCGGACTGGCTCATGGACCTGCCCCGCGGTCTCCGTGTTCCCCTGAATGACGAGATCAGTGCGTTCATGAACTGGCTGGTGAATGACGCCACTCTAGGCCTGTTCACCTTTACCCAGTTGACCCGGTTTGTTTCCTGGGTCGTGGCGCAGCCCTACGACTTCGTTCGTGCCCTGCTCGTGGACGGCTTCGGATACGGCCAGGGCGACGAGGCCGTCGAGCTGGTCCCGTCCGTGAGCTGGATTGCGGTGATCGTCGTGGTTGCCGCCATGGGCTACTACGCCCGAAGCTGGAAGCTGGGGGCCTTCGTCGGACTGTGCTTCGCCTACCTGGCGGTCTTTGGACAGTGGCAGAGCGCCATGGTGACCCTGGCCTCGATCATGATCGCCGTGCCGCTGGGGGTGGTGGGGGGGTTGTTGATCGGTATCGCCAACTATCGGTGGTCCTGGGTGAACCGTCTGATGACGCCTGTTCTGGACCTTATGCAGACGGTGCCGGTGTTCGCCTATCTGGTACCGATCCTGTTCCTGTTCGGCTTCGGCCCGGTCTCCGCGCTGATCGCAACGGTGATATACGCGATGCCGCCGATGGTGCGGGTCACGACGCTGTCCCTGCGCGGCGTCCCGGAGGAGATCCGGGAGTTCGGCCAGATGGTCGGCTGCACCCGCCGCCAGATGACCTGGCGGATCCTGGTGCCTTCGGCGAGGCCCGGGCTGATGGTGGGGGTCAACCAGGTCATCATGCTGTCCCTCAACATGGTGATCATCGCCTCAATGATCGGCGCCGGCGGCCTGGGTTACGACGTGTTGACCTCACTGCGCCGCCTCGACATCGGCAGCGGACTGGAGGCAGGAGTTGCCATTGTCGTGCTGGCGGTGGCCCTGGACCGTTTGAGCCAGGCCTTCGCGAGCCGGCCCCTGGCAAAGCTCGACCAGCAGCCCGCCGGTTACCTGCGCCGCCATCCCTGGCTCGTCACCTGCGCGATCGTGGTGCTGGGCGCCGGCCTGGTGGGTCTCATTCTGCCGCCGGTCCAGAGTTACCCCCCCGGCGCGCAGGCAACCACCGGCGGTTTCTGGGAGGGGTTGGTTCGCTGGGTCAACGTCAGCTTTTACGACCAGCTCGAAGCCGTGAAGACCGCAATGCTCATACACTTCATGATTCCGGTGAAGCGGTTTCTGCTGGGACTGCCCTGGCCCTGGGTGGTGTTGCTGCTGACCCTGGCGGGCTGGCAGCTCGGCCGGTTCCGGCTGGCGGTACTGTGCTTCGCACTATCGACGTTCATTCTGGTAAACGGGCTGTGGGAAGAGGCCATGGTGACTGTGTACCTGTGCGGTGTGTCCGTCATCATGGCCTGCCTGATCGGGATACCGCTCGGGGTGTTGTCGGCCCAGAACGAGCGTGCCAACGGCGTGGTGCAGGGATTTATCGATACCCTCCAGACGCTGCCGAGTTTCGTCTATCTGATTCCGGTGGTAATGCTTTTCAGGGTGGGGGATTTCACGGCGATGGTTGCGGTGATTCTCTACGCCCTGGCGCCGGCGGTTCGCTATGCCGCCCACGGTGTGCGCTCCATCGACCCCCAGTTGGCGGAAGCAGGCGTTGTCTGCGGGTGTACGCGGCGCCAGCTTCTGACCCGTATCAAGCTGCCGCTGGCGCTGCCCGAGATTATGCTCGGCATCAATCAGACCATCATGCTGGCGCTGTCGATGCTGGTCATCACCGCCCTGGTGGGGACGCGGGAGCTCGGCCAGGAAGTGTACATCGCGCTGACCAAGGCGGACACCGGGCGCGGCATCGTCGCCGGCGTGTCCGTTGCTTTCATTGCCATCATTGCGGACCGGCTGATTGCGGCGGGTGCGGTGCGAACCCGCCGCCGGCTGGGACTCGCGTAGTTCCCGGAGGAGGTGAAACCATGACCGATGCAAAGTCCAGGGCCGCAGCCCTGCCGATCTGGACCGGACCCGTGGAACCCGTCCCCCTGGACGGCGGCATCACCAATGTGAATTTCGTCGTCGATGACGGCGGCCGGAAGTATGTGGTGAGGGTTGGCGACGACATCCCGGTCCACCAGGTGATGCGCTTCAACGAGCTGGCAGCCAGCCGTGCCGCGGAGGCCGCCGGTATCTCGCCGGCGGTGCGCTACCACGAAGCGGGGGTGCTGGTGATCGACTACATCGAGGGCAGGACGCTGGGAGAAGCGGATGTCCGGCGGCCTGAAAACCTGGAAAAAATACTGCCCCTCGTCAAGCGCTGCCATCATGCGATCCCCGACCGGCTGCGCGGCCCCGCCCTGATGTTCTGGGTGTTTCATGTCATCCGGGACTACGGCTGGACCCTGGAGGAGGGGGGCAGCCCGCACGCCGGCAGGCTGCCCGCGCTGCGGGAGGCGGCCGCCGCCCTGGAGCGGGCAGTCGGACGGATCGACGTGGTGTTCGGCCACAATGACCTTCTGGCCGCCAACTTCATCGATGACGGCGACCGGATCTGGCTCATCGACTGGGACTACGCGGGATTCAACAGCCCGCTGTTCGACCTGGGCGGGCTGGCCTCCAACAACGGCCTGAGCGAAGTGCAGGAGCAATGGTTGCTCGAGACTTACTTTGAGCGGCCGGTGGACGCCGCGCTGCAGCGCGGCTACGCGGCGATGAAGTGCGCGTCCCTGCTTCGCGAGACCATGTGGAGCATGGTCTCGGAGCTGCATTCCGAGCTGGACTTCGACTACACGGCCTACACCGCGGAGAATCTGGAGCGCTTCGAGGCGGCGTTCGGCGATTTCCAACAACACTGAGGACCGGACATGACGGATTTGCCCACATCGGCGAAAGTGGTAATCATCGGCGGCGGCATCGTCGGCTGCTCCACCGCGTACCATCTCGGCAAGCTGGGATGGAACGACACCGTTGTGCTGGAACGCCACAAGCTGACGTCCGGTTCGACTTTCCATGCCGCCGGCCTGGTGGGGCAGCTGCGCTCCAATGCGAACATCACCCAGCTCCTGGGAAATTCCGTCAGCCTGTACCGTGACCTGGAAGCGGAAACCGGCCTCGCCACGGGCTGGAAGATGAACGGCGGGCTCCGGCTTGCCTGCAATGAAGCGCGCTGGACCGAGGTCAAGCGGCAGGCCACCACGGCGCGCTCGTTCGGGCTCGAAATGGATCTTCTGACGCCGCGCGAGGCGCTGGAGCTGTGGCCGCTGATGCAGATCGAAGACGTGGTGGGCGCCGCCTACCTGCCCACCGACGGTCAGGCGAACCCCTCGGACATCACCCAGGCGCTGGCCCGCGGCGCGCGCGACGCCGGGGTGGTGATCAGGGAGGAGACGGCGGTTCTGTCGATCGACGTCCGGGACGGACGAATCGCCGGCGTCGAGACGAGTCGGGGCCGCATCGAATGCGAGAAGGTGGTGTGCTGTGCCGGCCAGTGGTCGCGGGCGCTGGCCGCCGCCGCCGGGGTGAACGTGCCGCTGGTATCCGTTCAGCATCAGTACATGGTCACCGAGCCCATCGACGGCGTCACACCGGCTCTGCCGACGCTGCGGGATCCCGACCGGCTGACCTATTTCAAGGAGGAAGTCGGCGGGCTGGTCATGGGGGGCTACGAGCCCGACCCGCTGCCCTGGGCCGTGGACGGGATCCCGGAAGGATTTCACTTCAGCCTGCTGGACTCCGACCTCGAGCACTTCGAGCAATTGATGACTCTCGCGCTGGGGCGGGTGCCGGCGCTGCAGACCGCGGGTGTCAAGGAGCTCATCAACGGCCCGGAAAGCTTTACCCCGGACGGCAACTTCATTCTCGGCGAGGCGCCGGAGTTGGCGAACTTCTTCGTTGGCGCGGGGTTCAACGCCTTCGGGATCGCCGCCGGCGGCGGCGCCGGGCAGGCGCTGGCGGAATGGATCCGGTCCGGCGAGCCGCCGTACGACCTCTGGCCGGTGGACATACGGCGCTTCGGGCGGCCCCATTTCGATACCGACTGGGTCCGCGCACGCACGCTGGAGGCCTATGGCAAGCACTACACCATTGCCTGGCCCTCGGAGGAGCACGACAGCGGGCGGCCGTGCCGGCGCTCTCCCTTGTACGACTTGCTTAAGTCGCGGGGCGCCTGTTTCGGCGAGAAGCTCGGCTGGGAACGTCCCAACTGGTTCGCGGATCTCGACGCCGGGGAAGTCCCGGAGGATCACTACAGCTTCGAAAGACCGAACTGGTTCGATGCGGTGGGCCGCGAGCATCGGGCGGCCCGCGAAGCCGCGGTGCTGTTCGATCAATCGAGCTTCGCCAAGTTCGTGTTGAAGGGACCGGATGCCCTCGGCGCCCTGAACTGGATCTGCGCCAACAATGTGGACAAGCCCGCCGGCGGATTGACCTATACCCAGATGCTCAACGACCGGGGCGGGGTCGAGTGCGATCTTACGGTGGCGAGGATCGAGACCGATGCATTCTATATCGTGACCGGCACCGGTTTCGCGACCCACGATTTCGACTGGATTCGGCGCAACATCCCTGCGGGTTCGAATGCCCAGCTGTTCGACATCACCTCCGCCCATGCCGTGCTGTCACTGATGGGGCCGGCATCACGGGAGATCCTCGGGGCGGTGACCCGGGCGGACCTGTCCAATGAGTCGTTCCGTTTCGGCACCGCCCGCCGCATCGGTATCGCCGCCTGCCCGGTGCTGGCGATGCGGGTGACCTACGTCGGCGAACTCGGCTGGGAGCTGCACGTCCCCGCCGAATACGCGGTCGGCGTCTACCAGGCGATCGCCGAGGCCGGGGCCCGGCACGGGCTGCGCAACGCCGGCTACCGGGCCATCGAATCCCTGCGGCTGGAAAAGGGCTACCGGGCCTGGGGCAGCGACATCGGGCCGGACCACACCCCCATGGAGGCCGGCCTCGGCTGGGCGGTGAAGCTGAAGAAGGACATTCCGTTCAAGGGGCGGGAAGCGATGGAAGCCCAGCGGCGCGGCGGCGTGGCCAAGCGCCTGGCGTGCTTTACGGTCGAAGACCCGGACATCCCCTTGCTGGGGCGGGAAACCATATACCGCAACGGCCGGCGGGTCGGCTGGCTCACCAGCGGGGGCTACGGGTACACCATCGGCAGGCCCATCGGCTACGGCTATGTCCGGAATCCGGACGGTGTCGACGCGCCGTTTCTCGAGCAGGGCGAATACGAGCTCGAGGTCGCCACCGTTCGCGTTCCGGCCAGCCTGCACCTCGAGCCGTTGTACGATCCGGCCATGGCGCGAATCAGGATGTAAATCCCCGCCCGCATCGGTCGGGGACCGGCGACGGTACACCGGCAGCGGAAGTGTTATCCCGTCCGCACTGCACGCACGTGGCCGGGGAATTCAGGCGAGCCCATCAACGCCTGGCAGCGCTCGAAGCGTCCCGTCGAATAGGCCCAGAAGTCCTCGGCGGGATTGTCGTTGGCGTGCTGGATCAAGCCCCACAGCGTCCACAACAGGTCGCACATCGCCTTGTAGATGACCATGCGCCCGAACAGCGCCGGGTCCGGCTCGCCGTTGCAGTAAGCCTGCATCATCTCCCGGTCGCGGGCTTCGTCGAACCCGGCTTCCACCGACAGGTCACCGAGGTCCCAGACGGGGTCATTCATACCGGAGTATTCCCAATCCACGATCCACATGCGTTCGCCGTCATCCAGGAAGTTCTCGCACAGGGGGTCGCAGTGGCAGGGCGCCAGCGGCGTGGGGCGGGCGTCCAGTGCCTCGCGCACCGGCCGGGCCGCCTCGACCACATCGTGATAGCCCGCGGGCAGCTCGGCATTCAGCCCGTCCAGTACGGCGAGGTAATCGTCGATCATGGCAAACAGCTCGAAGCGGAACCGGAAATCCTCGCCGCAGTCATGCATGCGTTTAAGCGCCCGGGCGGCCCGGCTCGCGGCGCCCTCCCGTTGCCCGAACAGCGCGGGTGTCATGGTCACGATACCGTCGATGTAGCGCGTCAGCATGATTCCCGTTTCCGGGTCGCCGAACAGCACTTCGGCGGAGACGCGGGCATTGGCGGCGATTCGGGCGTTGTGCAGCTCGACTTCGCGATCGATGATGTCTTCCGTGCCCCGGCCCGGCAGCCGGAGGATGTAGCGCTCGTCTCCCAGGTCGACCCGGTAGACCCGGTTGGTGAGCCCGCCCTGCCGCTCGATAGTCAGGTCCGCGGGCGCGGTGGCCTCGAACCCGGGAATGCGGCGCATCGCGTCGGTAATTTCCATTCTTTCATCAGTCATCGCATGCTCCTCGGTGGTGTAATTAATCAGGACTTCAGTCGCTGGTTCTGCGGGTCGTAGATCGTCGCCGTGCCGCGCCGCACAGGGTGCCGTTCGCCGAACGCCTCGATCTCGAAATCCTCGATCGTGTCGAGGGACGCCGGCAGATAGCCGTACAGCACGCTCCTCTCGATGGTCGGGCCGTACCCCGCGCTGGTGACCAGGCCGACGACCTCTCCGTTTGAGAGCAGGGTCTCGCCGCCGGAGACGGGGAGCCGGCGATCGGAGACCAGGCGTCCCAGACGGCGCGGCGGCCCCTCCCGTTTCTGGCGTTCCAGCACCGCGCGGCCGATGAAGTCCCCCTTGGCTTTCAGATGCACGCGCCCGCTGAGCCCCGCCTCGACCGGGGTGTAGTCCGGTGTGATATCGGCGCTCCAGTACAGATAGCCTTTCTCCAGACGCAGGCTCTCAATGGCCCGGTAGCCGGCGTTGGCGATGTCGTGGGCCAGACCGGCTTCCCAGAGGCGCTCCCAGGCATAGGCGGCGAACTCGGTGGGGACATGCAGCTCCCAGCCCAGCTCGCCAACGAAGCCGATGCGCACGGCCAGCACCGGTGCGGCGCCCAGGGTCAGCGGGTGGGCGGCGGCAAACGGAAATACCGCGCCGGAGACATCCTCCTCGACGACGGCGCTCAGTACGTCGCGGGCCCGGGGCCCGCAGAGGTTGAGGACCGCGCGGCCCGAGGTGACGTCGATGAGGTATGCGGATCCGTCCCGGGGAAGGTGGGACTCGATCCAGTCGGAGTCATGTACGCCGAAAGCGCTGCCGGTGACGATGTAAAAGCAGTCCGTGGCGGTGCGGGTGACCGTGACGTCGGCTTCCACGCCGCCGTGCTCGTTGCACAGCTGGGTGTAGATCGCCGAGCCGACCGGCTTGTCCATGTTGGATACAGTCAGTGTCTGTATGGCGTCGAGGGCGCCGGGGCCGCGCAGCTCGAGCTTGGAAAAGCTCGTCTGGTCGATCAATGCAACACGGTTGCGGACCGCGTGGTGTTCGGTCTCCACGTACGGCGTCCAGTTTGCCGCGTCGAAGCCGTGGCGGTCGATGGCTTCGACGCCTTCGGGCGCGAACCAGTTGGGGCGCTCCCAGCCGTTCTTTGAGCCATACACGGCACCCTGCCGTTTCAGAAGTCCGTAGACCGGGCTTCGCCGCAGCCCGCGCGCCGCCTCGCTCTCCTGGCCCGGATAACGCATCTTGTAATGGTGGCCGTAGTGCTCCACGGCGCGTGGATACATGAAAGCGCGCGTGCCGTGCAGGAAGCTGAAGCGGCGGATGTCGAGCGGCCAGAGATCCAGCGAGGGCCGGCCGTCGATGATCCACTCCGCCATCATTTTCCCGGCCCCGCCGCCGGCGGCGATGCCGTAGAGAAACCCCGTGGAAACGAAAAGGTTGCTCATGCCGGGTGCCCTGCCCATGACGAAATCGCCGTCGGCGGAGTAGGGGATGGGCCCGTTGATGAACCGGTTCACCCCGACCCGGTTGACGATCGGGGTAACCTGTCCCGCCAGTTCCGCCAGGGGCTCGAATCGCTCCAGGTTCTCGGGCAGCAGCTGCTGGTCGAATTCCCCGTCGATGCCGCGCTCGCCGAACGGTACCGTGTCGTCCTCGTAGCCGCCGATGACGAGCCGCCCACCGGCGTCCGGCTTGTAGTAGACCAGGCGGTCCGGGTCCCGCAGCGTCGGCAGGCCGGGCGGCATGTCCGGGATGGGCTCGGTGACGATGTACTGGTGCTCCACCGCGCAGGCCGGGATGTTCACGCCGAGCATCCCGCCGATTTCGCGGCTCCACATGCCGGCTGCCAGCACCACGTTGTCGGCCCGATAGACCGTCCGGTTCGTGACCACGCACTGGATCCGGCCGGCGCGACGCTTCGCATCGACGACCTTCTCGCCCTGGATGATCGTCGCGCCGCGTTGCCTCGCCCCGCGGGCCAAGGCCTGGCACAGGCCCGCGGGATCGACGTGGCCGTCGGAAGGCACCCAGGCCGCTGCCAGGACAGGCCCGGGGTCGATCAGCGGAAACAGGTCGTGGGCTTCCGCGCCCGAGATGATGTGCATCTCCAGACTGAAGCTGCGCGCCATGGTCGCCAGACGCCTGATTTCCTGCACCCGTTCCGGCGAGCAGGCGAGCCGCAGGCTGCCGGTTTTTTTCCAGTCAATGGCCTGGCCCGTTTCGGCCTCCAGCCGGTCGTAAAGCTCGACCGATTGCTGCAGCATTCTGGTGGTGTTGCGCGAGGACCGGAGTTGTCCCACCAGCCCCGCCGCGTGCCAGGTCGCCCCGTGGGTCAGTGCGGATTTTTCCAGCAGGACGATGTCGCGCTCGCCCGCGGCGGCGAGATGGTAGGCGATGGAGCAGCCGATGATGCCGCCGCCGATGATGAGATGGCGGCACTCCACCAGGTCCCCTGATTCGTTGTTCGTTCGCGGCATGAATGCAGTCCGTTGTTGTGTGGCCCGCATTATTCAAGAATACTCGCGGAAGAACCATACCGGGAAACGGTTTCCGGGGTTTTGGTGTAGAATCCACAAGCGGATTCCGGGGTGTGTTGGCTGCTTTGGTCAATGAATGACCGGGTATGCCGTGGGGCCTCCCCGGCCCGCTGCCTCTGCCAGTGCGCTGATCACACGGATCTTTCGGAAACCAAGGAATCTCTGATCAATTGGACAAGTCGTTGTTGCGAGCGTAGAGAAGGAATCCGGATTGCTTGCTAATCAACGGTTTATAGACTGCTTCGTCGCTCCGCTCCTCGCAATGACGCGCTTGATGAGAGATTCCCTAAACTGAACCACAGCATTCAATGGGCGAAAGGTCGCACCCCTCGATAGGCGACAGACCCGGCACCGGACGGCGGATGTTCACCATTTTCCCGGTACTCGCTGCCGTCCTCCTGGTGCTGGTCGGTACCGCCGCCCTGGTGGGTGCATACCCGCTGGATTTCGGCGATGTTCTCGCCGTTCTCCGGGCGGCCCTGACGGGCGGCCCGGCGCCGGACGGGCAGTCGATGTCCGTGCTCCTGTCCATCCGCCTGCCCCGCATCGCCGCCGCGCTGGTGCTGGGAGCGTGCCTGGCGTCGGCCGGGACCGTCTACCAGCAGATTTTCCGCAATCCCCTGGTGTCGCCGGATATTCTCGGTGTGTCAGCGGGCGCGGGGCTGGGTGCCGTGGCCGGCATCTTCCTCTCGCTGTCGGTTTTCGGAATCCAGGCGCTGGCGTTCCTGGGAGGTCTCGGCGCCGTGGGCATGGTCTTGCTCATCGCGTCGGCCGTGCGCCGGCAGGACTCGGTCCTGGTCCTGGTATTGTCCGGCATAGTGATCGGCGCATTGGCGGGTTCCGTGACGTCGTTGATCAAGGTCCTGGCCGATCCCTACGACCAGCTTCCCGCCATCACGTTCTGGCTGCTCGGCAGCCTTGCGGCCGTGAATCTGGACGATGTGGCCGCCGCCCTGCCTGTGGCTCTGCTGGGCCTGCTGCCACTGGTCGTCCTGCGGTGGAAAGTGGATATCCTTTCCATGGGTGACGAGGAGGCGCGTTCGCTGGGGCTTGATGTGAAGAAGACCCGTCTGGTTCTGATCGCCGGTGCTACGCTGATGACCGCGGCGGTGGTGTCCTTCGCCGGCGTGGTGGGCTGGGTGGGACTGATCATCCCGCACCTCGCCCGCATGCTCGTGGGCCCGGGCTTCGTGCGCCTGCTTCCCGCGGCGGCCCTGATCGGCGCCGCGTTCATGCTCGCGGTGGATACGCTGGCGCGGACGGTTTCCTCGACCGAGGTGCCGCTCGGCATCATCACTTCGCTCATCGGTGCGCCGATCTTCGTGTTGCTGCTGGCACGCGGCCGGAGGGTATGGTCGTGACCCTGCGGGCCCGCGGTCTCCAGATCGGCTATGGCCGCACCCGGGTGGCGTCCGGTATTGATCTTGCGGTCCGGCCCGGCGAGGTGACCTGCCTGCTCGGCCCCAACGGGTCGGGCAAAACCACGCTGTTCAAGACGCTGATCGGCGTTATTCCGCCCCTGTCGGGGGAGGTGAGCATCGACGACCGGTCCCTGGCCGGGCTGTCGGTCCGCGAAATCGCCGAACGGATCGCTTACGTGCCGCAGCAGCACGCACCGACCTTTCCGTTCCGTGTGTTCGATGTCGTCATGATGGGCAGGCAGGTGCACAAGGGCCTGTTCAGCGCCCCCGGCGCGCCGGATCACGCCCGGACCCGTGAAGTGCTGGAGCAACTCGGCATCCTTGCACTGGCGGACTCGGACTACTCGCGTATCTCCGGCGGCCAGCGGCAGATGGTCATGATCGCGAGGGCGCTGGTGCAGGATACCCGCATACTCGTGCTGGACGAGCCCACGGCAAGCCTGGACTACGGCAACCAGGCCAGGATCATCGGGGAGATCTCGCGGCTGTCCCGGGCGGGCTACGGCGTCGTGCTGTCCACCCACAACCCGGATCACGCGTTTGCCGTCGCCGACAACGTGGCCTTGATGCACGACGGTGGTGTCCTGGCCGCCGGCAGGCCGGAGGAAGTGCTGGTGGCGGAACGCCTGTCGGCGGTATACGGTGTCTCCATGAGCGTCCGTCGCCTGGACGGGCAGCTGACCGTGTGTGTGCCCCAATACGACGCAGGGTGACCGGCTCGAGACGAAAAAAAGCCGGGAAGCGGTGAACCACCGCTTCCCGGCCTTGATAGCTCGAATCGATGCGTTTTAGGCGTCGATCCAGACTTTGTGGAGCTGGTGATACTGTGTCGGGTGGGCGGTCATGTTCTTCACCTTGTTGTGGGCGACGAAGAACTTCGGCTGCCACAGCGGCTGGATGATTACCCCGTCTTCCTGCAGTATGCGCTGCACCTTCTCCATCTTCCCACGACGCTCGTCCGGATCGAGTATGGACTCGGCCTCGTCCAGCGCCGCATCGAATTCCGGATTCGCATACCGCGACTCGTTCCACGGCACCCCGGTGCGGTAGCCCACACTCAGCACCATCGTCCCCAGCGGCCGGTGCGTCCACGCCGTAAATCCGAACGGCGTCTTGTCCCACACCTCCCAGTACTTCGACGACGGCATCACGTTCAGACTCAGATTCACACCAATCGCCGACAACTGCTCCTTCATGATCTCGCACACCTGCTGCTGCCACGGTCCGTTGGTATTGCCCACGTCTATGCTCAGATCAATACCGTTCTCGTAGCCCGCCTCCGCCAGCAGCTGCTTCGCCTTCTCCACGTCCCGCTGCGGCTTCCCAAGCTCAAAATACTCCGGGTGTATCGGCGACACGTGATGATGCTCACCCAGCTGCCCGCGCCCTCCGTACACCAGCTCCGGATAACGGTCGATGTCGATGCACGCCTGCATCGCCTGGCGAAGCTTGCGGTTGTTGAACGGCTCCTTGTCCACCTGCATCCGCGCCACACCCGTCTGCGCCGTCTGCGTCTCGTGAATCACCGTGTCCGGCAGACTCTGCGCCATCTGCAGCGACGCAATGTCAAACTCGTAAATCGCATCCACCTGGCCCGAAGCATACGCCGCCAGCTGCGCCGCCGACGCCGCTCCGTGGTCTATGTAGTGAATCTCGTCCAGGTAAATCGGACCCCCGATATAGGGCTGCTCCACGCTCTCGCCCCAGTACGGCTCCTCGCGCTTCCTCAGCACCGCCTTCTGGCCCACACTGTGCTCCACCAGCGTGTACGGCCCCGTACCGTTCGGGTTCGCCGACAGACTACCGTCAAAATCACGGTGCACAATCGCCGCCGGATAATTGTACAGATTCTCCGGGATCGCCAGCTGCGGGCTCTTGTTGCGCAGCCGGATGGTGTGGTCGTCTACAATGTTGATCGCATTGTCGATCGCCCGCTTGCCCATCTTCGCATTGCCTTCCTCATCCTTCTCCCCGGTGTCGTAATCCTCCACCATCGCCGAAAACAAACCAATGTTCGACGAGCCCGTCGCCGGGTCCAGCCAGCGACTGAAATTGAACGCTACATCCTCCGCCGTGAAATCATCACCATTGTGCCACTTCACACCCTTGCGCAGGTGAAACGTCCACTCCGTCAGATCCTCCGACGCCTCCCAGCTCTCCGCCAGATACGGCCGCGTGATATTGTCCGCTCCCGTCACCGTCATGTACTCCACAATCTGGCGCGCTATGTTCGACTTCTCCGTCCAGTCAAACAACGCCGGATCCGTCATCTCCTGCACCGACATCGATATCCGCAGCACTCCTCCCATCTTGCCCTCGGCCGCCTGCGCCACCGGAACAATATGCTCGCCAGTAATCCGGCTCAACAGCGCATACGCCGACGTCGCCGACAAACCCAGCAACGTCGCACTGCGAAGAAAACTCCGACGGCCTATCCGCTTGTTCTGCAGATCCACCGCCAGATCGTGAACCAGGGGATGTACCCGGCCCTCGATTTTTATGCGTTTAGTCATCAGTTACACTTCCTCTTCTTTGGTTGGTAGCTGCCAAAATTATAGTGCTTGGCTGGATGAAGCAAGTCGCATTCGCGACACCCCTTTGAAAACATGCGCCGTCCGGGCGCCAAAAAGTCCGGCAAATCAATGCCTTGGTGCATGAGACGGGCGCGGGTCCGGCCCGCCCGGTCCCGGACGGAGTTGGCCCGGGCGCCCGGATCGCTTAGCCTCTCGGGCTCCTGATCAACCGCCGAGCGCCCCGGACGAATGCTGACCGCCGTCACAGTCTGGCTGCATATGTTCTGGCCCCTGATGCTGGCCGCACTGTCCCTGGCGGTGAGCGTCGCCGCGAGCCTGCATATCCTGATCCACCGGGACGATCCCCGCGGCTCTCTGGGCTGGATCGGCCTGGTCTGGCTGGTGCCGGTCGGAGGTGGCCTGCTGTATCTCGTTTTCGGCATCAACCGGATAGCGCGCCGCGCCCGGCTGCTGCGGCCCCACGGAGGGGCAGGCGGTCGGGGTGCGGAAACGCGCGTGGCGGATACCGCCCTGCCGGCGGGAAACCAATGGCGGGAACTGCGCAGATTGATGGACCGGGTCAACGACACGCCGCTGCTTCCCGGCAACCGCATCGACATGCTGCGCAACGGAGAGGAATGTTATCCGGCCATGCTGGATGCGATAGGGAGCGCCCGTCACAGCGTCGGGCTGTCATCGTTTATCCTGGGCAACGATGACTGGGGTGGACGGTTCATCGAGGCCCTCGGCGCGGCTGTGGAGCGCGGCGTCGAAGTGCGCGTGCTGATCGACGGCGCCGGCCAGTATTACACGTTCCCGCCCATCGGCCGGCGCCTCGGGCGCAGTGGTGTTCCCTACGCGTTGTTCATACATTCCCTGCTGCCCTGGCGGATGCCCTACCTCAATCTGCGCAATCATCGCAAGATTCTGGTGGTGGACGGCTGCCGCGGCTTCACCGGCGGCATGAACATCAGCGCCAAGCAATCCGGGAACCCGCCCCTTGCCCGGGATGTCCATTTCCGTGTGGCGGGACCCGTCGTGTCTCAGATGGTCCAGGTCTTCGCGGACGACTGGGGGTTCACGACTGGTGAACGCCTGGCCGGCACTCGCTGGTTCCGCGAGCCGGAACACGCCGGCCGTGCCCTGGCACGGGGCATTCCAGACGGACCCGACGAGGACTTTGACAAGTGCCGCTGGACGCTGCTCGGCGGAGTGGGTGCGGCGCGCCGGCGCATTCTCGTGGGAACCCCGTACTTCCTGCCCGACGACGAGCTGATCATGGCTCTGAGCCACGCCGCCCTTCGGGGTGTGGAGGTGGATATCGTGCTGCCGGGCAGCAACAACTGGCCATTCGTGCAGTGGGCGGCGAATACCATACTCGATCGTCTGCTCCGGTCCGGATGCCGGGTCTGGTTCAGCAGCGGCGGCTTTGATCACAGCAAGTACCTGGTGGTGGACGGAACCTGGTGCCTGGTGGGCTCGGCGAACTGGGACCCGCGCAGCCTGAGACTGAATTTCGAGTTCAATCTGGAAACTTTCGACCCGGCTCTGGCGATGGGCCTGGAGCGGTACGCGGATTTCGTGATCTCATCGGCGCATCCGGTGACACAGGAAGCGCTGCGCAACCGGCCGCTGCCGGTGCAGCTTCGCGACGGGGTGGCCAGGCTGATGACGCCTTATCTGTGACGGCGGCCGCCGGCCTTCGGAAATCGACGCCGCGATTCGGCGCCGCCGCGTGCTGGGATTTCCCGGCCGGCCCCTGTATAAATTCCGGCCGGGGCACATGGGGATGAACCTGCAGTGAAATTCCGAGTCGTAACCTACAACATTCACCGGGCGATAGGGCTGGACCGGCGGTTCCGCCTGGACCGGATCGTGGACATTCTGGCTGACCACGACGGGGATCTCGTGCTGCTCCAGGAGGTTGACGAAGGTGTGCCCCGGAGCCGCAGAATGAATCTGGCGAAGGCGCTCGCCGAGGAGTTGAACTATCCCTATTACGCCATGGGGCACAACGTCAGCCTGCGCAAGGGGCGATACGGCAATGCCACGCTCAGCCGCTATCCCATCACCCGGGAACGGAATATCGACCTGACCGTGGATGAGCGCAAGCGACGTGGCTGTCAGCATACGACGGTGGCGCTGGGCGCGGATCCGGGCCCGGGCGAGAGCCTGGACGTGTTCAATCTCCACCTGGGGCTGAGCGCCCGGGAGCGCCAGCGCCAGGCCGGAATCCTGGCTCGCTCCCGGGAGCTGGGCGCGCTGGATCGGGGGATGCCGTGCCTGCTGGGCGGCGACTTCAACGACTGGCGATCGATGCTGCGCGCCTTTTTCGTGGAGGGCATGGGCTTCCGCTGCGCCACTGACCGCGAGACGGAGTCGGGACCCAAGGCCATCCGTACTTACCCGTCGTTTACGCCGCGGGGGGCGCTGGATCGGATCTACTATCGCGGCGGCCTGCGCTTGTTGTCCGTGAACCGGTGCCGTCATCACACGGCACGCATCGCGAGCGATCATCTGCCGGTTATCGCCACGTTCGAACTGCACGGGAAAACCATACATTCGTGAAGAAGGCATTGCGTGTGGCGGGCCTGCGGCTGGTGGAGCAGGGGAAGCGGCGGTTGAAAGCCGTACCATGGCTGCGGTCCATGCCGCTGATGCGCTACACGTATCTTTTCGACGTATCAACGGGCATCGTGGTGCCGGAGCTGGAGATGTGCTTCGTACCCACGCCGAAGGTCGCGAACCGGTCCATGAAGGCGGCCATCGCTTCCGTGGTCCTTCCCGGCTACCACGGCGACCCGCACCTGGCCGGATGGCAGTACCGGCCGGTTTCGGCCCTGAGACAGACCGGCTTTTCCGGATTCGGCTTCGTGCGCAATCCTCTGGACAGGCTGTACTCGTGTTATACGCAGAAGATCGTTCTCTACGGCAGACTGAAGAACATGCCGCTCGAGTTCTGGCGGTATGGCGAAACGTTTAGATCCGATATGACGTTCGAGGAGTTCGTCCATGCAGTGGCCGGAATTCCGGACCGTATGGCGGATATACATTTCCGCTCCCAGCACCGGTTCCTGTATTTCCGGGGGGAGCCGACGGTGGATTTCATCGGCCGCTTCGAGGCTCTGGACCGGGACTGGGGACAGGTCCGCGAGCAGTTCGGGCTGCCGGCGCTGGCGCACTACAACCGGTCGCCGCACCGCAGCTACGTCGAGGCCTACACGCCGGCGCTTGCGCGAGTGGCAGCGGCGCGCTATGAGCAGGACATCAGGCTCTTTGGCTACGAAGGTGAGGTTGCTGCGCTCACGGAATCGGCCGTACCTGGAAAATGATGTATCGTGCCCGCCGATACCTGGTCCCGCTTCGGCGACGCGGCGCCGGGCAGGCCCGCCGGAGGAGCCGGGCGACACCTTGTCCGGAGGTTGGGTTCGAGCGTCGTGCCGTGTATCCACCCCCGTACACCTTCCTGATCGCCGGTAGTCGGGCGCACGGGCCTCACTGATGGTATTCAGCTCGGCGATATTTCTGTTCGTTTTTCTGCCCCTGGTGCTGACCGGGTACTATCTCGTTCCCCGGTCGCTGCGCAACGCCTACCTGCTCGCCGCAAGTCTCGGGTTCTACGCCTGGGGCGAAGGCTTCCTGGTGCTGCTGATGCTGACCTCGGTGGCCCTGAATTACGCCGGCGGCCGGATCATAGACGCATGCCGGGCGCAACGGTCCCGGAAGATCGCGCTGGGAATCACCCTGGCCGCGAACCTTCTGCTCCTGGGCTGGTTCAAGTACGCCAATTTCATCGCCGACAACATGAATGTGGTCCTGGAGGCGGTTGGCCTGCCAACCTGGGGCCTGGATCCCGTTCACCTGCCGATCGGCATATCCTTCTTCACATTCCAGGCGATGTCCTACGTGGTGGACATCTATCGCGGCGACGCCCGCGTCCAGACGAACCCCGTCAACAGCGCGCTTTATATCGCCTTGTTCCCGCAACTGATCGCCGGCCCCATCGTGCGCTACCACCATATCGATGAACAGCTGCGGGAGCGTTCCCACAGCCTCGATCTGTTCGCGGGCGGGGTGGTGTTGTTCGTGATCGGCCTGGGCAAGAAGATGCTGATCGCCAATCCCATGGGGGAGGTATCCGACCGGATTTTCGCGATTCCGGCGGACGAGCTGACGGCGTCCGTGAGCTGGATAGGCGCGATCGCCTACACACTGCAGATCTATTTTGACTTCTCCGGCTACTCGGACATGGCGATCGGCCTCGGCCGGATGTTCGGATTCCAGTTTCTGATCAACTTCAACTATCCGTATATTTCACGGTCCATGCGCGAGTTCTGGCGCCGCTGGCATATTTCCCTGTCACGCTGGTTTCGCGATTATCTGTACATACCTCTCGGCGGCAACCGGGTTTCTCCCCGGCGCGTTTACGTGAATCTTCTGGTGGTGTTCTTCCTGTGCGGCCTCTGGCACGGGGCGAGCTGGAATTTCGTTATCTGGGGTCTGATCCACGGGGCGTTTCTCGCCGGCGAGCGGACATTTCTCGGCCGCTGGGTGTGGCAGTTGTGGAGGCCGGTCCAGCACGCTTACGTGCTGTTCGTCGTGATTGTCGCGTGGGTGTTTTTCCGTGCCGAAACTCTCGACCACGCGCTGTTGTATCTGGCGGCCATGTTCGGGTTCGGCGACGGCGACGGGCTGCTTCATCATGCGGCCATGTACGTCGATCCGCTGACGGTACTGATCCTGGTGAGCGGATTCATCGGCAGCACGCCCGTCTGGCCGGCGCTGCGGCGGCGCCTGGCGGATCTGCAGCCACGGGCCTGTGCGCTCGTCGACACCGCGATGATCGGTGCTCTGATGCTGTTGATATTCGCGGCGTCTCTGCATCTGGCGGCGGGGACCCATAATCCATTCATCTATTTCCGTTTCTAGTGAGCGCCGCCACCGACAATACGCAATTCGGCGAGCCGCGGGCGTTGGTCCGGCCCGAATCCCCGGCGTCGGATCTCGAAACGGGGGCGGCCTGCGGCGTGCTCCGGCATCGGCTGGTTGAGAAGTGCTCTGACAGCCGCGATATCTGTGGCGGGGAGCGCTACTGATGTTGTTCACGAAACCCGGCAGGCGTGTACTGGTGCTGCTGTTCGTGGCGGTGATCTGGGTGCCGCTGACGGTCATGCTGGTCACCCCGCAGCAGGAGGTTTCCGAGCTTGAGAACCGGACCCTCGCGCCGGCGCCGGAATTCGATATCGACGCACCGGAGGCATTCACGGCGGAGTTCGAGGAGTTCTTCAACGACCATTTCGGGTTCCGGCAGCAGTTGATCTACCTGTATCGGCTGCTGGAGGTAAAAGTGTTCCAGGTGTCGCGGGCCGGAAACGTGATCTTCGGCCGGGACGGCTGGATGTTCCAGGCAGGCAGGGAGCAGATCGCAGATATCCGCAACAACTGGCCGTACAGCGACGCCGAGGTGGTCGAATGGGGGCGTGTGCTCACCGATAAGCACGAGGCCCTGCAGGAAATCGGCATTGAGTACCTCTTCGTGTTCGCGCCCAACAAGCATATGGTCTATCCCGAGAAGCTGCCCGCCTCCATGACCCGGATACGCGAGACCGCCCGGGTCGACCAGCTGGTCGCCTATCTGCGCGAGCACACGGATGTGCCGTTTCTGGACCTGCGTCCGGCCCTGTTCGAGGCGAAGGAGTACCTGCGCCCCTATCACCGGACCGATACGCACTGGAATGCATGGGGCGCATACGCCGGCTACCGGGCCGTGATGGACCGGCTGGACGACAGCGTGCCCGGGCTGCGCCGGGTTCGGCTGAGCCCGGACGACTTCGCGAGGCGCCAGATCCCCGGAAAGGACCTCTCCCGGACCCTGAGCATGCAGGATGAGCTTCCAGAGATCGAGATTCATCCAGCGGACTGGCGGCCGGAATGCGCCGTCTACGAAGGGCTCCCCGAGGAGTTCACCATGACGGATCAGAACAACACTGCGTTCTCGACCCGCTGTGAATCCGGCGCCGGCCGGCTGCTCATGTTCCGCGATTCCTATTCGGTGGCGATGATGCCCTATCTGTCGGAGACGTTTGAGTACATCCACTACTTTCCCGCCAGCCCGGTGCCGCTGGATGGCATGCTGAGGGTGATCGAAGAGGAGAAGCCCGATATCGTTATCGAGGAACGATCGACGCGCTGGCTGCGAAAGCCGTACGGCTGACCGGTGGTTTGTGCGCCGATCACCGTTCACTCATCACGAAACACGAACCGGATCTATACCCAGAACTTCGATATCGGGTCCGTCGGCCGGTAGCGGTGTGCAACCTGGGCCTGGAGCAGTTCGGCGGTGGCGAGGGCGTCCGTGAGGGCGTGGTGGGCCTTGTAGCGCGGCAGGTTGAGCCTGCTGCGGCAGGCATCGAGCCTGAGAGAGCCGACCCGGGAGAAAAGACCCCGCAATCCCTTCCGGTAGTGCCGTCTTTCGAGCTCCATGGTGTCGATGATGGGGAACAACAGCGGATATCCGTAGATGCGGCGGGCGGCTTCCTGGAGAAACCGGCGCTCGATGGGCGCGAAGTGCGCCACCACGATCCTGCCGGCCAAGATGTCGAGAATATCGTCAAACCGGCTCTCCAGCTCCGGCGACCTGCTCACGGCGCTGTGGGTAATCGCGTGGATGGTCACGGACACGCTCGACAGGCTCGCATCCGGCCGAAAAATCCAGTGGTGTGCGTCCCGGCAACGAATGCGTTCAGTGTCGAGATAGACGGATCCGATGCTGACGATGCTGTCCCGATCGGGGTCGAGACCGGTGGTTTCCAGGTCGATGGACACCATCGATACGTCGCTCAGTGGACAATCCGGGGCGGGGAGCTCGCTCCGGTAGAACGCCTGGAGCGGCCCTTCCGGAGCCCGGGCCGCGTGGACCGCGAACTTCTCCCGCCAGTCTTCCCTGGCGACGAGCCAGCCCGTCGGGTTTGTCCTCATGGCCGGTCGGCGCCGGAAAACGGGATGTGCGCCCCGATCCGCGGCGGGGTTTCGAGCAACAGGCCCTGTATGAATACGATCCTGGTGCAGCCCGCTGCAAAGATTGCACCATTCAGCG
Organism: Gammaproteobacteria bacterium; assembly: GCA_034520625.1. GTDB lineage: Bacteria > Pseudomonadota > Gammaproteobacteria > Arenicellales > JAANXG01 > JAANXG01. The sequence goes on along the minus strand of JAXHNI010000007.1, from coordinate 135,003 downwards.
ACTGGTGGGCACCGGCCCCATGCCCCGGCGCCGATTCTCTGACCGGCACCGGCCTGCGGGAGTGCTCCGGCCCCTGACAGCTCAGACACGCTTTGACAGTTAAAATATCAGTGATGGGGCACACTACTGACCTTGACATGATAAAACGAAGCCCATGCGGGTCAGCCTTTATGCCTGACCTGTCAGTCCTGAAGGCCGACCCGCATGCGTGTTGCCGACCCAACATTCGGTGGCTCGATGGGAAGCCGGATTTTCCCGGGCCCAGCTCAGACAACGGCGGGATTCCCGATTCACCAATGATCGACTTTTTGTCCAATCAAGGCTAGTTCGTGCGGCGTGCCGTGTAACGGTATTTCAGGAACTCCTGCATGCGTGACGCGATTTGGAATGCATCCTTCAGGTGACGGCGCTCGAAAGTGGACAGCATATCCGGCTGGACATAGTTGTCCGGCGGCTTGCCCGCCTCGATCTGGGCAGCCTGGTGGCGTATACGCACCATTCCGATCAGCTCGAGGGCATCGATCAGGTCGTTGGCCTTGCCTTCGGTAAGCAATGAGGACTGCGCTACGTCCTTGAGTCGATCGAAGGTGTTGGCTTTCCGGCTGCCGCACCCGAGGGCGTGGACACGGACGGTATCGATTACCGGCGCGACCCCCCGGGCCTTGAGGTTGATGGATTTGCTGTGCTCACCGCTTTTCTCCACCACGAACTGGCGAAAGAACCCCAGCGGGGGCTTTCGGCGCGTGGCGTTGTGCGCCATGTGGGCCAGGAAGGACTTGTTATTGAGCGTGTTCTCGCTGATGAACTCGAGCAGCTCGTCGGCGAACCGGGTTTCTCCGTGGATGCCGCGGAGGTCGAAGAAGATGGACGAACGGAGCAGGGCTTCTCCGTTCGGTTTGTTGATCCAGTCGTTGAATGTTTCCTTCCACACCGCCAGGGGTTGGCGCCATTGGTCATTGGTCGCCATGATGTCGCCGGGACAGTACACGTAGCCGCACTCGTTCAACCCGTCGCTGACGAACTTTGCCAACGCCTTGAAATACTCGTCGTGCCGGGCCGCGTCGAAGCGGTCGTCCAGTACCATGGCGTTGTCCTGATCCGTCTTGATGATCTGTTCCTCGCGTGCCTGGGAACCCAGCGCCAGAAAGCAGTAGGGGACGGGGGGCGGACCGAGCTGTTCTTCCCCCAGCTGCAGGAGGCGTTGAATAATCGTTACCCCGACGTGGGAGATCGCATTGCCGATCATGGCGGAATTCGCATCGGCACGGACCAGCTGTGCGAAGGTCTGCGGAAGGCGGCTGCTGATTTCCTTCAGGCCCGCCACGTCCTGTTGCTTGAACAGGTCTGCAATCAGATAAACGCTGCCGTGGGATTCATACTGAACAATATCGCTGACGCTGACGACCCCCACGGGATGGCGGTTGTGGAGGATCGGGATGTGGTGGACGTTGTTCCTCATCATGGTGAGCATGGTCTTGAACGCGAAGTCTTTGCGGTCTCCTGTTACCGGATTCTCGGTCATGATGCTCTCGACGGGGTCGTCATACCCGGCGCCGGCGGCGATGACGCGGTTTCGCAGATCACGGTCGGTCACGATGCCCGCCAGCCGTCCGTCGCGCATGATGAGCAGGCTGGAAACTCCTTCCCCGGCCATGGTCCGGGCCGCCTCCCGGATGTTGACGTCTGCTTCCACCATGACGGGCTGTCTCTGGATCAGCTCGGAGACGTGACAGGTCATCAGCGAGACATCATTGGATTCCCGGGCCCGGGTGAGGGCGGTGTGCAGCCGCTGTTCCTCGGCGAGCTCGAAAAACTCGGAAAAGTGTTCGTTCTGTTCCTGCAGTCGCTCGAACCATCGGGATGGTATCAGGTAGAACAGCGAGTCTTCGAGAGTTGTTACGGTGTATGCGGACCTGCCATGGCGGATCAGGGAGATGTGACCGAACAGCTCTCCTTCGCCGGCTCTTGCATACAACTCGCCGCTTTTCATCCGCACTTCCACCGCCCCGCTCCTGATGAAATAGAGGTGCTGGTTTTCCTGGCCGGCTTCCATGACCGTATTGGAAGCACGCACGTATTGGACCTGGATATCGTTCACCATGGATTCCAGGGTCTCATCGTCCAGCGAGTTGAAGGGCGGATAACGACGGAGCGCATCGAGTATTTCTATCAGTTCAATTTCCATGGTTATGCCCTCCGCTATGAGCAGGCTTTGATGTGGATTCGTAGACATCGACTGCCATTCACGGATGTTGCATCCCCCGGGGGAGTTTCCCCCGGCCACGCGGAGTACGTCCGGATGGAAGTCAGAATTAAGTGCCCCTGAATCGGAAGTCCGGGTGCATTGCACCACCATCCCTGATCGGTGATGGACCGGTGGTCCGCCTTACACCGAAGCATGGACCAGGAACGCGCCCACCACGAGCGCCGCCAGGGATACGGCACGCGCTCGACCGCTGCCGGATTTGATCATTTCGACCCACCGGTTCAGGGTGCCCGCGTCGATCATTCCCACCACGGTACCGGCCATGATGGAAATCACGCCAAGTATCTTCATTGGCCAGGGGTAGAGTGTCTGCTCGGCAGCGAGAATGGCGACGGCACCGAAGATGATACGCGCCGCGATCGCCGCGACCCGCAGCGGCCCGGAGCCGGCCACGCGGGAAGCGAGTCCGGTGACCGCCGCCGGCGCCGCCAGCCCCACCAGAGCCAGCGCGCACATCAGGATGCCCACTGCCGTTATGATATGAACCATTGGATTGTCCTGTTTGTCGAGGTTTCCTGTTACCATCCGGTTCTATAGAGAAACTCTGGTCGCAATGCGTCATTGCGAGTAGCAGAGCGACGAATCAATCTATAAAAAATCATTGATTGGCGAGCAATCTGGATTGCTTCGCCACATTCGCAACGACGACGAGCCTGATTGATCGGACAGGCTCCTAGGAAAACTCTGAATAATTCGTCCATGAATTCTCAGAGCACGGAAAACGAAAATATCGATTTCCGTTTTCCTCCATGGATCAATCACTTACGTGATTGATCCATGTCGACATATCCCTATGTCGCGGGAAACTCTGAATTGATCAGAGTTTCCCTAGATTATAGGATGCGGATGTTCCCGGTAAAGGCCGGCGGGCCGTGAATCGAAGCGATGTCGCAACAGGCGTTCGAAACCATCACCAGTGAGGCGCGGGATTGCTACCTGCGGGACGGCGTCGTTTGCCTGCGCGGGTTGTTCAGCGACTGGGTGGAAACCCTGCGCGCCGGGGTGCAGAGGAACCGGGAATCACCCGGTCCGTACTTTGCCGAGAACGTCCGCGGCGCCGGCGGAGGAAGCTTCTGGGACGATTATTGCAACTGGACACGCATCCCCGAATTCCGGCGCTTTCTGCTCGAGTCGGACGCGGCGCGGGTGGCGGCCTCCGTGATGGATTCGCGATCAGCGCAGCTGTTTCATGATCACGTGCTGGTGAAGGAGCCCGGTACCGCCAAGGCGACTCCCTGGCACCAGGATGCACCTTACTACTTCATTGAAGGTACGCAGACGGTGAGCTTCTGGCTGCCGCTGGACCCGGTGGGCGAAGCCCAGACACTGCGGCTGGTTGCCGGGTCCCACGCCTGGCCGAAACTGGTGCGGCCGGTGAGATGGCTGGACGACAGTGATTTCTACGGTCGGGACGAGGACCCGTACATGGACCTGCCGCCGATCGATGAGATGCCCGGCGACTACCCGGTCAGGGCGTGGTCTATGGAGCCGGGCGACGCCGTCCTTTTCCATTTTCGAACCCTGCACGGCGCAGCCGGCAACGAGCTCCCAGCCCGCCGCCGGGCATTCTCGGTGCGCTGGGTGGGGGACGATGCGCGGTACGTCGAGCGCCCCGGCAGGACGTCTCCGCCGTTTCCGGGTCATGGTATGACGGTGGGCCAGCGCCTGCGGAGCGACTGGTTTCCCGTGGTTTGGCCGCCGGCCGCTTGAAAAACCGGACTCGCGCACACACTAAACAGACTAAGTTAGTACCGGCCGGGCCATCCCGGTGGTCGGCGTGGTCGGTTTCCGGCATGCCGCGGGTACCGGATTTCAGCTTCAGAGCACCAGGCTTCGCGGAGAACACGATTGGAATACAAGGATTATTACAAGATCATGGGTGTGGACCGCAATGCGACCCAGGATGACATCAAGCGCGCCTATCGAAAGCTGGCGCGCAAGTACCATCCGGATGTCAGCAAGGAGGCGAACGCCCAGGGCAAGTTCCAGGAAATGCAGGAGGCGTACGAAGTACTGAAGGATCCAGAAAAACGGGCCGCCTATGACCAGTTGGGCGCCAACTGGAAGGCCGGGCAGGACTTCCGGCCGCCGCCGGACTGGGATGCGGGGTTCGAGTTCAGCGGTGATTTCGGCGGCGCCGACGAGTCGGTTTTCAGCGATTTTTTCGAGTCCCTGTTCGGCCGGCAGGACCGGAGCGGCCGCGGCAACCGGCGCGGCGGGGGGTTCCAGGGCCGGGGGCAGGATCATCACGCCAAAGTGCTGGTGGACCTGGAGGACGCGTTTCACGGCGCCACCCGCAGCGTCACGCTGCAGGCGCCGGCCGTTGATGACAGCGGCCGCCTGCGTACCCGGCAGCGGACGCTGAGCGTGCGCATCCCCAAGGGTATCAAGCAGGGTCAGCACATCCGCCTTGCCGGCCAGGGTTCGCCGGGGATGGGCGGAGGCCAGGCCGGTGACCTGTATCTGGAGGTCGAATTCAAGTCCCACGGCGTCTATCGGGTCGAGGGCGCCGATCTGTACATGGATCTGCCGGTGGCACCCTGGGAGGCGGCGCTGGGCGCCAAGGTGAAAGTACCCACCCCGGGCGGTGTCGTGGACCTGACCATTGCCCCGGGATCCAAGGCCGGAACCAGGCTTCGCCTTCGGGGCCGGGGGATTCCGGCGAAAAATCCGGGAGACCTCTATGTGACGCTGCAGATCGCGCTGCCGCCGGCCGGGGACGACCGGTCACGGGAACTCTACGAGCAGATGCGCAATCAGATGAATTTCAACCCACGCGCGGCCCTGGGAGTCTAAATGGCGGAGGACGCTGGACGTGTTTTTACGGGCTACGTGCTGGACGAGTCGGTCACCCTGACGCTGACGGAGTTGAGCGGGGCATGCCGCGTACGTGAAGAACAGATCATCGAGTTGGTGGAGGAGGGTGTGATCGAGCCGGATATCCGGAAGGAAAACTGGATGTTTCCGTCCACCGAGCTCCGGCGCGCCGGAAGAGCTGTCCGTCTTCAGCGGGACCTCGAAATCAATGCCGCGGGTGCCGCGCTGGTACTGGATTTGCTGGAGGAAATCGAAGAATTGCGCGCCCGGCTCGGCTCTTTATAGAGGGGCGCCCGTGGTCACAGGCTTTAATCCACTCAGCCGGATATGTTATTTTAGATGGTTACAGTTCGCTTTCCTTGCGTAGCCTCGAGCGCTCGTTTCGATTGCGTGCCACACATTGGGCGCTTCGGGTTGTAGTCCCTCCCCGGCGCCTCCCGAAGGTTGAGTTCGCGCTCTCAGCCCGGTGAAATCCATTCCATGAGGCGCGAGGAAACACCCATGCCACGCTTGTTCATTAATCCCGCCAGCCTGTTCGCGTTGCTGGCCATGTTCACAGTATCGAGCACACTGCACGCCGAGGAGGCCAAAGTGATTACAGAAGGTTCGAAAGTTTCGTTGGAATACACGCTCAATATTGAGGGTGGTGAAACCGTTGACAGTAATTCAGGGGACGACCCGCTGGTCTATACCCAGGGCAATCAGGAGATCATTCCCGCCCTCGAGCAGGAACTGCAGGGGCTGGCCGCCGGGGACGAGAAGCAGGTTACCCTGGAGCCGGAAGATGCCTACGGTACCGTTGATCCGGATGCGTTCCGGGAGGTGCCCCTGGAGCAGATTCCCGAGGAGGCCCGCACCGAGGGGCAACTCCTGGTGATGCAGGACCAGCAGGGCAACCAGCAGCAGATCAAGGTTTCGGAGATCCGGGACGATACGGCGCTGCTGGATCTGAACCATCCCCTCGCGGGAAAGACGCTGCAGTTCGACGTCAAGGTCGTCGACGTCCAGTAATCGCCGGCGCGCGGCACCCGCCGCGCGTCCGCTCCGGATGTGGTTGGCCGGGCTTCGACGGCCCTGCTGGCATGGGGCCGGCGGATCCGGTCGCCGGCGCCACGCAGGGCGCCGCCTACAGCCGCTCGAATATCGCTGCGATCCCCTGGCCGCCGCCGATACACATCGACACGCAGGCGTAGCGTCCGCCCGTGCGGCGGAGCTCGTACAGGGCCTTGACGGTCAGCATGCAGCCGGTGGCGCCGATCGGGTGGCCGATGGATATCCCGCTGCCGTTGGGATTGGTCTTGTCCTCCGGCAGTCCGAGATCGCGGATCACGGCGAGCGCCTGGGCCGCGAACGCTTCGTTGAGCTCGATGACATCGAGGTCCGCCACGCCGATGCCCGCTTTCTCCAGAGCCATCCGGATCGCCGGGACCGGCCCGATACCCATGTACTCCGGCTCGACGCCGGCGTGGGCGTAGGCCACCAGCCTGCCCATGGGTTCCGCTCCGGCACGCTCCGCGCTGCCGGCTTCCATCAGCACCACCGCGGACGCCGCATCGTTGATGCCGGAAGCGTTGCCGGCGGTGACGGTGCCGTCCTTCTTGAACACCGGACGCAGAGCTCCCATGGACGCGGCGTCGACGTCGGAACGCACATGTTCATCGGTATCGAACACGACAGTGCCCTTGCGCGTCTTTACTTCCACCGGTAGGACCTGCTCCGCGAAGTGCCCCGCCTCGATCGCGTGGGATGCGCGGGCGTGGCTATCGGCAGCGGCGCGGTCCTGGTCCTCGCGGCTGATGCCCCATTTTTCCGCGATGTTCTCCGCGGTGACGCCCATGTGGCAGTTGTGAAAGGGATCGTGCAGCGCCGCGACCATGGCGTCGACAATCTGGGCGTCGCCCATGCGGGCGCCCCAGCGCAGGCTCGGCACGTGGTGGGGCGCCATGCTCATGCTTTCTGCACCGCCCGCCACTGCCGTGTCGTAGTCACCGAGAAGTATGCCCTGGGATGCGCTGACAATGGCCTGCAGGCCGCTCCCGCACAGTCGATTGACAGTGAGTGCCGGCACTTCCTTGGGGAGCCCGCCCTCCAGGGCCGCGTAGCGGGAGATGTACATGTCACGCGGTTCGGAATGAATCACGTTGCCGAAAACGCAATGGCCGAAGCCGGCCGGGTCCACGCCCGAGCGCTGGACTGCTTCGCGGGTTACCAGCGCCGCCAGCTGATTGGCGGGGAAGGTCTTCAGGGCTCCACCGAATTCACCAACGGCGGTTCTGACCCCGCTGACCACCACAACTTCTCGATTGCTGCTCATGAAAATTTTCCTGTTCGTGTGAGTACCGGCGATAGTCTAAACTCCACGCAAAGCGGATTCGAGTGATGCCCGAGCTGTATTTCCAAGATTACCCCGGCCCCGCAGGCCCTCCGCCGCTGGTGTTGCTCCACGGCTTGTTCGGCTCCGGCACCAACTGGCGCGGAATCGCCAGGCGCCTCAGCGGTCAACGGCGGGTGCTGGTCATGGATCTGCGCAACCACGGCCGGTCATTCAACGACGGGGAAATGACCTATCCGTTGATGGCGGGGGATATTTTCGACACCCTGGATGCCGAAGGGCTGGACCGCGTCGACCTGGTTGGCCACAGTATGGGGGGCAAGGCCGCCATGGTAGCCGCCCTGGAGAAGCCGGACCGGGTGGCGCGTCTGGTGGTGGTGGATATCGCTCCTGTTCCGTATACCCATTCCCATGCGCCGCTGATTGATGCATTGCTGTCGCTGGATGTTGACGGCCTGAAATCCCGGGGTGAAGCCGAGGAAGCGCTGAGCGACCGGATCGAGGACCGTATGCTGCGCCAGTTTCTTCTGCAGAGTCTCGAGAAGTCGGAAGCCGGGTACCGGTGGCGGCTGAATCTCGAAGCGCTGAAGCAGGGTATGGAGTATCTCGTCGGATTCCCGGACATGGAGGGCAGAGTGTTCGACGGACCGACCCTTTTCCTTCACGGCGCCAATTCCGACTATGTCCAGTCCGGGCAGCGCCCGCTTATTGAAGGCTGCTTTCCGCGTACCCGATATGCCGCCGTGGGAAACGCGGGACACTGGGTCCATGCCGAGCAGCCGGAGTCGGTGATCGAACACATTGCGGATTTTCTCGCCCGGTAGCAGATATTGCACCATTCAGCGAGCCACGGGCGTTGGTCCGGTGTGAATGTCCGCGTGATCGGGAAGGCCAGTGCCGTGGGCCGTCCCCCAGGGCTGTCGAAAACAGGGAAGTTTGAGCCAGAGCGTACACGGACGTATTCACAGCGGCCCTGGGGGACGGCCCACGGCACTGGCCCCATGGTCCGGTGTGGGTTCTCAAATCGGGTCGTGGCCTGTGGGAACGCTCCGGGCGCTGACGGCTCGGAAGCATATTGAGAGTCGCGAAATTAGTGGCGGGATACACTAGCCGGTCCCGGGGAGCCGCGCGTCGCGCGCCACGCGGGACCGGGCTGCGATGTTAGAATGAATCTGCAATACATTACCCAAGCGACTCCGTGACCCAGCCCCGCGACACCGCCAGCCTGATGAAAATGGCTTCGATTCTCATTGTCGAGGAGGATCGGATGCTGATGGAGCGTCTGGCGCGGAATCTGGAGAAGCGGTGTGCCGTGGTAAAGGCGGTGAGCGGGGTCCAGGAAGCCGATGAGCTCAGGCAGCGGCAGCATTTTGACATCATGATTGTCAGTATCGAGCTGTCCGGGACATCGGGACTGACCTGGGTGGCCTCGCTGAAGGAAAAAGGACTGCGCAGCGAGGTCGTGTTCATGACCGAGAATCCGGACCTGCAAACCGCCATACAGGTGATCCGGGTGGGCGCATCGGATCTCATCTTCAAGCCGGTGCGCCTGCAGCAGATCCTGAAGTCGATCGCCGCCTGCCTGGAGAAGGATTCGACCATACGGCGCAATGATCTGATGCTGGAAAAGGTGGACACCGTGAAGTTCCGGGACACGATGATCGGCAACAGCGAGGCGGTTGTCGAGTGCTTCCGTCTCATCGAACGCATCGCGCCGACCCAGAGTGTTGTGCTCATTGAAGGCGAAACGGGAACCGGCAAGGAGCTGGCCGCCCGTTCCATCCACAAGCTGAGCGGCCGCAAGGGTCCGTTCGTGCCCCTGAACTGTGTATCCATACCCGGCGAATTGTTTGAAAGCGAACTTTTCGGGCACACCAGGGGGGCTTTCACGGGTGCCAACGCGGACCGTGAGGGACTGTTCCAGCATGCCCAGCAGGGGACCATTTTCCTGGATGAGATCAGCGAAATGCCGGTGCCGATGCAGGCGAAGCTGCTGCGTGTCCTGGAGGAGCAAAGCGTCAGGCCGGTGGGCTCGGACCGCGAAGTGCCGACGGATGCGCGGGTCATTGCAGCCACCAACCGGGAATTGAGCAGCGAAGTCGCGGCGGGACGATTCCGGCAGGATCTGTACTACCGGCTGGAGGCGGTCACGCTGCGCGTGCCGTCGCTGCGCGAACGCAGGGACGATGTACTGGTGTTGGCGGAGCATTTCATCGACACCTTCGCCAGGCGGACCGGCACGCAGGCGGTCGGCCTGCAGCGGGAGCAGATCGACAAGCTTCTGGCGCACGACTGGCCCGGAAACATCAGGGAACTGAAGAATATGATGGAGCGTTACGTACTGTTCGGGACATTCCCCGACGATCTCTTCGACCGGGCGGCCGCGACCGCGTCCTCGAACAGGCAGTTTCCCTCGGACTGGAGTCTTGAGGCCGTGGAGCGCGCGCATATTCTTTCAGTGCTGGAATCCGCCAAAGGCAACAAATCCGAAGCGGCGCGGCGCCTGGGCGTTTCGCGAAAAACGCTTGAGCGCAGGCTGCAGCGCTGGGAACAGCAACAGCAGAGCAGCTTCGAGCAGCGCCTGGTTTCCTGAATCCGGCGGAAACGCCCCCTGAGAGTTTCTCGTGTATGACAGCGATGTTTACCGAACGGCCGGCCGACCTGCTGGAAGCCCTGGCTGTCGACGCCGGCGTCGTCTGCCTGGTGGGGGCGGGCGGCAAAAAAAGCACCATCTACCGCATCGTTTCGCGCACCACCGGCCGGGTTGCCATCACATCGACCGTGCAAACGCCGCCGTTTCGCAAGCGCCTGGCGGCGGACACCCTGGTGGCCCCCGGGGATGCACTGAAGTCGCTGGTTGCCGGCGCGTCGGCATCGCGGATCGTGGCCTACGCCTGTCCGGGTGAGAAGAAAGCGAGGCTGGCAGGCGTCGACCCCCACCTGGTGTTGGATATTCACGATTCCTGCGCCTTCGATGTAACACTGGTGAAAGCCGACGGCGCGCGTCTGCGCCGGATCAAGGCGCCCGGTGCGCATGAGCCGGTGTTGCCGTCCCGGTTTTCCACGTTAATCGTGCTGGTGTCGCTGCGGGCGGTGGGCGAGCCCCTGGACAGGATTGTCTCGCACCGGCCGGAGCTGGTGGCGGAGCTCACGGGCGCCGTCCCGGGCCGGCCGATCACCACGGAACATGTCGCGCGCTTGCTGACGCATCCACATGGCGGCATGAAGCACGCCGATCGCGCCGAACGGGTGATCCCGGTTGTCAATATGGTGGATACGGACGAGCAGAAATACGCCGCGCGCCTGATCGCCGATCAGGTGCTGCAGCGTGCGCCGCAGCTGGACCGGGTGGTGTTGGCGAGGATGGTGTCGGAGGAGCCGGTGGTGGAAGTGGTATGGCGGTAGTGTACCCCGCCACAAATATTGACCCAGTCGGCCGGCATTGTGCGGCGGACAAACGAAGCCCGTAGGAGGTCAGCCCCCTGGCTGAGGAGGTGTGGCTCGAAGCCGCAATCGGCGAGGGGCTCGCCTCCTGCTGACGGTCCTCACCCAATTCATCAATTGAAGTTACAGAGCGTTTGGCAGGGTACGCTAGCTCCATGCCACCGTTTGAATTGAGGAAAGGGCCGGTGCCGGGGGCCGTCCCCCAGGGCTCTCGAAAACAGGGATGTTTGAGCGAGAGCGTACAGGGACGTATTTACAGCGGCCCTGGGGGACGGCCCCCGGCACCGGCCCGATCGGGCGGAGGGTATTCAAACCGTACCAATGCTCGCAGGTAGCCAAATGGTGCAATATCTTCTATGGCGGGGTAAGGGAACGGCGCTTGGACTGTGAATCGGCGCCTTACGAACACCGGATTCGGGATCGGTTCCAGCGATGCACGGCCGCTTACAGGTCGCTCTGCTTCACCAGGTCCGACAGGGAGATGGGTTTGGCGTCTTCCCAGTCGGCGTCCTGGGTTGGAACAAACCGCTTGAATCTTTCCTCGATGCCATCGTCCGTCAGCTCGCGTTCCAACGCCACCAGCGTGCCGATTTCGTGCTCACACAGCGATTCGGCGTAGGCCAGCTCGCTGCGGGCCGCCTGCCGGGCAGCGGCCCGGTCCGGTGCGCCATAGTGGTCGAGCAGGTGCTGGCTGAGCTGGTTCACGGCCTCCTGGATCTGCTCCTCACTGGCGGTGGCGACGGATACTATGGTGCACCAGCCGAAGCTGTCGAGCCCGAGAAATCCGGCGTTGAACGCCTGCAGGCGCTTACCCGTCAAGCTGGTTTCGTCGTCGTCGAGGAACGTAAAGCTGCCCGGGATCGCCCATTCCCCGGCGTCCGCGGCTTTCTCGAAGACTTCCTCGTCCGAGTCGTCAAGGCGCGCGCAGCGCAGCATTTTGCGCGTGGATTTCCTGCCGTTCATTGCCGGGCGGCTACTCGAGTCTGATTTCGCCGTCCACCACGGTCTCCATATCCAGCGACTCGATGCTGACCGTTGCCTTTACTGCCAGGGATTCACCGCCCTGGAGCCTGCCGCTGTCAAGTGCCTCGCGAACCGCTTTCTCGATCTCCCTCTGGGAAGTAATCCCCAGTTTCTTGAGGAACTTTCTGAGCTCGATATTGAACTTCTCTTCGTCCATCGATCCATCCTGTGCAGGTGATTGGTTTGCGGAACGGCCGTGACGGCCGGCCTGCCGGCTCAGTCGGACCAGATGATCTGACCGCATTGCTGGAAATCATAGCCGCCGAGGGACTGCGCGTATGTCTGGCAGTCGTCGCTCTTCAGCGTTTCGATAAACCGCTGAAACAGTGTGCGAAAGTATACACCCCGGTCAAGGGCGAAATCATTCGCTTCCCAGTCCAGCGTGACGAAGTCGAGACCGAACTCCCCGGCTATTGCGCGGCTGCCCGGGGCGACGTCGGCCTGTTGCCTGGCCAGCATCGAAGCCGCCTCGCGTTCGGATTCGACCGTGCGTACGACGCGCAGCTTCGCCGGGTCGAAGTCGTGCTTGACTCGCAGTTCCTGGAGATGGCGGTCGGCGCTCGAGTTGTCCGGACGCATGGCCCAACGCACACCGGACCGGCACAACATTGACAGGTCGCCGCTGTAGCTGAAACCGCGGGCGAGCATCAAGCCGCGCTCCTGGCTGAATGCCCGGACCAGCACCCAGGACTTGTGGGGCGGGTGCTGCTGCAGGAGAGCGGCATGGCGATGCTGGCTTTCCCTGGCGGGACCCCAGCGCACCGCGCAGACGTCGACGCGGTGACGGGCAAGCAGGCTCAGCCCCAGCCGGGTGCCGGCAACGGTGTAGCCGATCACCGCATGACCCTCGAGCTCCTTGACCAGCCTCGTCACCGCCCGCTGCACCAGTGGATCACCGCTGCCGGTTATGACCAGGCGGTCGGTGAGCAGACCGCCGTGGCTGCTTTCCATCAACCACTGGTCCACCAGCTTGCGCGGGAACAGCCACTTTCCCGTGACCTTGGTCGCGGGAATCCGGCCTTCGCTCACCAGGGAGTAGACCTTCTTCGTGTTCAGGTGGAGGTATTCGGCGACTTCCTTGACACTCATGAAGGGCGAAACCTTCAGCGCCGGGTGCTCCGGAGACTCGTCCGGTTCCCGGGTCAGTGGACGGGCCATGACCTGTTCCGGTTCATCGGGACCGCATTAAGGCCTGCCAGTCGGGTTTTCCGGACTGATGCATCGTCGGGTGACGCGACCTCTTTGAACGAGAGTGGCGAACAGTATACTCCCGTTCCCCGTCGCCCCGTCAATCCGGCCGGGCGGTGTCCATTCGCGGTGATCGCAGCCGGCGGCGGATACCACAAAGTGAAACAAGCAGTGTAGTATTGGTTTCCCACCGTAGGGTAAATTCGTCGCATTACATGGCACCTTCAACACCTTCCGAAACCGGCTTCCCGGTCTCCATCGTCATGGAACGTCGCGTCAGGCAACGCGCCCGGTGGCAGTACGTCGAGTGGAAAGCAGTCGGCGTACTGACCGGAAAGGAACATATTTCGGAGGAGGCCGGTCGACGGGTTATCCACGAGGACGAGGAGTGCCAACGCGTGCTATGGACCGGTTTCGTGATACGGCTGGTCAAGGACGGCGCGGAAAGTTACTGGTCGAATCTCATGGCGGAGCACCCATCACTGTTCGTGGTCTGCCGCCGGCAAGAGGATGCGGACGAACCGAACCCGTTTCTGGTGACGGTGAACTACGACCAGATCATCGGCTACCAGGAGGTGGACGATGACGTGTATAGGCTTCCCCTGCCGCAGGATATCTACCAGTGGGTTGAGCGCTACGTGGTGAACAACTACATACCCAAAGAGACAAAGAAGCGGAAACGCGCAAATTGGAGTGAAACAACCGATGTCAAGGCGCCCGCGAGCCAACGACGACACTGAGCACGGTCTGCTCAGGCGCTGGTCGAAACGCAAGTCGCGTTCCGGCCCCGGCGACGGGTCCCGCGCGCCGTCGCAGGGGGATGATACGAAATCACCCGACGAACACGGCGCCGAAGCCGCCGTGGCGAAGGAGCGCGCCCCGGAGGCCGGGCCGGATGAGTCGGTCAAGACGGATGACGACATGCCCGATCTGGACTCCATCAATGAAACCAGCGACCTGAGTGATTTCTTTTCGCCGGGGGTCAGTGAGAATCTCCGAAACCAGGCGTTGCGGTGCCTGTTCCGGACGTCGAAGTTCAATATCACTGACGGCCTGGACGATTACAACCAGGATTTTCGCAACTTCGAGCTGCTGGGCGACATGGTCACCTCGGATATGCGCCATCGAATGGAGGTGGACGAGCAGCGGCGGAAGGACGCAGCGGAAGCCGAAGAGGATGCTCTGGCGAAAGAGCCGGCGGCGGAGAATGCCGGGGAAGACGCTGAACCGGAAGATCGGGAGACGGAACAGGCCGCCGGCGACTCCGGGCGGCGGAGTTCCGAATCCGGAATGAGCGGGGATACCACTGGCATGGACGAGAACCCACCGTCGCGGGCGAAGACATGACAGCGGTCACAGAATCACGGCAAACTACCGGCAGCGGTGCCGGGTGGCCCGCGACGACCCCGGACGGGGTCGCGAGGGCGGCGGCCCTCGAGCTGTTGAATGCCAGGGCGCGTACCCCGGCGTCCGTGGTGACCTATCAGGCGGGCAATTCCTTGCTCGTGGTGGTCGAAGACCGGTCCGGAGCCGAAGCCGTGCTGGCAGAACTGCCTTCCGGCCTGCTTCAGATCACGGTGCTCGTCGCCGATCCGGACAAGCGCCGCATCGAGCTTTCGGAGCTGGGTGGCTTCGAGCTGGTTCATGCCCGCGTGGCGCACTTCGATGGCCACCTGGGCAGATTCGTGGTGCGCATCGCCGAGGACGGCGAGGCGCGGAACCTGGCGAAAGCCGCGGGACAGCAGCGCGAGGACTTCGATCTGGTGCTGGACCTTTGCGGACAACCCCATATCAGAGCGCCGGTTCCGCCGCCCGGCTACTACGCGCCCCGCTCCGAGCAGGCCCTGCACGAGACCCTCGAGGCGCTGCCGGAAATGGTGGGGGAGTTCGACAAGCCCAAGTACTTTCAGTACGACGCCGACATCTGCGCCCACGGGTCCAGTGGAATCCCCGGATGCACCCGCTGCCTCGATGCCTGCCCAACTTTGGCGATTCAGTCTCTGGGGGAACGGATCGAGGTCGATCCGTTCCTGTGCCAGGGTGGCGGAGTCTGTGCCACCGCCTGCCCGACGGGCGCCATCACCTACCAGTACCCGCGCGTCAGCGACCTGCTCGAGAATCTGAGACGGGCGTTGCGCCGGTATCACGATGAAAGCGGCCGTGGGCCGTGGCTGTTGATCGTGGACGATGCGGACGGAAGGGAAACCGTGACTTCGGCGGCAGACAATCTTCCAGAAAATATACTTCCTCTGTTCGTGGAGGAGGTCGGCTCGGTGGGGATGGACGCCTGGCTGGCAGCGTTGTGCTATGGCGCTCACGGAGTGAGCATCGCCTGTACGAGTGCGCCGATGACCGAACAGCTGCGCCACGAGCTTGCCCACCAGGTGCGTATCGCCAATACGCTGCTGGCCGGGTTGGACCTGCCGGCGGATCGTATTCGTCTGCTCGATCTGGGCGCCGACGGCAACTGGGTGTCGGAGCTGCCCGGAGCGCCGGTGGAGCCCGTGGTGGCGCCGACCGGATTTGCCGCAGTGGAAGAGAAGCGGACAAACCTCCGCCTCGCGCTCGATCACCTCTATGAGAATGCGCCGGGAAGTCCGCAGCGCGTTGAGCTGCCGCCGGGATCGCCGTTCGGTGAGATCCGCGTGGACAGGGACAAGTGCACCTTGTGTATGGCGTGCGTGTCGGTTTGTCCGGCGTCGGCGCTCCATGACGGCGAGGATTTGCCGATGCTGCGGTTCATCGAGAACAACTGTGTACAGTGCGGTATCTGTGAAACGGCCTGCCCTGAAGACGCCATCGATCTTCGCCCACTGTATACCTACGACAGCGAGCAGCGCGCCCGTATGCGTACGCTCAACGAGGAGAAGCCTTTTCCCTGTATCCGCTGCGGCAAGCCTTTTACCACGGAGAAAATGATGCAAACCATCCGGGGCAAGTTGGCGGGCCACTGGATGTTCCAGGACCAGGAGCAGCGGCGACGGCTGGAGATGTGCGAGGACTGCCGGGTTCAGGACATGTTTACGGGGAACGGGGGGTTGGACCCGTACGATAAGTCCGCTGGGCCCGGCCATTAAATGCGTCAGAATGACACAGTTGGGGATAATTGGACCATTTTGTATGTTGAAATGCCGTGGAGGCTGAGTTTGTATGTGTTTGTGTAGAATATTTGTCATTTTGTTCCCAATAAAGTTGGCGCAGCTTATGCAAGTACTTTATAGAAGGATGGTTCATGAGTGAGGCCAGGTTAACGGTCTCGCAGGAAGACGAAATACGGGCGAGTGCCTACGGCCTGCTGGGAAACCTGCTTGTACGTGTTCCGACTCCGGAGCTTCTGGACCGGTTGAAAGGCATCGAGATCACGGATGGTGAGCAGAACAACAGCATGGCTGCGGCCTGGACAACGCTGGCGATGGCCGCGGAGCGAACGACGCGGGAAGCCGTGGATGACGAGTACCACGCGCTGTTCATAGGAATCGGGCGCGGCGAGTTGGTGCCGTACGCATCGTGGTATTTGACCGGCTTTCTGATGGAACGGCCGCTGGCCCAGCTTCGGCAGGACCTGAAATTACTTGGTTTCGAACGCCAGGAAGACGTCAAGGAGCCGGAGGACCATGCCGGTGCGCTGATGGAGATCATGTGCATGATGATTCTGGAAGCGGGCATAGGAGAGCATGAGCAGAAACGTTTTTTTGACCGGCACATGGAGCCGTGGATCGGAAAGTTTTTTGACGATCTGCAGAATGCCAGGAATGCGAACTTCTACAGTGCCGTGGGCGTTCTTGGAGCGCAGTTCATGGAGGTGGAGAAACAGTATCTGGCGATGCTGCCGCACTAGCGGCCCTGTCGCCACGAAGGATCATTAGGGAATTGCGTGGACGCAAATGCAGCGAGTCAAATGGTTGACTGCCTGGATTGATTATTTACCTGATTAGAGAAGAAGAGGAGAGACATTAATGAGTCAGCAGAAGCAGAGCGAGAAGGTGTCGCGCCGGGGATTCCTGAAGAGCGCTGCCGCAGCGGGCGGTGCGGCCGGAGTCGCCGCGCTGGGCTCCCAGGCTCACGCGAGCGTCGATGAACAGGGTCCGGCGGCGAAGCCGGCGGGCAAGTCCGAGGGCTACCGCGAGACAGCGCATGTCCGCGAATACTACGCCAAAGCGCGTTTCTAGGATCGGAGGTCTCCAATGAAGCTCATTAAAAAACGTAATTCCGACACCCGTGAAACGGCATTCGCGGGCGAAGCTATCGACCGGCGCGCCTTTCTGCGCAGGTCCGGTCTCGGCCTGGGCGGCGCGGCGGTAGCCAGCCAGATTCCGATGACCATGATGCGCCGCGCCGAGGCCGCGGGCAGCGAGAGCAGCCCCAAGGAAGGCGTCGAGACCGAGATCCGGCGGTCCATCTGTACCCACTGTTCGGTGGGCTGCGGCGTCATCGCCGAGGTCCAGAACGGAGTCTGGACCGGACAGGAGCCCGATTTCGATTCGCCCTTCAATCTCGGATCCCACTGCGCCAAGGGCGCGTCGGTCCGTGAGCACGGGATCGGCGAGCATCGGCTGAAATACCCGATGAAGCTCGAGGGCGGCAAATGGAAGAAGCTTTCCTGGGACCAGGCCATCGACGAGATCGGCGATAAGCTCCTGCAGATCCGCGAGGAATCCGGTCCCGACTCGGTTTTCTGGCTCGGATCCGCGAAGCACAGCAACGAGCAGTCATACCTGTTCCGCAAGCTGGCGGCCATGTGGGGCACCAACAACGTGGATCACCAGGCGCGAATCTGTCATTCCACAACGGTCGCAGGTGTCGCCAACACCTGGGGCTACGGGGCCATGACCAATTCCTACAACGACATGCACAACTGCAAGTCGATGTTTTTCATCGGGTCCAACGCCGCGGAAGCCCATCCGGTGGCCATGCAGCATATCCTGCGGGCCAAGGAGAACGGCGCCAAGATGATCGTGGCCGACCCGCGCTTCACGCGCACCGCGGCCCATGCCGATCAGTTCGTGCGGTTGCGTCCGGGTACGGACGTAGCTCTGATCTGGGGTATCCTGTGGCATATTTTCGAGAACGGCTGGGAGGATACGCAGTACATCAACCAGCGCGTCTGGGGCCTGGATCGCGTCCGCGAGGAAGTTAAGCGCTGGACTCCCGAGGAGACCGAGCGGGTTACGGGCACGCCGCCCGACGTGGTGGAAGGGGTGGCCCGTACCATGGCGGAGAACCGACCGGGGACCATAGTCTGGTGCATGGGCGGCACCCAGCACACCACCGGCAACAACAACACCCGGGCCTACTGCGTTCTGCAGCTCGCTTTGGGCAACATCGGCAAGTCCGGCGGCGGGGCGAATATCTTCCGCGGTCACGATAATGTACAGGGCGCCACCGATCTCGGCGTGCTGTCCCACACCCTGCCGGGCTACTACGGCCTCGCGGAAGGCTCCTGGAAGCACTGGGCCCGCGTTTGGGACCTGGACTTCGAGTGGGTCAAGGGCCAGTTTTCCCAGGAAATGGTGGAAGGCGACGGCGGCGACGAAGTTCATCCCATGAACTATCTGGGTATCCCGGTTTCCCGTTGGATCGACGGTGTACTCGAGGATCCCGCTAATATCGGCCAGCAGGACAATTTCCGTGCCGTAATTCTGTGGGGTCACGCGGTGAACAGCCAGACCCGCGGGCCGGAAATGAAAAAAGCGATGGAGAAGCTGGACATGCTGGTGGTGGTGGATCCCTATCCTACCCACGCCGCGGTCATGAACGACCGTACGGACGATACCTATCTTCTGCCGGCGTCGACGCAGTTCGAGACTTATGGCTCGGTGACCGCGTCCAACCGCTCCCTGCAGTGGCGGGACAAGGTGATCGACCCGGTCTGGGAATCGCTGCCGGATCAGACCATCATGTACAAGTTGGCCAAGAAAGTCGGCATTGCCGACCAGCTCTGCAAGAACATCGAGGTCAACAACGACGAGCCGCTGGTGGAGGACATCACCCGGGAGTTCAACCGGGGCATGTGGACCATCGGGTATACGGGCCAGAGCCCGGAACGCCTGAAGATGCACGCGGAGCACCGCAACACCTTCAATACCACGACTCTGAAGGCCGAGGGCGGCCCCGCGGACGGCGACTACTACGGCCTGCCGTGGCCGAGCTGGGGAACCCCGGAGATGAAGCATCCCGGCACCCCGATTCTGTACGATACCAGCCAGCCGGTGGCGGAGGGCGGTCTGACCTTCCGCGCCCGTTTCGGCGTCGAGTACGAGGGTGAGAACCTCCTGGCCGAAGGCTCCTACAGCAAGGGCTCCGAGCTTACCGACGGCTATCCGGAGTTCACTGCCGATCTGCTGAAACAGCTCGGTTGGTGGAACGACCTGACCGCCGATGAAAAGGCGGCGGCGGACGGCA
This sequence comes from Gammaproteobacteria bacterium, assembly GCA_034520625.1. Taxonomy (GTDB): domain Bacteria; phylum Pseudomonadota; class Gammaproteobacteria; order Arenicellales; family JAANXG01; genus JAANXG01. The sequence goes on along the minus strand of JAXHNI010000007.1, from coordinate 115,531 downwards.
AGAACTGGAAAACGGACCTGTCCGGTGGCATCCAGCGGGTGGCCATCAAGCACGGTTGCTCGCCCTTCGGCAACGCCAAGGCCCGGACCGTCGTCTGGACATTCCCGGATCCGATCCCCATCCATCGCGAACCGTTGTATACGCCGCGTCGGGACCTGCTGGCGGACTACGCGACCTACGAGGATCGCAAGCGTTTCTACCGGCTCCCGACCCGCTACGCGTCCATCCAGTCCGAGGATTACTCCAAGGACTATCCCATCATCTGGACCAGCGGCCGCCTGGTGGAGTACGAAGGCGGCGGCGAGGAGCAGCGTTCCAATCCGTGGCTGGCCGAGCTGCAGCAGGACATGTTCGTGGAGATCAACCCCACGGATGCCAATAATGCGGGCATCAGCGACGGCCAGATGGTATGGATGGACAGTCCGGAGGGCGCCAAGATCAAGGTCATGGCCATGGTCACCAGGAGGGTGGCGCCGGGGGTGGTATTTACACCGTTCCATTTCGGTGGCTGGTTCCAGGGCGAAGACCTGGTAGACAAGTATCCGGAAGGCACGGCGCCGCTGGTCCGCGGCGACGCATGTAATACCGCAATGACTTATGGTTACGACTCGGTGACCCAGATGCAGGAGACCAAGGTCACCCTGTGCAACATTCGCCCGGCGTAGGAGGGTAACGACATGGCACGAATGAAGTTTCTTTGTGATGCTGAGCGCTGCATCGAATGCAACGCGTGTGTTACGGCCTGCAAGAACGAGCATGAAGTACCCTGGGGCGTGAACCGCCGGCGGGTCGTCGTCCTGAACGACGGTGAGCCGGGCGAGAAATCCATCTCGGTGGCCTGCATGCACTGTACCGATGCGCCCTGCGCCGCGGTTTGCCCGGTGGATTGTTTCTACACCACCGATGACGGCATCGTCCTGCACGACAAGGACCTGTGTATCGGCTGCGGTTACTGCTTCTATGCGTGCCCCTTCGGGGCGCCGCAGTATCCCCAGCAGGCTGCATTCGGAGTCCGGGGCAAGATGGACAAATGCACCTTCTGTGCCGGCGGTCCGGGGGATGACAACAGCGATGCCGAGTACCTCAAGTACGGGCGCAATCGTATCGCTGAAGGCAAGCTCCCCTTGTGCGCGGAGATGTGCTCTACCAAGGCGCTGGTTGCCGGCGATGGCGATGTCATCGCCGATATCTATCGCGAGCGCGTTCTAAGGCGCGGCGGCCGGCCGCAGTCATGGGGTTGGGGCACCGCGTACGGCGCGGACGCCTGACGGGGCTCCCGGACGCCCTCCCCGCGGGGTGGGCGTCCGTGGTTCTGTCTCTCATAGGTTTTCAACAATAAGGAGAGCCAACAACGTGATTATGGCGGTTCGCACGATCATCATGCTGGGGTTGGCCGCAATGGCTGCCGGATGCTATGAAACAACGGATGTCACCGAGTTCGAGCCCGGGGTGTACAAAGGCGAGACAGATCCCCTGCTCGACGCCGACGCGAGTGAGCGCGCCCAGACCCTGCAGGAGCGCTTCGACACGGTTCAGACCGACAGGTAAACGGATGCCCTTATCAGCAGCCAGGCCCGTAAAACCAGCTACAGCCCGGCAGTGCCGGCAGTACCAATCAGCTAATACATAGGGGATACGCATCCATGGGCAATATCACCAAGAAATCGCGTCACGCAAGAATCATGCTGTGGAGCGTGGCGGTCATACTGTGCGGCTCGCTGATTCTGCCGCTGACGGGCTACGTTTACGTCGGTTTGATGGGCACCACCCATGCCCAATCCCAGGAAGAAACGAATCCCAGGTCGGACTTCTGGGGGGCGGTCCGCAAGAGCCAGGAAGGCTACGTGTCATCCAGCGGGCCTTACACCACCAATACCCTGATTCAGAACGGCGGGCAGAACTGGCGTCAATACCGCAACGGGCCGGTCTCGACCTATGGCCCGTGGGTGCTGGCGGTCAGCCTGCTGGCCATCGGGCTTTTCCACCTCGTCACCATGGGCGGAGTCAAGCTCGACGACGAGCGGTCGGGAAAAACCGTGCAGAGATGGAGCGTATTCGAACGTTATCTCCACTGGTTTACCGCGGTCCTGTTCATAGTTCTGACCATTACCGGTCTCAGCATGCTGTTTGGCCGGGCTGTTCTGATTCCCGTGATGGGATCCACCGGATTCGCCGCCTGGGCCCAGGTGGCGATGACGCTGCACAATTACCTGGGCCCGTTTTTCGTGGTGGGCGTGCTTCTGGAAATTCTTATCTGGATACGCCACAACATCCCCAACGCCACGGACTTCAAATGGTTTGCGAAGGGCGGCGGCTGGTTCGGCAAGGGCCATCCGTCGGCGGGCCGGATGAACGGCGGCGAAAAACTGTGGTTTTGGATCATCTGCACCTTCGGTGTTGCCGTGTGCGTGACGGGCCTGGTGCTGGACTTCCCGAATTTTGGATTCACCCGCGAAGACATGCAGCTCGCCAACCTGATTCACGCCGTGGCCGGGCTGGTATGGGTTGCTGTGGCGTTCGGGCATATCTATATCGGAACCGCCGGTACCGAGGGCTCGCTCGAAGGCATGACGACCGGACGCGTCAGTGTCGAATGGGCCAAGCAGCATCACGACCTGTGGTACGAAGAAGTCAAGAACACGGCCGAGGACACCAGCAGGGACGAGGCGCCGGCTGGAAAGACTCAGACCACCACGAGCTAAGAGTCTGCGCCGTAGTAACTATTCCTGCTGACAATGCACCACAGCAACGCAGGCTTCTGGGCCGGCAGGCTTTGGTATGCGCGTCGCACAGCCGGTTTCCGGCGGGCGGGAGATTGAAACGTTCGGGCGTTGGCGAGAAGCGGGAGACTCCAGGCTTGCCGGTTATTTCATCGTTTGAGGCCGTCTCTCGTCAAAGCCCGGTGGGTTGCGGTTGCCCGTCATCAAGCACCGGCACAATGGCATGAACGCCGGCCGTTTATTATGGCGCGGCATTCACGGTGTGTAGTACTGTTTACGTGTTATGGACACCTTTCCCCGATCGATAACCCAATCAATGCGTGCGACGGGCTCTGCGGCCACCTGCGTGCCCGTTAAGCTCGGCGGCGAGGGGGACTGGGAAGCGGCGCTATTCGTGCACGTCGCCGGACCAGAATGCCGGCAGGATCGGCGGCTGCTGAAAAGCGCACGGGAGCCTACCCCGGTCGAGATCGAGCCGAAGCTGCTGGCCCACGGCGCTGCGGCGATAGTCTCCATGGAGCTGAGTATTGCCACGGTCCCGGATGACGCTCTCAAGTTTGAAGTGTTGCTGGTTCCCGGGCGCGAGGAGACGCACTATCAGGCCATCAAGCTGCTCGCGCGGCAGGATCGCATCTGCTGTTTCTTCGGCGACAACGATTTCAGGGTGATTCAGGCCCAGGAGCAGGAAATCGAGAGCCGGCAGCACGAGCTGTTCGAGTCCATTGCCAGGGATGCTTTCGCCCACGACTCACTGTTGAGAATTTCCAGCCAGTACGACAGCGACAAGGCTCTCTCTGAGATCGTGTCGCACTACTCCCCTAGGATCGATGCCGGTGCCGGTGCGACCCACTGAAGTCTCCATCATCGCCCGCAGATACCTTTTCTGGTTCGCCCTGACCTGGCTGTTGTGCGCCGGTGCGTCGGCGGGCGATCCGGCCACTGCGCACAACGGGGTGGACCGGGTTCACAGCAACGGCAAGACTGCCTTGATGGCGGCGGCGAAAGCCGGTGACAGTGAACGGATGAGGGCGTTGCTCGAACAGGGGGTCGACGTCAATCAGCCGAATAAAAACGGCGGCACTGCCATCATGTACGCCGTGTTGAGCGGAAAATCGGAACCCGTGTCACTGCTTCTGGAACACCATGCCCACGTGGATGCGGTGGCCAAGAACGGCTGGACACCGCTGATGATCGCCGCCGTCAAGGGCTACGTCGAAGTCGCCCGCCTGCTGCTGAAGCACGGCGCCGAGCCGAACCGGGGGGATGTCTACTCGTGGACGCCGTTGATGCGCGCAGTTTACGAACAGCGGCCGCGAATGGTGCGGCTGCTGGTGGAGAACGACCCGACCGATGTGAACCGGGCCGGAGAGAACGGCGTCACCGCTCTGCATCTGGCGGTGGCCCGCGAAGACGCCGACACCGTGAGGCTCCTCCTTTCGAGGGATGCCGACCCGACCATCATGGACAACTCCGGACGCACGGCGCTGGACTTTGCGAGGCAGAATGGCGACATGGGGCTGCTCAGACTGATGGACGTGGGGCACCGGGACCGCCACTAACATCTCCGACCAGGCGGGTCGTCAAACCGGACCTATAACCGCGGTTCATTAAACGGTGCAGCATCCAGGGCTGGTGTACCCCGCCCGCTGCTGTAGTGGGAGTCCCACCGGCCCGGACAGAGCTCAGCAGAGCACGCGCGATTTGGTGAATTCGTCGATGTGCTGGACCACCGTGGCGTCGCCGGCCTCGGCGTCCACGTCGTCTGTTTCATACTCCAGTTGCAGCCGATCCCCGAACCGCGCAAAGAACTGTTCATACATCTCGCCCCCGAACGTACCGGCGGCCGACAAGGTGTCGTCCGACTCGTCGTACTCCAGGCCTATGGCGGTCAGGGGCTGACTGGCGGGTCCGCCGAGGACGCGTGCGCCGTCCCGGGCGTCGTAGACGCTGTTTTCGGAGCAGCAGTAGATCAGATCGCGGCCCTCCGCACGCCTGTCATTGCTGTTTTTGTAGGTGACGGTTTCCGGGCGGTAGTTGATGAAGCTGACCGATTTCGCCGGATGGGTCATTTTATGGGCACAGATCGCGGAGAAGGCGACGATCGTGTTTTCCGGTCCTACCCCGCCGGGCCACTGGTAGCGCTCGCCGGCCTCTGTCTGCAGAGGGCGGCCGGGATTCACCGGCCGGCCGAGATTGATCAGGAAACACGGCGTTGTGACGTAGGGATAGTGAAACAGGTAGGTTTCCCCCGGATCCAGGTCCGCGACCCGGAACCGGCGGGTACGCGCGTCAACCAGGCGAGACGGCGTATACCGCTTCATGGTGTCCAACTCCCCGGAACGGGCACGGCTCTGCAGGCCGAGGGCCATTACGCCGACGCAGGACTTGACGAAATCTCTTCGCGCAATGCGCGGTGGATGATTGCTGCTTTTCATTATTCGAAATGAATATCAACCGGCGATCCGGAATTCCGGACGGTATATGTCGGTCAGGTCGATGGAGATTATCCCCCCGGCGGTATTGAGTTTCAAAGCACCCTTGTCGTCCATTGAGTGGAACGTGCCCTGCAGCCGGTTTCCGTCCAGCTCGATGCAGCGCTCGTCGTCCTGCCGGTCTCCTCGCCACGACCAGGCTTTGCGCACCGGGTCCAGGCCTTCGTCCGCCCACCGGTTCAGCCAGGCCAGGAACTCGCGGGCGAATCCTTCCAGGACTTCGATGCGGTCAAAGAATTCGAACCCTTCACCGCGCAGGCTGGAGGCATCAAAGCCCAGCGAGCCGGGGTGGCTGAAGGTGTTGATGTTCAATGAAACGACCATCCACTGGAGGCTGCCGTCGGCGGAAAGCGCGCCGCTCAGGTGAACGACTCCGACCTTGCCCCGGTTCAGGTATATGTCGTTGGGCCAGCCCAACCTCAGCTCCTCCATCGGCTCTCCCACCAGGGTAATGGCCTGGCAGGCGCAGACGGCGGCGAGGAGGCTCAATTGGCAGCAGGCGTTGAAATCGTCCTCGGGGCGAAGGATTATGGCGCAATGAAGGTTGTTTTCACCGGAAATCCAGTACCGGCCCTTACGCCCGAGACCCTCGGTCTGCTTCTTGACCCAGACGAGCGTACCTTCCTCGGCGCCCCCCGCGGCAAGGCGCTCCGCACAGGCACGGGCGCTGTCTGCTTCCTCGACGGTCACCAGCTCATAGAGACCCGGCAGGTTCGGTTCGGTCCTGGTCATGGCACGCTTCGGGTGAATTCCATGGTGTAGTGATTCGTTCGAAACATGAATCTATCCCAAAACTGACGGACAGGGGAATTCAAAGTCCCATGATCCGCCATTCGGGTCGTGTCGTTTCAAACTTCGAGAGTCCCGAGTCCCTCCCCGGGACCACGCTGCCGCGTGGTGCCGGTACCGGCGTATGCCGGGTCCCGGCCCGTCGGGTCGGTCGCCGGCCTGGGTAGAAACCCGATTCTGAGCCGGAAACGGGCAAAGCGATGGTGCGGGCGGTTGGTATACAATGATCCTCGCACCCCGGGGCAGGCGCCGTGACTCCACTTGCGATGCCCCCGCTCGCGTCATCGTGACGCGCCTTGAAACAACGACCTGGAGGATATTATGGCTGAATTGCTGTTGGTCAGGTCCGGCAATGCCGGAGATCCCGTCACGGAGACCTTCGATCTGGAGCTCGATGGCCTGCAGCGGTTCATCGGTTCACGACCATTGCACTATCTTGGTGTCGATCTCCCGCCCATCGGCGAGACCAGCCGTGTATCGGAGTTTGCCGGTCCCGACCACGTGGTCGTAAACCTGCGGGCCGCGGAAACGGATGGGCTCGGCGTCGACGATCCGGGCTACTATGTCGTCGAAGGCCTGCTGCCGGCAGATGTCACCGAGGCTGTTGCCTGAAATCATGTCCCGGGCACTGATAGAGTCCGCGGAAAAGACCCTGGCATCGATTCGCGACCGGGGCCTCTACAAGCAGGAGCGGGTGATGGTTTCCCCGCAGTCCGCTCTGGTTCGCATCGACGGGCGCGGTGAGGCACTCAACCTGTGCGCCAACAATTACCTCGGGCTCGCCGACCATCCGGCGTTGATCGACGCCGCTCGGCGGGGCCTGGAAACCCACGGCCTGGGCATGGCCTCGGTGCGATTCATTTGCGGCACCCAGGACCTGCACAAGGAACTCGAGCAGCGTATCAGCCGCTTCCTGGGCAAGCAGGATGCAATCCTGTTCTCCTCGTGCTTCGATGCGAACGGCGGCGTGTTCGAAGCGCTGCTGGGGCCGGAGGACGCGGTCATCTCCGATGCATTGAATCACGCATCGATTATCGACGGTATACGCCTGTGCAAGGCCAGGCGGCTTCGATATGCCAACAACGACATGGCGGACCTGGAAACCCGGCTCCGGGAGGCGGCCGATGCCCGGCACCGGCTGGTGGTGACCGACGGCGTGTTCTCGATGGACGGAAGCACCGCCAAGTTGCCGGAAATCTGTGATCTCGCCGAGCGCTATGACGCCCTGGTAATGGTGGACGACAGCCATGCCACGGGCGTGCTGGGGGCGCGCGGTGCCGGCACGCCAACGCACTGCGGTGTCGCGGAAGGTGTTCATCTGGTGAGCAGCACCTTCGGCAAAGCCCTGGGCGGCGCCAGCGGCGGATTCGTGGCCGGCCCCGGCCCGTTGATTGCGCTGTTGCGCCAGCGTGCCCGCCCTTACTTGTTCTCGAACTCCGTGGCGCCGCCGATTGCCGCTGCCACTTTGAAGGCGCTGGACCTGGTGGAGAACGACGAAACACTTCGAAACCGGTTGCACGCCAACGCCCGTTTGTTCCGGGACCGGCTTGCGGCATCGGGCTTCGATTTGATCCCCGGCGAGCATCCGATTATCCCGGCCATGGTCGGAGACGCCCGGCTCGCCCAGGCCTTCGCCGCCGCCCTGATGGACAAGGGGATTTATGTCACCGCTTTCTCCTATCCGGTGGTTCCCGAGGGACAGGCGCGGGTTCGCACACAGATGAGCGCGGGGCATTCGCCGGAACAGCTCGAACGGGCCGCGGATGTGTTCGAAGAAGCGGGCCGCGCTGTCGGTGTGATCTGATGAGGAATTCCGGGCCGGCGTGTGCCGGGAATGCGGCATGAGGGCGCTGGTCAAATCAAAAGCTGAACCCGGTCTCTGGCTGGAACAGGTCGACGATCCGGTTCCCGGCCCGAACGATGTGTTGATCCAGGTCAGCAAGGCTGCGATCTGCGGCACCGACCTGCATATCTACAACTGGGACAAGTGGGCGCAGGGCGCGGTGCCGGTCCCGATGGTCGTCGGCCACGAGTACGTCGGCATTGTCGAAGAGGTCGGCAGTGCAATAAAAGCAGTCGCAAAGGGTCAACGTGTCGCCGGGGAAGGCCATATCATGTGCGGCGTGTGCCGGAACTGCCGGGCGGGCCGCGGTCACCTGTGCAGGGACACGCAGGGCGTCGGCGTCAACCGGCCCGGCGCATTTGCCGACTATGTCTGCATCCCGGCGGTGAATGCGTACCCGATACCCGACGAAATGCCGGACGACATCGCGGCCATACTGGATCCGCTGGGCAATGCGGTGCATACGGCGCTGTCCTTCGATCTGGTGGGCGAGGATATATTGATTACCGGTGCGGGACCCATCGGCGTCATGGCCGCCGCCGTGGCGCGGCATGTCGGCGCACACCATGTCGTCGTCACCGATATCAACGACGCCCGCCTGGCGCTGGCCGGGGAAATGGGAGCCAGTCGGGCGGTCCGGGCCGACCGCGTCGATCTGAAGGACGTGATGCGCGATCTGGGCATGCGGGAAGGTTTCGATGTCGGCCTGGAAATGTCCGGCAGCCCCGATGCCCTGACGGACCAGGTTCGGGCCCTGATGCACGGTGGGCACCTGGCGCTCCTGGGCCTGTATCCGGATCCGCCTTTGGTGGATCTGAACGAGGCGATTTTCAAGGGTATTACCATCAAGGGGATCTATGGTCGGGAGATGTTCGAGACTTGGCACAAGACCATCGCCATGCTGGGCAGCGGGCTGGATGTCAGCCCCGTCATCACCCATCGGCTGCCATTCGAGGATTTCGAACAGGGGTTCAAAGCCTTGAATGCCGGAACGGCCAGCAAGATCGTTCTTGATCTGAACGAGTAAGGAAATCAGTGCACCCCGGCACGGATATAGCACCATCCCATGACTCGTGGGCATTGGTTCGGTTGGCAGGACCGCATGACTGAAAGGGCCAGTGCCGGGGGCTGTCCCACAGGGCTGTCGAAAACAGGGATGTTTGAGCCAGAGCGTACAAGGACGTATTTACAGCGGCCCTGTGGGACAGCCCCCGGCACTGGCCCCATTGCCCGGCCTGGATTCTCTGACCGGGGCCGGCCTCAGGGAGTGCTCCGGCCCCTGACAGCTCAGGAACACACTGAATGTCGCAATATCAGCAGCGGAGTACACCAGCGAATATGACCGAACAGAGCTCAGCCACACCGCGCCGGTCGAGGCGGCGGAAGCAGAACCGGGCGGCGGTGGAAGCGGCGCCGGCCGTCGACCAGCTCCCCTGGAGCCAGCCGCGCTATGTCGAACCGCCCACGGAGCCGCTGGATGCCGAGGGTGTCGAGCGCGTGCACGATGCCGCCATGCGGATCCTGGAGGAAATCGGTATCGAGTTTCTGCACGACGAGGCCCGGCAGGTTCTCAAGGATGCCGGCTGCGAGGTGGCGTCCGACTCGACCAACGTGCGGATGGACCGGGAGTTCGTCATGGAGCAGGTGGCCAGGGCGCCTTCGGCCTTCAGCATCACGCCGCGCAACCCGGAACGCCGGATCATCATCGGCGACGGTCATGCGGCGTTCGGTCAGGTGGCAAGCCCACCCAATGTTTCGGACCTGGACAACGGCCGGCGCAGCGGCAACCGGCAGGACTTTCAGAACCTGCTGAAGCTCGCTCAGAGCTTCAATTGCATCCACATGAACTGTGGCTATCCCGTGGAACCCATCGACATCCACCCGTCCATTCGCCACCTGGATGCGGTATTCGACCTGCTGACGCTGACCGACAAGGCGCTCCAGCCCTACCCCCTGGGGAAGGAGCGCATCGAGGATGCCATGGAGATGGTGCGCATTGCCGGTGGCCTCAGCTGGGAGGAATTCGAGGCGACTCCCCGGATGTTCACGAATATCAACTCGTCGTCGCCGCTGAAACACGACTGGCCCATGCTGGACGGCGCAATGCGGCTCGCCCGTCACAGGCAGCCGGTCATCATCACACCGTTCACGCTCTCCGGCGCCATGGCCCCGGTGACCATCGCGGGCGCCGTGGCCCAGCAAACGGCGGAAGCGCTGGCGGCCATAGTACTTCTGGAGGTCGTGCAGCCGGGCACTCCCGTTGTGTACGGCTCGTTTACCTCGAATGTCGACATGAAAACCGGGGCGCCCGCGTTCGGTACGCCGGAGTACATTCGCGCGACGCAGATGTCGGGCCAGATGGCGCGGCGCTACAACCTGCCCATTCGCGCTTCGAATGCCAACGCCTCCAATGTTCCCGACGCCCAGGCGACCTGGGAGAGCGCCTTTTCACTGCAGGCGGTTTCGTCCTCCCACATCAACATCGTCTATCATGCCGCAGGCTGGCTTGAGGGCGGACTGTGCGCCAGCTTCGAAAAGTTCATTATCGATTGCGAGCTGCTGCAGCAGCTGGCCTACTATCACCAGCCGGTATCCGTCACCGAAGACGACCTCGCCGTGGAAGCCATCAGGGGTGTCGGTCCCTCCGGTCATTTCCTCGGCTGCGAGCATACCCAGCAGCGCTACAAGACGGCCTTCTACAGCCCGTTCCTGTCGGACTGGAGCAACTTCGAGCAATGGGCGGAAAACGGCTCCCTGACCGCCACCCAGCGCGCCAACCGCATCTGGAAGAGGGTTCTGGAGGCCTACCAGCCGCCACCCATGGACCCGGCGATCCGGGAGGAACTGGAAGCCTTCGTCGAGCGCCGCAAGCGCGAGGGCGGCTCACCCACGGATTTCTGAATACCTTCTGGCCGGTAGCATGCGGTTCCTCGTGGAGTTCGCCGTTGGAATCGTGACTTTTACAGTGACATTCGGTGTGATTCTCAGCCGCCAGGTTCCGTGGCGTGCCCGCAGGCAGTGGTCCGGTTTGAAGGCTCACATCATAGAGCCGCCAGTGCCGGGGGCCATCCCCCAGGGCCGCTGTGAATACATCCGTGTACGCTCTCGCTCAAACGTCCCTGTTTTCGAGAGCCCTGGGGGATGGCCCCCGGCACTGGCTCATTTCTTTGTCGACGGTTTTCAAACCGGACCACTGCCTGCGGGCTGTTGAATGGTGAATGGTGCAAGATCAGTGGCGGGGTACACCGGTGCGCATCGGTCCGGGTAACCGTGTACGTCCGAAATCACCCAGGTCCCGCAGTCAACTTTCCACCGGGGTTTGCGGGTCGTTGCCCCATTCCGACCAGGAGCCGGCATAGCCCTTCACTGACGGGAATCCGAGGTGCTTGAGCATCACGTAGCTGTGGGCGGACCGGTGGTGGGTGTGGCAATACGCGAAGACGTCCTTGTCCTCGGTGATGCCGCGGTCTGCCAGCAACTTCCGGAGGGTATCGTCGGGATGGAGACGGGCATCGTTGGACCGGTCGATGCAGTCCAGCCAGTTGAGGTTGACGGCGCCGGGAATGTGGCCGCCTTTCGCCGCGCGCACCTTCGTCCCCGCGTATTCCTCCGGCGTGCGCGCATCCAGCAGTACCAGCCCCGGGTCGCCAAGCCGGTCCAGTATCTCGTCGCGCGTGGCGACGGGCTCCACCGAGTATTCGATCTCGCCGTAGGTTGTCGCTTCCGGCTCGGTGGCTTCGGTGCTCACCGGCAGTCCTTCCGCGTACCAGGCGTGGATGCCGCCGTCCAGCACGCCGGCCCGATGGTGCCCGGCGGCGTGGAGGTTCCAGACAAGACGGCAGGCCTTGCCGCCGCCCTCGTCATCGTAGGCGACGACGGTATCGTCACGGGTGATACCGGCATCTCCGAGCGTCCGGGCGAACACGTCGGGTTCCGGCAGGTGCCCCGGCGCCGGCCGGTCGCCGCGGAGCAGGGCGCTGTACTCCATCCGGACGGCGCCGGGCACGTGGGCCTGGGCATAGGTCTCGGGCCGGCCGAGATCGATTACTTTCAGGCTGTCGCCGCCCAGCAGGGCATTCAGCGCCGTGGGTTCGATAACGATGGGGATATCCGGGCTCATGCCGCCTCTCGGTGTGGGTTGAGTTCGGTGCCAGGCACGATGGTAGTCCAATCACGGTCCGTGGACAAAACCGGAACCCGCGCATTCGGTTCGGTTTGAAATCAAGTACCATTCGGGGCCGACTTCCACAAGCAATTGCAGCCGCCGTAGAGAGATGAAGCCACTGGTAACCGGACTGGAGCGGGCCCACGCCCTGGGCGCCCCGGCGACCGTCGGCCGCATCCGGCTGCATGTGGAGGACTTTCGCGTTGACGAGTGCCTGGGATTCGAACCGGCGGGCTCTGGTGGGCACCTGCTGGTCCAGGTCGAGAAGCGTGGTCTCAATACTGTTGATGCGGCGGCAATACTGGCACGTCATGCCGGCGCGGCGCCACGGGACGTGGGATACAGCGGGCTCAAGGACCGGCATGCGGTTTCCACCCAGTGGTTCACGCTGCCTTTCATCGAGCGGGTCGACTGGCAGGCCCTGCCGCCCGGGATCCGGGTTCTCCACTGCGAACGCCACCACCGCAAATTGAAGCGCGGCTCCCACCACGGGAACCGGTTCCGGATCAGGGCGGCTCTCGATCGCATCGATGCGATCGACCTGGAGAACCGGCTTCAGGCCGTCCGTTCCGGCGGCGTACCGAACTATTTCGGCGAGCAGAGATTCGGCCCGCGGTTCGAGGACAATGCCAGGCAATTGCTGGAGGGGCGCCGGTTGTCCCGCTTGCAGCGCGGCATGACCTTGTCCGGTATCCGCTCCGATCTGTTCAACCGGGTCCTCCGGTGCCGCGTGCTGGAGGGTTGCTGGAACACCCCCCTGCCCGGCGAATTCGTAAACCTGGAGGGGACCCGGAGCGGTTTCGCCGCGTGCGACAACGACGCTGACGTCGCCCGCCGGATCGCGGCCATGGATCTGCATCCCACGGGTCCCCTGTACGGCAGGGGGGCGAATCCGGCCACGGGCCGGGCCGCTTCGCTGGAGGACGATATTTTAAGCCGATACGAGCCCTGGTGTGGGCTGCTGGCAGGAGCGGGGCTGAAGCTGGAGCGCCGGCCAACGCGCTGCGTGGCCTGCGATCTCGATTGGCGACTGGATCATGGCGAGGGTGTCCTGGAGTTGGATTTCGTGCTTCGGCGGGGGCAGTTCGCCACCAGCGTGCTGCGTGAGATTCTGGATTACAGGGATGTGACGAGGCCGGATTGACCCCATACCGCGGACGGGAGCCCGCCCGTCGGCGTGGAGAATTTCGTTTTGGAAACCGGCGCTTATCGGTTGTCATGCAAATGTAATAAAATTCGGTTGAAATGCCTGTCATCGAAAATCCCAGAGGTGCACCACCTTGCAGCAGTCGATCCTGATCGTGGAAGACGACGTTGCCATCCGGGAGATGGTGGCATCCACCCTGCGCAATGCCGAGTATGACGTCCATGAGTGCGGCGACTCAGAGTCCGCGCTCAGGGAGATCGGAGATCATCTGCCGGACATGATCCTGCTGGACTGGATGCTGCCCGGGCAGAGTGGAATCGAATTCGCACGCCGGTTGAAGCGCGAGGAAGTCACCAGCGAGGTCCCCATCATCATGCTCACCGCCCGGGGCGAGGAGCACGACAAGGTGCGTGGATTCGATTCCGGTGTCGACGACTACGTCAGTAAGCCTTTCTCGACCCGGGAACTGGTGGCGCGCGTCCGCGCGGTGCTGCGGCGCGCCAATGTTCACGGCGGCGGGCAGCCCATCGATGTCAACGGCCTGAAGCTGGATCCGGCGAGCCATCGTGTCGTCGCCAATGAGCGGCAGGTGAAAGTAGGACCCACCGAATTCAAGCTGCTGCACTTTTTCATGTCGCATCCGGAGCGCGTGTTCGACCGCACTCAGCTTCTGGATCGCGTGTGGGGGCGCAACATCTATATCGAAGAGCGGACCGTGGACGTGCATATTCGCAGGCTCCGCAAGGTGTTGTCCGACTCGGGTTTCGACCGATACATCCAGACCGTCCACGGATCGGGGTACCGGTTCTCGCAACAGCTGGATTCGTGAACAACCCGTGGCGCAGTGAGCTCTGGCGGCTCCTCGTCACGGTCGCCGTATCCCTGGCCCTGGGCCTGGCCCTGGGGCAGCCGTTTTCGGTGCTCGCCGCCACGCTTGCGGCGTATCTCGCCTGGCACCTGTACCAGGCATTCAAGCTCCTCCGCTGGCTGGGCTCCGGAGAGCCGCCGGGATCGCCCCTTCCGCAAACCGGCGGTATCTGGCGGGAGATAACCCACCGGGTGGCAGGGCACGTCCGTGCCCTGGCGGAGCGCAATACCGCTCTGCGGAGCCAGATGGACCGGTACCGGCAGGTCGCCCGTGCCCTGCCGGACGCCGCGGTAACGTTCAACCGGGACGGGGAAATAGAGCTGATCAACGACGCGGCGCGAAAGCTTCTGGGGCTGCGCGAGCCGGACGACCTCGGTCGCCCGGTGAAGAACCTGATCCGACAGCCCCAGTTCGTGGAGTACATGGAGAGGGAAAGATACGAGGTTCCCCTGGAGATCACGTCCCCGGCGGATCCCGGCATCAATCTGTCCATTACCGTTGTGCCCTATGGGGACCTGGACAAGTATCTCCTGCTGGCCCGGGACACCTCCCGTCTCAACCGCCTCGAACGGATGCGCCAGGATTTCATCGCCAATGTGTCCCACGAGATGAAGTCGCCGCTGACCGTCATCAAGGGCTACGTGGAGAATCTGCTGGACGACGCCGCCGCGGCGGGGAAGTGGGAGAGAGCACTTTTCCAGATCGACCAGCAGACCGACCGGATGTGCTCCATCGTCGAAGACCTGCTGGAGCTCTCCAATCTCGAAACCGGCCCGGCACCGGAGACCCTCCAGCCCGTGGACATGCCGGCGCTGATCCGGTCCGTGTTTGCCGAGGCCCGGGAGCTCAGCCAGGGCCGCCACCAGGTCGAATGTGCTGCGGATGAGACGCTCCACATGCTCGGCAACTTCAATGAGCTGTACAGCGCGTTCTCGAATGTCGTCTTCAATGCTGTCAGCTATACCGATGAAGGCGGTACCATCAGCATCGATTGGCGGCTGGAGCCCGACGGTCGTGCGCGCTTGTCGGTTGCGGATACCGGGATCGGCATCGCTCCGGAGTACATACCGAGGCTCACCGAGCGCTTCTATCGCGTGGACCAGGCCCGTTCCCGGGAGCTCGGGGGAACCGGCCTGGGCCTGGCCATTGTCAAGCATGTGCTGGCTCGCCACGACGGCAGGCTGGAAGTGAGCAGTGAGCCGGGAGAGGGCTCAACCTTCACCTTTGTGTTCCCGGCGGAGCTCGTACAGATCCGGGACGGCGACCGGGCTGGGCCACGCACATCGGCGGCGTGATTCCGCCCCCACGGGATTGCATCATGCTTCCAGAATCCGAATCAGGCGGCCGGGAGCCGCTGCTGCTGACCGGTGCTGCACTGACGGCGGCGACGGTGGCGCGGGTCGCCCGCGGCGGGGGGCGGGTCGAGGTGGCGGAGGAATCCTGGCAAAGGGTCGCGGCTGCCCGACGCGTGGTGGATACGGCGGTAGCGGCGGGGATGCCTTTATACGGGGTGACCAGCGGTTTGGGGGACCGGGCCGGCGAGGCGCTGCCGGCCGAGGTTCTGGCGGACTTTTCCCTGATGACGCTGCGCGGGCGGGCCACGGCGGTGGGGCCGCCGCTGCCGGCGGATGTCGTGCGCGCCTTGATGCTGATTCGCCTCAATTCGCTGTGCCTGGGCCATGGCGGGGCGTCCCGAGGACTCGTGGAGAGTCTCCGGGATGTGCTGAATGCGGGCCTGGTGCCCTGGATGCCCGGAACGGGCTCCATCGGATCCAGCGACCTGTGCGTCATGGCCCAGCTCGGGCTGGCACTGGTCGGGGAAGGGGCATTCCTGAGCCCCGGCAATGCGGGGCATGCGCCTCGTGCTGCCCTGGAGACCCTGGCCGAGCATGGCATCGCCCGTCTCGTGCCGGGCCCGAAAGACGGCCTGGTCCTGTGCAGCAACAGTGCCTACACCGCTGCCCGCGCCGCCCTGGCGCTGGTGGACGGTGGGCGGGCGCTGGAAACCGCGCAGACAACCACTGCCATGTCCCTGGAAGGCTACCGCGGCAACCCGGGCCCCCTGGGCGCGGATGTCGCGGGCGTCCGGCCTCAACCGGGCCAGGAACGCGCCGCTGCGGGCCTGCGGCGGCGTCTCCAGGGCAGCGCGCTGTACCAGCCGGGCGGCCCCCGGCGGCTTCAGGACCCGCTGTCGCTGCGCTGCGCGGCCCCGGTCCACGGCGCGGCGATGGCAGCGCTCGATTTGCTGTGGTCGGCGCTGGAACCGGAGATCAACAGTTACGGAATCCGTGTGCGTTCAACCGCTCCGCGGCTTCCCGGTCCGTGCAGGTATCCAGTAACCGGTCCAGGGTCTCGACTACCTCAGACGGAGTCTGGCGAACGCGTGCCATTGATACCGGACGTGGCACCGTGAGCGACTGGGTCTGGCCGCCGCGAAACCGCACATGAACATCAATGGTATCGCCCTTGATCAAGGTCACATCCTCGAGCAGCAGCGCCACCATCCGCTTACGCTCGACCGGCGTGGTCCGTGAATCCTGCCACACGCGGGGAAAGTCTTTGGTCAAAGCGGCGATTCGTTGGCGCGCCTCATCGGCGAGCAAAGCTTGATCGGTGTCCCGTTGGCGATCCTGTTCACGCTGTAACGCATCGAGCTGGCGCAGGTGTTCGTTCCAATCAGCTTCCAGTGTATCGGCGACCAATCGGTTGTCCGGATCAACCCTCAGATACCGGCGGCGCGCCAACTCCGCCTCGTAGCGGGTCCGTTCCAGCTGCGCCTCACGCACGGCATCGGCTTGCTGAACCCGATCGGTGATCTCGTCTTGCACCGCCAGCGCCACCTCCAATGCGGCCGGTGACACGGTTTTCAACAACAAGGCGCTGATGGCTTCATCAACCCCTTGACCCCGGATGGATTGACACAGCTTCCCGGCATGGCGGACCGAGGCTTCCGTGCATTGGTAGTAGGGCGCTTGGCGGCCGCCGACCTGCTGATAGCGCACCCGCATCCGCGCGCCGCACAATCCACACAGCACCCGACCCTGCAACAGCCCCGCCCCTTCGCGCGGCACACTGCCCCGCCGACCGTCGGCGAACGCGCCGGCGTTGTGCTGCAAGGTCGTTTGATTGCGCTCGTACTCGGTCCAGTCAATGTAACCGACGTGGGCGCCGGGAATCAGCACCAACCAATCGTCGCGTGCCACGCGTCGGGTCGTCGGTTGCAAGTTGGCGGTGTGTCCACCGCGTGCGCCCATAGACGAAGGCCCCGGCATAACGGGGGTTGTGCCACCTGCGTCACCAGATGCTGGAAACCGTCACGGCCTTCAGCACGGGCGCCGGATCGGCCCAGATCCGAATCGATCACGTGAATCTGCTCGATCGGCCAGCCCAGCGCCATCGCCCGTTCCCGCAAGGCGTATTGGCGTTGCGTGCTCTCGGTGTTGTCCATGACCTGGCGCAACGAGGATTGGCGCACGTACAGATAGGCGTCCCGTGCCAAGTGCTTGGCAGTGACCTTCTGGTGGGCGTCAGTAAACATGTCTCACCTCCGTGTGGACACGCAGCACCATGTTGGCCAGCAACCGAACCAAGTCAGGGTCGGCGGACAGGGCGGCCGGTGTCGCGGTGCTCGACACGATGCGATGTGGGGACGCCGAGACGGGTTGCGCGGTACCAGCTAAAACCTGCGTCACGCCACCGATCAAGCCATGATGCACGATGGCCGCCAGGCCGATCCGGCATCCGCCACCCCTGAGTGCCTGTGAACGCAAGCCTTCGTACGTCTCGATGGTGTCGGGCGGCAGTTCGATTACGGGGACGACTGGTGTTTTTTTGCGCGCCAAGGCGCGTTCGATACTGCGGGGATGCACGGCGATGCCGAGCTCGGTCTCGACCAGCTCGGCGAGACGGCGGGCGCCCACCGGCCCCTGCTCGGCCAGGTAGGTGGCGATGAAGTCCATGACCTCGTCGGTGAGCTTGTGAGCGCCCTTCGGGCCGCGGGGCTGGGGTAACAGCCCGGCCAGGCCGGCACTCTCGAAGGCCGCTTCGGCTTGATAGAAAGTGGGGCGCGACAGGCCGAACCGGGCGGCGGCCCGGGCTTTGGGGAGCCCGTCGATGTGGACCTCGCGCAGCATCTCGTACTTCACTTGGATCAGGTCGCGCGGGTCGAAGAAGGTGTCGGGTTGAAAGGTCGCGGCTTGGACGCGCTCCGGGTGGGGGTGAAGCGCTCCCAGGGCCGCCAGACGCTGGGCTTTGGGGTTGTTTGAAGCCAAAACGCACACCTGCAGAGAAAGTGTGTAATGCTATATATGCCGCTTTAATGATGATGTCAAGAAAATTATTACAGCCAGAATCAGATAAACTCGCCATATGTCGCCATTGTTGTGTCGTTTCTATTGAACTGCCGGTAACTGCCACTCGTTTGTACGGCGTATTATTCTTTACATTAGCGGCATTAATCACTTGACACCTCCTCGCCTGGCCGCCATCCGGATTGCACCGTCTCCAGCAATGCCGCCAGGGCCTGCAAATCATCCGCGCGAAACCAGGAACGCGCCCCTAACGCGGTGACACAATGCGTCGCGCTCGCCTCGCTCGTCCAGGAGGTCGGCATGGAACGGAGTTCGCCGGCCGGGTTGAAGTACATCACCCGATCCTCGCCCCAGTTGAGCTTGCGGGTGACAAGTGCGAACTGCTGGCCTTTTAAGGGGTGGAATGGATGGGTTACCTCGAATACTCGGGGCGTTTGATTGGTCGAACAACCCGTAGTTGACGGTGTGGAATAACGGCGCCGGTGACAATCCGGTGGTGCTGCCGGAGCGGAACGAAGTCGTGTCCACCGGCAATTTTCAGATGCCGCTGCTGACGGTGGCGCTGGACGCGGCCGGGCAGGCTCTCGCCCATGTCGCCGTCGGCGCCGTCGGCCGGTGTGCCCGGCTCCTGTCTGGGGAACAGGCCGGGCTGCCGCTGAACCTGGCCCGCCAACGGCCCCACGGGGCCGGTTTCGCGCCGTTGATGAAAACCGCCGAAGCCCTGCTGGCCGAGATCCGGCACGACGCCGGCGCAACCATCGCGGTGCTGAGTGCGACCAGCGGCGGGGTCGAGGACACGGTGGTGAATGCGCCACTGGCGGCGAAGAAGCTGCAGTGCGTGGTGGCGCATCTCGAGCAGATCCTGGCTATCGAAACCCTGGTGGCCGCCCAGGCGATCGATCTCGCCGGCGTGCGTGAGGTGCTGCCGGAGAACGTCGCTGCCGCGCATGCCGCCGTGCGCGACCGGATCCCCGGCCTGGACCGTGATCGGCCGATGGGGGAGGACGTGGAGCGGGTGGTGGAAGAACTGGTTCGGACGGGGATCCTCGCGTCGCCGGGCCGGGACGGCTGACCCGGTTTCAGGCGCAACTCTCAGGCGTACTGCAGCGACTGTCCGATGCCGGCGGATTCCGCCTTGCGGAGCATGGCGGCGCCGAGGGCGATGTCGGACAGCGCCAGGCCGCGGTGCCAGAACAGGATGGTCTCGCGGCTGTCTTCCCGGCCGGGTTTCCTTCCCGCCACGATCTCGCACAACTCGCCGTGCAGGGTCTGTTCCGTCAACTTGCCGGCTTCCACGTGTGGCCGCAGCGCTCCCAGCCGGCCTTGCCGGCACTGGCCCCAGTCGTCCACCACGATTTTGTCCATGATGTCCGTCAGCGACAGTTCCACGGCGCTCATGGTGCCGTAGGGGATTACCAGCGCGCCGGGCTTGATCCATTCGGTTTTCAGCAAGGGCGTGGGCTCGGGCAGGCGCGAGGCTTCCACCATGATGTCGGCGCCATCCAGGCATGACCGCCAATCCGTGGTCGGCACGACGGTCTTGCCAAGGTCCTCGCCGAGCCGCTGCGCGAAGGCGTCCCGGCTCTCCGGCCGGCGGCTGTGGACGCGGATCTCGGCAAAGTCGAACAGGTGATCCAGCAGCCTGACGTTCCAATAGGCGGTGCCGCGGGCGCCGACATGCCCGAGCACCCGGGGTGTCGGCGGCGAGAGGTAGCGGGCACCCAGGGCGGTCAGCGCACCGGTGCGCATTTCGGTGATGGCCGTGGCGTCCAGCAGTGCCTTCGGCATGCCGGTGCGTGGGTCGAACAGGTTCAAAAGGGCCATTTCGGAGGGCAGGCCCCGCTGGTAATTGTCCAGAAAGTCGCCGACGATTTTCACGCCGGCGAGATCCAGGGGGGCGACATAACCGCGCAGCACGTTGAAGTGGCCCTTGAACGCCGGATCGGGCTCCAGGTGTACCCGCGGCTCGATGACGGTTTGTCCTTCGCCCTGGGCTTTCAGGCCGGATTCCACGGCATCCAGGATTTCGTCATTGCTCATTGCCAGCCGGTCTATGTCGGGGCCGTTCAGGTAGGTGAAGTGAATTCCGCTCATGAGTCATCGCCTGGGGTGTCAATCGTCCGCATGGCGCACCGGCGCCGCGTCCGGCCGGATTGCCGGCCGGCCTCGAAGTGTACAGGCTCCTGGCCCGCATATCGCATCAGGACCCGACAAGCTCCCAGGGAAACTCCGGGCGCGCTTCGCAGGGAATGGCCAGCTATTTTCAAGCGAGCGCAACGCCGCAGTGGCGCTCGCTTGAATTGTCTTTTGCCTGGGCCCGGCCAGTCCTGCGCTCGCGCGCCTTGGCGACGAGCTTTTCCGATCCCGCTGAACGTGTGTGTATTTGTGCCAAGGGGTACTAAGGGCGAGCGGCGCACCGCGTGGCCGGCGATGTACAATGCGCCCGCCATGCCGGTTTCCAATACCCGCATGGTGCACCGTTCCACCACCCACAGGACGAAAATGCTGCGTCTCGAGAATCTCGGCCTTCGCCGGGGGCCTTATCTGCTCATCGAGGATGCGAACCTGCGTGTCCATCCAGGCCAGCGCGTGGGGCTCGTCGGTCGCAACGGCAGCGGGAAGACGTCCCTGTTCGCGTTGATACGCGGCGAGCTGGAGGCCGATGCCGGGACATTCCAGGTACCGCCGGAATCGATTATCGCCCACGTCGCTCAGGAAGCGCCGGCGGGCGACCGCGCCGCCCTGGATTTCGTCATGGACGGCGATGCCGAGCTGCGGGAGCTGCAGGAAGGTTTGATCCGCCACGAGGACGGCACGGATCACCAGGCACTGGCGAACCTCCACGAGCGTATGGAGGCGATAGACGGCTACGCCGCCGAGGCGCGTGCTGGACGACTTCTGCACGGGCTGGGTTTTTCCCCGGACGTCGTGGGGGACCCGGTCGACTCGTTCTCGGGCGGCTGGCGGGTGAGGCTGGCACTGGCCCGGGCCCTGATGTGCCGCTCCGACCTGCTGCTGCTCGACGAGCCCACCAACCATCTCGATCTGCCCGCGATCCTGTGGCTGGAACAGTGGCTGAAGGCGTACACCGGCATGCTGATGGTGATTTCCCACGACCGGGATCTACTGGACGAGGTCTGCACCCACATCGCGCACATCGCGCAGGGCAGGCTTCATTTTTATACCGGCAACTACAGTGAATTCGAATCCCGCCGTGCCGAGCACCTTGCCCTGCGCCAGGCCATGTACGAAAAGCAGCAGAAGGAAATCCGGCACATCCAGGGTTTTATCGATCGTTTTCGCTACAAGGCCACCAAGGCACGCCAGGCCCAGAGCCGGGTGAAAATGCTCGAGCGAATGACCACCATTGCGCCGGCCCACGCGGATTCCCCGTTTCATTTCGATTTTCTGCAGCCGGAGCGCCGGCCGCAGTCCCTGCTGCACATGGAGCGGGTTGCCGTGGGCTATGACAGCCCCGTGGTGTCGGATGTCCGGCTCAACATTGCCGCCGGCGCACGCATCGGACTCCTCGGGGTCAACGGCGCGGGAAAATCCACCCTGGTCAAGGCGATGGCGACTGGGGACACGGTGCTGACCGGTACGCGGACCCTCCACAAAGATGCGGTGGTCGGCTACTTCGCCCAGCATCAACTCGAGCTCCTGGAACCCTCGGCCAGCCCCATGCAGCACCTGTTGCGCCAGTCCCCGAAAATAACGGAGCAGGCGGCCCGGAATTTCCTCGGCGGTTTCGATTTCGGCGACGACCGGGTTTTCGAGCCCGTGCGGCCGTTTTCCGGCGGCGAAAAAGCGCGGCTGGTGCTGGCGCTGATTGTCCAGCAGCGGCCGAACCTCCTGCTGCTCGACGAGCCCACGAACCACCTGGACCTGGAGATGCGGCACGCGCTGACCCTGGCGCTGCAGGACTACTCCGGTGCACTGGTGGTGATCTCCCACGATCGCTATCTGCTCAGGAGCGTGTGCGACGAGCTCATGCTGGTTCACGACGGGCGCTGTGACGAGTTCGAGCACGATCTCGACCACTACGCCCGGTGGGTGGCCGGTGATACCCGGAAACCGGTGAGCCCGCAATCGGCGGCTGCCGCCAGCGCGGATGAGCGCAAGGCCCGGCGCCGCGAAGACGCCGAACGGCGCCGGCGCATCAAGCCGTACGTCGACAGGGTTGCCGAGCTGGAAAAACGCATTGTCCGCGCTCGCAGGAATCTGAACCAGGTGCAGGAAAAGCTCGCCGATCCGTCGCTCTACGAGGCCGGCGACCGGAAGGACGAGCTGCAGGGCCTGCTGTTCGACCGTGCGCGGGCAAAAGGGCAGTTGGACGAGCTGGAAGACGAGTGCCTGGCGGCGATGGAAAAGTTGGAGGAGGCGGAGGCGACCACGGGCTCGCGGTAGCGCGGTTGCAGCCGCCGCCTGCTGGTCATTCATTTTGCCGGCGGCACCCCCCCCCGCCGGCAAAAACCGGCGCCCCTTACTCGACCACCGTGCGCGCGGTCTCCAGATAGGCGCGGCCGCGGGCGGCCACGGTGTCCGGCTCCGAGGACTCCGATGCCAGATGGACCTTTTCGAGGGTATCCGCCAGCGCCGTGAATTCAGCGTTGATTTTTTGCAGGGCGTTCTCGAGGGTATAGGTCAGTTCATGCACTTCCGCGAGATCCGCGGGGGACAGATCCCCGCGGTTCAGGACGGCCTCCAGGCGATCGTTGTACTCGGAAAAGTTCGCGACGGCTTCCGTCAGCGTCTCCGCGGGCAGGCCCTCGAAGTGGTCGACGCGTTCATCCGCCTGGAGGGTACCGGCAGCGATGAGCAGAACCAGGGTGGGAATCAATGCTTTCATGTCTGTCTCCAATAATAATGCGAATCGTTCTTATTTTATTCCGTTCTGTAGGATCCAGCAAGCGGTGCCGGCGGGGGACCCGGGGCCTGCGGGAGATGCGGGACCGGTGCCTGTCTGCCGGGCCTGCAGAGGGTCCGGTCCTGGTCGCGGAGCTGGGTAAGTAACTGAAAAATATGACTATTGGGACGAGCTCACGATTGTCATATTTCTGTTACTTTTGTGTCACATCATGTTCAAGCCGCGAAGGTTTGATGGCGTATCACGTTCAAGTGCCGTCCTGACCGCCCGGCCGCGTACCTTGAGATACGAAGAACAAGAGGGATTTCAGTTCTGAAAAAGCGTTTCCTGGCAGCAACCCTGGGCGCCGACCTCGCCGCATCAAAGGCGTTTTTCGAGGTCGATTCGGTTCATCGCCCCGAGTGTATCTCCATGACGCAGCTTAATACCGTAAAGACCACGTCACATAATCGTAACTTTTTATTCAAGCTGGTGTCATTCGAGATCCTTAGGGTGCCTATGGCTTTCAAAGCCAAACCCACTTCAACTCAGGAGCATCTGATGAATCGCACGATCCTCTCACTTTCGCTTGCAACGGCGTTAACCACCGTTGCACTGCCGGCCGCCGCGCAAGAGGTGGTCAAGGTTGACGGCTCGTCCACCGTCTTCCCGATTTCCGAAGCCATGGCCGAAGAATTTCAGATCAAGACCGGCACGCGCGTGACCGTAGGCCTGTCGGGCACCGGCGGCGGTTTCAAGAAGTTCTGCCGTGGTGAAACCGACGTAACCGGCGCCTCGCGCCCGATCCGTGACATCGAAATCGAGCTCTGCAACGAAAACGGTATCGAATACATCGAGCTGCCGGTCGCCATGGACGGGCTGGCCAATGTCGTGCATCCCGACAACGACTGGGCCAACTGTATGACCGTGGACGAGCTCAACACGATCTGGGAACCCGAAGCCCAGGGCAAGATCGACAACTGGAACCAGGTGCGCGACAGCTTCCCCGACCGGCCGCTGCGTCTGTTCGGCGCCGGCACCGATTCTGGTACCTATGACTACTACACTTTCGCCATTACCGGCACCGAGCATTCCTCGCGCGGCGATTTCACCGCAACCGAGGATGACAACGTGACCGTTCAGGGCGTGTCGTCGGACGTGAACGCGCTTGGCTTTCTGGGTCTGGCCTATCTGGAAGAGAACCGCAGCCGCCTGAAGGCTGTGGCGATCGAACAGGAGGACGGGTCCTGCGTAAAGCCGACGATCGAAAGTGCGGGTGACGGCTCCTACCAGCCGCTGGCGCGTCCGCTGTTCATGTATATCAACGTCGAGCGTCTGGATCGGCCCGAGGTGCAGGCCTACGCCGACTTCATGATGACGGCGGAGAACGGCACCACCCTGGTCCGGGAAGTCGGCTACGTCCCGTTGCCGGACCGCGCCTTCAGTCTGGGTCGTGAGAAAGTCGCTAACCGCGTTACCGGCACGTACTTCTCGGGCGGCTCCGAGGTAGGCGTCAGCATCGACGACTTGATGGGCAGCTCTGCCGAGACCAACTAAAATATGGTATGGCGGGGGCAGCCGACGGGCTGCCCCCGTTTTTTTCACGCAAGGCAGCAGGATTTCGCGGATGGCAACCAACAACATACCCACAGCGGATGATCTGGAGCGGTCCGGTTTCGTGATGCGTCGCCGGATCCTGGACCGCGCGATGCGCGTGATGCTGTTTCTATGCGCCGCGCTGTCGGTTTTCGTGACCACCGCGATCGTGGTGATCCTCGTTAGGGAATCGTGGCAATTTTTCCAGCAGGTCCCGCTTCTCGAGTTCCTGACCGGCACGCAATGGACGCCGGTATTCGCCGATGCGCAATTCGGCATCCTGCCGCTGCTCTCCGCTACGGTGCAGGTCGCCTTTCTCGCGATGATTATCGCGATCCCTCTAGGCACGATAATGGCGATCTATCTCAGCGAATACGCGCCCGACGCGGTGCGCGAAACGATGAAGCCCGCGCTCGAAATGCTCGAGGCCGTACCGACGGTGGTTTACGGCTATTTCGCGCTTCTCGTAATGACGCCGTTCTTGCAGAAGTTCATACCGGGACTTGCCGGCATCAACCTGTTGGTGCCGGGCATTATCCTTGGCATCATGATCCTGCCTTATGTGGTTTCGGTCAGCGAGGACGCGATGCGCGCGGTGCCCAACAGCCTGCGTGAAGGCGCCTATGCGCTGGGCATGTCGCGCTGGCAGGTGGCATTGCGGGTGGTGGTGCCCGGCGCGCTCTCGGGCATCACGGCGGCCTATATCCTGGGCATGTCCCGCGCCGTGGGCGAAACCATGGTGCTGGCCATCGCGGCGGGTCAGAATCCCAACCTGACGCTTGATCCGCGCGAGGGGGCGGCGACCATCACTGCCTATATCGTGCAGATGGCACTGGGCGATCTGCCACACGGATCGCTGGCTTACTCAACCATCTTTTCGACCGGCTTGGTGCTGTTCCTGATCACGCTGCTTTTTAACGTGATCGGGTTCTACCTGCGCCGCCGCTTCCGCGAGGCATACTGACATGGCCGTTACAACCGAAGGCAACCTGGGATCGGCGCAGGATTCCACGGCCGCGGCGGTTGGAGCAATCAATCGCGCGAAAAAATTCGATCTGGTTTTTTCCGCGGCCGGCATCCTGGTGATGGTTATAGCCATGGCGCTGCTGTTGTCTCTGATCGGCGATCTGGTGATCCGCGGTCTTGCTCGTATCGACTATGAATTCATGAACAGCTTCCCGTCGCGGCGTCCCGAACGTGCCGGCATCTTGTCGGCCTGGGTGGGGTCGCTCGCGGTAATGGTCACCACCGCCTTTCTGGCTATCCCGATCGGCGTGGCGGCGGGCCTGTATCTCGAGGAATATGCCCGCAAGGGCTGGCTTTCGAATTTCATCGAGATCAACGTCTCCAACCTGGCCGGCGTGCCGTCGATCATCTACGGACTGCTCGCGCTGGGCCTTTTCGTCTACGGGTTGGATTTTGGAAAGACCATTCTCGTGGCGGGCATGACGTTGGGTCTGCTCATCCTGCCCATTGTCATTGTGTCCACCCGCGAGGCGGTTCGCGCCATCCCGCGCGTGGTGAAGGAAGCGGCCTACGGCCTCGGTGCGGACCAGTGGCAGGTCATGTGGAACTACGTCATTCCCGCGGCCCGGCCCGGCATCATGACCGGCTCCATTGTCGGCCTGAGCCGCGCTATCGGCGAAACCGCCCCGATCATCACCATCGGCGCACTGACATTCATCGCGTTCCTGCCGCCCTCGCCGATCCAGAGCGAGTTTCCGTTTGTCAGCTTTGCCTGGTTGAACGAAAACTTCACCGTGCTTCCGATCCAGATGTTCAACTGGATATCTCGACCGCAGCCGGAATTCCACGTCAACGCAGCGGCGACCGGTGTGGTGCTTATGGCGCTGACATTGTCACTGAACGGGATTGCCATTTACATCCGCTATCGCCTGCGCCGACAATATCGGAACTGAGAGATCAACATGCTGGAAGAGGCCATGCAAACCGAAAAGACACCCGCAGAGAAGGTGGGTGATGTTCCGCCGATCCCTGCCAAAGAAGAATTCGAGCAGTTGCGCGCGGAAATCCGCAATCTCGACTTTTACTATCCGGATTCATTTCAGGCGATCAAGAACGTGTCGATGCCGATCCTCGACAATCGGGTGACCGCTATCATCGGTCCGTCGGGATGCGGTAAATCTACCTTGCTTCGCTGCCTGAACCGGATGCACGATTTGTATCCGGGCAATCGCTATAAAGGTGAAGTGATCTTGAATCCGGAAGGTATCAATCTGATCGGCCCTGATGCTGATCCGGTGATGGTACGACTACGCGTTGGCATGGTCTTTCAAAAGCCGAATCCGTTTCCCAAGACTATTTTCGAGAATGTCGCCGCCGGGTTGCGCGTGCGCGGCGTGAGCAACAAGGCGGTGATTGCCGAAGCCGTCGAAAGCGCGCTTCGCCGCGCCGCGGTCTGGGACGAGGTCAAGGACAAGCTCCACAAATCCGCCTACGACATGTCCGGCGGTCAGCAACAACGCCTGTGCATCGCCCGCGCCCTTGCCCCCCGGCCCGAGATTCTGCTGCTTGATGAACCGACATCCGCGCTGGACCCGATGGCCACCGCCAAGATCGAAGACCTGGTTCAGGAGCTGAGCGAGTCAATTACCATCGTCATCGTCACCCACAATATGCAGCAAGCGGCTCGCATCTCGGACCGGACTGCCTTCATGTATATGGGGCAACTGATAGAATTCGGGCCGACGGACGATATCTTCACCCGCCCAAGCCATCCCAAGACCGAACAGTACATCACGGGCCGGTACGGATGATGAGGCCACCCCGTAGGCCTGCCATATTCAAACGCCGCTGCTTGAGGAGCGCCATATGAATTCCGATAATTTCTTCAATCTTGGCCAACACACGGTCAAAAGCTATGATGCCGAGATCGAGGAGATCCGCTCCAAGGTGCTTGCCATGGGAGGAATGGTGTCCCAGCAGCTCACGGACGCGATCTCCGCCATCACCACCGGCGACAGCGGCTTGGGCGAAAAGGTGGTGAACGGCGATTACAAGATCAACGCCCTGGAAGTGGAGATCGACGAGGAGTGCGGCCAGGTGCTGGCGCGCCGCCAGCCCATCGCGAGCGACCTGCGTTTCATCCTGTCGGTCATCAAGACCATCACGGATCTCGAGCGAATGGGCGACGAAGCCGAGCGCATCGGACGCATGGCCGTCCAGTTGGCGCAGCACGACCGGCCGCGCGGTGAATACCGGGAGCTCAAGCACCTGGGGGAGAAGGCCAGTCACATGCTGAACAGCGCCCTGGACGCGTTTGCCCGCACCGACGTGGAAGCGGCGGTCCGCACCCGCGAGGAGGACCAGGATCTGGACCGGGAGTACGAGAGCATCATGAGGCAGATGATTACCCTGATGATGGAAGACCCGCGCTATATACCGCGCACCCTGGAGGCGATGTGGTCCGCGCGCGCCCTGGAGCGTATCGGCGACCGCGCCTGCAATATCTGTGAATACGTTATTTTCCTGGTGAAAGGCAGGGACGTCAGGCACACGAGCTGGGAGCAGGTCCAGGCCGAGCTTCGCGACGAGGACTGACGTTTCCGGTGCGCTGACTCCGCGCTCGCGTCATCGATCCGGGCGCCGGCAGCACGCGTCCCGACGTAACAGGGTGGCACCCCCCGCGGCCGAATGATTGCGGTCGGACGGACGGCTACCCAGCAGCATTGAATTGATTCCGGGGCGCCACCATGTGATGCTTCTCACGCGGATACCGCCACGAGAGGCCGACCGACTTGGTAACCCCTGCCACGCAATCCATTCCCGCCGCCGGTGACGAGCCGGTGGACGTGAACGCCTGGCTGCTTAGCGTCGCCGGGGAGCGCGATGATGCGGACCTGGCGCTCCTGCGCCGGGCCGCCGAGGTCGCGGTGGATGCCCATCAGGGCCAGCAGCGCGCTTCCGGCGAGCCCTTCGTCAGCCATGCCATGGCGGTTGCCTCGATCGCCAATGAGCTGAAGCTGGATGCGGAAGCGGTGGCGGCCGCGCTGCTGCACGACGTGGTGGAGGACACGGATATCGGCATCGACGCTATTCGCGAGGAATTCGGGCCGGAGGTGGCGAAGCTCGTCGAGGGCGTGACCAGGATGGACGTCATCCACGGGTTCACGGGCGCCGCCGGCGAGCGCGTGGACGAATCCCTGCGTACGGAGAGCCTCAGGAAAATGCTTCTGGCCATGGTCGAGGACGTGCGGGTGGTGCTGATCAAGCTGGCCGACCGTCTGCACAACATGCGCACTCTGAAGGCGCTGCCGGAAGCCAAGCAGCTCCGCATTGCCCGGGAAACCCTCGACATATTCGCCCCGCTGGCCAACCGGCTCGGCGTCTGGCAGCTGAAGTGGGAGCTGGAAGACCTTTCCCTTCGGTATCTCAATCCCGGCGACTACCATGGCATTGCCCGTCGGCTCGCGGAGAAACGCGCCGATCGGGAGCGATACATCGAATCGTTCATTGACCAGGTGAGCCGGGAGCTGACCCGCGCCGGCATCGAAGCGGATATCTACGGGCGTCCGAAGCATATCTACAGTATCTGGAACAAGATGCAGCGCAAGGAGCTCGCCTTCGAACGGATTTTCGATGTGCGGGCGATCAGGATCCTCACCGACAGCGTCGGCGACTGCTATGCCGCGTTGGGCATCGTCCATACACGGTGGCCGCACATCGCCGGGGAGTTCGACGACTATATCGCCACTCCCAAGGAGAACGACTATCGCTCGATACACACCGCGGTGGTGGGTCCCGGCGGGAAGTTCGTGGAAGTGCAGATTCGCACCTACGAGATGCACGAGCACAACGAGCTTGGTGTGGCGGCCCACTGGCGCTACAAGGAAGGCGGCAAGTCGGATCAGAGCATGGAGCGAAAGGTTGCCTGGCTGCGGCAGCTGTTGGAGTGGCGGGACGAAGTCGCCGATGCGGCCGAGTTCATGGAAAGCGTCAAGTCCGATGTCTTCGAAGACCAGATTTACGTTTTCACGCCCAGGGGCGAGGTGGTGGACCTGCCGTCGGGCTCCACACCCATCGATCTGGCTTACGCCATCCATACCGAGGTCGGCCACCGCTGCCGCGGCGCCAAGGTCAACGGGCGGATCGTCCCCCTGACATACCGGCTGCACAATGCCGAGCAGGTGGAGATTCTCACCGTCAAGACCGGCGGTCCCAGCCGCGACTGGCTCAGCCCCCACACCGGCTATATCAAAACCTCGCGGGCGCGGTCACGGATACAGCGCTGGTTCAAGCAGGAGCACGTCGGAGAAAACATCGCTTCGGGCCGGCAGATCCTCACGCGGGAACTGCAGCGGGTCGGCCTGGGTTCGGTCAAGCTCGACAGGCTGGCGCAGAAGATGGGCCACGACAAGGTTGATGACATGCTCCGGCTGCTGGCGGAAGGGGAAATCAAGCCGGCCAGGCTGGTCGCTGCCGCCCAGGAGCTCAGTGGGCCGGAGAAGCCGGCTGAGGACACTGTGCCGGAAACGATCCGTCCGGCTCGGCGCAGTCCCCAGTCACCCGGCGAGTTCAAGATTCATGGGGTCGGCAACCTGCTGACCCATGTCGCCGCCTGCTGCCGGCCCGTGCCGGGGGAGCCGATTGTCGGCTTCATCACCCAGGGGCGGGGCGTGAGCATACACCGGCAGGACTGCAGCAATGTCCTGCACCAGCGAACGGATGCACCGCACCGGCTCGTGGAGGTGGAGTGGGGCACGGAAGCCGGTGAGCAGTATCCCATTGACATCGCCGTGACCGCCTATGATCGTCACGGCCTGCTGCGTGATATCACCAATATTCTGGCGGACGAGCGGATCAACGTGATAGGCGTGGCCACGAACGTGGACAAGAAGGATCACGTCGCCCATATCAATCTGACCGTGGAGGTTTCGGGCATTCAGACCGTAAGCCGGGTATTATCCAAGCTTCAACAGGTATCCAATGTCACCAATGCCGAACGACGATTGCAGTGAACCCCGCGATCCGGATGTCGAAGCCGTGCTCGAGTTCTGGCTCGGCGACCCCGCGGACCCGGACAATGTCCGCCGGCGCGTGGCTTTCTGGTTCAAGGCCAGTGAAGAGCAGGACCGGGTCCTGCGCGACCGGTTCGGCGCGCTGCACGACAGTGCCCGGCGCGGTGACCTGGATCACTGGACCGGTGATGCCCGCGGCGCCCTGGCGCTGATCCTGCTGCTGGACCAGTTTACGCGCAATCTGTATCGTGGCACGGCGTCGGCGTTTGCCAATGACGCACGGGCGCTCGAAATCAGTCGTGCGGGGATTGCCCGGGGCCAGGACAGGGGGGCGGGCGTCGTGGAACGCGCGTTTTGGTACATGCCGTTTCAGCATTCCGAAGACCTCGAGGACCAGCGTGAAAGCGTACGCCTGTTTCAGGGGCTGCTGGATGAATCGCCGACGCCGTTTGTCCCGTTTTCAAAAAATGCATACGAGTTTGCGGTGCTGCATTACGAAATCGTCGAACGATTCGGCCGGTTTCCTCACCGCAATGAGCTACTGGGTCGTACCTCCACCGACGAGGAGACTAATTACCTCCATGGCGGCGGACATCGATTCGGACAGGGTTGAAACCAATGACAGACTCCGGACGGAACGGAGGCGGCGAGCAGTTGTCCCCGGAAACGCTCTCCCTGCTTCAGACACTGGTGGCGTTCAATACCACGAGCCGCCTGAGCAACCTCGAGCTGATCGACTTCGTGTACGAGCGCCTCAAGACCGCCGGCCTGGATCCATATGTCGACTACAACCATGACCGGTCCAAGGCCAATCTCTATGCCATAATCGGACCAGGAAACGGTGGGGGCGTCGCGCTGTCCGGTCACAGCGACGTCGTGGCCGTGGAAGGGCAGGACTGGACGCGGGACCCCTGGACCCTGACCCGCGAGGACGGGCTGCTCTACGGGCGGGGGACTACCGACATGAAGGGGTTTCTCGCGGTGGTGCTGGCGGCGCTGCCGGCCATGCTGGAGCAGCCCCTGCGCGAGCCCATTCACCTGTGCATCTCCCACGACGAGGAAATCGGTTGCGTGGGGGTGCGCAGTCTTCTCGAGTACCTGGCGGAGCAGCCCACGCGGCCGCGCTCATGCATCGTGGGGGAGCCCACCAGTATGGACGTGGTCACCGCCCATAAGGGAAAAATGGGCGTGCGTTGCCATGTGAAAGGACGCGCCTGCCATTCCGCGCTGGCGCCCTACGGTGTGAACGCCGTTCACGCCGCCGCCAGGGTGATCGGTTTCCTGATGGATATGGCCCGGGAAAAACGCGAGAAAGGTCCGTTCGATGGCGCGTACGACGTGCCGCATTCCACCATTCACACCGGCGTGATTCGTGGCGGCACCATGATGAACATCGTGCCCGCCGAATGCGAGTTCGAGTTCGAGTTCCGAAATCTTCCCGAGGAGGATCCGTCCGTGATGCTCGAAGCGGTCCAGCAGTTCGTGAAGGAGAAGGTGGAGCCGGAATTGCATACCGGGGAGCACGGCGTTGCGTTCCACTGGGAGGAGCTGTCGCACTTTGCGGGACTGAGCAGCGATGAGAATGACGCGGTGGTGAAGCTGGTCCGGCGCCTGCGGGCCAACGACCGCATCAGGAAGGTGGGTTTCGGCACCGAGGCGGGCGGATTCAGCCGCACCGGGATCCAGTCCGTGGTTTGCGGCCCGGGGTCCATCAGGCAGGCCCACACGCCGGACGAATACATCGAGATCGGTCAACTTGCCGAATGTGAACGCTTTGTCGGAGACTTGGTTCAGCAGTGCAGGTCTGGTTTCCGGGCCGGCTTAGGGAACCCCTGATTAAATGCGTCATTGAGCGGAGCCACTAAGCAATCCATAAACCGTTGATTGGCAAGCAAATTGAATTGCTTCGCTGCGCTCGCAATGACGATTTCTCCAATTGATCAGAGATTTCTTCGGCTGTAGATCGACCCGCGATTGGATGCTGGCGTAACCGTCGGTCCGTACGGGCCGATCTGGAGATTGATCCCGCGAGGCGTTAGACTGCGGCCGGCCGCCGGGAGACGGCCCCCCGGGAGACGGCCCCCCGGGGGACAGGTTCGTATCAACGACTGCACGATTCATTCAGACTGACAGGGGAATTACCATGAAACCACCCGTTCGCGTTGCGGTGACCGGCGCCGCCGGCCAGATCAGCTACGGCACACTGTTCCGAATCGCCGCCGGCGAGATGCTCGGCCGCGACCAACCCGTGATTCTGCAGCTCCTCGAGATCACGCCGGCCCTGGACGCCCTCAAGGGCGTCGTCATGGAGCTCGAGGACTGCGCGTTTCCGTTGCTGCACGACGTTGTCGCGACGGACGACGCCGAGGAAGGCTTTGGTGATGCCGACTACGCGCTGCTTATCGGCGCCAAGCCGCGCGGGCCCGGGATGGAACGCAAGGACCTGCTGCAGGAGAACGCGAAGATCTTCACCGGCCAGGGCAAGGCATTGAACGCCGCGGCATCCCGCAAGGTTAAGGTGCTGGTAGTGGGCAACCCGGCGAATACGAACGCCCTGATCGCCCAGAGTAATGCGCCGGATCTCGATGCGAAGCGATTCACGGCGATGACGCGCCTTGACCACAACCGTGCCATCGCCCAACTGGCCGCCCGGACCGGGTCCCATGCCTCGAAGGTCGAGAGAATGATCATCTGGGGCAATCACTCGGCGACGCAATACCCGGATATTCACCACGCCACGGTGGACGGTGCCGCAGCGCGGGACAGGGTCGATATGTCCTGGGTCGAGAACGATTTCATTCCGACGGTCCAACAGCGCGGGGCCGCGGTGATCAAGGCGCGCGGCGCCTCCAGCGCGGCGTCCGCCGGTTCCGCCGCCATGGACCACATGCGCTCCTGGGTGCTCGGCACGCCGGATGGTGACTGGGTGAGCATGGCCGTCCCGTCCGACGGCAGCTATGGAATCGACGAAGGTGTCATCTATTCTTTTCCCTGCACCTGCCGTGACGGGCGCTACGAAATCGTCCAGGGACTGGATATCAACGATTTCAGCCGGGAACGCATGGATGCCACGGATCGCGAGCTCCGCGAAGAGCGGGAAGCGATCAAGGATCTGCTCGGTTAAGGAAGCTCTGATCAATTCAGAGTTTCCCGCGACATAGGGATATGTCGACATGGATCAATCACGTAAGTGATTGATCCATGGAGGAAAACGGAGATCCACATTTTCGTTTTCCGTGCTCTGAGAATTCATGGACGAATTATTCAGAGTTTCCCTAGGGAAACTCTACCAGCTTAATTCGGAGTTTCCCGTTCAGCCTTTTGTAGGTCAGCCTTCAGGGCTGACAGGTCGGGCGGAAAACGGCAGCTTGGCCGATCCACCAATGATCGGTTTTCGTCTTATCTCAAGGTCAGTAGACCTCGCCACTGAAAGGTGACGATCGCAGGGTTCCCGGATCCTCGAGACTCTGGAAATACTGCAAAATCAATAGGCTGGGTGATGTTTCTGAGGTGGTTTCCAGACGATGGCCGGGCCCGACAGACAAAAAAATATCCAAAAATCAAGTCTTGTGATCCCGGCCGGTGCCCGATATATTTTCCCCGTGCCCGGGAGCCTGTCGTCAGGGGCACCAGTTCCAGGCAAGTTCTTGTTTTTGTTGGTTATTCAGCCCCCGGTGCGCGATCGGAACCTGTCCGGGGGCGAGGAAGCCGGATTCCCGTCCGGCGGTTCCGGCTTCCGGCAAAACGCTGACGCGTCTCCATCCTTCGCGCCGCCTTCGTGTGGCGCGGAGGCTTGGGGTTTTCCCCGCAGTTTCCCGCCTTGCGGTACGATTCCCCGATGAGCGCCCCGATCGCAGTGGTAGTGCCGACCCATGACCGCGTCGACCTGCTGGGCCGGGCACTGGACTCCGTTTTCGGCCAGACCGAACCACCAGCACAGTGCCTGGTAGTGGACGACGGCTCCAGCGACGGCACCGAGGCGCTGGTGCGGCAGTCGTACCCGGACGCGATCTACCTCAAGCAGCCGCATCGAGGGGTGAGCGCCGCCCGGAACCTGGGAATTCGTCATGCCGAGGCGGACTGGGTGGCGTTTCTGGATTCCGACGACTGCTGGCTGCCCGGCAAGCTGGAGAAGCAGCGCCGCGCCCTGGAGGAATCGGGATACGTGATCTGCCACACCGACGAGATCTGGATACGCCGCGGCCGCCGGGTCAATCCCATGCGCAAACACCGCAAGCGAGGCGGCTGGATCTACCGCCACTGCCTTCCCCTGTGCGCTATTTCGCCGTCCACCTGCATGGTCCGCCGGGATATCCTGGTGGACGCCGGCGGATTCGACGAGTCCCTGCCGGCCTGCGAGGACTACGATCTCTGGCTGCGCCTGTGCGCCCGCTACCCGGTACTGTATCTGGAGGAGGCGCTGGTGACCCGCTACGGTGGCCACGATGATCAGCTGTCTTCACGCCACTGGGGCATGGACCGTTTCAGGGTGGCCGCTCTGGAGAAAATGGTCGGCGCACCCGAGTTGCCGGAAGCCGACCGGAAAAGAACACTGGATACCCTTGTTGCCAAGCTGGATATCCTGGTTGCCGGCGCCCGCAAGCGGGGCAACCACACGGTCGTGAAGGCTTACCAGCCGTTGCTGAGCCGCTACAGGTTGCTAGCCCGCGCGGAGACGGCGGCATGACGGTCAATGTCGTGGTGGCGCTGTCGGCGGAATCACGCCCGCTCGTGGATCACTTCAGGCTTTCGGAGGACCGCGCGGCGGTGGGGTTCCGGGTCTTCCGGGGCGAGGAAATGCGGCTGATTGTCACCGGGCCGGGCCGGGTCGCTTGTGCGGCGGGCGTGGCCACCCTGGCTACCCTGGCCACCCTGGGCGAGCAGGGTCGGGACAGAGGCATCCCCGCGTGGCTGAACCTCGGCATCGCCGGCCACGGAAACCATGCCGTCGGGGAGGGCGTTCACGCGTTGAGCATTCTCGAAGGCGCCACCGGCAGACGCTGGTACCCCCCGCAGATCCTCCAGATGCCCGGGCGTGGAGAGCGGGTCTGCACCGTGGATGTGCCCGAGACGGGGTACCCCGAGTCCTGCGTCTACGACATGGAAGCATCCGCGTTTTACGCCACGGCCCTGCGCTACGCCACCGGTGAGCTGATCCAGGTCTACAAGATCATTTCCGACAACCGGGACAGCGGGGTGGAAAACGTGGATCGATATGGCGTGAGGGATTCGATCGTCCGGCACCTGCCCGCCGTCGAAGCCATCGTGACCGGGCTGGCTGGTCTCGCCGGCGCCGCCGATGCGTCCCGGCCCCGGCTGCCGGAGCTCGACCATATCACCACCCGATGGCATTTCACGGTCTCCCAGCAGCGCCAGCTGCGGGAGCTCCTGCGCCGCTGGGAAACGCTGGGCGGCGGCGAACCCGTGCTGGACGCGGACCTCAATCGCTGTCCCTCGGCGAAGTCCGTGCTGGGCGAGCTCAGCGCCCGCCTGAACCGCGTCTACGAGGGCACC
The DNA here is from genome assembly GCA_034520625.1 of Gammaproteobacteria bacterium. GTDB lineage: Bacteria > Pseudomonadota > Gammaproteobacteria > Arenicellales > JAANXG01 > JAANXG01. The sequence goes on along the minus strand of JAXHNI010000007.1, from coordinate 79,263 downwards.
GGGCGGGGGAGTATTGTCGATTGATCGACCTGATCTATATCGAGGAGGCGTGCCGGGATCATCCCCGTACGCAGCGGATATCCGCCCGCTTCCCCGGCGCCACGCGGATCTACTGCACGCATTACCGCGAGGTATTCAACCCGAAGGCGCAGAATTTCCGTATCCAGAAGCGCCGGCCCGCCCTGATACTCGCCCACAAGCCCGAGAGCTTCGTGCTGCCGGTGCCGGACGGCTATGGCCTGGGCTCCGGGGGCAACTACTACTTTTCTCACATGCTCAACTGTGTCTACGACTGCCGCTACTGCTTCCTGCAGGGCATGTACCGCTCAGCGCACTACGTGGTGTTCGTAAACTTCGAGGATTTCGAGCGGGCGATCGTGGACAGGGTGGAGCGGGACACCGGCACCGAGCCCTGGTTCTTTTCCGGCTATGACTGCGACAGCCTGGCCCTGGAGCCGGTAACCGGCTTTCTGGCGTCAATGCTGGACCTGTTCGAGGGTCTGCCCGGCGCCTGGCTGGAAGTCCGCACCAAGAGCACGCAGATCCGGAGCCTGCGCGCCCGTTCGGCGTTGCCGAACGTCGTCGTCGCATTCAGTTTCACTCCGGAAGCCGTCTCCCGCCGCGTGGAACACCGCGTACCGGCGCTGGAAAAACGGATTGCGGCGCTCCGGGAGCTCGCCGAACGGGGTTGGCGTATCGGGCTTCGCTTCGATCCGGTGATATACGATCCCGATTACCGGACACAGTATGACGATCTGTTCAAACGCGTGTTCGAGGCGGTCGATTCCGTCTCAGTGCATTCGGTCACTTTGGGTGCGTTTCGTATGCCGAAGGACTTCCACGCCCGCATTGCCGGCCTGTATCCGGACGAGCCGCTGTTTGCCATGCCCATGACGGAACACCGGGGCGTGCTCGGATACCCGTCGGCAATCGAAACCGAGATGCTGGATTACTGTGGTGCGGGGCTTCGGGACCATGTTTCTGAGGAAAAACTGTTCGGCCACGAGGTGCATGGAACGGCGTGGCGAATCGAGGCCAATGACCCCGCTACCGGTTGACTAATAATGACGCCTGTAGGGATGGTGCCAATGCCGGCCGATTGTAATGGCATGTCGGGCTCGCGCCCGACCTACAGCTTCGCAATGACCGTTTTGTCGTTTCTACATACCGGAAGCGCTACGACTTCATCCGCTCGTTGTCGGGATCGAACAGTGCCCGGTAGCCCACCGCCTCGACCTTGACGGGGTAGTGCTCGCAGAAGTACTCCATGGTGAGAATTCTGCCTTCCTCGGCGTAGGCCTTCGGCAGATAGCCGAGAGCGATATTCCTGCCGATGGATGGACCGTAGGCGATGGAGGTGATGTAGGAACGGCGGCCCACTTCGTCGATGAGGACGTCGCCGGTCTCGGGTTTCATGATGGGCCAGCTGCCCACCGGGTAGCGGGCGACGCCCTTCGCGTCGACGTTGTCCTGCATGGTCAGGGTGCACAGGTACGCCGGCTGATGCGCCCGCTCACGCTGTTCGAGGTAGGCCTGCTTGCCGTGGAAGTCCGCCGGCTTGACCTTGGGGCGGGCCAGGCCCGCCTCGTAGAGGTTGTATTCCGTAAGCAGATCGGCGTTCTGCAGGCGCAGGCTCTTTTCCATTCGGCGGCTGTTGGCGTAGGTCTCCACGCCGACAGGGGTGACGCCTTGCTCATAGAGGATATCCCACAGACTCAGGCCGTAGCTGAAGGGCACGTACAGCTCCCAGCCCTGCTCGCCGACGTAGGAGATGCGAAACGCCCAGATCGGAATGCCGCGGATGCGAAGGTGCCGGGTTGCGGCGAAGGGGAAGTTCCCGGGATCGAGTGCTTCCGGCCGGTCCGCCACTTTCTGCAGCGTCTCGCGCGCCTTGGGGCCCCATACGCCCAGCGTGGCGATCTCGTCGGAGCGCTCGTCGATGCGAACCTTGAGCCCGCGCTCTTCGGCCATGCGCATCATCCACACATAGTCGCGGTGACCGGTGTCGCCGCCGCAGACCACGCGGTAGCGGTCATCCTCCAGGCGGATCACGGTCAGGTCTGCCGCAATGCCGCCGGCGGCATCCAGGAAGTGGGTGTACACGCCCTTACCGTTGGGGGTCTTGCCGCCGACCTTGGCCACGCAGACGTACTCCATCAGGCTCTCGGCGTCCGGGCCGGAGACGTCGAAGATGGCGAAGTGCGACAGGTTGACCATGCCCACGCCTTCGCTCATGGCAAGCTGCTCAGCGTTGGACACGCGCCAGAAGTGCCGGGCGTCCCATTCGTTCTTTCGTTCCGGTACCTGGTCGGCATACTGCTCGATCAAGGGCTCGTTCGAGGCGTAGCCGTGGGCGCGCTCCCAGCCGGCCGCTTCCATGAAATAGCCGCCCAGCTCCTGCTCACGCGGCCAGAACGGGCCGCGGCGCAGGTTGCGGCCCTTTGAATAGGGTTCGCGGTTGTGCACCGGCGGGTTGTAGATCTTGAAGGCCGTCTCGAAACAGCGGTCGTAAATGTAGGTCGGTGTCTTCTGGACCGGGTAGTAGCGGGCGATGTCGATGCCGTGCACGTCCAGCTCGAAGCGCCCGTCCGTCATCCAATCCGCGATCACCTTGCCGGTGCCGGGGCCGTCCTTGACCCAGACGGACTCGCAGTACCACAGGCCTTTTACATCCGGCGACTCGCCGATGGAGGGGCCGCCGTCCGCGGTGACCTGCAGCAGGCCGTTGAACGATCGTTTCTCGTCGAAGCCGAGCTCACCGAGGATGGGGGTGAGCTCCATCGCCTTCTCCAGCGGCTCGATGACCTGCTCCATCTCCAGGTCCCGCTGGGACGGCGACAGCCGGGCCTGTTCCTTCTCCAGGATATCGCGCGGGTGGCACAGGCGCGGTGCGGTCTGCTCGTAGTAGCCCCACTCGATCTGGCCGCCCTCGGCGGTTTTCGGGTCGCCGGTATCGCGCAGGTAGGCCGAATTACCCTGGTCGCGCAGCAGTGGCCAGCCGATCTCCTTGCCGGTGCCCTCGAACTCATTGTAGGGCCCGAAGAAGGTCAATGGATGGTCCACCGGCATGATGGGCAGATCCTCGCCGGCCATCTCGGCGATCAGCCGGCCCCAGAGGCCGGCGCACACCACCACCTTTTCGCACTCGATGTAGCCCCTGGGAGTTTCCACGCCCCGGATACGGCCTTCCCGGATGTCCAGGCCCGTGGCCGGGGTGTTGGCGAAGGACTGGAGCTTGCCGGATTGCACTGCCTGTTCCACCAGCTTTCCGACCACCGTCTGGGAGCGGGGTATCACCAGTCCGGCATCCGGGTCCCACAATGCGCCCTGGATCATATCCTCTTCCAGCAGCGGGAACTTCTCCTTGGCTTCCCTGGCGCTGATGATGCTGGCGTTGGTGCCGAAGGCTTTGCCCGAGCCGACCTTGCGCTTGAGCTCGGCCATGCGCTCGTCGTCGTCAACGCGCGCCACTTCCAGGCCGCCGACCCGGGCGTAGTGGCCGAGTTTATCGAAGAAATCGATGCTGTACATCGTCGTCCAGCACGTCATGTGGTCGTGGGACGTGGCGTAGCAGAAGTCGGATGCGTGGGCGGTGGAGCCGATGTCCGTCGGTATGGAGGACTTGTCGATACCGACTATCCCGTCCCAGCCACGCTCGATCAAATGGTGGGCGACGGACGCCCCAACGATGCCTCCCTGGCCGACGATCACGACATTCGCGCTTTTCGGTAGCTGCGCCATCTTGTTGTTACCTCTTGAACTTGATCACCCGGTTGATCCGGGACCCACGGCGCCAGATCCTGGCGGCAGCGGCTGGGGTTCCCGGCGACAGTCGTTCGCCTTTCCAGGGCGTGACGCGACGCTGAAACGCACGAGGTAACCGCCCGGTGTCCGATAAGATCGGTCCCGGCGGCGCTCCGGCATGGCGATGTTCCCGCCTGAAACTTCCTGGAGTGAGCACTCTAGAGCAGTCAATTGTGGCCACTGTCTTGCCGGCGACGGCGATTTTCGTTCCGGCGACAACACGGGGCCGGAATGAGTCTCCGGTACCGCTGGAGGCGAAATGCGTGGGCCGCGGGGTGCGGCGGACGGCATGCTGCCGGGTTCCGGGGTATCAGGCGTATTTGCCGTCGCCGGAGGCAAGACGATGAGCCGCGCGGGTGGTTTCCGGCAGCCGGTACTTCCGGCAGCACGTCAGCACGGTTTCCACTGCGGACGCCAGGCTCACCCGGTGACCGGTGGAAACGAATACCGGCTGGACCCGGGCCCGGCTTCTGAGCACGGCACCAATGATTTCGCCCCGGTCTTCGAGCTCGCTCCAGTCCCCTTTTTCGGGTCCCGGTTCGCGGTAGTGTCCCGTCAACCGGCTCTTGGCGGCGCCGATGGTGGGGAGACCCGTCAGTACGCCGAGGTGGCAGGCAAGGCCGAATCGCCGCGGGTGGGCGATGCCATGGCCGTCGCAGATAATGAGATCCGGGGGCGCCGGGAGCTGTTCCAGCGCCGCCAGGATGGGCGGTACTTCACGGAAGGAGAGGTAGCCGGGAACGTAGGGGAAACGGATGGGCTGATGCGCCGTGGCCTGGGCCAGTGGCCGGCAGCCGGGATAGTCGAGCACTACAACCGCGGCATGGGCCCGGTTTGTGCGGCGGTCGACGCCGATGTCAACCCCGGCTATGCGCTCGATTCGTCCGAAGTCGTCCCGGCGCTCCACGCTGTCGCGCAGTGCTTCCTGAATCGCGCGGGCCTGCTCGACCCGGGTGGGCCATTCGTGGGGTTCGGGGGACACGATACTCGATTCAAGCACGAAGCGAGCATCGGCGCTATCTCCGGCGGGAGAATCGAGGATTGTGTCGCCCGAACTTCCCATTCAGCGGCCCGCGGAGAGAGGTTCTGTTAGAGGGTCGGGATCGCCGGGCCGCCAGTGCCGGGGACCGCCCCCCAGGGCCGCTGTAAATACTTCCCTGTACGCTCTGGCTCAAACATCCCTGTTTTCGACAGCCCTGGGGGGCGGTCCCCGGCGCTGGCTCATCACTCCTTGTCGCTGGCCCACAAACCGGGCCACGGCCTGCGTGCCCGCTCTGGGCCCTGACGGGTCGGATACCGGGGTACACTAGTGGGATACTCGGGCCGGCAGTTGCTGACAGCAGCGTGCTCTCGAATGAACCTCGCTGCCTGGTGGGCGGCGGCATCCTGAAGGAAGGCAAGCATGATTGGTATCGGTATAACCGGCGTAAACGGACGGATGGGCAGGTCGCTGGTGCAGGCGGCGCAGGCCCGGGACGACATGAAACTGGCGTCGGCCACGGTGCGGCGGGGCAGCGAGCTGGCCGGGACCGATGCCGGGCAGGTCGCGGGCATTCCGCCGCTGGGAGTGGCGGCGTCGGAGACGCTGCGCGATGACGTGGATGTCGTGGTGGACTTCACCCTGCCGGACGCGGCGCTGGAGAACGTCGCCTGGTGCCGGGCACGGGGCAAGCGCATCGTGATCGGCACGACGGGATTCGATTCCGGGCAACGGGCGCAGATCGAGGAAGCGGCGCGGGACATTGCCATCGTTCTGGCGCCCAACATGAGCGTGGGTGTGAACCTGTGCTTCCGGCTGGTGGAGCTGGCGGCGCGAACGGTCGGCGATTCCAGTGATATCGAGATCATCGAGGCCCACCACCGCCACAAGGCGGATGCGCCGTCGGGGACCGCGCTCCGGCTCGGGGAGAAGGCGGCCGGCGCCCTGGGTCGCCGGCTGGAGGATGTGGCGGTATACGAGCGCCATGGCCCCACCGGGCCCCGCCCGGACGGTGCCATCGGCTTCGCCACGGTGCGGGCCGGGGATATCGTCGGCGAGCACACGGTACTGTTCGCCGGCGATGGCGAACGCATCGAGATCACCCACAAGGCCACCAGCCGGCTCAATTTCGCCAACGGGGCGCTGCGCGCGGCGGCCTGGCTGGCGGAAAAGGATGCGGGCCTGTACGACATGCAGGACGTGCTGGGGCTGTAGGCCGGATCTTCGGCACCGGACTCCCTGATTGTGCAGAGGGTCAAACCGGATGAATATCCGCTTCCGACAGAATGTCTGGCGCGCATATTCGAGCCGAGCCGTTGCCCGGCTGCATGCGCGATTGAACCCGCCGCCCGCTTTGCATAGAATGCGGCCTTTAATGAGGTCAACATTCGCAATCGATCAACGCGGGGAGAAACCTATGGGTTTCTCCCTTTTTTTGGGCGCGAAACCGCGCCCCCGGCCAATACCAGACGGACGGATGATTCGATGACCAACAGCGCTGTGCTGGCTTTGGAGAACGGGGCCGTGTTCCGGGGACGCTCCATCGGCGCCGACGGGCATTCGGTGGGGGAAGTGGTCTTCAATACGGCGATGACGGGGTACCAGGAGATTCTTTCGGACCCGTCCTACGCCCGGCAGATCGTGACCCTGACTTACCCGCATATCGGCAACACCGGCGTGAACGCGGAGGACATGGAGTCCAAACGTCTCCACGCCGCGGGCCTGGTCATCCGGGACCTGCCCCGCCTGGTGAGCAACTGGCGCTCGGAGCGGCCGCTGGACGAATACCTGAGGGAGCAGGGGTTTGTGGCCATCAGCGATATCGATACCCGCAGGCTGACGCGCATTCTCCGGGAGCAGGGGGCACAGAACGGCTGCCTGTGGGCGGGTGCCGACGCTGAGCCGGAGCGGGCGCTGGAAGCGGCGCGCGCGTTTCCGGGCATCAAGGGCATGGATGTCGCCCGGGAGGTCACCACTGACGAGGCGTATACCTGGCGCGGCGGCGGCTGGTCCCTCGATGAGGGCTACCGCACGGATCCACGGCCCCAGTTCCGGGTCGCGGCCTACGATTTCGGTATCAAGCACAATATTCTGCGCATGCTCACCGACCGCGGCTGCGAGGTCACCGTCGTGCCGGCCACGACCCCTGCAGAGGATGTCCTGGCTGAACGTCCCGACGGCATATTCCTGTCCAATGGTCCCGGCGATCCCGAGCCCTGCGACTATGCCGTGGACGCGATCAAGGTGTTCCTGCGTCACCGTGTGCCCCTGTTCGGCATATGCCTCGGCCACCAGCTCCTGGCACTGGCCGCCGGGGGGGCCACGGTGAAGATGAAGTTCGGCCATCACGGCGCCAATCACCCGGTCAAGGATCTGGACACGGGCCTGGTGCTCATCAGCAGCCAGAACCACGGTTTCGCGGTGCGGGAGCACGATCTGCCCGACGATGTCCGGGTGACGCACCGATCCCTGTTCGACGCCTCGGTCCAGGGTATCGAATGCACGGACGCACCGGCGTTTTCCTTCCAGGGACATCCCGAAGCCAGCCCGGGCCCGCACGATCTTGCCCCGATGTTCGACCGGTTCGTGACCACGATGCGCGAGCACGGGCAGCAACAGGCGCTTGCCGGGGGGCCCGTGGAACATGCCTAAGCGTACGGATATCCAAAGCATACTGATCGTGGGGGCCGGCCCGATCGTAATCGGACAGGCCTGCGAGTTCGATTATTCCGGCGTTCAGGCCTGCAAGGCCCTCAAGGAGGAGGGCTACCGTGTGGTGTTGGTGAACTCGAATCCCGCGACCATCATGACGGACCCGGAATTCGCGGACGCGACCTATGTCGAGCCCGTCCAGTGGGAAGTGGTGGCCAAGATCATCGACAAGGAACGGCCCGACGCAATCCTGCCCACCATGGGCGGCCAGACCGGTCTCAACTGTGCCCTGGACCTGGCGAACCACGGCGTGCTGGAAGAGTACGGGGTGGAGATGATCGGCGCCTCGCGGGAAGCCATAGACATGGCGGAGGACCGGCTCCTGTTCAAGCAGGCAATGGCGCGGATCGGTCTGGACACCGTGCGCGGCGCGCTCGCCCACAGCATGGAAGAAGCCTTTCAGGTCCAGGCGATGGTGGGCTACCCCGCCATCATCCGGCCGTCCTTCACCCTGGGCGGCAGCGGCGGCGGCATCGCCTATAACCGGGAAGAGTTCGTCGATATCTGCGAACGGGGCCTGGACGCCTCGCCGACCGGGGAATTGCTGATCGAGGAATGCATCGTCGGATGGAAGGAGTTCGAGATGGAAGTCGTCCGGGATCACCGGGACAACTGCATCATCGTGTGCGCCATCGAGAACGTCGACGCCATGGGGGTGCACACGGGGGACTCGATCACCGTGGCGCCGGCGCAGACGCTCACCGACAAGGAATACCAGATCATGCGCAACGCCAGCATCGCGGTGCTGCGGGAGATCGGCGTGGACACGGGCGGCTCCAACGTTCAGTTCGCCATCGACCCCGAGAACGGCAGAATGGTGTTGGTGGAGATGAATCCGCGGGTTTCGCGCTCCTCGGCCCTGGCGTCCAAGGCGACGGGTTTTCCCATCGCCAAGGTCGCGGCCAAGCTGGCGGTGGGATACACCCTGGACGAGCTGCGAAATGAAGTTACCGGCGGCGCCACCCCGGCTTCCTTCGAGCCCGCCATCGACTACGTGGTCACCAAGATACCGCGTTTCGATTTCGAGAAGTTTCCCAGCGCCGATGCGACCCTGACCACCCAGATGAAATCCGTAGGCGAGGCCATGGCCATCGGGCGCACCTTCCAGGAATCCCTGCAGAAGGCGGTGCGCAGCCTGGAAACCGGAACCCATGGGCTGGAACCGCAGATAGAAGTGGACAGCGGCCCCGACGAGGTCCTCGATGCCCTGGCTCCCTGGCTGAAGGTGCCCGGCGCCAAGCGGTTGTGGTACGTCGCGGACGCGTTCCGCCACGATGTTCCGCTTGATACGGTTTTCGAGCTCACCGGAATCGACCGCTGGTTCCTTTCCGCCATCCGGGAGCTCGTTGAGATCGAGAACGAGATCGCGGCGGCGGGTCCCCGGGGGGTGAGTGCGGATGCCCTGCGGGACTGGAAGCGCCGTGGATTCTCCGACCACCGCCTGGCGTCCCTGCTGGCCATCGGCGAAGAGGCTTTCCGGGCGCTGCGGCATGCCCAGAACGTGCGGCCGGTCTACAAGCGGGTGGACACTTGCGCCGCGGAGTTTCCCACCGCCACGGCGTACATGTATTCGACCTACGAGGAAGAGTGCGAGTCCAATCCAGGCTCCCGGAAGAAGATCGTCGTGCTCGGTGGCGGACCGAACCGCATCGGCCAGGGCATCGAATTCGATTACTGCTGCGTGCATGCAGCCATGGCACTCAAGGAGGACGGGTACGAGACCATCATGGTCAACTGCAACCCCGAAACCGTATCCACCGACTACGACACGTCCGACCGATTGTATTTCGAGCCGTTGACCCTGGAGGATGTGCTGGAGATCATCCATGTGGAGCAGCCCGCCGGGGTCATCGTACAGTTCGGGGGACAGACCCCGCTGAAGCTGTCGCGCGAGCTGGAGGCCGCGGGCGCACCCGTGATCGGCACGTCGCCCGAAGCCATTCACCGGGCCGAGGATCGCGAGCACTTCCAGTCCCTGATCCATGAGCTGGACCTGCTGCAGCCGGCGAACCGGACCGCAGTGAGCCCGGAGCAGGCCCTGCAATTCGCCGAGGAGATCCAGTATCCGCTGGTGGTGCGTCCGTCCTACGTGCTGGGCGGCCAGGCGATGGAAATCGTGCACCAGCGGGAAGATCTCGAAAACTACATGCGTCTCGCTATCCGGGTTTCCAACGAGTCCCCGGTCCTGCTGGACCGGTTTCTCGACGACGCCATCGAGGTGGACGTGGATGCGGTCAGCGACGGCCAGTCCGTGGTGGTGGGCGGTATCATGGAGCATATCGAGCAGGCGGGCGTGCACTCCGGTGACTCGGCGTGTTCGCTGCCGCCGTTCAGCCTGTCAGATACGGTACTGGAGACGATCAGTGCCCAGACGGAGCAGCTGGCCCGGGCGCTCAACGTGGTGGGACTGATGAACATCCAGTTCGCCGTCAAGGGCGACGATGTCTACATCCTGGAGGTGAATCCGAGGGCGTCTCGGACGGTACCGTATGTGTCCAAGGCGACGTCCCGGCCGCTGGCGAAGATCGCCGCACGCTGCATGGCCGGCCGCACGCTGGCCGAGCAGGGGGTCTCGGGCCTGATCCTGCCGGATTATTACTGTGTCAAGGAGGCGGTGTTTCCGTTCATCAAATTCCCCGGGGTGGATACGATCCTGGGGCCGGAGATGCGCAGCACAGGAGAAGTCATGGGGGTCGGCCGGAGCTTCGGCGAGGCATTCGGCAAGTCTCAGCAAGCCGCCGGCTCACCGGTGCCCATGGGCGGCTGTGCATTGATCAGCGTCAAGCAGGCGGATCAGGGCCGTGCGATTGAAATAGCCCGGTATCTGTCGGACAATGGGTTCAGGCTGGTTGCCACCCGCGGTACCGCCGAGGCACTGAAGCAGGCGGGTATAGAAGTCACACCCGTCAACAAGGTGAAGGAAGGCCGGCCGCATATCGTGGACATGGTCAAGAATCACCAGATTGACATGATCGTGAACACGACGTCCGGCAAGCAGAGCGTGAAGGATTCCTACACCATCCGCCGGGAAGCCTTGCAGCACAAGATCACTTATTTTACGACACTGGCCGCCGCCCGCGCCGCCTGTGAGGCGCATCGCGTGGGAACCGACTACGGCGTCACCAGCCTGCAGGTACTGCACGCGGAGATAAGCCAATGACTCGAGTACTTCTGACCACTGAAGGCGCCGAGAAACTGCGCGAGGAGCTGAAGCGGCTGAAGTCCGTGGAGCGCCCGCGGGTCATCGAAGCGATAGCCGAGGCGCGGGCGCACGGCGACCTGTCGGAAAATGCCGAATTCGACGCTGCCAAGGATCAGCAGGGCTTCATTGAAGGGCGCATTTCCGAGCTGGAGAACCAGTTGTCCCGCGCCGAGGTCATCGACCCCGCGAAGCTGAACGCCGGCGGCAAGGTCGTGTTCGGTGCCTGGGTCGACCTCTATGACATCGCGGATGAGGCCGAGGTGTCCTACCAGATCGTCGGCGAGCTCGAGGCGGACCTGGACAATGCCCAGATCTCGGTGACGTCCCCCATAGGGCGTGCCCTGATCGGCAAGCACCAGGGCGACGAGGTGGACGTGGAGACGCCAGGCGGCAGGCGGTCCTACGAGATCGTCAAGGTCCGCTACTAGTACTGGTGTACCCCGTCAAACGCTCTGTAACTTTAATTGATGAATTGGGTGGGGTACCGACAGTAGGAGGCGAGTCCCCTCGCCGATTACGGCCTCGATCGAAAGCAAATCGGCCAGAGGGCTGGCCTCCTACGGGCTTCGTTTGTCCGCCGCACAGTGCCCCGGCTTAATGGGGCAATATTTGTGGCGGGGGTACACTAGTGTACCCCGCGGTCAGGGGCGCAGTACAAACACCTGCTCTACGTCTTCGCGTACGACGTCGAAGGTTGCGGAACCACCGGCCAGTTCCCGGGTCAACACGATCTTTTCCGAGTCGATGGACTCCAGGTATCCTTCATGCTGCTTGCCGTCGGTAGTGAGCACCTGGACAGAGGTCTTCAGGTACTGGGGCAGCTCAGCCAGCGGCGTGGGCTTGAAGGTTTCTTCGAGTTGCTCGGGCTGTGATTCGGTTTCCTCCACCACCACTTCCCGGACGGCGCCCAGGTTTCGGACGGGTTTGCCCTCGATCATCACTTCGAGGCCGAGCCTGTCGATTATGTACTCGGGGTCGCCATCCATATCCAGTTGTGTCGGATTGAACGGCTCGCGCGGATTCAGGCTGAGGGTCAGCGAGCCGGTGCCCTGGGCGAACGACCTGAAGCCGGCGAGCAGTTCCTCACTGGGTGTGAAGCCGGACTCCATGAACGCTTCCCGGGTGTCTTCCACGCGCTTGTCGACATAGGCCGTCTCGCTGATGCCGAGTATCCTGGCGCAGTAGCGGTTGAAGCGGGGTGACCAGGACAGGTCGCGCAGGGTCAGTGTCACGTCCGACAGCCTGGGAACCCCGGTCATCCGGTCCGTGGCGAAGACTACGTCGGACGGCGGGATCCGGCCCTCGAGGGTCATATCGAACATTTCCCTGACCTCCAGCTTCAGGTAAACGCTCAGCCCGCGGCCACGCCGGTCATAGGCATAATCGGCCTTGAAACTCGCAACCAGGTCTTCGTAACCCATTTCCTTCAGATCGCCGAGCGAGAAGCCCGTGCCTGCGGTACAGGCCCTCGCCGGGGCGGATGTCGATCCCGTGGGCATCGCGTTGGTGTTGACCCAGCCGGCGATGTCACCGTTGAGCGGTATCTGCACCCCGTTTAATGAAAAGTTGAAGCTGGTGGGGATGGTGTCCCGCATCGTGGCGCTCAGATACCGGTACTTCTCGATCGGGTCCTCGATGTGTACGAGCGCTGATCCGATGGTGATTTCGTCCTCGAACATATGGGGCTTGATCCGGATGCCGGTCGCGCCGAACGCACCGAAGACCGGGGAGAGGATTTTCGAATGCTCCAGGGATGCAAACGGCGCCATCGAATCCTGGATGTCCGCGAGCCCGTCCTTGACGCTGTACCAGACGGCGAGTCTGGCAACGCCGTAAGCGGCTGCCGGGATCAGAATCAGGGCGACAATCCAGTTTCTTGTTCTACGCGACGTTTTCAGCATCTGATGGGCTCACGGTTCCTGGACGGTGGTCGGCACGGTTTCCTCCCGATTTTACAGCGTCACTGCTAATATAGGCTGAAATTGAAGATTTTCGAGCAATATTCCCGCGGATCGGCGGCGCCGTCGGCCGGTTTGTGGTAGGTCCGCTCCTCGAAATGGACCCGGTGGTCCCGGCTCACCGTGATCAGCGTCGATGAACGGGTACCGTACCGGGGGCTCGTGATGAAGGCGCTGGACAGCATGCGCTCGACCTGCGGATCAACACCGGTGTCCGGCAGGTCGTCCTCGTAGACGGTGGTGTCGGCGAGCGGGGCGAACAGGCGGTCCTTGACGGGCTCGTGCTGCAACTGCGCCTGGAGCTCCCGCTTCCCGTTCACGACCTTCGGCCAGGGTGTTTCCAGCAGATGGTTGCTCAGGCCGTAGATGCCCGGCCCGAGCGCCTGCGGCGCGCCGCCGCGATTGGATACCCACAACGCCCCGTTCCGGTCGCCGAACAACAGGTTGAAGCCGTCGTATTGCGCTGCTACAGGTGCGAGGGTGGCGGCGAAATCCCCTGGGCTGGTGTCGCCGGTCAGGTAGCCGCGGACGATATCGCCCCGGGATCGTTCGAAGCGAGTGTCTGAAGGTTCGCGGAAGTTGGTCAGGACGGCCCAGCGGCCGGAGCGGGTGATGCCCAGCCAGGTTCCCGACCGCCGCAGATCACGCCCGGCGAGCACGGTTGGGTGGTCGGTCCAGAATCCGGCTTCCCGGGTGGGTCGTTCATAGAATTCGTCCCTATTGGCCAGAAGCACGAAGGGGTAGTGTTCATGCGCGTCGCGACAGTAGAACAGCAGGCACACGGACGGATCGCTCAGCGGCCGGGGAGAGTGATGGACGGTTCCGGGGCGGGCCGGTAGATGACGCCCACCCGGCCGATTGTCTGCACCGGGTTTGCGCCGGTGGCGGCGCAGACCTGCTCGAGAATGCTCTTCCTGCCCGCCGCATCGACGGCCGGTAGTTTGATCTTGATCAACTCGTGATGGATCAGGGCCTGGTCGATCTCGGCCACTACCGCCTCGCTCACGCCATTGGCGCCGATGGTGACCACCGGATTGCGATGGTGCGCGAGACCGCGTAAATATCGTTTCTGGTTGCCTGAAAGCATTCGAACCAGTTTGTCACAAACATGAACCGAAGGAAACGCAGAACCCGGAGCTGGGTCGCGGACAAAGAACGCGATGTGTACACTCGCGAGGCGCGCCGGGCGGGCTACCGCTCGCGCGCCGCCTACAAACTCCAGCAGCTCGATGAGCGCGATCGGCTGTTTTCCCGTGCCCGATGTGTGCTGGATCTGGGCGCGGCGCCCGGGGGGTGGTCGCAGTACGCCCGGGAGCGCCTGCCCGGCGGCACGCTTGTGGCGCTGGATCTCCTGCCCGTGGAGCCGATCGACGGCGCTACGATCATCCAGGGTGATTTCACCGAGGCATCCGTCCAGGATCGAGTTCTGGCGCTTGTATCGCCCCACGCCTACGACCTTGTATTATCGGACATGGCCCCCAATATCACAGGTATTGCCGACGTGGATCAGGCGAACGCCGCCCACCTGGTCGAGCACGTCATGGAATTTTCTGCACGGATACTGGCGAAAAACGGCGGTTTGGTTGTCAAAGCATTCGAGGGCGGTGAAGCCGCGGGGATCCGCCGCCTGGGGGAGCAGAAGTTTCACCAGTGCGCGGTCCGCAAGCCCGGAGCGTCCCGGGACAGGAGCCGGGAGTTCTTCCTGGTCCTGAGGCGGCCCCGGCGCTGATGGAACGGCTTGTTCCGGATGGAAAACCCCTGCAAAATCGGGCTCGACCGGGGTGCGGGACGGATCCTGTGAACCTCAGCCCTGGTCAAGCGTTGTACGTATCTCATGATCTATTGATGATTCCAAAGGTTGTAAATTGAACAATCTGACCAAGAACCTGATTTTATGGCTGGTGATCGCCATGGTGCTCATGGCGTTTTTCAACGGCAGTCTGACCTCCCGCGAGAACGCGCAGAAGCAGACCGTTGAGTATTCGACATTCCTGCAGCAGGTCAAAGAGGGCGCCATCCGGCACGTCACCATAGACGGCGACGGCAAGACGATCACCGCCACCACCACCACCGGCAACGTCTACAAGACCCACAGTCCCGACGACCCGGGCCTGGTCGGCGACCTGATCGACAATAACGTAGAGATCGAGGCTAAGCCCAAGCAGGAACCGTCTTTCCTCGCCCAGATGTTGATCAACTGGTTTCCCCTGATACTCATCATTGGCGTGTGGATCTATCTCATGCGTCAGATGCAGGGCGGCGGCGGCCGGGGTGCGCTCAGCTTCGGCAAGAGCAAGGCGCGGATGCTGACCGAGGAGAACAACAAGGTCACGTTCGAAGATGTGGCCGGCGTGGAGGAGGCCAAGGAAGAGGTTCAGGAACTGGTGGAATTCCTCCAGGACCCGTCGCGCTTCCAGAAGCTGGGCGGACGGATTCCACGGGGCGTCCTGATGACGGGCAGTCCCGGTACCGGCAAGACCCTGCTCGCCAGGGCGATCGCCGGCGAGGCGAAGGCCCCGTTCTTTTCAATCTCCGGCTCCGACTTCGTCGAGATGTTCGTAGGCGTCGGCGCCTCACGGGTGCGGGACATGTTCGAGCAGGCGAAAAAGCATGCGCCCTGCATCATTTTTATCGACGAGATCGATGCCGTCGGTCGCCAGCGCGGAGCCGGTCTGGGCGGCGGGCACGACGAGCGGGAACAGACTCTCAACCAGCTGCTGGTGGAGATGGACGGTTTCGAGGGCTCGGAAGGTGTCATTGTGATCGCCGCCACAAACCGTCCCGACGTTCTGGATCCGGCGCTGCTGCGCCCGGGGCGTTTCGATCGCCAGGTGCACGTGCCGCTGCCCGATATACGGGGCCGCGAGCAGATATTGAAAGTGCATATGCGTAAGGTGCCCATGGCCGAAGACGTGAAACCGGGCGTCCTGGCCCGGGGCACGCCCGGGTTCTCCGGCGCGGATCTCGCCAACCTGATCAACGAGGCGGCGCTGTTCGCCGCGCGGGGCGGCAAGAAGCTGGTGGATATGGAGGATTTCGAGAACGCCAAGGACAAGGTGGTCATGGGTGTCGAGCGGCGTTCCATCGTCATGGCAAAGGAGGAACGGCTCAATACCGCCTACCACGAATCGGGCCACACGGTGGTGGCCAAGGTGCTGGACGAGTACGCCGACCCCGTGCACAAGGTCACCATCATCCCGCGCGGCCGGGCGCTGGGCGTAACCATGCAGCTTCCCGAAGAGGACCGCTACAGCCACAACCGGGAGTATCTACTGGCCAGGATCGCCGTTCTGATGGGCGGGCGAATCGCCGAGGAGCTGTTCATGAACCAGATGACCACCGGTGCTTCCAACGACTTCGAACATGCCACCGAGCTCGCCCACAAAATGGTCAGTAGCTGGGGCATGAGCGATGAGCTTGGCCCGCGCACGTACGGGGACTCGAATTCCGAGGTGTTCCTGGGCCGGGACATGTCCACCCGCCGTGACCTGAGTGACTCCACGGCCCTGAAAGTGGATATCGAGATCAGCCGGATCATCGACGAGCAGTACGACCGCGCCCGCAAGATCCTGGAGGAAAACCGGAACAAGGTGGAGGTGATGGCCAAGGCGCTCATGGACTGGGAGACGCTCGACGCTGGACAGATCAACGACATCATGGCGGGCAAGGACCCGCGGCCCCCGGAGGATGCTCCGGATGATGGGCCTTCCGGCGACTCCAGCGCCGACGACGACAAGACGAAGCCCCGCTCGAAGGTGAAGCCGCGCCTGGACAAGCCCGCCGGCAACCAGATCTGAACCCGCGGGGAGCGGCGCCGCCGCTCCCCGTTGATACCCCACCATGATGATGGGCGGTAACGCGGTGCCGGCGAACACCCCGGTCAACACCATTGTCAGCTGCGGCAAACGACGGCTTGATTTAGCCCGGCCGGTGGTCATGGGCGTGCTCAACGTCACGCCGGACTCGTTCTCCGACGGCGGCCGTTTTTGTGCCCCGGACCAGGCCGTCGAACATGCCCTTCGCATGTGCGAGAACGGCGCCGGTATGGTCGATATCGGCGGGGAGTCCACCCGGCCGGGCGCCGGCGACGTATCCGTCGAGCGGGAGCTCGAGCGCGTCATACCGGTCGTGGAAGCCGTCCGGAGCCGGACCGAGGCGATGGTCTCGGTCGATACCTCCAAGCCGGGCGTCATGCGGAGCGCCGCCGCGGCCGGTGCCGATCTGATCAACGACGTCTATGCGCTGCGCGCCGAGGGCGCCCTGGAGACAGCGGCGGAGTTGGACACCGCGGTATGCCTGATGCACATGCAGGGTACGCCCCGTACCATGCAGGCCAACCCCAGGTACGACGACGTCGTGGCCGAGGTGTGCGACTTTCTTGCCGGGCGGGTTGAGGCCTGTGTCGCGGCGGGCATCGCCCGCGAGCGGATTCTGGTGGATCCGGGGTTCGGATTCGGCAAGACCCTGGAGCACAACCTGGCCCTGCTGCGTGGTCTGGGCGCGCTCCGCGGCCTGGGGCTGCCGGTGCTGGTGGGCCTGTCGCGGAAATCGTTTATAGGTAAAATCACCGGCAGCGGCATGGAAGACCGGGTGTACGGCAGCATCGCGTTCGCCCTTGCCGCTGCCCGGGAAGGGGCTTCCATCATCCGTGCCCACGATGTCCGGCCTACCGTGGATGCTTTGAAGGTCTGGGGGGCGGTGTATGGCTGAAGATCCGGGGATGGCGTCTGCAGGCCCGGTCCGCCCGTGCCGCGGCATGATGCTGTGCACGAAAACGCAAATGGTTTAGAATTGCGATCCATATGATTACAACAAAGCCGCTCCAGTAATCCTGTCGAAGCGCTGTTCATGCTGATCATCCCTACCGAACAAAGGCCGGGGCCGCTCCGCGTATGCCATCGGGGCGCCCCGGGGATTGATGATCCACAGCAGGCCCCATCCCGGGCAGGCGCCGGCCGGGGGTCGTCCACCGATTCGGCCGCTTTGGGGTGGGCGCGTTTTCCGCGCGGTCGAATCGTCAGCGGGAGGCGGGCAACCGGTTCGCGGCCCGGGGGAGCGGGAAAATGACGGAAATGACGGACGGTCATATCATTGAAACCGAGTCCCTGACCAAGGCTTTCAAGGGATTCACGGCGGTCTCCGACGTCAACCTGAAGGTCCGCACCGGGACCATTCATGCGCTGATCGGCCCCAACGGGGCCGGCAAGACCACCGTTTTCAACCTGATCAGCAAGTTCCTCGATCCGACTCACGGCCGCATTCGCTACAAGGGCGAGGACATCACGAAGGCCAGGCCGGCCGACCTGGCGCGTCTCGGCATGGTCCGGTCGTTTCAGATCTCGGCGGTATTCCCGCATCTCACGGTACTGGAGAATGTGCGCATTGCGCTTCAACGTCCCACCGGGGTTTCCTATCACTTCTGGCGCCCCAAGCGGTTTCTGGAACGATTGAACGCCCGTGCCCTGGAGCTTCTCGCGGACGTGGGCCTCGAGGAGCACAGGGAAGATCTAGCCGTGGAGCTGCCCTACGGCCGCAAGCGCGCACTCGAGATCGCCACCACCCTGGCCCTGGACCCCGAGCTGATGCTTCTCGATGAGCCGATGGCCGGGATGGGACGCACGGATATCACGCGTGTATCGGAGCTCATCCGGCACGTTGCCCGGAACCGCACGGTGCTCATGGTGGAGCACCATCTCGATGTAGTGGCGGACCTGTCCGATACCATTACCGTTCTCCAGCGCGGTTCGATCCTGGCAGAAGGGAGCTACGAGGAAGTCTCCACGAATCCGGAAGTACGCAAGGCGTACATGGGGACCGGCGATGACTGACGGCGCCGCCGACAACACCCTGCTGGAAGTAGAGGATCTTCACGCCTACTACGGCGAGTCGCACATCCTGCATGGCGCGTCGTTCAAGGTGAATCGCGGCGAGGTGGTGACGCTGCTCGGCCGCAACGGGGCGGGCAAGACCACGACGCTCAGGTCGATCATGGGCATGGTGGACAAGCGTTCGGGCTCGATCCGGTTCCAGGGCAGGGAGCTGGTCGACCTGGCGGCGGACAAGGTCGCGCGTTCCGGCATTGCCTATTGCCCGGAGGAGCGGGGCATTTTCGCGAGCCTCGACGTCGAGGAAAACCTGATGCTGCCGCCCAGGATCAGGGAGGGCGGACTGTCCATCGATGAAATCTATGAGTTGTTCCCCAACCTGAAGGAGCGTAAGCGTAGCTCCGGCACCCGCTTGTCCGGGGGCGAACAGCAGATGCTGGCCATAGGCCGCATTCTCCGGACCGGCTCCGATATGCTTCTCCTGGACGAGCCGACCGAGGGCCTGGCGCCGGTGATCATCCAGCAGATCCGCAACGTCATCGGCCGCCTCAAGGAGCGAGGCTACACGATTCTGCTGGTCGAGCAGAACTTCCAGTTCGCGGCGGCAGTTGCAAATCGCCACTACGTCATGGAACATGGCCGTGTCGTCGAGACCATTCCGAACGACCAGCTTGAAGAGAACATGGACAAACTGCACGACTATCTTGGCGTGTAGAAACCGTCCGTGTAACTATCCGTAAATGAATCACTGAGGAGAGAATTGATGAGACCCATTGCAAAATCCATGATGACGGCGGCCGCTCTCGCGTTAGCGGCGACGTCCGCCAACGCCGAGATTTCGGACGATGTCATCCGGATCGGCGTCATGAACGACCAGTCCGGCCTTTACGCCGATCTGGCCGGTGAAGGCTCGGTGGAAGCGGCCCGCATGGCCGTCGAGGATTTCGGCGGTACGCTGGACGGCAAGCCGATCGAGATTCTGTCCGCCGACCATCAGAACAAGCCTGATGTCGGATCCAACATTGTCCGCGAGTGGATCGACCAGGACGGCGTCGACGTTGTCGTCGACGTGCCCACCTCGTCGGTCGCTCTGGCGGTCGCGGAAGTAACCAGCGACAAGGATACGGCGTTTCTCGTCAACGGCGCGGCGACCACTCGCCTCACGAACGAGGACTGCCAGGCCACCACGGTCCATTACACCTACGACACGTATGCGCTGGCCATCGGCACGGGACGCGCCGTGGTGCAGGAAGGCGGCGACTCCTGGTTCTTCCTTACCGCGGACTACGCCTTCGGTCACTCCCTGGAACAGGACACGTCCAATGTTGTGGAGTCCGAGGGCGGTGAGGTGCTCGGCAATGTCCGGCATCCGCTGAGCTCGTCGGACTTCTCGTCCTACCTGCTTCAGGCGCAGAACTCCGGCGCCAAGGTCATCGGACTGGCGAACGCCGGCAGCGACACCACCAACTCGATCAAGCAGGCCAACGAGTTCGGCATCGTCCAGGGTGGACAGCAGCTCGCCGCACTGCTCATGTTCATCACCGATGTTCATTCCCTCGGTCTGGATGTGGCCAGCGGCCTGGTACTGACCACGGGCTTCTACTGGGACATGAACGATGAAACGAGGGCTTTCGCCGATCGCTTCGCCGAGCGCCGCGGGGGACAGAAGCCGACCATGATCCACGCCGGCGTCTACTCGTCGACGCTCCAGTGGCTCAAGGCCGTCGATGCCATCAAGGACGACAGTGGCAAGGCCAGCATTGATCAGATGAAGCAGATGAAGGTGAATGACTTCTTCGCGAAGGATGGTGTTGTCCGTGCGGACGGGCGCATGGTGCATGATATGTACCTGGCGGAAGTCAAGGCTCCGGGCGACTCTTCCGGCGCCTGGGACTACTACAATATCCTGCGGACGATTCCCGGCGACGAAGCGTATCAACCGCTTTCCGAAAGCCGTTGTCCTCTCGTTAACAACTGAGTAGGGACGCCGGCCCGGGCCCCGCGCCCGGGCCGGCGCCATTCGCCGGGAGCTCTTCATGTTCGAATTGTTGGGGATATCCCCCCAGGCCCTGTTCGGGCAGCTGTTGCTGGGGCTGATCAACGGCTCGTTCTATGCGCTGCTGAGCCTTGGTCTGGCCGTCATATTCGGCATGCTCAACGTCATCAACTTCGCCCACGGCGCGCTCTACATGACCGGGGCGTTCGTGGCCTGGTTTCTCCTCAAGTTTCTGGGTGTGCCGTACTGGCCGGCCCTGATACTGGCACCGCTGGTCGTCGGCGTCCTGGGCGTCGTGATCGAGCGGACCATGCTGCGTCATCTCTATCATCTTGACCATCTGTACGGGCTGTTGCTTACGTTCGGCCTCGCTCTGGTGATCGAGGGGATTTTCCGCAACGCCTATGGCGTATCCGGGCAGCCCTATCCCATACCGGCCGCGCTCCAGGGCGGCTGGAATCTCGGTTTCATGTATCTGCCTTTCTATCGAGGCTGGGTGGTCCTGGCTTCGCTACTGGTTTGCTTCGGCACCTGGCTGCTGATTGAAAAGACCCGCATCGGCTCGTATCTCCGGGCCGCGGTCGAGGACCAGGAGCTGGTGCGTGCCTTCGGGGTCAACGTACCGCTGCTGATGACCCTGACCTACGGGTTCGGGGTGGCCCTGGCGGGCTTTGCCGGCGTACTGGCGGCGCCGATCTACCAGGTCAATCCGTTGATGGGGCAGCATCTCATCATCGTCGTATTCGCCATCGTCGTCATCGGTGGGCTCGGGTCCGTCCTGGGCTCGATCGTCACCGGCCTGGGCATCGGTATTATCGAGGGACTGACCAAGACGTTTTATCCGCAGGGTTCGGCAACCGTGGTTTTCGTGATCATGGCAATCGTGCTGCTGCTGCGGCCCCACGGACTGTTTGGACGGCCACGCACATGAACGCTGCCGGCGTCAAGATCGTATTACTGGTTCTGATCACGGGCTTTCTCCTGATCGTTCCCTTGACGGGAATCTATCCCATCTTCCTGATGAAGCTGCTGTGTTTCGCGTTGTTCGCCACCGCCTTCAACCTGGTTCTGGGTTTCGTCGGCCTGCTGTCGTTCGGGCATGCCGCGTTCTTCGGTATGGCGGCCTACTTCACCGGGCATATGGTCACGGAGTGGGCGTTTCCGACCGAGATCGGGATTCTGATGGGCGCGCTCGGCGCCGGGGTGCTGGGATTCGTGGTGGCGTCGCTGGCGACCCGCCGCTCCGGCATCTATTTCGCGATGATCACGCTGGCCCTGGCGCAGATGGTCTACTTCTTCTGCCTGCAGGCGCCGTTCACCTACGGCGAGGACGGAATCCAGGGAATTCCGCGCGGCACTTTCCTGGGGCTCGTTGACCTGTCACAGATCAACAATATGTATTACTTCGTCCTCGGTGTCTGCGCGATCGGATTCTTTATTATTTACCGAACCGTTCATTCACCTTTCGGTGAAGTGCTCAAGGCGATCCGGGAGAACGAGACCCGTGTCCTGTCCCTCGGCTACCACGTCACCCGGTTCAAGATCGCCGCCTTCACCATCTCCGCCGCCGTCTCCGGCCTTGCGGGCGCTACGAAATCCATCGTCTTCCAGTCGGCGACCCTGACTGATGTTCACTGGCAGATGTCGGGGGAGGTGGTGCTGATGACGCTGCTCGGCGGTATGGGCACCATATTCGGACCCGCGGCCGGCGCCGTTGTGGTGGTCGCCCTGCAGAACTACCTCTCCGGATTCGGTGCCTGGATCACGATCATCACCGGCTCCATATTCGTGGCCTGCGTGCTGACGTTCCGGCAGGGTATCGTCGGAGAGCTGAGCCGGCTTACCCGGGCAAAAAAGGAAGCGCCCGCGGCCGATCCGGACAAGCCCTGAGGCGACCGGTCGGCCCCCGGCGACGGCGATCCGGGTCCTTCCGGCTGGACCGACTCTGCGGGCAACAATGCTAGAATTCCCCGCCTGGATCAACGAAACAGCAGGTGCCCCACTTGGCAAGCCGTAAATACTTCGGGACGGACGGCGTCCGCGGCCGGGTCGGTGAGGAACCGATTTCGCCGCAGACGGTTCTGAAGCTGGGCTGGGCCGCCGGCTGCGTGTTTCGCGCGTCGTCGGAACGCGGCGCATCCCGTCGCGTGAAGGTGCTGATCGGCAAGGATACACGCGTTTCCGGATATCTTCTGGAGTCTGCGCTCGAGGCCGGCTTTTCCGCGGCGGGCGTCGACGTCGCGCTCCTCGGGCCGATGCCCACCCCGGCCATTGCCTACCTCGCCCGAACCGCGCGCGCGGAGGCCGGCGTGGTGATCAGTGCGTCCCACAACCCCTACTACGACAACGGCATCAAGTTCTTTTCGTCCCGCGGGGCCAAGCTGGACGACGCCGTCGAGCAGGCGATCGAGGAACAGATGGACCGGCCCATGGCCGTGGTGGCGCCCGAGAACCTGGGCAAGGCCACGCGCTTCGCCGATGCGGCCGGCCGGTATATAGAGTTCTGCAAGAGCACGATCGATTCCAGGCTTTCCCTGGGGGGTATCAAGCTGGTCGTCGACTGTGCGAACGGTGCCGCCTACCACGTCGCTCCCAGCGTGTTTGCGGAGCTCGGGGCCGACGTGGAGAGTATCGCGACGGAGCCCAACGGCTTTAACATCAACGATGGCTGCGGCTCCACCCGACCGGAGCGGCTGCAGGAAGCCGTAGTCCGTGAAGGCGCCGACCTCGGTATAGCCCTGGATGGAGACGGCGACCGGACGATCCTGGTGGACGGCAACGGCGACCTGGTCAACGGTGACAAGGCGCTGTACGTGCTGGCGCGGGAGCGACACCGGCACGGCACCATGAAAGGTGGTGTGGTCGGCACCTTGATGACCAACCTCGGTCTGGAGCATGCCCTCGCTGATCTGGACATTGATTTCGTCCGAACCCGCGTGGGTGATCGTTTCGTCATGAGCCGGATGACGGAGAATGGATGGGAGCTCGGAGGGGAAACTTCCGGACACATCATCTGCCTGGACAAGTGCACCACCGGCGACGGTATCGTCGCATCGCTCCAGGTCGTGCAGGCAATGGTGCGCACGGGATCTTCCCTGGCCGAGCTCGCCGGCGGCATGGTGGTATACCCGCAGACCATCCTGAATGTCCCGGTGACGGGGCGAAGCGGCAACGGCGGCTTTGATGCGTTCTCGGACAGTAGCATCGAGGAAGCGGTACAGGAGGCCGAAACCGCCCTTGGCGACAGAGGGCGCGTGGTTCTGAGGCCCTCGGGTACCGAGCCCGTAATCCGGGTCATGGTGGAAGGGATGGACGCCGATCTGGTTCAGCGTCTTGGCGCGCAGCTGGCGGAGGTGGTGCGTACCGCCTCCACCACCTGAGCGGAGAGGCCGCTGTTGGTCCTCCACGGCCCGCGGGACCGGGTGGCCTCGCTCCAACTGCCGGATTGCGTTTGCCACGTGGGGCCGGTAACATCGCGCTCCTTTCCGTCGGGTGGCCATGCGGCTCCGTGTGCTGCCGCGAGGCGCTGTTCCGGTCCATCGCGTCAACAGAGACGACTTCTATGCGGCAGCCCGTTGTTGCTGGAAACTGGAAAATGCACGGTGATCGCGCCGGGAGCGCGGGGCTGGTGGACGGTATCGTTGCCGGATTGGACACCGCCGGCCCTGTCGAGATCATAATTTGCCCCGCGTCGGTGCATATTGCCCATGTTGTCCAGCGTATTGCCGGGGCGCCCCTCCGGGTCGGAGGCCAGAACCTGTGTGAGCACGGCGAAGGGGCGTACACCGGGGAGGTCTCGGGCCCGATGCTGGTGGATGCCGGATGCACTTATTGTATAGTCGGTCATTCGGAACGCCGCGGTATGTATGGTGAGACCAGTTCGGTGGTTGCCGCCAAGTTCGCAGCGGCGCAGCAATGCGGACTGATTCCGATACTCTGTGTGGGTGAGACACTCGACGAGAGGGAGTCCGGCCGGACGGAATCCGTGATCGCCGCCCAGTTGGATGCGGTGGTAAATCAGACCGGGGTCGAGCAGCTGGCCAATGCGCTTCTCGCCTACGAGCCGGTCTGGGCGATTGGCACCGGTCGGACCGCGGCGCCGGACCAGGCTCAGGATGTGCATTACTATATACGCGAGCGCATTGCGGGACTGAATCGGGGTGTTGCCGAAGGGCTGCGGATCCTGTACGGCGGCAGTGTCAAGCCGGACAATGCCGGGGGGCTGTTTTCGCGACCGGATATTGACGGCGGTTTAATCGGGGGGGCGTCCCTCGACGCGGGTCAGTTCATGGCGATCTGCGCCGCCTGGCCGAACGCTTAAGAGTTGAAATTATGGCGAATATATTACTGGCAATTCATGTTTTGGTGGCCATTGCGATCGTTGTCCTGGTGCTCCTGCAGCAGGGCAAGGGCGCAAGTATGGGAGCGGCTTTCGGCGGCGGTGGCGGCGGCGGGTCTCAGACCGTATTCGGTTCCCAGGGCTCGGCGAACTTCCTGAGCCGGAGCACCGCGCTGCTGGCAGCGGTCTTCTTTTTTACCAGCATGTCGCTCGCCTATATATATGGAAACAGAACCGAGCCGCAATCGGTAACCGAGCAGGTGATCGAAGAATCTCAGCGCAGCGATGCCGGCGGGGACGGGGCGCCGGCGGTGCCGGACGCCGGCGGCGACTCCGGGCAGAGCGATATACCGGAGGTCCCTGGCGCGGACCAGTAGCCGGCGCGTGGAAATGCACAACGATCCGGAGTTCGTGAACGAGTTGTGACATGGCTCACATGTTGA
Organism: Gammaproteobacteria bacterium; assembly: GCA_034520625.1. Taxonomy (GTDB): domain Bacteria; phylum Pseudomonadota; class Gammaproteobacteria; order Arenicellales; family JAANXG01; genus JAANXG01. The sequence goes on along the minus strand of JAXHNI010000007.1, from coordinate 54,005 downwards.
TCAGCAATATCAATGCCGAAGTGGTGGAATTGGTAGACACGCCGTCTTGAGGGGGCGGTGGCGCAAGCCGTGCCGGTTCGAGTCCGGCCTTCGGCACCAGGCATACAGTGAGGTTGTTCGGTGTAGTTCTTGGCCGTTGTCGGTCCAGCAGCTCGACCCCCGGCTCTCCTTGACTTGACCGTTGGGCACGGCCTAGACTGAGCGGCGCCGCGGGCTGTGCGGCGGTATACCCGATGACAACCCGTAACGTCGTTTCGTTGAATGCTAGAGAGCTACGTACCCATACTTTTGTTTCTTGTCATCGGTGCCGCTGTGGGGATCATCCCGCTGGCTCTGAGCCGGGTTCTTGCCCCCAACAAACCGGACAAGGCAAAGCTGTCGTCGTACGAATGCGGGTTCGAAGCCTTCGAGGACAGCCGCATGAAGTTCGATGTGCGCTACTACCTGGTGGCGATCCTTTTCATCATTTTCGATCTGGAGATCGCATTCCTGTTTCCCTGGGCGATCGTGCTCGAGGAAATCGGCGTATTCGGGTTCCTGGCGATGATGCTTTTTCTGGGAGTTCTGGTCATCGGCTTCATATATGAGTGGATGAAGGGCGCCCTCGAGTGGGAATAGTCCGGATAATGATCACCAGGGAGCCCGCCAGCCGGCGGTGCTTCTTAACCTGATTTTTAGAGGCGCAAATTGTCAATCGAGGGTATTCTCGAAAAAGGCTGGGTTACCACCTCAGCGGACAAGCTCATCAACTGGACACGCACCGGCTCCATGTGGCCGATGACGTTCGGGCTTGCCTGCTGCGCCATAGAAATGATGCACGCCGGCGCCGCGCGGTACGACCTGGACCGGTTCGGCGTCATGTTCAGGCCCAGCCCGCGGCAGTCCGATGTTATGATCGTCGCGGGAACGCTCGTGAACAAGATGGCACCGGCGCTCCGGAAGGTTTACGACCAGATGGCGGAGCCCCGGTGGGTCATATCAATGGGTTCCTGCGCCAACGGAGGGGGCTACTACCATTACTCATACTCCGTGACGCGGGGCTGCGACCGGATCGTGCCTGTGGACGTGTATGTGCCCGGTTGTCCGCCCACCGCGGAAGCTCTGCTGTACGGGATCATACAGCTGCAGAAGAAAATCCGCAGAACAAATACCATCGCGCGTTAGGGTCGCGTCCGCATGTTGAGCAACCAATCCATCCTGCAGTGGCTGCAGGACAGGTTCCCGGAAGCTTTGACCGGCCACGGTGAGCAGCACGGCGAATTGACGGTCGAGATCGACCGTGACCGGTTGCTGAAGCTGTGCCGGCGGCTCCGGGACGATGAATCGATGAGCTTCGAACAGCTGATCGACGTATGCGGTGTCGACTATTCGCAGTTCGGGTACAGCGAGGGAGGGCTGCCAATCCGGACCTTCAGCGGCCAGCAGCGGCTTGGCGAGCACGTGGAGGAGCCCGCCCATGAAACCGTGGGAACCTGGCAGGGCCCCCGGTTCGCCGTGGTGTACCACTTGCTGAGTCCCAGGAACAATGCGCGGCTGCGGATTCGGGCGTACCCGGACCAGGAGTCGCTGATCGTGCCCTCTGTGGTCGAAATCTGGAGCGCGGCCAACTGGTTCGAGCGGGAGGCCTTTGATCTGTTCGGTATCGTGTTCGAGGGGCACCCGGACCTGCGCCGCATTCTTACCGACTACGGATTCATAGGACATCCCTTCCGGAAGGACTTCCCGCTGGTGGGCAACGTCGAAATGCGATACGACCCGGAGAAGGCGCGGGTGGTCTATCAACCCGTTACCACTCAACCGCGCACTCTCGTGCCCAAGGTGATACGCCGGGAGGGATACTATGACCGAGATTCGTAATTACACGATGAATTTCGGTCCCCAGCATCCCGCCGCCCACGGGGTGTTGCGGCTCGTGCTGGAGATGGACGGCGAGGTCATCCAGCGCGTGGATCCCCACATCGGGCTGCTGCACCGCGCCACGGAGAAGCTCGCGGAAACCAAGCCGTACAACCACAGCATCGGCTACATGGACCGACTCGACTATGTGTCGATGATGTGCAACGAGCACGGCTACGTGCGGGCGATCGAGAGGCTGCTCGATATCGAGCCGCCGATCCGCGCGCAGTACATTCGGGTGATGTTCGACGAAATCACCCGGATACTGAACCACCTGTTATGGCTGGGCGCCCACGGGCTGGACATCGGTGCAATGACGGTGTTCCTGTACGCATTTCGTGAACGGGAAGACCTCATGGACTGCTACGAAGCGGTGTCCGGCGCAAGGATGCATGCCACCTACTACCGGCCTGGAGGCGTATACCGCGACCTTCCGGACCGCATGCCGCAGTACGAGCCATCCAAATGGCACGGCGAGAAAGCCACCGCCCGGCGCAACGCCAATCGCCAGGGCTCGCTGCTGGATTTCATCGAGAATTTCATCGAACGTTTCCCGGCCTGCGTCGACGACTACGAGACGCTGTTGACTGACAACCGTATCTGGAAACAGCGCACCGTCGGGATCGGGGTAGTGTCGCCGGAGCGGGCGCTGCAGCTCGGTTTCAGCGGGCCCATGCTGCGCGGATCGGGGGTGGAATGGGACCTTCGCAAGAAGCAGCCCTACGCCGTCTATGACCGGATGGATTTCGATATTCCGGTGGGCGCGAACGGCGACTGCTATGACCGGTATCTGGTGCGCATGGAAGAGTTTCGCCAGTCGGTCCGGATTATCCGCCAGTGCATTGACTGGCTTCGCGACAATCCCGGGCCGGTGATGCTGAACGACCACAAGATCACGCCGCCGAGCCGGGAGCAGATGAAGGACGACATGGAATCCCTGATTCACCATTTCAAGCTGTTCAGCGAAGGCTACAGCGTTCCCGAGGGCGAGGTGTACGCCGCGGTGGAGGCTCCGAAGGGTGAATTCGGGATCTACATGATTTCCGACGGGGCCAACAAGCCCTACCGTGTGAAGATAAGGGCCCCGGGATTCCCTCACCTGGCCGCGCTGGATGAAATGTGCCGCGGCCACATGCTGGCGGATCTGGTTGCGATGATCGGCACCCAGGATATTGTGTTCGGAGAAATCGATCGATAGGTACACCGCCATGTTTTTGTGGACAAGTATTTCAACGACCGGGGTCGACCCAGCACCGCTTTCGCGGTTCATGGCCGCGGCGACCAGACAACGGCCCGTGCAGGCCGCAGTGTAGAAGCCATGCCGACATTTGAAATCGATGGGAAAACCCTGGAGGCCGACAACGGCACCATGATCATCAAGGCCGCTGATGATGCCGGTATATACATCCCGCGGTTTTGTTATCACGAGAAGCTGTCCATCGCGGCCAATTGCCGTATGTGCCTGGTAGAGGTGGAGAAGGCGCCCAAGCCCCTCCCGGCCTGCGCTACCCCGGTCGCTGAAGGCATGAAGATCTCCACCCGGTCCGGCTATGCGCGGGATGCGCAGAGGGCGACCATGGAGTTTTTGTTGATCAATCATCCCCTGGACTGCCCCGTCTGCGACCAGGGCGGCGAGTGTCCCCTCCAGGACCAGGCCATGGCTTTCGGCAGGAGCGTCTCGCGCTTTACCGAGGGCAAGCGCGCGGTGGACGATTCCGATATCGGCCCGCTGATTGAAACGGAGATGACCCGCTGCATCCACTGTACCCGGTGCGTGCGCTTCGGCCAGGAGGTGGCGGGCATCATGGAGCTCGGCACGCTCGGCCGGGGAGAGCACATGGAGATCGGCACGTTTCTGGGCCGGTCCGTCGATTCCGAGCTGTCGGGCAACGTCATCGACCTGTGCCCGGTCGGGGCATTGACCAGCAAGCCCGCACGTTTCAATTCACGGTCGTGGGAGCTGATCAACCACGATTCCATTGCGGTGCACGATTGTCTCGGATCCAACATCAATATCCAGTCCATCCGGGAGAAAGTCAGGCGGGTGCTGCCCCGGACGAACGAAGGCATCAATGAATGCTGGCTGTCCGATCGCGACCGGTTCAGCTACGAGGCGCTGAATTCTCCGGCGAGATTGAGAGCGCCCATGATCAGGCACAAGGGGGCGTGGGAGGAGACGGACTGGGAAACGGCCCTGCGGTTCGCGGCGGATGGACTCAATGACATCGCCCACCACCACGGCGCCGGGCAGATCGGGGGACTGGCGGCCCCCGGCTCGACTGTGGAGGAATTCCATCTGTTCCAGAAGTTCATGCGGTCTCTCGGCAGCCCGAACGTGGACCATCGGCTCCGCCAGCGCGATTTCCGCAACGACGATATCGCGCCGGCGCAGCCCTCGCTGGGTCTGCCCATCGCGGAGCTGGAGAACGCGGCGGCAATTCTGCTCGTGGGTTCCAACATCCGAAAGGAGCAGCCCTTGCTGGGCCTGCGGGTGTACAAGGCGTGGAAACGGGGCGCTCGTATCATGGCCATCAATCCGATGGACTATGACTTCCGGTTCGACTGCACTTTCAAGCAGATTGGACAACCGGCCGGCATGGTGGCATCACTCGCCCGGGTGGCGGGGGCGCTACAGGGGAAGGGCGTGGACGAGGCCGTGAAAGACTATGCCGGCGACGCCGCGAGCACGATCGAGCAGGGGATCGCCGCGACCCTGGAGGAAGCCGGCGGCAAGGCTTGCATACTGCTCGGCGATGCCGCATTGAACGTAGACGATGCCTCGGTCGTGGCCAGCCTCTCGCAGCAGTTGGGCGAGGCCTGCGGCGCGACGGTCGGTGTCCTGCCCCCGGCCAACAGCGTCGGCGGCTGGGTCGCCGGATGCGTGCCGCACCGGGGTTCCGCCGGTGAGCCCGAGCCCGGGGCGGCCGGACTGAACGCTCGAGCCATGCTCGAGCAGGGGTTGCGGGCTTACGTGCTGCTCGGCAACGAGCCGGAGCTGGACACCGGCGACCCGAAGACGGCACGGGAGGCGCTCTCCGGCGCCGATCTCGTCGTGGCCATCACACCTTTTGACGTGCGCGGGTCGGGGAACGTCGACGTGATGCTTCCGGCAACCCCCTGGTCGGAAATGGAAGGGACCTTCATCAACTGTGCCGGCGTCCAGCAGACATTCGCGCCGGCCGTGGCCCCATTCGAGGAAGCGCGACCGGCGTGGAAAATCCTGCGCGTACTGGGGAACTTCTGCTCCCTGGACGGGTTCGACCAGGTATCCGTCAGCGATGTTCGCGCCGAGGTGGCTTACACGCCGCAGAACCCCGCGTGGGGCCTTGCGCTAAAACGTTGGAACGAAGTTACCGCCCGACGGGTGGACAACGACGTCGATCTCGCCCGCATCCGCGACGTACCGCCTTTGCGTATTGACGGTACGGTACGCCGGGCGGAGTCCCTTCAGCAAACCCGCGACAACCCGCCCCCGGCCGTCGCCGTGAACTCGGACCAGGCCGCCCGATTCGAACTGACGGAGGGGGAGACCGTACAGGTCCACGCCGCCAATGACATGACCCGGCTGACCGTGGTCTTGGACGAGCGGGTGCCCGCCGGCTGCGTGTATATTCCCTCGGGGTTCGCAGAAACCGTGATACTGGGCGCTGCAGACGCCGTCCGGTTGGTGAGGGCAGGCTGATGGAGTTGATGGAGTACTGGGTCAATACGCTTCTGGGAGGGTTCCCGGGCTGGGTCCAGTTCGCGGCGCTCAGTACGTTCAAGATCGTATTGATCGTGACGCCCCTTTTGCTCGCCGTCGCCTATCTGACGTTCGCCGAACGCAAGGTGATCGGCTACATGCAAACGCGCATCGGGCCGAACCGCGTCGGGCCACGCGGTTGGCTCCAGCCCATTGCCGATGCCCTGAAACTGCTGCTCAAGGAAGCGATCATTCCGACGAATGCCAACCGCTTCCTGTTCCTCATTGCGCCGGTACTGTCCATTACCCCGGCGCTGGCGGCCTGGGCCGTGATGCCCTTCGGGGAGGGTATGGTGCTGGCGAATATCGATGCCAGTCTGCTGTACGTCCTGGCATTGACGTCAATGGGTGTGTACGGCGTCATCATCGCCGGATGGGCCTCCAATTCGAAGTACGCCTTTCTGGGGGCCATGCGGTCGGCGGCACAGATCGTCGCCTACGAGATCGCCATGGGGTTTGCCCTGGTGGGGGTGTTGATGGCTGCCGGCAGCCTGAATCTCCAGGAAATCGTGCTTGCCCAGGAAGGCGGCTTCCACCAATGGTACGTCTGGCCCCTGCTGCCGTTGTTCCTGGTCTACTTTATTTCCGGCGTGGCGGAGACGAATCGCTCGCCGTTCGACGTGGCCGAGGGCGAATCGGAGATCGTCGCTGGCTTCCACGTCGAGTATTCGGGCATGACCTTCGCGGTCTTTTTCCTCGCCGAGTATGCCAATATGATACTCATAGCGGCGCTCGCCTCCGTGCTGTTCCTCGGCGGCTGGCAGGCGCCTCTCCCCGTGGCCATTTTCGAAGCGGTTCCGGGGATCGTCTGGTTCGTGCTCAAAATTTGCTTCATGCTGTTTTTCTTTTTATGGTTTCGCGCGACTTTCCCGCGCTACCGTTATGATCAGATCATGCGGCTGGGTTGGAAGGTTTTCATTCCCGTTACCCTGGTATGGATCGGCGTGATCGGTTTTGCGACCTTTTTCACACCGATCGGCCACTGGTTCCATTGAGTCGGAGGCAATAATGGGTAAATCGATTACGAATAAGCTGCAGAGTTTCCTGCTGTGGGAGCTGGTGCAGGGACTTCGCACCACCGGAAAGCATTTCTTCGGCAGAAAGAATACTATTCAGTTTCCCGAGGAGAAAACGCCCAAGTCACCTCGATTCCGCGGCCTGCATGCCCTGAGGCGCTACCCGAACGGGGAGGAACGCTGCATAGCTTGCAAGCTATGCGAGGCGGTCTGCCCCGCGGCGGCAATTACCATCGAGTCCGAGGAGCGCGAAGACGGAACCCGGCGTACCACCCGCTATGATATCGACCTGTTCAAATGCATATACTGCGGGTTCTGCGAGGAGTCCTGTCCAGTGGACTCGATCGTGGAAACGGATATCAGCGATTTTCACATGGAGAACCGGGGTGACAATATCATCACCAAGGATCAGCTCCTGGCAATCGGCGATAAGTACGAGGAGCGCATCGCCGCGGCACGCGCCGAGGACGCACCGTATCGGTAGGCGCGGATCGCCGACGGACACGCACTGGTAAACAACAACAACCAATGACTTTTCTGCAGATATCATTCTATTTTTTCGCCGGCGTGATGGTGTTTGCCGCCACCATGGTGATCACCATGCGGAATCCGGTGAAGTCGGCGTTGTTTCTGGTGCTGTCATTTTTCAGCGCCGCCTGCGTGTGGCTCACACTGGAAGCGGAGTTCCTGGCGATCGTCCTGGTGCTCGTCTATGTGGGCGCCGTCATGGTGTTGTTCCTGTTCGTGGTCATGATGCTGGACATCAACCTGGCGCGCCTGCGTGCGGGATTCACCGATTACCTCCCGGTCGGAAGCCTGGTGGCGCTGCTGCTGGTGGCTGAGCTGGCGTTCATTTTGAGCGGCGACAGCTTCGGGGTGGAGAATCTACCCAGGCCCGAAAGCCACGGTGCGGGCTACAGCAATACCCGCGAGCTCGGTTCCGTGCTCTACACCGTGTACGTTTACCCCTTCGAGATCGCCGCGCTCATCCTGCTGGTGGCGATCATCGGCGCCATAGCGCTGACCCTGCGGAAACGGCCCGACACCAAGTATCTGAACCCGGCCGACCAGGTTTCCGTAAGTAAGGAGGACCGGCTGCGGGTGATCAAAATGCCTGCCGAAAAGCGGCCAGACAGTGAGGAATCATCGTGATTCCACTTTCCCATTACCTGGTACTCGGCGCGATCATGTTCTCGCTCAGCGTCATCGGGATTTTCCTGAACCGGAAAAATCTGGTGATCCTGCTGATGTCCATCGAGCTGATGCTTCTGGCGGTGAACATCAACTTCGTCGCCTTCTCCCACTACCTGCAGGATCTGGCCGGGCAGGTATTCGTGTTTTTCGTATTGACCGTTGCCGCCGCCGAATCGGCGATCGGCCTCGCGATACTGATTGTGCTTTTCCGCAACAAGGAATCGATCAATGTCGAGGATGTGGACAGCCTGAAAGGATGATGCCGGAGAGATGACGATATTCGAGCATATGCAAGCCGTCTATCTGGCGGCACCCCTGGTATGCCTGGCGGCTTCCATCGCCGCCGGTGTCTTCGGGCGGGTCATCGGCAGGGCGGGAGCCCATTGGGTAACCATTCTTGGCGTGGCCGCCGCATTCGGCCTGTCGGTTGTCGTCTATATCGACGTCATCATGAACGGCAACCATTTCAACGGCGTTGTGTACACCTGGGGCGTCAGCGGCGGTCTGCCGCTAGAAATCGGTTTCCTGATCGACGAGTTGACCGCCATGATGATGGTGGTCGTGACGTTCGTATCCTTCATGGTGCATGTGTACACCGTTGGATACATGCGGGAGGACCCCGGGTACCAGCGGTTTTTCAGCTATATCTCACTGTTTACCTTCGCCATGCTGATGCTGGTGATGTCCAACAACTTCCTGCAGCTGTTTTTCGGATGGGAAGCCGTGGGTGTTGTGTCCTACCTGCTGATCGGATTCTGGTACAAGAAGGATACCGCGACCCACGCCAGCCTGAAGGCGTTTCTCGTGAACCGGGTGGGGGACTTCGGATTTCTCCTGGGGATAGCCGCCATCGCCTACCTGTTCGGCAGCCTGGACTATGCCGCGGTATTCGCCTCGGCGCCCCAGGCGCAGGACATGACCGTGTCGGTGCTCGGTGGCGAGATGGGCTGGATCACGGTCATCTGCCTCCTGTTGTTCGTCGGCGCCATGGGCAAGTCGGCCCAGGTTCCCCTGCACGTCTGGCTGCCGGATTCCATGGAAGGCCCCACCCCGATCTCGGCCCTCATTCACGCCGCCACCATGGTGACGGCGGGGATATTCATGGTGGCGCGCATGTCGCCCCTGTTCGAGCTGTCGGTCACCGCGTTGAGCGTCGTGATGATCATCGGCGCCCTGACGGCGTTCCTGATGGCGCTGGTGGGTATGGTGCAGAACGATATCAAGCGTGTGGTGGCGTACTCGACATTGTCCCAGCTCGGGTACATGACCGTGGCGCTGGGCGCATCGGCCTACGCCGCAGGCATCTTCCACCTGGGTACCCACGCATTCTTCAAGGCGCTGCTGTTCCTGGCCGCGGGGTCCGTCATCATCGCCCTGCATCACGAGCAGGACATGCGAAAGATGGGGGGGCTGCGCAAAGCCATGCCCATCACGTTCATCACCGCCTGGGTGGGCACCCTGGCGCTGATCGGACTGCCCCCTTTTTCGGGCTTTTTCTCCAAGGACTCGATCATTGAGGCGGTGCATACATCCGAGCTGGCGCCGGCCGGGTTCGCCTATCTCGCGCTCATCGCGGGTACGTTCGTCACTTCGTTCTACAGCTTCAGGCTCCTGTTCCTCACATTTCATGGCAAGCCGCGGATGTCACGTGAGGCGTTCGCCCACGCCAAGGAATCGCCCTGGGTCGTGACGGTGCCCCTGGTGCTCCTGGCCATTCCGTCCATCGGGATCGGCGCGTTGTACTTCGAGCCCATGCTGTTCGGCAATTTCTTCGGCGACTCCATTTACGTCCTCCCGGAGAACGATACTCTGTCGGTCCTGGCGGCGTCCCATCGCGGCGCGCATGGGGAAGAGTTGATCTGGCAGACCATGAGCCACGGGATCACGGCGCCGCCGGTGATCCTGACGGTGGCGGGCTTCGTGGTGGCCTGGGTGTTCTACATCAAGAACCCGGAACTGCCCAAGCGTCTGGCGACAACCTTCAATGCGGTCCATTACGCACTGATGAACAAATACGGATTTGACGAGTTCAACGACTTCGTTTTCGCGCGGGGCGCCCGGCGCATCGGCGGCGTCTTCTGGAAGACCGCGGATGCTTTCTTCATTGACGGCTTGCTGGTGAACGGAACCGCCCGCACAGTGGGCTGGTTGTCCGGCGTCGTCCGGCAGATCCAGTCCGGCTACATGTACCACTACGCATTCGCCATGATCATCGGCCTGTTTGTTCTGATCAGCTGGTATCTGAGCACTTCATGAGTACCTTGAACTTCAACATTCTGAGTCTGCTGATCTGGCTCCCGATCCTGGGAGGCGCCGGGGTGCTCGCGCTCGGGGGTGACGAGCGGGCGCCGCTGATACGCAAGGCCAGTCTTGCCGCGGCCGTGGCGGTTTTCCTGTTGAGCCTGCCCCTGTACACGGGGTTCGATACCACCACCGCGGCCATGCAGTTCACGGAGCACTTCGAGTGGGTGCCCGCCTTCAACATCAATTACCACCTTGGTGTCGACGGTATATCCATGCCGTTGATCATTCTTACCACCTTTCTCACGATCATTGTCGTGATAGCCGCGTGGCAGGTGATCCAGGAGAAGGTGGCTCAGTACATGGCGGCATTCCTGATCATGGAAGGCCTGATGATCGGTGTATTCTGCGCACTGGACGCCATTGTCTTCTACGTGTTCTGGGAGGCGATGCTGGTGCCAATGTTCCTGATTATTGGAATCTGGGGCGGGCCCAATCGCGTATATGCCACCATCAAGTTCTTTCTTTACACGCTGCTTGGATCTCTGCTGATGCTGGTGGCGTTCATATACCTCTACAACCACAGCGGAAGCTTCAGCATCCTGGATTTCCAGGATATGAGCATTCCGTTCGCCGTTCAGTTGTGGCTGTTCTTCGCCTTTTTCGCCGCCTTTGCGGTAAAGGTGCCCATGTTCCCGGTGCATACCTGGCTCCCGGATGCCCATGTGGAGGCGCCGACGGGGGGGTCGGTGATCCTGGCGGCCATTACGCTGAAGATGGGTGCCTACGGCTTTCTGAGATTCAGCCTCCCGATTCTGCCGGATGCCAGCCAGGCATTGGCCGGCTTCATGATCGTACTGGCGCTCATTGCCGTTGTGTATATCTCGCTGGTGGCGCTGGTTCAGGAGGACATGAAGAAGCTCGTTGCCTATTCTTCAATCGCCCACATGGGGTTCGTTATCCTGGGGTTCTTCATATTCAATGCCAGGGGCATCGAAGGCGGGCTCATCCAGATGATATCCCACGGATTCATTTCCGGCGCCCTGTTCCTGTGCGTCGGTGTAATGTACGACCGCCTGCACTCCAGGCAGATTGCGGACTACGGCGGCGTCGCGAACCGGATGCCGGTCTTCGCCGCGTTCATGATGCTGTTCGCCATGGCGAACGCCGGCCTGCCGGGCACATCCGGATTCGTCGGGGAGTTCCTGGTCATCCTGGGCGCCTTCGAAGTCAATCCCTGGTACGCCGTTCTGGCCGCGACGACGTTGATCTTCGGAGCCGCTTACACACTGTGGATGTACAAACGGGTGATTTTCGGCGAGGTGGCTAACGAGAAGGTGGCGAACCTGACCGATGCGACTCCCAGAGAGGTGTTCTTCCTCGCCCTGTTGGCATTCGCGGTGCTGGGACTCGGCTTGTGGCCGTACCCGTTCCTGGAGGTGATGCACGCGTCCGTGGAGAATCTCGTCATTCAAGCATCGGCAACCAAGCTGTAAACCAGACATGAACCTCGATTTCACGCCGCTGATTCCGGAAATGTTCGTAGCAGGCATGGCCTGCGTGATTCTGGTGGTGGACCTGTATCTCCGGGACAGCCAGCGCATCGCAACTTTCGTGCTGTCGGTCGCGACACTGGTGGTGGCCGCGGTATTGTGTATCTGGGATTCCGGCACGTCCAGCAGGGTCGTCATGAACGGGATGTTCGTGGATGATTCATTTGCCGATGTGCTCAAGGCTGCCATAAGCCTGCTTACCGCAGTGGTGTTCATCTATTCCCGCGACTACGCGATCAAGCGGGATTTCTTCCGGGGCGAATACTTCGTTCTCGGTCTGTTCGCCGTGGTCGGAATGTTTGTCATGGTTTCCGCGGCGCACCTGTTGACCCTGTACCTGGGTCTGGAACTGCTGTCGTTGTGCCTGTACGTGATGGTGGCGTTTCGCCGGGATTCGGCGTGGTCAAGCGAAGCTGCGATGAAGTACTTCGTGCTCGGCGCCATCGGTTCCGGCATGATGCTCTACGGCATGTCTCTTCTGTACGGCCTGACCGGCAGCCTGAACATGGAGGAGATCCGGCTGGCCATTGCCGCCCACCCGACCAACGACCTGGTGCTGATACTGGGCCTCATATTCGTCCTGGTCAGCATGGCCTTCAAGCTGGGCGCGGTCCCGTTTCACATGTGGGTGCCCGACGTGTACCAGGGGGCCCCGACGGCGGCGACCCTGTTCGTTTCCACCGCGCCGAAGATCGCCGCCTTCGCGATGATGATCCGGCTGCTCGCGGGAACCCTGGGAGATCTCCACGACGCGTGGGGCGACATGGTGATAGTCATGGCCCTGCTGTCCATTGCAATCGGCAACACCATCGCCATCGCCCAGGCCAATCTCAAGCGCATGCTTGCCTACTCGGCCATCTCGCACATGGGGTTCATGCTGCTCGGAGTTTTGACCGGCACCGCCGCCGGCTACAGCGCGGCCATGTTTTACGTGCTGGTCTATGCGTTCGTGGGCATGGGCGGCTTCGGAATGATCGTACTGCTGTCCCGTGCCGGTTTCGAAGCCGAGGAGATGGACGACTGGAAGGGCCTGAACAGGGCCCACCCCTGGTATGCGTTTCTCATGCTGCTGCTTATGATATCCATGGCGGGCATTCCCCCCACCATCGGGTTCTTCGCCAAGCTGAACGTGTTCCAGGTGGTGATTGAGGCGGGCCTGGTGTGGGTGGCCGTGGTCGCGGTGCTGTTCGCGGTGGTGGGTGCCTTCTACTACCTGCGGGTCATCAAGCTCATGTACTTTGACGAGCCGGTGGGGGACGCGCCCGTAGTCGATACGCCGCAGGACACCCGTGTGCTCCTGGGCATCAACGCCTGCGCCGTCGTGCTGTTGCTGCCGGTCATCGCCCCGATCCAGGCGATGTGCGTCGACGCCGTCAACAGCCTGGCCTTCCTGGCCGGCGGCTGACGCGCTCGCTCGAGGCCACCAGCGGTTTTCCACGGGACGACTGCCGAGCGGAGCCGGCGTTTTTCCTGTTACCCGGGGCGAAGGCCCGGAAGGCGGCCTGCCGCATTCTGTGACCCGCGGGTAATGGGCGGGTTTGAAAGCCGGAATGACCGGAGAGGCCAGCACCGGGGGCGTCCCCCAGGGTCGCTGTAAATACTTCCCTGTACGCTCTGGCTCAAACATCCCTGTTTTCGACAGCCCTGGGGGACGGCCCCCGACGCTGACCCCCCCTTCAGTGAGGCCGGTTCCCTGGTCGGATCACGGACTCCGGGAGTGCTCCGAACCCCTGACGGCTTGAAAAACACTCTGTGAGTGACATTTTCGGTGGTGCGCCACCCTGGCAGGGGCTGCCGCTGTACCTTCGGAACGATCCCCGGTCAAGACGGATCCCGGGGTCCTGATGCGCCGCCAGTGCCCCGACGCCTTTCGGGAGGTTGGCACCGGAGTGCTCCGGGCTAGTGTCCTGTCCCGCAAATAGCTTAGTGAATTCGGCTGCGAATTTTTCCGGCTGTCTAGGCGCGCTGACGAGGCATAGCCGTAGCTATGGCGAGGAGGCGCAACACCGACAGACGGGAAAAGGCGTGGCGAATTTGCAAGCTTATTTGCGGGACAGGGCACTGGATTCCGTAATGGCTTGAATCCCGGATGCGGGCGGGTTAGAATCGGCACCCGCTGATGCGGGGTGGAGCAGTCTGGCAGCTCGTCGGGCTCATAACCCGAAGGTCGTAGGTTCAAATCCTACCCCCGCTACCAAATTTCGAAAGAAACCTTTGGGCCCCGCTTAGTGCGGGGCTTTGTGTTTAGTCCGACAGGAACAACAACAAAGTGGGCTCCCAGGGCCCACTTTTTTTGGCAGGTGCGCGCCGGGAGGCAGTATTGACGCGGACAGAATTGCAGGACCTGCTGGAACCCGGGGCTGAGGCGCTGGGTTTCGAGGTGCTTGCGGTCGAGTTGACCGGTGGTCCGGGTCAGAGCGTAGTGCGCGTCTATATCGATGGACCGGATGGCGTGACCGTGGACGATTGCGCCCGGGCGAGTCATCAGTTCAGCGCAATTCTGGACGTGGAGGACCCGCTGCCGGGCCAGTACACGCTGGAGGTGTCGTCGCCGGGCCTCGATCGTCCCTTGACGCGGGTGCGGCATTTCCAGGCCGTGGTCGGACGGGAGATACGGGTGAAGACCGAAGTGGCGGTTGAAGGTCGACGGCGGTTCCGCGGGCGGCTGCAGGATGCCGACTCCGAACGCCTCGAGATGATTATCGACGGTGAGACATACCGGATCCCACTGTCCCGGGTAGCGAAAGCGCGGCTGGTACCCGAGCACGAAGAATTCGGTGATAAAGATTAGGTAGACGACCCATGGCAAATGAAATACTTCTGATGGCCGATGTGCTTTCACGCGAAAAAGGCGTGGAGAAGGACGTGATATTCGAGGCGATCGAAGCCGCCCTCGCCACGGCGACGCGCAAGCGCCATAGGGAGGATATCGACGCCCGGGTCGCGATTCACCGTGACACGGGTGATTACGACACGTTCCGGCGCTGGGAGGTCATTGACGACGAGGAGGAGCTGGAATTTCCCGGCCACCAGATCCGGCTCACCCAGGCGCGCCTGGACCATCCCGACATCGAGCCCGGCGAATTCGTCGAGGAGCCCCTCGAGCCCGTGGACTTCGGCCGCATCGCGGCCCAGGCCGCCAAGCAGGTCATCATGCAGAAGGTCCGCGAAGCGGAGCGCGAGCGTGTCGTTTCCGAGTACTCTCCGCGCCAGGGGGAGATGATCTCCGGAGTCGTCAAGCGCCTCGAACGGGGGGACGCCGTTATCGATCTGGGCGGGGCCGAAGCTACCTTGCCGAAATCGTCCATGATTCCGCGCGAGGGGCTGCGGCCCGGCGATCGGGTACGGGCTGTACTGAAGGATGTGCGCGCCGCCCCGCGGGGTCCCCAGCTGTTTCTCGACCGGGTCGCTCCGGAGCTGTTGATTCATCTGTTCGAGCTCGAAGTTCCGGAGGCCGGGGAAGGTATTATTGAAATTCTCAATGCCGCACGGGATCCGGGACTGCGGGCGAAGATCGCGGTCAAGTCCAACGATCCCAAGATCGATCCGGTGGGAGCGTGTGTCGGCATCCGGGGCTCGCGGGTGCAGAGCGTATCCAACGAGATCGCCGGTGAGCGCGTCGATATCATCAAGTGGTCCGAGGATCCGGCCCAGTTCGTGATCAATGCCCTGGCGCCGGCCGAGGTCGACTCCATCGTGGTGGACGAGGATCTCAAGGCGCTGGACGTTGTGGTGGACGAGAAGCAATTGTCTCAGGCCATCGGCCGTGGCGGTCAGAACGTCCGGCTGGCTTCCGAGCTCACGGGTTGGGAAATCAATATCCTGACGGATCAGGAGGCGGCCGAGAAGGCCAACCGGGAGTCGGAGGAGTACCGGGCGATGATGATGGAGAAGCTCGACGTGGACGAGGATGTCGCCGGCATCCTGGTCCAGGAGGGGTTCACCACGCTGGACGAAGTCGCGTATGTGCCCAAGCAGGAGTTGCTGGAGATCGAGGAGTTCGATGAAGCGCTTGTGGACGAGCTCCGGCGCCGGGCGGAGGACGCCCTGCTGACCTCGGCGATCGCCCAGGAGGAGGCGCTCAAGCTCGCCGAGCCCGCTGAGGATCTGGTGAACCTGGAGGGCATGGACGAGCTTACGGCCCGCAAGCTGGCGAGCCAGGGAGTGAAGACCCAGGAAGATCTCGCGGACTGCTCGGTAGACGAGCTGCTGGAGCTGACGGGAATGGAGAAGGAGAAAGCGGAAAGTTTGATCATGACCGCGCGGGCGCCCTGGTTCGAAGAAGCCGAGCAAGGCAACGGGTAAACGGTACAGACCACGGGGACGATCATGTCGCAGATCACAGTCAAGAATTTCGCCGATCAGATCAATGTCGGCATCGACAGGCTGCTCAGGCAGCTCGAGGAAGCCGGCGTCGAGAAGCAGGAACAGGACATCCTGACGGAGGAGGAGAAGCAGACGCTGCTCTCCCACCTCCGTTCGGGTGCACGCGGCAAGGCTCCTCCCCAGGACTCATCACGCAACCGTATTACCCTGAAGCGCAAACAGGCCGGCGAGATTCGGCAGACTTCCCGTACCGGCACTGCCCGGACGATCCCAGTGGAAGTGAAAAAGAAGCGCACCTTCGTGCGGCGCGAAGTGCTCGAGGAGCAGGAGCGGCAGCGGCAGGAGGAGCTCGCGCGGCAGGCCGAGGAAGAGCGCAAGGCGCGTGAAGCTGCGGAACAGGAAGCCCAGGCCCGGGCCGAAGCGGAGCAGGCGGAGAAGGAACGGATCGAGCGCGAGGAGGCCGAGAGGGTCGAGCGCGAGGAGGCTGAGCGCCGGGCATCCGAGGAAGCACAGCGGGATGCCACGAACGCCGCCGACTCGGCAAAGGAAAAGGAACAGGTTGGTGCGGCCCAAGAGGCCTCCAAAGCGGCGCGGAAGGACAAGAAGCCGGCCGTTCGGCCCGAGAGCGAGGCGAAGCGCGCCGACGGGCAGGAGACCGAAGGAAAACCCAGAAAGAAGGGCAAGGGCGAGAAAGGCAAGCGGGACGAGCTGCACGTGGCGAAGGGCCACCGCGGCCGCCGCAAGCGCGAGCCCGTGCGGCCCAGAAAGGTCCAGGCGACATCGCAGCACGGATTTGAGCGGCCCACCGCGCCGGTCATCCGCGAGGTGACCATTCCGGAAACCATATCCGTGGGAGATCTGGCCCAGGCCATGTCGGTGAAAGCGCCGGAGCTGATCGGCGTCCTGATGAACATGGGCGTCATGGTAACCATCAACCAGGTCCTGGATCAGGAAACCGCCACCCTGGTGGTGGAGGAAATGGGCCACAAGGCGGTGGCCGCGGCCCAGGAGAACCCGGAAGCGGCGCTCCTGCAGGAGCAGGAGGAAGTGGAAGGCGTGGAGACGACATCGCGGCCCCCGGTGGTGACCGTCATGGGACATGTCGACCACGGCAAGACCTCCCTACTGGACTATATCCGCAAGGCCAAGGTCGCGGCGGGAGAAGCGGGCGGCATCACCCAGCACATTGGCGCCTACCAGGTGGAGACCGCCAATGGATTAATTACGTTTCTCGATACGCCCGGCCACGCCGCGTTTACCGCCATGCGCGCCCGCGGTGCTGAGGCCACGGACCTGGTGATCCTGGTGGTTGCCGCGGATGACGGGGTCAAGCCGCAGACCATCGAAGCCATCCGGCATGCCAAGGACGCGGGCGTACCACTGGTAGTGGCGATCAACAAGATGGACAAGGAAGAAGCCGATCCGGAGCGGGTCAAGCAGGAGCTGAGCAACCACGAAGTGATCCCGGAAGCCTGGGGCGGCGATACGCTCATCGTCCCGGTATCCGCGATCAGCGGTGACGGGGTGGACACCCTGCTTGAGAACGTCGCCCTTCAGTCCGAGCTGATGGAGCTCAAAGCGCGGGCGGATGGCCCCGCCTCGGGCCTCGTGGTGGAGGCCCGGCTTGACCGGGGCCGCGGTCCCGTGGCCACGGTGCTGGTGCAGCAGGGTGTACTGAGGCAGGGCGACGTCCTGCTGGCGGGCCGGGAGACCGGCCGTGTCCGGGTGATGAACAACGATGCCGGAGAAAGTATCAAGGAAGCCGGGCCTTCCACGCCCGTGGAGATACAAGGCCTGTCAGGGGTGCCGGTGGCCGGCGACGAGGTGCTTGTCGTCCAGGATGAACGCCGGGCCAAGGACATCGCCGAGTACCGCCAGAGCAAGCACAAGGAGGTCAAGCTTGCGCGTCAGCAGGCCAGCAAGCTGGAAAACATGTTCCAGGAAATGGACGAGAGCGAGCAGAAAAGCCTGAACCTGCTGGTAAAGGCCGACGTGCAGGGCTCCGTCGAAGCGTTGACGGATTCCCTCGAAAACCTGTCCGGAGACGAGGTCAAGGTGAAGGTCGTGCATGGCATGGTGGGCGGCATCAACGAGTCCGACGTCAACCTGGCCATCGCCTCCAACGCCATAATTGTCGGCTTTAATGTGCGGGCCGATGCGGCGGCACGTAAGCTGATCGAGTCCGAAAATGTCGACGTGCACTACTACAACGTGATTTACGACGTCGTCGACGAGGTCAAGGCGGCCATTACCGGCATGCTGGCGCCCCAGATCAAGGAGGAGATCCTCGGCCAGGTCGAAGTCCGGGACGTGTTCCGGGCGCCGAAAATCGGTGCCATCGCCGGTTGCTATGTCACTGAAGGCGTGGTGCAGCGGAACGCCAAGGTGCGCGTGCTGCGGGAAAACGTGGTCATCTTTGACGGCGCTGTGGACTCGCTCCGCCGCTTCAAGGACGACGTGAACGAAGTCAAGGCCGGATTCGAGTGCGGCATCGGGGTCAAGAACTACAACGACGTGAAGGTCGGTGATCAGCTCGAAATCTACAGGCAGGTTGAAGTCAAGCCGACCCTGTAGCCGGACCATGACGTCAATCGAAATGTACGCGCCCGATGCCGTGCCCGGGAGGGCTTGACGGAATGCCGAAGGAATTCAGCCGGATGCAGCGTGTGTCGGAGCTCATTCGCCGGGAGCTCGCTACCATCATTGCCCGCGAGATGGACGATCCGAGAATGCGATTCGTGTCGGTGACGGCGGTGGATGTGAGCAAGGACCTGCGTACGGCGAAGGTTTACGTGACCCAGATCGATACAGCGACCGATGCGGCGCTCGATATACGGGCCCTGCAAAAGGCGTCCGGTTTTCTTCGCAGGCAGTTGGCGGCTGTTCTGGAACTGAAGAGCATCCCGGCCCTGTCGTTTGTCTATGACAACAGCATCGAGCGGGGCGTCGATCTCAGCCGGCTCATAGAAAAGTCCGTGGCGGAAACGGGCGACTCGAACCGATAAGGGCATTGGGCAGACGCAGGCAACAACGCGGACGCAGGGTCGACGGCATACTGTTGCTGGACAAGCCGGCCGGCCTGACCTCGAACGCCGCCCTGCAGGAGGCCAAGCGGGCGTTCGATGCCGCGAAGGCGGGCCACACGGGCAGCCTGGACCCGATCGCCACGGGGTTGTTGCCGGTGTGTTTCGGGGAGGCCACCAAGCTATCCGGCTTCTTCCTGAGCGCTGACAAGCGCTACCACGCCGTGTTCCAGCTGGGCGTGGCAACCGAGACCGGAGACAGCGAAGGTGCGGTGGTGCGCCGCGCCGGCGTCGACGCCGGCGATGACGAGATCGAACGGGCCATGGATGCCTTCCGCGGCGATTTCGAGCAGGTCCCCTCCATGTACAGTGCCATCAAGAAGGACGGCAAGCCCCTGTACGAGCTCGCCCGGCAGGGCATTGAGGTGGAACGGCCTGCCCGTCCCGTTACCGTGTATTCGCTCACCTGGCAGCGTCTGGAAGGCGATCGGCTGGCGGTGGACCTGCACTGCTCGAGCGGATTCTATGTCCGAAGCCTGGCGGACGACGTGGGAGCCGCCCTGGGTTGCGGCGCCCACGTCGAGGCCCTGAAACGCACCGCCGTGGGCACCTTCGGACTCGAGGAGGCGGTGACCCTGGCAGAGATCAAGGCGCTGCGCGGCCGCAATGCGGAGCTCGACGCTCTCCTGATCCCCGGCGACCGGGGCCTGGAACATATGCCGGGCGTCACACTGTCTGCTGACGCCGCTTTTTACCTCGTAAGGGGACAGGCGGTGCGGGCGGCGCCTCTGCCGAGCAGCGGCCTCGTTCGTCTGTATGCGGAGGAAGCCGGTTTCCTGGGGGTCGGCAGGGTGCTCGGCGATGGTCGGGTGGCCCCCAAGAGATTGTTTCAGGGTGCCTAGTCGCCGGGTTGCCGTATGGGGGCCGGGTGTCCGGACGTTGCGGTCCCGGGCCGTGAACACCCTGATTCCGAAGCCGGAATCCAGTTCTGCCCGCCGTTCAGGTTTAGGTTGTGAGGCGGCGGGTCGGCAGTTAGAATACGCGGGCTTTACGCCCCGGCGGGTGCCGGTTTTCCGGGTTCCGCAATGCGGCGCGGGAAATGGTCCGGGCGGCGGCGGCACGACCGCCGAATGGGTACCGGATTCTGGCGCGGTCGGTACGCCGGTCCCTCGGCGCGGCAAACTGTTTTTCGTAGTTCTTCAGGCGCGTTCAAGCAATACTCAGATCAAGTAATTGGTAATCAGGCAAGAGGTTGGCAAGATGGCATTAACTGCCGAACAGAAATCGAAAGTCATGAGCGACTATCAGCGCAGCAACGGCGACACCGGTTCGCCGGAAGTGCAGGTGGCGCTCATGACGGCCCGAATCGAGGATTTGACCTCGCATTTCAAGATTCACAAGCAGGATCATCATTCCCGCCAGGGTTTGCTTCGTCTGGTCAGCCAGCGCAGGAAACTGCTGGATTACCTGAGGCGGGAAGATATTGAACGCTATCGCGAACTGATCGGTCGTCTGGGTCTGCGCAAATAATCAATTGGGGAAAGTCAAAGTGAGTTACGTTTCGAAATCGTTTCAGTACGGCAAACATGAATTCAGACTCGAGGCCGGGGAAATCGCCCGGCAGGCGACGGGGGCCGTCGTGGCCAGTTACGGTGACACCTCGGTGCTGGTCACCGTGGTCTGCCAGCCCAGTCGACAGCCCCGAGATTTTCTGCCGTTAACCGTCGATTTCGAAGAACGAACCTATGCCGCCGGCCGCATACCCGGCGGCTTTTTCAAGCGCGAGGGACGCCCCTCCGAAAAAGCCGTACTCACCTGCCGCCTCATCGACCGGCCCATCCGCCCCCTTTTCCCGGAAGGCTTTACCCACGAAGTACAGGTCATATGTACCGTAATGTCGGTGGATCCGGAAATCGATCCCGATGTGGTGGCCATGGTCGGCACGTCGGCTGCTCTGGCGGTCTCCGGGATACCGTTCCGAGGGCCGATCGGTGCGACGAGGGTCGGGTTTATCGATGGGGAGTATGTGCTCAACCCCTCGATTTCCGAACTCAAGGAGTCATCCAAGCTTGATCTCGTGGTGGCGGGAACCGAGAACGCCGTGCTTATGGTGGAGTCGGAAGCAAAGGAGCTTTCCGAGGCCCAGATGCTCGATGCGGTGCTGTTCGGACACGAGCAGATGCAGGCGGCGATTCGCAGCATTCGCGAGCTGGCAGAGGAATACGGCGTCACCCCCATCGAATGGTCCCCCGCGGAATCCGACGAGGACCTGGTATCCCGCGTCGGAGAGTTGGCCCGGAAGGACATGGAAGCGGCGTACGATCTTCAGGAGAAAACGGAACGCCAGAGCCGTCTGGCGGGAATCAAGGATTCCGTCATTGAGCAACTGACCGACGAGGATACGGAGCCCGAGCGCCTTGACGCGATCAAAAGGGCGCTGAAGGATATCGAGAAAGAGATCGTACGCGGTCGGATCCTGGACGGCAATCCACGCATCGACGGCCGCGACAGGTTGACCGTGCGGCCGATTACGATCCGTCTCGGCGTGCTGCCCCGGACCCACGGATCATCACTGTTTACCCGTGGTGAAACCCAGGCGATCGTGACCACGACGCTGGGTACCGAGCGGGATGCACAGATCATCGACGCACTGGAGGGGGAAAGCAGGGAGCCCTTCATGCTGCATTACAATTTTCCACCGTTCTGCGTCGGGGAAACGGGTCGCGTGGGTACGCCGAAGCGCCGGGAAATCGGGCACGGCAAGCTCGCCAAGCGCGGGCTTGCTGCGATAATGCCCGATATGGCTGAATTTCCGTACTCCATCCGGGTCGTGTCGGAAATCACGGAATCCAACGGATCGAGCTCGATGGCCACCATCTGCGGTGCCAGCCTGTCGCTGATGGATGCCGGTGTTGCCATCAAGGCACCGGTTGCGGGCGTTGCCATGGGTCTGATCAAGGAAGGCGACCAGTTCGCCGTGCTGACGGACATCCTCGGTGATGAGGACCATCTGGGCGACATGGACTTCAAGGTCGCGGGAACCGATGAAGGCGTTACCGCGCTGCAAATGGATATCAAGATCGACGGAATCACCCGCGAGATCATGGATACGGCGCTTCAGCAGGCCAAGAAAGGCCGTGAGCACATCCTGGGGGAGATGGCTGGGGTCATAACCGAGCCGCGGCAGGAAATGTCCGAGCACGCGCCGCGCATCATTACCATCAAGGTGCCGGTCGACAAGATTCGCGACGTTATCGGCAAGGGTGGCGTCACCATCCGGGCGATCTCCGAGGAAACCGGCGCGGAGATCGATATCGGCGACGACGGCACCGTGAAGATCGCC
This sequence comes from Gammaproteobacteria bacterium, assembly GCA_034520625.1. GTDB lineage: Bacteria > Pseudomonadota > Gammaproteobacteria > Arenicellales > JAANXG01 > JAANXG01. The sequence goes on along the minus strand of JAXHNI010000007.1, from coordinate 31,671 downwards.
TCGGTGGACAACGCGGCCGGCCAGAAAGCCCGAGCCAGAATCGAGGAAATCACGGCGGATGTGGAAGTCGGCAAGATCTACGAAGGGCGCGTCGTCAAGCTCATGGATTTCGGCGCCTTCGTCAATATCCTTCCCGGCCGGGACGGTCTGGTGCACATCTCCCAGATTTCCCAGGAACGCGTCGAGAATGTCGGCGACCTGCTTTCGGAAGGCGACGTCGTGAAGGTAAAGGTTCTCGAGGTAGACAAGCAGGGCCGGATCCGCCTGAGCATGAAAGCGCTCACCGACGCCGCGTAGTCGGGTCCGCCAGCGCACCGGGGCATGCGTGTCCTGTTGCAGCGCGTGGCGTCCGCGTCGGTCGAGGTGAATGGCGCGGCGGTGGCGGCCATGGACAAGGGGCTGCTCCTTTTTGCCGGATTCGGGGGCTCCGATAATGCTTCCGTCCTGGCTCCCATGGCGGACAAAATTCTGGATCTCCGCGTGTTCGAAGACGAACGGGGCCGATTCCAGTACTCGGTCGTCGATACCCGCGGCGATCTGCTGGTGGTACCACAGTTCACCCTGTATGGCGATACTCGACGCGGCAGGCGCCCGGATTTTAGCGGGGCAATCGAGCCCGTTCTCGCTGAAGCCCTGTTCGCGGAATTCGTGGATGTCCTCGCCGCCCGCGCGGCGGGCCGGGTCGAGTGTGGGCGATTCGGCGCCCACATGACAGTGCAGCTCGTCAACGACGGTCCGGTGACCCTGCTCCTCGAAAGAGACTCCCGGCAGGCGGGGCGTCAATCCTGATGCCGGCGCGCCGGCAGTGAGCACGGCACCGCTTCAGCGTGACGCCCCGGAGTCGTGTGCCATGCGCAAGCGGATATAGTCCGGAAGCCGCCGATCGAGCCAGTACCGGGGCCGGAATGGCGTTGGTCCCGAGACGAATCCACAATGACCGCCGTGATGGCTCAATTCCATACTGACGTCTGCGGGCAGCTCCCCTGGCCCGGGAACGGCGGCGGGGATCATGAAGGGGTCGTCGAGCGCGTGGATGATGAGGGTAGGCGTACGTATCGCTCCCAGGAACTGCCGGCAGCTGTTGCGTTGGTAATAATCCCGGGCGTCGCGGAATCCGTGCAGCGGTGCTGTCAGACGGTTGTCGATCTGCTCGAAGGTCCGGCACGTCGCCAGGACCCGGACGTCCACGGGATGCCGCATCACCCGTCTTTTTCGGGCGACGGACTGTTTCATGCCGCGGACCAGATGAGCCTGGTATAACCGGGAGGCGCCACGCTCCAGGCGCCAGGCGCCGTGGTCCAGTCGAAACGGCACCGAAACCGCTGCCGCTGCGTCGAGCAGTGTGTCCCGCGACTCCCCGAGCCACTTGAGCAGTATATTACCGCCCAGCGAGAACCCCACCCCATACAAACGCCCATCGGGCTGCTTGCGCCGGCAGTGTTCCAGGACGAATCGCAGATCACCGGTCTCCCCTGCGTGATAGAAGCGGGCCAGGCGGTTCGGCACGCCGCTGCAGCCGCGTTGATGCATCACCACACTGGGTATCCCGCACAGCGCGAGGTTGTGCGCCAGCGCGCGGACATAATGCGACGAAGAGGAGCCTTCCAGCCCATGCAGAATCACGACGAGGGGATCCGGCATAGTCGGGCCGCACCAGTCGAGATCCAGGAAATCCCCGTCGGGGAGCTCGAGCCGCTCCCGTCGGTACCGGGGCCGGGGCCGGAGACGGAACAGGTGCGGCCACAGGGTCTGGAGATGGGGGCTGCGGCACCACCAAGCCGGGGTGAAGGCGGCGCCGGATGTGAGCGACACGGCCGGGACGAGTGCTAGACCATCTGGCGTTCGCGTATTTCGTCCAGTGTCTTGCAGTCTATGCACAGGGTCGCCGTGGGGCGGGCCTCGAGCCGCGCGATACCGATCTCCACGCCGCAGTTGTCACAGAAGCCGTAATCATCCTCGTCAATGCGCTGTATGGTGTCATCGATCTTCTTGATCAGCTTCCGTTCCCGGTCGCGGCTGCGCAGCTCCAGCGACATATCCGTCTCCTGACTCGCCCGGTCCGTGGGGTCGGGATGGTTGAAGGATTCGTCCTGCATGGAGCTGATGGTCCGGGTGATATCCGACACCAGCTGGCTGCGCCAGGCGAGCAGAATCTGGCGGAAATGGTCCCGCTGCGATTCGTTCATGTACTCTTCGCCCTTGCCGGGCTGATACGACTCAATCCCGGGGATGACGGAGTGAGCGGTCTGCAGGCTCGGCGAGCGGCGGCTCGCCCCGGTGGATGCCCGGGACTTCTTGGCTGCCTTCTTCTTTCCGGGTGTTCCCGGGACGCTCCTGGTGCCGGCCTTTTTCGTGCTGGCGACCTTCTTTTTCGTCTTTTTTCCGGCAGCCGAGGTGCCGGTGGATTTCCTGGACCCGGCGGCGCTTTTCTTCGCCGTTTTCTTGGCGGCTTTCTTGGCTGTTTTCTTGGCTGTTTTCTTGGCAGTCTTTTTGCGAGCGGCTTTCTTCGCCGTTTTCTTTCTGGCGGTCACCTTCTTGCTGGTCTTTTTCGTGGCCTTCTTGGATTTAGCGGCCATGTACTGACTCCTGACTGCGCGTTGAAAAAATTAAGCGCGCATTTGTACTATAAAGGGACAAGCGACGCAATAAAGAGTTTTGTGGCACAATATGGTGCCTAAATCACAGGACTTTCAATGACTTATCCCGGAATGCCGCATCGGTTCCGGCGTCGGCCCGGGTGGCGCCGGGACTCGTGTGTTTTGCCCGCCCGGCCGGCCGGCTGCAACACGTATACTCCGCCCTGAGGCGGATCGTTTGCTCCCCGAAATTTCACTTCTGGAGAATAGATCATGACCATCGCTGTCGGTGATAAAATACCGGTCGCCGAACTCTACCGTATGGGGAAAAAGGGGCCGGAAACGGTTTCCTCGTCCGAGTTGTTCGCCGGCCGGAAGACAGTGCTTTTTGCGGTGCCGGGCGCATTCACGCCCACCTGCTCCCAGGCGCACCTGCCGGGCTATGTGGTCAAGGCGGACGAACTGCTGGCCGAAGGCGTCGACCAGATTGTGTGTATGTCCGTGAATGACCCATTCGTGATGGATGCGTGGGGCAAGCAGCACAACGTGGATGACAGGATCCTCATGATCGCCGACCCCGATGGCGCGTTTACCCGGGCCGTTGGCCTGGAGCTGGATCTCGCCGCCCGGGGCCTCGGCTTGCGCTCGCAACGATACGCCATGGTGGTGGATGACGGTGTGGTGACCCGGCTGAACGTCGAAGCTCCGGGAAAACTCGAGGTGAGCGATGCCGAGTCCATGCTTCGCGCATTGTAGGTGGATTGATGCCGGGCTCTGGCGACATACTGAACATCGGAGAAACGGGATGGTGAGAACTCTTTTGATCATGATGGTGTTGTTGGCGGGCCCGGCGTCCGCCGGAAACGAGGCGGCCCCGGTTCAGCCCGAGGTTGTGGAAAGCCAGGCGGATAGCAGCGCCGATTCCGCCGGGCAAACTGATCAACAATCGACCGGAAGCGCCGGTGAAACCTGGCAGAAGACAAAGGAGGCTTCGGAACGCGCCTGGAACGCCACCCGGGAAGGGGCGTCGAGCGCGGCGACGTACACATATCGGAAAGCTGGTGAGGCCTGGGACGCCACTGCGGAGGGCGCCGGAAATGCCATCAGGTGGAGCAGGGAGAAGGGCGGCCGGGCCTGGGACGCCACCAGGGAAGGCGCCGGAGATGCTGCTGACTGGACCAGAGAGAAATCAGGCCAGGCCTGGGATGCCACCAGGGAAACGGTGGAGAAGGCTGGTGATGCCGTCAAACGCGGCTATGACAAAGCCAAGGAGAAAAGCAGGGACATGGTTGACGGGGACGATTGACGGCGATGCCTAGTGTATTCCGCCACTCGATTGACACTGGAATAATCACGAGCGAAATATGAAATATCTGCATACCATGGTCAGGGTTTCCAACCTGGAGACCTCATTGGACTTTTACTGCAATAAGCTGGGGCTGCGGGAGCTGCGCCGCTACGACAATACCGAGGGACGCTTCACGCTGGTGATGCTTGCCGCTCCGGGAGATGAATCCGCGCAGATCGAGTTGACTTGGAACTACGACCCCGAGACTCTGACCGGCGGACGCAACTTCGGGCACCTGGCGTACGAGGTCGAGGATATCTACGAAACCTGCCAGCGGCTGATGGACGCGGGCGTTACCATCAACCGCCCGCCGCGGGATGGTCATATGGCCTTCATCCGCTCACCGGATGGTATTTCCATCGAACTGCTGCAAAAGGGCGAGGATCTGGCTCCCAGGGAGCCCTGGGCCTCAATGGGAAACACCGGCGAGTGGTAGTTCCGGCGCCGGATGCCGGATATGTTGCCAACCACCGACCGGTAGCCCTGTATCGTTGTGAATGACTGAAGGAGGAGAACCGTGACCGCGACGGGCCTGATTGTTTTTCTGATCGTGGGTGGCATTGCCGGATGGCTGGCGGGCTGGATTATCAAGGGGCGGGGGTTCGGTCTGCCTGTGAACATCCTGGTGGGTGTGATCGGGGCATTTGTCGGTGGGTTCCTGCTGCAGGTACTGGGATTCTCCGCGACCCATCTGCTGGGACAGATCATCTCGGCGACAATCGGGGCCGTCGTGTTGCTGTACCTGGTGCGACTGATGAGGTAGGCCGGCGCCTTCTGCGGCCTCGGACGGGAGCCGGCGGTTCAACCGACCCGGCTTGGCGGCAGAGTGGCTCTGAGCGCCCGCAGCGAGGGACCGCGCGGTTTTGTACCGATGCCGGGGCTCTACGCCGGGATCATCCGCCCCCGGCGGTTGCGGAGTGCAAATAAAAAAGGCGCCTCCGGCGCCTTTTTAGTCCGTACGAATCGTTGGTCGCTACTTGGGTTGCGGCACGATACGGAGGTACGGCTTCAGAGCCTTCCATCCGTCGGGAAATTTTTTCCTGGCTTCGTCGTCGGGGACGGCGGGGACGATAATGACGTCCTCTCCCTGTTTCCAGTTCGCCGGAGTGGCCACCTTGTGAGTCGCGGTGAGCTGGCAGGAGTCGAGGATCCGCAGTATTTCGTCGAAGTTGCGGCCCGTGCTCATCGGGTACGACACCATCGCCTTGACTTTCTTGTCCGGGCCGATCACGAACACAGAGCGAATCGTCTGGTTGTCTGCCGCAGTGCGATCCTTGGCGCTCCCGCTTGCATTGGGGTGGATCATGTCAAAGGCCTTGGCAACTTCGAGATTGGTATCGCCGATCATTGGGTAGTTAACCTTGTTTCCCTGTGTCTCTTCAATATCCTTGGACCAGGACTTGTGGTCCTCCACGGAATCGACGCTCAGTCCGATGATCTTGCAGTTGCGCTTGTCGAATTCCGGCTTCAACCCCGCCATGTAGCCGAGCTCGGTGGTGCAAACCGGAGTGAAATCCTTGGGATGGGAAAAAAGAACCGCCCAGCCGTCTCCAATCCAATCATGAAACTTGATGGTTCCTTCAGTGGTCTCCGCAGTGAAGTCCGGGACATCGTCACCAATACGCAATGGCATGGTATGTATCCTCCTGTACAGGTTGATTGATTACTATCCGCCGGCTCACCGCAGGCCGCAACCCGGAACCGGTTGTCCGGGGTCAACGGCGAGTCTGGACCGGAATGTAACACAATCCGGTGAACCGGCATAAAGTCGGGAATGCTGGATCGTGGCTCGGTTTGAAAGCATTCGTGGAGGTATGGGCCGGAGGCTGGATGTCCGTGGGCGGGTCTGCGAGAATTCCCGCCGCGAGGTCCGATACCCCCGGAAAACGGGGCCCCGAAAATCAATGAGCCCGGTCCCCTGATGAACGACGATTTTGAAGCGCCGTTGGCCTTCCCTGAACAGCGGGTCATCCCGGAATGGGTTGACTTCAACGGCCACATGAACGTGGCGTACTACATGGTTGCTTTCGATCGCTGCGTAGATGTCATGTACAACCGGCTGCTCGTCGGGCCGGAATATATCGACAGCACCGGGTGTTCAGTGTTCACGCTGGAAGCACATATCAACTACATCAGGGAAGTGGTCGAGGGCGACGGCCTGCGTATAACGGGACGCCTCATGGACCACGACGGAAAACGGATCCACGCCTATTTCGAGATGTTTCACGGGACCGATGACCACGTGGTCGCGGCCATGGAGCAGATCGGTATCCACGTCGATATGGCGCGGAGGAAGCCTGTGGAGTTCTCCGCGGGCACCCGGAGGCTGCTGGAAAGCATGATGGCGGCTCATACCGGGCTGCCCGAGGCGGCGTACGCCGGCAGGGTGATCGGTATCCGCCGACGGTGCTAGCCCTGGGGGAGAGCCCCCCGACACTGACTACCGGAACGTCGGGGCCTTCAATTCGAAGTAAAACCGGCGGGAGGGTTCCGGAGCCTTACGGCTCGGAGATAACCTGCACGCAATAACGCCGAAGGGGGAGGACACGGCGAGAGGGCCGGTTTCGGTGCGATCGATCCGTTTCCGGCGGCCGGAGGGTTACGGCAGGGCAGTGGTCGGACCTATTGGCACTTCGGCGACAGCTTCTGCGCCGTGAGCTTGCCCACATCCTCCGGCGTCACGCCGTGTTCGGAGGCGATGCGCGCATATTCCTGCTTTCGCTTCTCGTTGATGTTCTTGACCATCGTGGTCACGTCGGCGGGGGCGCTGTTCGCAGCTCGCAGGAAACCGTTGGGAAGCTCGCACACCATACCGCGCTGTTTGGCCTGATCCAGGTCGGCGGCGAACAAGCCCGGTGACAGTAACGCCAGGATCAGTATCGGGCCCAGAATCCGGCCCACGGTTCGAAATTTTGTTCGGATCGCCATATCTTCGTTTCTCCGGGCTTAAAACAGGTCTTTGTTCTGCTCGAGCATCTCTTCGATGTCCCGCTCGACCTTGACGCGGATCTCGTGCTCGATTTTGACGTTCATGTTGATTTCAATGGGTTTGTCCGGTGCCTGCATTTTCACCGTGGGTGAACACCCCGCAATCCACAGGACGGACATCAATGCCGCTATAGCTGGCTGCAGTTTCATACGATGCACTCGAGTGAGCCGGTAATCCATCATTCTAGTCCTTCTGTAACGTGGGTGTCTCCCCCGGCGTTGACATGCCCCGTTCCTCCTGCAAGCGCCGGATAATGGCCTGGTTGAAATCTCCGGTGATGAAAAACGCTCGGAAAAGCGCCGGGAGGCGGCCTTCGATGGTGGGATTCAGGGCAATCGGGTGACCGTCCAGCACTTCGGGGTTTCTGCCCAGGATCCGCGCGGTTATCCGGTACTCGCCGTCGGGCTTGTAGACCAGGCTGGCACTCAGTTCGTCGTACTGAAAGTCCTCGAGCGCGCGGAGAGCGAGATTATCGAGCTGGGTGGCCGTCGACGAGTCCTGGTTCATCCGGAACTTCAGAACGCCCGTGTGAACGCTGTGCAGATCCCCCTTGTTGATTTCGATGCCGCGATCGGTGTTGTAGATGAACCGCACCGGCCCGGCCACGTCGCCGGTCAACTGAGTGGTTTCCAGCTCCATGAGCGCCATCACTTGTTCCAGCGACAGGGCATCCACGTCCGCGAAGACGACCACCTCATCGTCTTCCGGGGTGAACGAGAACGGCCGAACGCCGATGCGGCCTCCGAACAGACTCATACGGGCGGCGTCCACGTGAATTTCCTGTGGATCCAGGCGCATATCCATTTCGAGATCCTCCGCCACGGTTCCGGCGGCCAGCTTGAGAGTGGGGGCCGCGAGTGCCACCACCAGCCGGTCAACGCGGTTGCTCCGGTTGTCCACCCGGACATCCAGGCCGCGGATCTCCATGCCGCCGAGATCGGCGTCCACCGGTCCGGCCCGGACCGCCAGACTGGTCTGGATGCGGTCGCCGTTCCACTCCGTGTGGTAGCGACCCTCGAGCCGGCCCGCAAGCACCTCCAGGTCCGGTGCGACGGCGGAGGCATAGGTTCCCAGGAATGGCTCGATCGATGCCAGCGTGTCCGCCAAGTCGATTTCGACATTGCCCCGGGCACCGCCGGCCTGCAGCCGCCAGGCCAGCTGCGGGACGCCGGTGCCGCCCCCCGTGCCCCGTACCTCGAGAGAGGGGCTTTCCCAGGTCCAGTTTCCGGAGAGATCGTAGTGGGGCAGGTTTTCGGGCCAACCCGGTAGCCGAGCTCCCCAGGCGTGGAACTCGCCATTGGCGGCGGCGGCCGTGAAAGCCGGCGCGCTCAACTCGACGCTGTCCGCTTCCAGTGCCAGTGGATCCAGGCGGGCCCCGGCGGCACTGATCGACAATCCGTCCTCGCTCCAGCGCCAGCCGGGATTGCGGCCGGTAAGCCGGGTCTCCGGATTCAGTGCGAAACCGAATCCGGCCTCCCCGGAGCCGCTCCAGGCGGCCCCGGAACGGGTGATGGTGTAAACGGGATCCATATCGAGCTCAATGACGTCGAACAGCCGGTCCGCGGGGCCGCGCACGTCGTTCAGAGTGAGCTTGCCGCGCAGCTCGGCGACGAAATCCAGATTTTCCTCCACAACGCCGCTGACCATCACCGTGGCACCCGAGAGCGAGTACTTCGCCAGTTCGGGCTGCAAGCCCGGCAGCCCCACGGGGCTGCCGGGCAGCCACCGCGCGAGCAGTTCGGGTTCGAACCGGCCATTGAACCCAATCGGGTACCCCGTTCCGTGGCGGACGCTCAGCGATAACAGGCTGGCTCCCCCGGAATCCAGCAGCTCAAGCGCGTGCCGGTTGCTCTCCGGGTTGGACAAGCTGACGGTGAATTCCGGACTTTGGACCTCGCCCTCCAGGCCGCCCGCGGCGCCGGGCCTGGTGTCTATGGAGACCGGCACGGCCAGCTCGCCCCACGGGGTAGCGGTATGCAAGGAGAGCGCGTCGACGCGGATTGGGAACGGTGGCAGGGCCGGTGCCGCGCCGGGTTCTCCTCCGGGCGCCGATTCGGCGATCTCAAGCCGGGCCTCCCGGACGGCGACGTGGTGGATTCGGAACGGCCAGGGATCGAATCGAACAGTGGCCCCGCGGGCGCCGAACGTCATCTGTGGATTGGCCGCACTGACGGTCGCGATCTCGATACGCGACAGTCCGACCGATTCGATGTCCAGCTCCCGTACCTCGACGACCCCGTCCAGGCTGCGTACCGCAATAGCCGCCACCAGCGCGGGAGCAGCCGCGTAGCCGGCTGCGAGGATACCGGCGATGATGATCAGCGCGGCCAGAATGCCTTTGATTCGTGTACTCATGACCCGGGCTCATCATATCGCAAACCGCCCCCGGACGCGGCGGGGCGGCGGCGCGGGTATCCGCCGTTTGCATTGCCGGCCGGCGGCGTTTGCGGCGATTTCATTGCATGCCGGTCTGTGGTGGAATGTCTGGCAACTGATAACGTGGCTGATGCCGATGAATCCAGACAAAGCCGGGAAGTTCCGGACTTTGATAGAACAGCGGTTGTCCGAGCTGGCTGCCGCCGAGCCGTCGAAGCGGGGTGAGGCGCGTCCGGTGGAGCTGGACCAGTCCCGCGTGGGGCGTTTGAGCCGTCAGGATGCGCTCCAGTCCCAGGCGTTGTCCGTGGCTGCCCTCGAGCGCAACCGTGCGCACATCAATCGCCTGCGCACCGCCCTGAAGCGAATCGATAGCGATGACTTTGGATGGTGCCGGGAGTGCGGCCGGGAGATCCCCGAAGGCCGCCTGGAAATCGACCCCGCGGCGGATTATTGCGTCGCCTGCGCTCAGCGGCTTGAGCGCTCGTAGCAGAATCCACCTGTGGTTGGGCGTCCGGTGAATGTCCCGCCCGGGTTCCGGTGGACTCACGATGAAACCGTAATCCCCGGCCGGATGTGACAGCCCATGCGCAGCGTCGCCAACCGTTTCCTGCCCGGCGTTTCAGCTGCGCTTGTCCCTTTGACCATCTCCGCAGTCGGCGCAGCGGCCGTGGATCTCGATGGTCTGATCGCTCGTCGTGAATCCCAGCTCATCAGCGTGGCGTGCTATCTGCCGGTTGAGGCTGGCGTCTTCGACTTCCGCGACGCGGTGGCACTTGTTGCAAATAAAAAACTGTCCGGCGTGGGTGGACTCGGGGTCGGCGCAGCCGACGAAGGCGTTCAGCGACTCGATGCGATGAATCAAACCCGCTTGGTGGAGGAATTCGAGCGCCCGGTAAGCGGTCGGGGGCGCCGGTCGGTGGCCGCGCTTACGCAGGCCTTCCATGACATCGTAGGCCCCGACGGGCTTGTGGCTGCGCCAGACCAGTTCCAGCGCGCTGCGCCGCAGCGCCGTGAAACGCAGGCCGCGGGAGCGGCAAACGCGCTCTGCGTTTTCCAGCGCCTGGAGGAGGCACTGTTCGTGGTCGTGGCCGCCATGAAAAGGCGCGATGACCCGTACACTCATTATCAGCCGGCCCCGGCGATCACTGGTGTACCCCGCCACTGATGGGGTAACGTTCAGAGCGTTCCCGTGCCGTCAGGAGGAGGCGCGCTCCGCAGTGAACAGCCCGGCCTTTTACAACGAGCGCAATGCACCCATGGCGACTCGAGGGCGCTCCAGCAGGGCGGTCCGCGAACCGCAACGCGCCATGCCGGCATTGGTCAACCACAGTAGCCCTGCGGGCCGGGCTGGCTCTGGCTGCGCATTGCGGGCCGCTGAATGGCGCAATATAAGTGGCAGGGTGCACTAAAGGTAACCCCAGGATTGCAGGCGCTGGTAGGAGTATTCGGCGGCCTTGCCCCGATTCACCTGCTGCAGGTAACGGTAATACGCTTCCGCCGCGGCACGCTTCTGGTCCATGCTCTCCAGCGCATAGCCCTTCAGGAATGTCGTATTGGGGTTCCCGGGCAAAAGCTGCTCGTAGCGATCGAACTGCTCGTAGGCCGACTCGAAATTTCCCGCGTGTATGGCGGTGAGGCCGCTGAGATGATGAGCCTGCGCTTCCCGGGGGTAGATGCTGGTGGCGCGCTGAAAGTAGCGGTTCGCCTCCCGGGGCTTTTCCTGTGCCAGCAGGCTCTTGCCCAGGAGCACGTTCCCGGTGTAGTCGTCCGGCGTCAGGTCCACGGCCGACCGGAAATGGCGCTCCGCCGCGCCGAACGCTTCCCGGCCCATCTCCTTTTCGCCTTTCTGCTGTTCGAGAATGGTCGGTTTGAGCCGGTGGATGGGCGCCGTCTCGTCCATGAAGCGCTCTCGATTCATTGGTGCGTTCCGGTACTGCGCGTACTGCTCCGCGGCGCGCCGGCGCGCGGTCTGGTAGCGCTCCTCGCTCGGTGGGTGCGTGGAAAACATGAGCTCCATGGCCGACGGCCTGCTTTTGCTCTTGGAGCGTAGTACGTCCATGAGGCCCGCCATTCCATCCGGGTTCTGGTCGGCCTTCACCATGTATTCCATGCCCAGCTCATCGCTCTCGCGTTCGTTGTTGCGGCTGTAGTGGGCGAGCATGGCACCTGCGCCGAGTGAGCCCAGGCCCGCCACGGCGTTGCCCAGCGCCGGGTCCCTGGTGCTGGCGTACAGTGCGCCGCCCGCCACGGCCGCCTGAGCCACCATGGTTTTTCCGGCCTGCTCGGCCGCGTGGCGAGCCGCGACGTGTCCGACCTCATGTCCCAGCAGCCCGGCCATTTCGGCTTCGTTCTCCGTTTCAACCAGCATGCCGCGCGTCACGCCGATACTGCCGCCGGGGAAAGCGTACGCGTTGACATGATTCGCGTTCACGGCGCGGAACGAATACGGCATATCCGGCCGGTGGGAGACCCCTGCCAGCTGCGTTCCGAGGCCGGAAAGATAGTCGTTGACCCCCTCGGCCTGGACCGGTCCGTAGTCGGCTGAGAACTGGTGGGGGGACTGTTGGCGGTCCACGTTGACCTCCTGGGCCTGGGACATGCCCACCAGGACCGTGTCGCCGCTCACGGGATCGGTGGCGCAGCCGTGCATGACGCCGGTGCTCAGGCCTACTCCGGCGGTGGACATGAGCCACAGGAAGCGGCGGCGGTCCATGCTCCGGGAACGAACCAGCCGGGGCGGATGTCGGAATCTGGAGTGTATGTGCCTCATGGTAGTGCCTCGTGCTCAATATGCTGCGTCAAGTGAAACGGATTTTCCGTTCCAGGTCCAGCCCCCGGTCGATCGGCCCCTGGATGCGATATAATCACGCCCGGAGACTCGGCGGGCCAAGCGGCGTCGACGGACCGTGCCCGGTCTCGATGCGTGAACGCCGACCATCTTGGGGGTATATTCTATAAATAGTTATGTTTTCATCAGAGTAAGGAAGCATCGTGCGCAGAACCGCAGTTTAAATGAAGTCAATGAGGATTCGAGCACGGCGCTGGCGCGGCTATCGCGGAAATGACGCATTGTTGGTAGTGCCCTTGAATCAGACAGCGACGGAGGTGACGTGTCGTGCCGGAAATTGTAGTTGTTGATGACGACCAGGAAAAAGTGTCCTGCGACGGGGGCAGGACGTTCGGCCATCCCCGGGTATACCTCACGGTGGGCGATGACGGTGTGGTGGAATGCTACTACTGCGGTCGTCGTTTCGAGCGCAGGAGCAGGCAGTCCGAGGCGACGCGGGATGATGCAGCGGCCTGACCGTACCGTTAGCCTCCTTCCGGCCCGGGTGGCAAGGCTGCTGATACAGATGTATCGATACGGCATATCGCCGTTGATCGGACCGAGCTGCCGGCATCTGCCGACTTGTTCGGAATACGCGGAGGAAGCCATTCGACTCCACGGACTGTTGCAGGGTGTCCGACTAGCCGTGGTGCGACTGGGCCGCTGCCACCCCTGGGGCAGCAGCGGCTACGATCCCGTGCCCGAAGACCCGGACCGTACACGCGATGATCCCGCGCCGTTCCGCGGCGGAAGATCCCGGCCGGTACCGAACCTCGCTTACGTGCTTGTCGGAGCCGCGCTGCTGTCCATAATGGCCGCCGTGGCATCCGCCAACCAGCGCCATGGCAGCGAGCTGCACGACTTTCTCGTTACCACCGTGGTGGAAGGACTGGACCACCCCTGGGCCATGGCGTTTCTTCCCAACGGGGACATGCTCGTTACCGAGCGCCCCGGGCGGCTGCGGGTCGTCCGGGACGGTGAGCTGGTTCCCGAGCCTGTAGAAGGCCTGCCGGACATCGCCGCCCAGGGTCAGGGCGGGCTGCTGGACATCGCCCTGCATCCGGAATTCGCGTCCAACGCGCTGGTTTATCTTTCCTATGCGGCATCCGGGCCCGGCGGTCAGGGCACCGAGGTGGCCCGGGGTCACTTTCGGGACGGGCGGCTCGCGGACGTCCAAGTTGTATTCCGTGCCCTGCCCAAGGAGAGCGGCGGCCGGCACTTCGGTTCCAGGCTGGTGTTCGATAACGACGGCTATTTGTACGTCACCCTCGGTGACCGGGGCCGGATGGCCACCGGCCAGGACCTGGATACCCATACCGGGTCGATAGTCCGCATTCATGACGACGGCTCGGTGCCGGAGGACAACCCCTTCGTTGACGGCGAGCGGCCCGAAATCTTCAGCTACGGGCACCGCAACGTGCAGGGGGCGGATCTGCATCCGGACACCGGTGAGCTCTGGAGCCACGAGCACGGACCCCAGGGCGGGGACGAGCTCAACGTTGTGCGGAGCGGCCGGAACTACGGTTGGCCGGTCATCACCTACGGCGTCAACTACGGCAGTGGCACCCAGATCGGCGAGGGTACGCACAAGGACGGTATGGAGCAGCCGTTGTGGTACTGGGTGCCTTCCATTGCGCCGTCGGGGATGACGTTCTACACCGGAGATCGTTTTCCGGGGTGGCGGGACAGCGTGTTCGTGGGCGCTCTGAAATTTCAGCTCCTGGCCCGGCTTGAGCTGGACGGGGAAAAGGTCGTGAACGAAGAGCGGATGCTCGACGGGCGCTATGGCCGTATACGCGCCGTGGACGAGGGTCCGGACGGCTATCTCTATCTGTTGACGGACGACAGCAACGGCCGCCTGCTGCGGATGGAGCCCGTCGATTGATCCCGGGCGCCCATACCGGCCGCCCGCCAGCACAATGAGTATGCCGCATGGGCCGGGAAATCGAGCGTAAATTCCTGGTGGTTGGTGATGACTGGCGGCCGGTGGTGGAGCAGAGCCGGCGCTTCGAGCAGGGCTACCTGGCCATCACCGATGACTGTGCCGTGCGTGTTCGTATCGACGGTGAAGACAGCGCAATTCTCAACATCAAGAACGCCACGCTCGACGTGGAGCGCCAGGAATACGAATACCCGGTACCGCTGGACGACGCGCGGGAGATGCTGGATACCCTTTGCGCGGGACGCGTACTATCCAAGGTGCGCCACTGGGTCGACTACAGGGGCGGTATTTGGGAAGTGGATGTCTTCGAAGGCGCGAACCGGGGCCTGGTTCTGGCGGAAATCGAGCTGGACAGTCGCGACCAGCACATCCAAGTCCCGGCCTGGGTGGGTCGCGAAGTCTCCGGTGACCCCCGATACCTGAACTCGAGCCTGGCGGTTTCGCCCTTCACGACCTGGGGCGCCGGGTGATGCCGGGCCGGACGATCGGCGGGCTGTGAATCCATCTTCCCCCATCGCGCCAGCCTGCCGCCCCTGAATGCAACCACCTGGAGCGCAGCCCGACAGGGATTTCGTTGCTTTCCTGCTGCATTGGCACGGTGTCGAGCAGCGCGCCCGGGGTTTGGGCGGGCTGGACCGGCTCCTCCGGCAGCTGCAGGGATTCCCGATGCCGTTCTCCGAGCTCGAGGCGTGCATACTGCCCGCGCGGATCGCGGACCACTCGCCTTTGCAGCTTGATGCCTTGATCGGGTCCGGCGAGTTCGTATGGCAGGGCGACCAGGCCTTGGGCCCGCGCGACGGCTACATCTGCCTGTACGCCCGTGATGACTTCCCGCTGTTGGGGCGGATCAGTCTATTCGCTGATGGAGAACGGGAACAGCGGATCCGGGAGCTGCTGCTGGGGGAGGATGGACTTGATTTCGCCGCCATGGTCGACAGGCTCGGTGGGTTCCCCGATGACGTGTGGAGATCGTTGTGGGCCCTGGTGTGGAGCGGTGAAGTGACCAGTGATTCCCTGGATCCGCTCCGGGCTCGCTGGTCCGCCACCAGTTCACGTTTTCACCCGCGTACCACACCCCGGTATGCCAGGCGCCGGCGCGCTCTTCCCGGCGCGTCGGGTCGCTGGCGATTGCTGTCCGGTCCGGACCGCGGGTTTGCCCCGGAGGCCGAGCGGGACGTGGCGCGCGCCAGGCTGCTCCTGGACCGGTGGGGGATCCTAACCCGGCGCACGGTGCCCGGTTGGGACGTGCTCCAGCCCCTGCTGGCACAGATTGCCGCGCGGGGAGAGGCCTCGGTCCCGCGGTGGCTGGAGGCCGGCGACGGATTTGCCGCACCCGGCGCGGAGGCCGTGTGGCTGGCTTTTCGCCGTGATGGTGGGCGCGCCGTGTTGTCGGCCTGCGACCCGGCCAACCCCTTCGGCAATCCGGTCCCCTGGCCGGCCATGGCGAATGCGCACCGGCCCCGGCGTGCCCCGGGTGCCCGGGTGTTCATTTATCAGGGGCGTCTCGTCGGATACATGAGCCCGACGGGCCGGGATATCCATACCCCGGAGAACCTCACCGACCCACTCCCGCTGATGCAGCTGTTGCAGCAGGTCGCCGCTCACAGTCCGGTTTATCTGGAGTCCATCGACGGCGAGTCGCCTTACGGGACAGCCTGGCACCGCCCTCTGGTGGATGCGGGATTCTCCCCCTCACCGGTCGGCTACCTGCTCCGCGCCGGGGTATAGCGTTCCCGGCGCTGGCCCCATTCCCCCGCAGCGCATTCAGACGGAAATCTGATCGACGTCAATATCGTACTCGCCCTCGGCCAGGGACCGGACGATGTAGAGCGGCTGCCCCCGCCGGTCGGTCAACTCCTCCAGCAGGTTCACCACCGGGTAGGAACCGTATGGCTGCTTTTCCGGGTCCAGCAGCAGGATGACCTTGGGGCGCAGGAGCCAGCCGGGGTTCTGGGAGGTGACAATGGCGACTTCGCCGGTGTTCAACTCCACCAGCGAACCGGTTGGATAGGCGCTGAGCGTCTGGATGAAACCGTTGACCAGCTTGTCGCTGAAATACCTTTCCCGCTGCTTGTACAGCAGTTGGAGCGCGGCGGAGGGTGACACGGCCTTCATGTACGGACGCGGCATGGTGATGGCGGTATAGAAGTCGACGATGCCCGCCATCTGTCCGAAGAGCGGAATGGCCGCGCCGCGCAGGCCGCGCGGATAGCCGCTGCCGTCGAGCCGTTCGTGGTGGGTGGCGATCAGCTGGATGATCTCCGGTGAAATGCCCGGCGTTCCTTCCAGCATGTCCATGCCGGCGCCCACGTGCGTTTTCACGACTTCCCACTCGTCGTGGGTCAGTCTTGACGACTTCTGAAGTATCTCGTTCGGTACCCGTGTCAATCCGACGTCCATCAACAGTGTCCCGACGGCGATATCGTTAAGACTCTGCTCGTCCAGCTCCATCTGCCGCCCGAAAGCCGTGGCCCAGACCGAGGCGCTCAATGAATGATTGTACGCGTAGGAGTTGTAGCGTTTGATGCGGGTCAGCCAGACATATGCATCCGGGTTGCGCCGGATGCTCTCCACCATGTAGCCGATGGTGCGCTTGATGCGCGCCATGTCGAGCTCTTCGTTGGAATCCAGGGCGCCCTCGATTTCCTCGACCAGGTTTGCGATTTCCCGGTGGGATTTCCGCGCTGCGGGGAGCTCCTGCTCGATCTGGATGGAAGCCCGGCGCGCGTGCTTCTCGTCGTAGTGGCCCATTCCGGTGTCGGAGCCGCTGCGGGTTGCCGAGCCGACCTCGATCTCCTCGTCGGGAACAAGTATGTAGACGTGGCGGGTCTGCTGCTTGATCTCCTCGATCTCCGACTCCTCGACGATATGAAAGCCCTGGAAGAGAAAAGGCGTTTCGCGCCACGGGCGGTCGAGCCGCGAGACGTACATGCCGACCTCGAGCTCGTCTGCATTGATCCTTTTTATTGCCACGATTGCGGTAAGGGAAAGTGTTCGGGGCCGGAATGCCTGTCTGGCAACCGTAGTGTTTCGGGCGGAAATTGTCAAAATTGCCGAGCCGCTGATAGCCAATCGCCGTGGCGGGTATTACCATGCTCAATCCGGGAGCCGGCCCGTCCGCCGGAGACCGGTCTGGGAACGTCCGGAAACAGCCCCGGCGGTGGTCGCCGCAGCGTGAGCGAGCCATTCGGGGACCGGCAGCACAGATCCCCGGACTGTGGCATATTCTCGCCTGCGCGCTGCGATGGTCGGCGTCCATTTACCTTCTCGATGCGGGGTTTTGCCGGATGGTGAGCGACCTGTCCTATGCGGGCGTCTGGGTGCCGGCCCTGACGCCGTTTCATCCTGACCTGTCCGTCGATCGCGATGGATTCGTAGCGCATTGCCGTTGGCTGCTGGAACAGGGCGCCGACGGTCTTGCCGTGTTCGGCACCACCAGCGAGGCGAACTCGCTTTCCGTGGCAGAGAGGGCGGACCTGCTGGAAGAACTGGTCCGCGCCGGGGTACCGGCGGAGAAACTCATGCCGGGAGTCGGCTGCTGCGCGATACCGGACACGGTGCACTTGTGCCGGTGCGCGCGGGAGCTGGGCTGCGGCGCTGTGCTCATGCTGCCGCCTTTCTACTACAAGGGTGTCGAGGACGAGGGACTGTTCGCTTACTTCTCGTCAGTGATCGAGCATGTCGCCGCGGACGGGCTGCAGGTGTTTCTGTATCACATACCGCCCGTCACCCGTGTTCCCCTATCCATTGCCCTGATCTCCCGGCTGCGGCGGGCCTATCCAGACCAGGTTGCCGGCCTGAAGGACAGCGGCGGCGACTGGAGCTACACGAGAGACGTAATTTCGCATTTCCCGGAGATGACCGTATTCGCCGGGTCGGAGAGGTTTCTGCTGGAAACCCTGCGGCACGGTGGGGCCGGATGCATCACGGCTTCGGGCAACGTCAATCCCGCGGGCATCCGACTGGTGTTCGAGCACTGGACGCGGGGCGGCGGGGATGTGGATGCCCTGCAAGCGAGCATTACGGCGATCCGTAATGTTCTGGAAGGGTTCACGATGATTCCGGCGCTCAAGGCGTTGTGCGCCGGACATTATCGCAACCCGGCCTGGGGAACGGTGCGCCCGCCGTTGACGGCGCTTGCAGCGATCGAGGGGCGATCTCTGCACCGTCAACTGGAGGATCTGGCATTCTCTATTGCGGACAATTGCCAATCTATACTGAAGCGTTCCCGGTCCGTGTCGTGAACCCGCGCGCCGTTCCGGAGCGCGCCCGCCGGCAGGACTCGCTCGTCCCTGATGGTGAACAGAAAGAAACGCCGCCGTTTCCCGTGCCATCGAAATAATCAGCTGTACTCATACGGAGTTTCCAGCGTGTTTTTTGCATGCGACGGTCTGTATGCTGTGTGCGACAGGGGTGATTTCACGCGGCTTGCGCCGGCGTGTTAGCATCCTGCCCGCTTGACTACCAATAATTACACTTGAGGGTTTGTTAATGGCTGATGACAAATACAGTACTGACTATGAAGTCGGCCAGGACAATGTCGAGAAATTCGGCATGGACATTCACCACCCGGTGTTTGCCATTGCCGCTACGTTGATCCTGTTGTTCGTAATCGGAACGCTTATATTTCCGGAAAGCGCGAAAGTCGCATTTGACGGCTCCAAGAACTGGTCCATTGAGAACTTCGACTGGCTGTTCATGGTGGGTGGGAATATCTTCGTTATATTCGTGCTTGCCCTGATCTTTCTGCCGGTCAGCAGAATCCGCATCGGCGGGCGGGATGCCAGGCCCGAACACTCCACGATTGCCTGGTTCGGTATGCTGTTCGCCGCCGGCATGGGTATCGGCCTGATGTTCTGGAGTGTCGCCGAGCCGACCGCCTACTACACGGCCTGGTACGGAACTCCGCTCAATGTGGCGGAGCGCACGCCGGAGGCGTACGACCTGGCTCTGGGCGCTACGATGTTCCATTGGGGCTTGCACCCATGGGCGATCTACGGCGTGGTGGCCCTGTCGCTGGCCTTCTTCACGTTCAACAAGGGCATGCCCCTGACGATCCGTTCCGCGTTCTATCCGCTGCTCGGTGACCGGGTGTGGGGCTGGACCGGACACATCATCGACACCGTGGCGGTTCTGGCGACGATATTCGGTCTCGCGACGTCGCTGGGTTTTGGCGCCCAGCAGGCCGCGTCGGGGCTGTCGTTTCTCTTCGACGTGCCCAACACCATCAATACCCAGATCGCGGTTATTGTCGGCGTGACCGCGGTGGCGGTGATGTCCGTAGTCCGCGGCATCGAGGGCGGCGTCAAGGTTCTGAGTAACTTCAATATGGCGCTTGCGGGCCTGCTTCTGCTGTTCGTCATACTGGCAGGCTCGACGGTCGCAATACTCCTGAATATCGGGGTCGTGGCCGTTGAGTATGTGCAGAACATCATTCCTCTGAGTAACTGGATGGGCCGGGAAGACGATACTTTCTACAAGGGCTGGACGGTCTTCTACTGGGCCTGGTGGATCTCCTGGTCGCCCTTCGTCGGCATGTTCATCGCCCGCGTGTCCTACGGCCGCACCGTGCGCGGATTCATCACCGCGGTGCTGCTGGTTCCGACCGTGATTACCATCGTCTGGATGGCGACGTTCGGTGGTTCAGGACTCGAGCAGGTTCTGAACAACGTCGCGCCGTTGTCCGAAGGCATCACCGATAGCTCGCTGGCCATGTTCCAGATGCTGCAGAACCTGCCCTTGACGTCCATCACGTCGTTTATCGCCATCGTCCTGGTGCTGGTATTCTTCGTGACGTCGTCGGACTCCGGCTCCTTGGTGATTGACAGCATCACTGCAGGCGGCAAGCTCGATGCGCCGGTTCCCCAGCGCATCTTCTGGGCCACCATGGAAGGCCTCATTGCCGGGGCTCTGCTGTTCGGGGGCGGCGGCGACGCCCTCGGCGCCCTGCAGGCGGCGGCCATTACCACGGGGCTGCCGTTCACGCTCGTACTTCTGGCCATGTGCGTCAGCCTGTACATGGGCCTGCACTCAGA
Organism: Gammaproteobacteria bacterium; assembly: GCA_034520625.1. Classification (GTDB taxonomy): domain Bacteria; phylum Pseudomonadota; class Gammaproteobacteria; order Arenicellales; family JAANXG01; genus JAANXG01. The sequence continues at coordinate 11,578 of JAXHNI010000007.1, read as the reverse complement.
GAAGGACGAGTACTGAGTCGAGAGCAGTCAAGCATAGCGGCGACCGTATGTGCCGCGGAGAAAGCGGTGGCCTCGAGCCACCGCTTTTTTTTCGATGGGGTGCGGTCGCCGGGACACGGCGGGTCCCATGGCATAGAATCCGGTCCACGAGGAGAACCGGTTGTTGGAGGCAGAAATGAAAAGCAGGTGGAATGACGATGATGCCGCGTATTTCCAGGACCCGCTGTCGCTGCGCGCGTACTCGTCGCGACTCATCGGGAGCGATGAGGACTTGGTGCTGCACGGCGGCGGCAATACATCCGTAAAAATGCCGGTGGCCGATATATTCGGCGAGAATCACGAGGTACTGTATGTCAAGGGAAGCGGCTGGGATCTGGCGGACATCGAGCCGGCGGGTTTCGCGCCCGTGAAACTGGACGTTCTTAAGCGCATGGCTGAACTCGAGGCGCTCTCCGACACGGAAATGGTCAGGCACCAGAGGGCATCGATGCTGGATCCGTCGGCGCCCAATCCCTCGGTGGAAGCGGTACTTCACGCCATCATCCCGTTCCGCTACGTGGACCATACCCATGCCGATGCGGTGGTGACTCTGTCCAACACGCCCGACGGGGAGCGGCTGGTTCGCGAGGTGTTCGGTGAACGGGTTCTCATCGTTCCCTACGTGATGCCCGGCTTCATGCTGGCACGGACGATCCGTTCGGTCACGGCGGATACCGACTGGTCCAGCCTGGAAGGCATGGTATTGATGAATCATGGCGTGTTCAGCTTCGCCGACGATGCCAGGGAAAGCTATGAGCGGATGATCCGGCTTGTGGATATCGCTGAACGGCACCTAGAGTCCCGCCATGCCGGGAAGGTGGCGCGCAGCGAGTCACCCGGTGAATTCGACTGCTTGCAGCTGGCTGCGTTGCGCGAATGGGTGTCGATCGCCGCCGGCAAGCCGGTGCTGGTGCGTTCGGACAACAGCCCGGAGGCGGTGGGCTTCAGTGAATTGAGCAACCTGGAGGCCATCGCCACCCGCGGTCCGTTGACCCCGGACCACGTCATTCGTACCAAGCGGGTGCCGCTGGTTATCGGCGAGGACCTCGACGAGGCAATCTCCAGATACATCGACGACTATAAGCACTACTTCCTGGATAATACTGACGGACGCCAGACCTGTCTGGATCCGGCGCCGCGTTGGGGCGTGTGGCCCGGGCGCGGGATGGTTGCCTTTGGCGGTACGGTGGGGGAGGCGAGAATCGTCGCCGACATCGCGCGGCACACGGCGCGTGCCATTCAGTGGGGTGAGGCCCTCGGCGGCTGGCGGTCGCTTCCGGAAAAGGACATTTTCGACGTGGAGTACTGGGAGCTGGAGCAGGCCAAGCTGAATTCCGGGAAGACGCAACCATCCCTCGCGGGCCGGATCGCGCTGGTTACCGGCGCCGGGAGCGGTATAGGCAAGGCCTGTGCGGCGGCGCTGTTGAAACGCGGTGCCGCGGTGGTGGCCGCGGACGTGAAAGGGCTCGATGCGCCGGAACTGGACGTCCCCGGGGTCAAGGCGGTCCGCTGCGATGTCACCGACGCCGTGCAGCTGCAGGACCTGGTGGCAACCGGCGTCAGGGCTTTCGGGGGCCTGGACATCGTGGTCAGCAATGCCGGTAACTTTCCCGCAAGCCGGTCCATCGAGGACATGGACGACGAAACCTGGAACGGCAGCCTCGACCTGAACCTGTCCAGCCACCAGCGCCTCCTTCGCTATGCCATACCGTACCTGAAGCACGGCATGGAACCGTCGGTGGTGATCGTGGGCTCGAGGAACGTCACGGCCCCGGGACCGGAGGCTTCGGCGTACTCGGCGGCGAAGGCGGGGCTGACGCAATTGGCCCGGATAGCCGCCCTGGAGCTTGCCGGGCACGGTATCCGCGTCAATACGATCCATCCGGACGCGGTGTTCGATACGGGCCTGTGGTCGGAATCCGTTCTGCGGAGCCGGGCACGCAGCTACGGCATGTCGGTGGAAGACTATCGCGCGAAGAATCTCCTGAAAGCAGAGGTTACGGCGGCGGATGTGGCCGACGTGGTCTGTGAGCTGGCTGGGCGGACTTTCTCGAAAACCACCGGCGCCCAGATCCCCGTTGACGGCGGCAACGAGCGGGTGATTTAGTCTCGCCACCCCCTGATTTTGAGCGGTTCAGTGGCCCGCGGGCGGTGGCCCGGATTTTACGCACGCACACGATCGGAGGGCCGGTGTCGGGGGCCATCCCCCAGGGCTCTCGAAAACAGGGATGTTTGAGCGAGAGCGTACAGGGATGTATTCCATCCTTCGGTCCGCAAACGGCACTTCCCTGTGCCGCTCCTCACAGCGGCCCTGGGGGATGGCCCCCGACACCGGCCCATACCTTGACGCCGGTTTTCAAACCGGGCTACCGCCCGCGGGCATGTTTCCTGGCTGCCACCGGCACGTCAGGCAAAAAGTGCGTACAACAGGGCCGTACCCATCGCACCGGCCAAGCCCAGCATGATGTATGCGGCGAACACCGGCCGCCTGACCAGAACCGCCACGGCCATCGCGGCCGGGATCGAGGATACGCCGCCGGCGGTCATGAACGCCATTGCCGCGCCCGGACTCATGCCCATGTCGAGCATGCCGGCCATCAATGGAATCGCCGCATAGCCGTTGAGGTATGCCGGTACCCCCAGTGCCGCCGCGAGGGGAACCTCGTACCAGGCGCCGGACCCCAGCAGAGCCGTTACCTGTCCGGGCGGAATGTACTCGACCATCAGGCTTTCGAGGAAAAACGCCAGCATCAGCCATTTCCCCAGGAACCACGAGGTCGACAGAAATTCCGTCCGGAATGTGGCGCGCCGCTCCGGCGATGCCCAGAAACGCCACTGGATCGGCCCGAGCGGGAGCGCGGACGAGCATGACGTCCCCTGGCTTCCGGCACGGAGCGGCGACGCGAAGGCGGGGTAATCATGGAACAAGTGGATGCTGAATCCGGCCAAGAGGCCCATCAGAACGGTTGCCAGGGTTTTCGCCACCGCGAATTCGGTGCTGATACCGGCAGCAGTCAGCACGAACATTTCCGGGTCCATGATCGGGGATGCGATCCAGAATGCCATGACAGGGGCCAGCGGTACCCGGGCGCGCAGCAGAGCGGCAATGATCGGCACCACGCCGCAGGAACAAAACGGGGACAACGCCCCCGCGAGAGTGGCGATGACCACTGACCGGGCCGGGTTGCCGGCGAACGCCCGGGCGATGAGCCGATCGGCGCCGGTACTCCGGGACAGCGCCGCCAGCATTACGGCGATCACCAGGAATGGCAGGATACCGGCGAACGATCGCAACGCGAATTCAAGGCTGTCGCGGGCCTGTCCGGAATCCAGAATCGCCAGAATCACGAGGCCGGCCGCGAAGGCCAGGACTACACGGTCCCGGAACAGGGGGGCTATTCGAGCACGCGAGCGGGCGGGGGCGGCGTTCGTGTTGTGAATCCCGTTGGGGCTTGTAATATTCATAATACTAGAAATATAGAAGTTATAGCTCAAAAAAATATCACGCGGCGCGGTTGGCCCGTGCGTTGATACAGCATTCGTCGGTGAGGAACTTCGCGACCGAGCTCATCGTACTGAAATTCACGGTGCAGAACAGGGTGGTTCCCTCTCGCCTTTGCTCGATCAGACCGGCCTGCTTTAGATGGTTGAGATGGTGGGACAGGGTTGATGCGGGTATCGATAATCGTTCCTGCAGCTCTCCTACCCGTACGCCGTCTTCGCCCGCCTTGACCAAGTAGCGCACGATCCGCAGGCGTGTTTCGTTGCCGAGCTGGCCGAGTATATGTGCTGCGGTGTCGAGTTTCATCCTGGCCCGTCGCGCCGGTTTTATATGATCTGAATTTCTAGAATATTCGAAATATTGAATCATGTCAATCCTGGAAACCGGGTGACCGGAGCGGGACCGGGAAACAGGAAAGAATGGAAAAATCATAAATCAATACAGCAACTTGTGAGATAAATCTCATCGGTTTTGTCAATCTGGTTCCGTCCGCTGGCGGTGGTAGAAGGGTCGGTTTATACTGCTTGAATGAACAATGGCTACGAGCAGCTGGCCTGCGCCGTACCGGAGCAGGTGCACCCGACCTGCATGGAAAGCCTGAACGGGTTCGCAGCGGGGGAGACGACGGTGCACTCTCCGGCGTATACCTGCAACATGGTGGATTCTTCCCTGATTCCGCTGGTGGAGTGCCTGCTCGATGTGTATGCCGACGGTATCCTGTTGCGGCCTATCGGGCTTTAGAACACCCCGCCACTGATATTGAATCTTCAATGGTCCGCAGGCTGTAGTCCGGCTTGAGAGCCCCGCATGACCGGGCCCAGTGCCGGGGGCCGTCCCCCAAGGGCCGCTGTGAATGCATCCGTGTACGCTCTGGCTCAAACATCCCTGTTTTCGACAGCCCTGGCGGACGCTCCCCGGCACTGGGCCTGACCGGTTCCGAGCCCCGGAGCAACGCTTGGGCAGGCTCTGGTTCCAGTAGCCATGACGGTCCAATACGAGCCCGGCCGGTATGAAGCCCCGACCCCGGGGAACGTTCCGAACCCCGGCGCGTAACCCACGGTAGCGTCCGGCTATTGTGGCAGCGGCTGGTTTGCCTGAGTTTCGGGATTTACCTCTGTAGCCGTGCTGCCGCTTCCGGTCTGGTGGCCGGAAGCTCCGTCGAGCCCGCTTTGGCTCGCCTGCAGAGTCTCCGTGTCCAGCACGATCGCGTCATCTCCGAGCCTCGTGGAAGCCGGCTCCGCCGCACTGGACAGCGTGTCGGATTCCTTTTCCTTGCGGGCGAATTGTCCTGCGGCGAGCTCGACACCCAGTCGCTCGATCGCCACGTTGGCCAGTCCGTCCAGGTCCCGTTCGTTGAAATCGCCGGTCAACGCGTACATCAGCGGCCCCTGCTGCCAGTAGACGGCTTTTCGGCCGTTTTCCTGCGTCCGGTAGAGCAGGTCGTTGTGGCGCTGCGGGTCCGGGGCGACGAGCAGTTGCAGCTCCCGGCCGTGCGCGTCTTCGTACCGGGCCTCATACATGTCCCCGTTGTCCACCCGGCGGGTGCCCACCAGCTCCAGCCCTTCGGCGGCGAAATCCGGTGTTCCGCCCAGCGCCGCCACCGACTGGTATGAATCCACGTCGCCGGCCGGGGTGGCGTTCTCGCTGTCGGCCAGGTAGGCCGAGGTCCGGTCGGCGAACTGTTCCAGCGGGGTGTCGGAGGACTGGCCGGCCAGCCAACCGATAACGGCTGCGCAACCCAGGCCGGCCAGGCCCGCTGCGACGCGGAAGGACATTGACATGCCATCCGGAGTCCGATCGGCTCGTGCCGCACGCAAGGCTCCAGGGCAAAGCCTCTCAGGTACCGGCTCCGCCAGCATGTCTCTGTACCGGGCGCGGATGAGCTCGTTTTGCCTGGTGCATGCGCGGATGCGTGCCCGGGCTTCGGGATCGGCGGCGAGATGTGCTTCCACCGCGTCGGCGTACTCGGTGCCCGCTTCGAGCCGGCCGTCAACATAAGCCAGGAGATCCCGCTCCGTCACAGTGGGACGTGCAGGTGTATTCATTTGACCCTCCGCAGGCGGACTTCGTCCAGTTCGGCGACCGGGGCCGCGTCGCGCAGCGTTTCCCGGCCGCGGGACAGCCTGGAACGCAGCGTGCCCACCGGGACACCCAGTATCCAGGCGGCCTCATCGTAGTCGACGTCTTCCAGGGCGACCAGCAGGATCGCGGCGCGCTGTTCGTCCGGCAGACGGTCCATTGCGGAACTCGAAAACGGCCCCGTTGCTGCTGGCATTGGCAATGGGGTTGGGCGCGTCCGCTGCTTCCGCGACACAGAGTGGTGAAGACGGCACCTCCCAGCACATGGCCCAATCCACCCAGCAAAACGTGGACGTCAGCGACAAGAAACTAGAATCGTTCGTCGAGGCGCGCGAGGAAGTGGCGCAAATCTCCAGGCAGTGGGAAGACCGCCTGAATAACGCCGACTCCCAGGAGAAGCTCAATTCGCTGCAGCAGCAAGCCCAGGAGGAAATGGTTGCCGCCGTGCGGGACAAGGGTCTTTCGGTGGATGAATACAATATGATCGTGGACGTCTCGCAGACAGATCCCGACCTGCGTAAGCGCGTCAACGAGATGGTGACGCAGTAGAAGTCGTCCAAAGCTTTCTAAGAGAAACTCTGATCAAATAAGAGTTTCCCGCGACATACGGATATGTCCGTGCTCTGAGAATTCATGGACGAATTATTCAGAGTTTGTCCAAGCTCCTTCTCCTCCCTTTGGGAACCGGCCGGCCCTCACCGAGGGTCGGCCGGATTTTTTGCGCAAGCCGATCGGAAACCGCGGCCGGCCCGACATCGGCGCAAGACCTCGTCTACAAGCTTTCAGAATGGCGCCCCGGGCAGGAATCGAACCTGCGACCTACCGCTTAGGAGGCGGTTGCTCTATCCCCTGAGCTACCGGGGCTTTGCTTTGTCAATCAGCTGGACCGATACAAACAGGAGATTGTATCACTCAAGAAGCACCAGCGTGTCACACGGGAGTCATCAAAGAATTGAGAAAGCACATGGGTGAAGTGCTCATCAGAGACTTCATGGCGAACACGGTCAACGATTACGGGGCGGTGCGCCGAGCGCAGGTGCCGGCGAGACCGTTCACAGAGAGATCAATGCCCTGTCCCATATCGTGGGAACGGTGGTGTTCGAGTGGGATACGTAAATCAAAGTGAACCCGACCTGCAAAGCCAAAGTGATTCTGAAGTCCTCTTAAACTCAGCGACCGTCTGAAGCCTGGTCGAGAAGGGTGGCAGACGCACAGAGGGCGCGGCTGTTGTTTACCGTCCCAGGGGTGTCATAAAAGTTGCAAGCCACGGTTTGAGCATCATTCTCTTGCCAGACTTCGTTGTTACGCCCGGAACGAACCACTAAGCGGCTGTCACCCGCAACCTATGTCGGGTATTCTTAACTATCCGTCACTCGTAGCCTTTGCATCACCAGCCCGTGCAAACCATTCCCTTTATGCCGAAGAACCGATTGCTGGGGCGCATCCTGTCGTTGGCCGTGCCCCTGGTGCTCGGCGCCCTCGTGGCCGGTTGGCTGATGGCGGGTCGTACGCCTCCGGCCCTGGAGGCACTGGAAGAAGCCACCACCCCGGTCGCCGCGGTTGCGGCCCCCGAAGTGTCATGGCGGCCGCGCGCGACGGGCTACGGGACCGCCCGGGCAGCCGGCTCATGGCGCGGGGTGGCCGAAGTCTCCGGCCGCATCGTGGATCGAAACCCGGAGCTGGACACCGGTGTGATTCTTTCCCGTGGTACTGAGCTGTTTCAGATCGACCCCACCGACTATCGCCTGTCGGTGGCCGAGGCCCGTGCCGCAATTGCCGCCGGAGAGGCCCGGATAAAGGAGCTCGTTACCCGGGCGGCTAACCTCGACCGGTCCCTGGATATCGAGCGACGACGCCTCGAGGTCGCCCAACGGGAGCTGGACCGGCTGCAGACACTGTTCGGGCGGGGCACGGTGCCGCGCGCGGAAGTCGATCGCCAGGAAAGCTCGTATCTGCAGCAGCGCCAGGCGGTCCAAGAGCTGGAGAGCAGCATCAGCCAGATCCCCGCGGAACGTCAGCGCCTCGATGCCGAGCTCGAGCGTGACAGGGCGCGACTCGATCTCGCCCGCCGTGATATCCGGAGAACCACCATTGCGGCGCCATTCGACCTGCGCGTCAGCGCCGTGGATGCCCAGGTTGGGCAGTACGTTGGGGTCGGCGAGACCCTGGTCAGCGGGGATTCCGTCGCCGCGACGGAGGTGGAAGCCGAGATCCCGATCAGCGAGTTCCGCGCAGTTCTGGACCCGCGACGGCGACCCGATATTCCGGTGGAGGTCGCCAGCCTGGACAGGCTGCTTGACGCCATGGGTTTGACGGCCCGGGTCAGCCTGCGTACATCGGGCGGCACGACTCCTCCGGTGACCTGGCCCGCGCGCGTCGATCGCATCAGCGATGCCATAGATCCCCGGACCCGCACCGTGGGTGTTGTCGTAGTCGTCGACGAGCCCTATGCCAAGGCCCGTCCGCCGGAGCAGCCGCCGCTGGTCAAGGGCATGTATGTCGCGGTGCAACTGTGCGCGCCACCGCGGCCGGCAGCGGTGGTGGTACCCCGCACCGCCCTGGATGGCAGGCGGATCCAGGTCGCCGACTCAGGGGGCCGCCTCGCCATCCGTCCGGTTGAAGTGCAGTATCGCCACGGTGGTTTTGCGGTGATTCGCGGGGGCGTCGAGGCCGGGGAGCACGTGGTGACGAGCGACCCGGTGCCGGCCACCGAGGGCATGAAGCTCATTGTCAGCGACGATCCCGCCGCGGCCGGGGCACTGGCCGCCGAGGCCCGGGGTGACGGCATTTGCCCATGATCCGCTACTTCGCGGCCCACCCGACCGCCGCCAATCTCCTCCTCATCCTTATCGTCGCGGCTGGCATATTCGCGGCCCCGACGCTCAAGCGCGAGACCTTCCCGCGTTTCATCGCCAACGAGGTCGGTATCGAGGTGGCCTACCCCGGGGCCGGGGCCGGTGATGTCGAGTACGCCGTGTGCGCCCGTATCGAGGACGCGCTGGAGGGGGTTACCGATCTTTCGGAACTGCGCTGCGAGTCACTGGACAACCGGGCGAGTGCGGCGGCCGAGATGCGCGAGAACGGGAATTTCTCCACCTTCATCGACGAGGTCAAGACCGAGGTGGAGGCGATCGACGAGTTTCCCGAACGCGCCGAGGCGCCCGTGATCCGGCAGCTGCATCGCACGGATTTCGTGGCATCGCTGGCGGTTACCGGCGGCATGACGCCGCCCCATCTGAAAGCCTACGCCGAGGCGGTCAAGGACCGGCTGCTGCAGATCGGGGGCGTGTCGCTGGTGAACATCCTCGGATTCTCCGACCACCAGTACCGTATCGAGATCCCCAAGACCATCCTGCGCCAGCACGACCTGTCCGTCGAGCAGGTGGCGCAGACCATCGGCCGCCAGAGCATCGATCTGCCGGCCGGCAGCATCGAGACCCCGGAACGGGAGATCCGGCTGCGCTTCCGCGACGAGCGCCGCACGCCCGCCGAGCTGGCGGGGCTGGTGATCGTGTCCAGTGACAGCGGCGGCGAGCTGCGCCTCGGGGATATAGCCACCATCACCGACCTGTTCGAGGATGCCGAGAACAAGACCGTATTCAACGGCCGCCGTGCCGCCATCCTGGACGTGCACAAGACGGTCGACGACGACAGCCTGCGAGTGGTGGACGCCCTGCGCAGTTTCGTCGAGGCGGAGCGCTCGCGGGCGCCGCCCGGGGTCGAGCTGACGCTGGCCCGGGACGTTTCCTCCATCGTGCGTGACCGCCTGGAAATGCTGGTGAGCAACGGTGTCCAGGGCCTGGCACTGGTCTTCCTGGCCATGTGGCTGTTCTTCGGCCTGCGCTTCTCGTTCTGGGTGGCGCTGGGCCTGCCGGTGTCGTTCCTCGGCACCATATTCTTCATGGCCGCCACCGGCTACTCGATGAACATGATCACCATGGTGGGCCTGCTCATGGCCATCGGTCTGCTCATGGACGATGCCATCGTCATCTCCGAGAACATCGCTGCGCACCGGCGCGATGGCCGCGGGGCGCTGGAGGCCGTAGTCCGGGGCACCTCCCAGGTGGCCCCGGGGGTTCTGTCTTCGTTCATCACCACCGCCTGTGTATTCGGGCCACTGGCCTTCCTGTCCGGCGATATCGGCACCGTGCTGGAGGTCATGCCGGTGGTGCTTTTGATCACCCTCGCCGTCAGCCTCGTCGAGGCATTCTGGATCCTGCCCCATCACTTGGTTCATCCCGTTGAGGACATGGCCGGGCGGCCCGACTCGGCCTTCCGGACCAGTTTCGACCGGGCCTTCGAGAAGGTCCGTGAGCGGGTGATCGGCCGCGGCGTCGACCTGGCCGTCGGGCACCGGTACCTGCTCACCGGGGCCCTGGGTTTCGTGCTGATCGCGACGGTAGGCTATGCGGCGGGGGGAAACCTCAAGTTCCAGGCGTTTCCGGACATTGACGGAGACGTCGTCGAGGCCCGGCTCCTGCTGCCCCAGGGCACGCCGCTGCGGGAGACGGAGGCGGCCGTGAGCCGGGTGGTCGATGCGCTGGGACGCATCGACACCAGGATCACACCGCACCAACCCGGGGAACAGACTCTGGTGGAGAACATCCAGATCCGGTACGCGGAGAACCAGGACGCCCACGAGACCGGACCCCATGTCGCCACCGTCATCGTCGATCTGCTGAGCGCGGAAACCCGCACCGTCACCCTTGACGAGCTGTACGCCATGTGGCGGACGGAGATCGGTGTCATCCCGGGCGTGATCGCCCTGACCATGCAGGAGCCCAACATCGGTCCCCAGGGCATTGCCTTCGAGCTCAGGTTCCAGGGCGAAAATCTGGATCAGCTCAAGGCCGCCTCGCTGGCTTTCCAGGAGGCCCTGGACGCTTATGCAGGCCCGCGCTACGTCATGGACGACCTGCGCCCCGGTGCGCCCGAGCGGCATCTGCATCTCGCGGAAGGCGCCGCCAGCCTGGGTCTGGACGCGGCGGCCGTGGCGGGCCAGCTGCGGGCCGCCTTTCTCGGCGAGACCGCGGCGGAGATCCAGGTCGGCCGGGAAAGCTACGAAATCGAGGTCCGGCAGCCGGCCGGTGACCGGAACAGCCTGCAGGACCTCGACGACTTCACCATCACCCTGCCGGGCGGTGGCCAGGTTCCGCTGGGCGCCGTCGCCAGCATCGAGGAAGCGCGCGGCTGGGCCCGCATACACCGCATTGACGGCCGGCGCACGGTGACGGTTACCGGCGATATCGACTCCCGGGAAGGCAACGCCATGCAGATCATCGAGGAGGCCCGCAGGGAGTTCCTGCCGGCGCTGCGGGACCGGTTTCCCGGCATCGATGTCGACCTGCGTGGCCAGTCGCGGGAGGCCGCCACCACCGGCGGCTCGGTGCGCGGCGCCTTTCTACTGGGACTGGTGGGGATATTCGTGGTGCTGGCGTTCCAGTTCCGCAGCTACATCGAGCCGGTGGTGGTCATGACCGCCATTCCCTTCGCGGCCCTGGGGGCGATCTGGGGTCACGCGCTGGTGGGCTACCCGCTGTCGATGCCGAGCCTGCTGGGCGCGGCCTCCCTGGCGGGCATTGTCGTCAACGACTCGATTCTGCTGGTCCACTTCGTTAAGATGCACGTGGCGGAGGGCCATGCACCGGCGGACGCCGCCCGCTTGGCCAGCCGCGCCCGGTTCCGGGCGGTGCTGCTGACTTCCCTGACCACGATTCTGGGTCTGCTGCCCCTGCTCGCCGAGGCCAGCCTTCAGGCCCAGGTGCTGAAACCGCTGGTGATCAGCGTAGTGTTCGGCTTGCTGGCCTCGACCCTGATGGTGCTGTTCGTGATCCCGGCGTTCTACAGCATTTTGGCGGACGCCGGCCTAGCGCGGCAGTCACGCACTGGCGCGTAGACTTCACCGACAATCGTCAAGAATCCGGGCTGACTGCTGTCCGGAAGGTATTAAGGTTCGTG
>JAXHNI010000006.1:0-43779 GCA_034520625.1 Gammaproteobacteria bacterium | reverse complement strand
ATGCTGGAGATTATCCACACCGGCGATCTTCTCCTTGACCCGCGGGAGCATGAACCGCCCGCTCACGGCGAAATAGCCGATGCCCATGATCACCAGTGTGAGACCGACCGGGGTCACGGCGAACAGGTGGAATGATTCCATGGGCGCCACACCCGCCGGAAGCGTCCTGTTCGAAGTCTGGATCAGATCGTTCAGCAGAATCAGCGGGCTGGAACCCACCATGGTGACGGTGCCCCCCAGGATGGCGCCGAACCCCATCGGCATGACGAGCCGGGACAGGGGAATCTGTGTCCGACGGGAGATTCGCGTGACCACGGGGAGGAACAGGGCGGCTGCGGCGACGTTCTGCATGAAACTCGATACCATCGCCACCGCGGCGGACACTGTCGGTATGATCCGCTGCTCCGTGCGTCCCGCATAGCGGAGAATCTTGCCCGCAACCCGGCTCATTACGCCGGTCTTGTCGAGCCCGGCGCCGATGATCATCACGGCGATTATGGAGATCACGGCGTTGCTGGCGAATCCGTCAAACAGCTCTTCCTGGTCCACCAGGCCTTCATAACCGGGCACCTGGCTGCTCAGGCCCAGGATCACCAGTATCAGCACCGCCGCGACATCCACCCGGACGATCTCGAACGCAAACAGGAAAATCGTCAACCCGAGGATCGCGAACACCGCGATCATTTCGTTGGTGAGCTGAATATTCTCCAAGGACGTTCGAGCCCCTTGCCGTCGGATGAGTGATCAGTAAAGCAAACAGGCGATTTGACTATATCATACGACCGACAAGAGACCGTGCCGCCGCATGGACCGGTTGTGGCTCGGTTTGAATACGTCCGGGAAGGAACGGCCCTGGCGGAGGATCCCCACCACGGCCCTGACCGGAATCGATTTCCAAACTGAGCCACCACCCACCGGGCGAGAGGCGTCCGAAAATGCGATCAACCCTGGGTGGTCAGGAGCGCCTTGATCCTGGTAAACCCCTTCCGGTCCGCGATGCTCATCGCCGTGTTTCCTTCCCGGTCCCTTGCATGGATCTCGGCGCCGGCATTGATCAGCAGTTGAACGATATCCGCGTAGCCCGTGAAAGCCGCCAGCATCAGCGGAGTTTTTCCGCTCAATGTGGCGACATTCACGTTCACACCCGCCTGGATCAGCCGCTGAACGTGTTGAACGTTTCCCGTTGATATAGCCTTGATGAGTGCCCGGGCGCCGTGTATCGAGTTGTGGAGGCGCGGCGGCGGCTTGTCGGGAACCACGTTTAGGAAACGGTTCACCGCGGCGATCACCACCATCACCAGCAGGGTGAAGAACATGATCGATGCATCGACATTGAAACGCGCCGCCAGCTCCGCGGGCAGGTTTGCGCCGACCGCGAGAACCACGGTCATGAGCAACAGGGCAAATCTCAGATAACGAAGTATCGATACCGCGATGATGCCCGCCAGCGCCATCAGCAGATACTTCTTCTCGATGGAGTAGGCAGCGGCGATATCTTCGGGTAGATTGGCGGCCAATGCCAACAGAACGACGAGCAACAACAACCAAATGTCCTTCGAGGACTCCTTGAGTATTATCATGATTCCCACACCCCCGGCCGCAGTCCTGCGGGCTTAGCGCGCCTGCTACGGACCCGGCCCTCGCTGATTGTTCCATATCGATTCCGGATGCCGCAGCTAGAACCCTGCGGCCCCGGAACCTCTTGACCGAGGCTTCCGGACCCGGGGCTTTTCGGCTGGATGAAGACGCCGCATCCGCAGAATGCGGGCTTACCCGGACGATCCCGCCCCTGGTCATGGGAAGTGTTCAGCCGGGGGGACGAAAAGTCAACTGACGACGCCGTAATCCGCGGAAAACCTGCCCTGACCAGACCGCGCTCCGTTACGGCACCCCCAGTGGACTCGATCAACGGAGGGGCGGCGATCCGCCGCGCTCCCCGGGGCTCCGGGGGGCGGGGATCAGGGCCAGCCTACTCGTCGGTCACGCAGCCATGGGAGGCGTCCTTGGCCGTCCTGATGTACTTGAACAGCGTTCCGCGGGTGGCCTTATAGGGCGGCATTTCCCAATCCGCCCGGCGCTGCTCGAGCTCCGCGTCCGGCACGTCCACGGACAACTCGTTTCCGGTGGCGTCGATGGTAATCCGGTCGCCGTCCCGGATCAGACCGATGGGCCCGCCTTCCTGGGCCTCCGGCACGACATGGCCGATGATGAAACCGTGGGAGCCGCCGGAGAACCGGCCGTCAGTAATGAGCGCCACATCATTCCCGAGTCCCGCCCCCATGATCGCCGAAGTGGGCGTCAGCATCTCCGGCATGCCCGGTCCGCCCTTCGGACCTTCGTACCGGATCACGACCACGTCGCCCTTGTGGATCCCCCCTTTCTCCAGGGAAGCGAGCATGTCTTCCTCGGAATCGAACACCCGGGCCGGTCCGCTGAACGTCTCACCTTCCTTGCCGGTGATCTTGGCCACCGCACCGCCGGGCGCCAGGTTGCCCCAGAGGATCTGGATGTGCCCACTGGGCTTGATGGGGTTTTCCAGGGACTGGATGATGTCCTGATCCTCGCTGAGCCCGGGCAGGTCCCGCAGATTCTCCGCGATGGTCCGGCCGGTCACCGTCATGCAATCGCCGTTGAGCAGGCCCGCCTCCAGCAGGTACTTCATGACCCCGGGCGTACCGCCGATGTTCTGCACATCCTCCATCACGTACTTGCCGCTGGGCTTGAGATTCGCCAGCACGGGTACCCGGGTGCTGACGCGCTGGAAGTCGTCCAGGTTCAGATCAATGTTCACGGAGCGCGCCATGGCAATCAGATGCAGGACGGCATTCGTCGAGCCGCCCAGCGCCGTGACGATGACCATGGCGTTCTCGAATGCTTCCCGCACCATGATATCGCTGGGTTTGATGTCCAGCTCCATGAGCTGTCGAACGGCGGCCCCGGCGGCCTTGCATTCGTCGATCTTGTCGGGATGCAGTGCCGGCGTGGAAGAGCTGTATGGCAGGGACATTCCCATGGCCTCGATGGCGCAGGCCATGGTGTTGGCGGTATACATCCCGCCACAGGCGCCGGCGCCCGGGCAGGCGTGCCGCACGATGCTCTGCCGCTCCGCGTCGTCGATGACCTTGGCGAGGTACTGGCCGTAGCTCTGGAACGCCGACACGATGTCCAGCGTCTGCCCGTTCCAGCGGCCGGGCTTGATGGTGCCGCCGTAAATCATGAGACCGGGCCGGTCCAGCCGCCCCATCGCCATGATGCAGCCCGGCATGTTCTTGTCGCAGCCCGGTATGGTGATGACCCCGTCGTACCACTGACCCGACACCACGGTCTCAATGGAATCGGCGATCAGGTCCCGCGACTGCAGGGAATAGCTCATGCCCCGGGTGCCCATTGAAATACCGTCGGACACGCCGATGGTGTTGAAGCGCATGCCCACCAGGTTCGCGTCCGTAACCCCCTCCTTGACATACGCCGCCAGGTCATTGAGGTGCATATTGCAGGTGTTGCCTTCCCACCACACGCTTGCGATCCCGATCTGGGCCTTGTCCATGTCCGACTCGCTGAGGCCTGCGCCGTAAAGCATGGCCTGGGAAGCTCCCTGGGAGCGGGGTTGGGTGACGCGGGAACTGATCTTGTTGAGTGGTTTGTCCGCCATGGCATTCGATCTCGTAGTGGATACGAAGGTAAACTCGATTCGGGTAGCCGGGAATTGTAACAGGCGGAAAGCCATCCCGCGGGCGCCGTTTCAGACATGTCGCCAGAGGCTAACCCGGCGGGCGCGCGGCCGGTGGACGCTACTCCGCCTCGGTGGACGCCGCCGCCTGCTTGACAAGGTCTTCACGGCGCACCAGCACGTCGTCCAGGGCGTACTGGGATACGACGAACCACCTGCCCCGCCAGCGGTCGTCCAGGGTACTCGCGAGCTGCTCGCCGCGTTCCGTATCAGTCTCTCCCTCATAACGGGCTTCCAGACCTACCGGGTAATCCGGTTCACCGGTGCCAATCCGCGCAATGATCCGAACACCGTTGAAGGTCACCGCCTCGATCCTGGCGATCGTTTCCCCAAGCGCCGCACCCGCGTCGCGGACGTCCTTGAGCGACAACCGCCGCAGCGTTTCGGCAATGGCATTGACCTTGTACTGGCTGTCAATGGTTTCGCCGCCGGACAGCCCCGAAAGCCGGAAGTCCTTAACTTCGCCCCCCTCACGCCGGATGGTGACGGTCTCACCGTCGGTATGGGTTACGGTCACCGACGCCAGCGCGGACTCCCCGATGCCCGGCATCAGTCTCCGTTCCAGCCAGCTGCTGAGCTCTTCCAGAACCGGCGGCAGCCACCCTTCCACCAGCCAGGACTGTGAATCGCCGGCGTCCCGGACGAAGTACCTGGATCGTGCTTCCTGCTGGAAATCGTGGGTCTTGCCGACGAGCACGTCCGCCAGGGTGGTGCCGTCAGCCGTCAACAGAGAGACCCGCACCGCCCTGGAACCGGCCACGTCAATGTCCCGGAGATCGAGGCGCCCCAGCCTGTCGGGGTTGGCGGTCTTCCTTTCCAGCCGTTCCAGTTGGCTGACACCGAGCACCAGCTGCCGGATCCTCTCGGCGTCCGCCGGATATCCGGTCTTGCTGCGCGCCACCCAGCCCTCATCCGTACGTTCCAGGCGCAGCTCCGCATCCGCGGTGCGTATCAGAACCGTGTGCACGGCATCCGCCCGGTGTGCCAGGTCGGGTACGTGCAGGCCGTGGGATGACATCGAGTCGTCCGGTGAACGATGAACCATCACCGCCGCCGCGACCATGGCAATGGTGACGCCCACCAGCACATAAAAACCCTTGCCGGCGCGCATCGAGGATGCCCTATCGATTCCGGCCGCGGGTGCGCCGCAGGCCCACCACACCCGCCCCAACCACGATCACCAGAGGCAGGAGTCCGATATTGACGAACTTCAACCAGCCTTCCAGGGTTTCTATGTCGCTGCGCAGCTGGTGCTGCACCTCGCGCAGCTCCTGCCGGATCCTGACTTTCTCTCTGCGGAATTTCTCGATCTCCTGCTGCTGTTCTCCGGTCAACATCAGCTGATTCTGGTCATTGCGGCGACCCTGCTCGAGCTCCAGCAGCGCCCGTTCCGTTTCCTCGAGGCGGTCGAGGAGCTGCTGCTCTTTCTGCCGGTATTGCAGTTCCGCGGCGCGGCGGATCTCGACAACCTTCGTGAACGGCCGGGTGAATTCGCCCCGGCTGCGGACGCTGATCAGGTCCCCGCTGCCCGTCAGGTTCTCGAGGGTGTTGATGACGAAGTCCGCATTGGAGGAGCTCGGCACCAAGATGTCGTTGCCCAGCACATTCCGGCGGCTGGCCCAGAACTGCTCGTGCAGCATGTCTGCATCCGCCACCACGACCACGTTGATATCACCGCCGGACACGGCCTGCCCCACAGGTCCGGCCTGGTTCCGGTCCTCACCGGATGCTTGGTCGCGGCTCTCCGGTTCCGGGGGACCGTCCGGATAAGCGGTTTCGGCTCGGCCGGAGACCCGCGCCGCGAGGGTCAGGCTTTCCGATCCCGGCTCGTAGGCTTCGATGATAGCCGCGGGCGTGGCTGCTTCCGTGATCACCGACGTGTCCAGGTCCATGGCCTCGTCGCTGGTCCGGATCAGCGGCGTGAATTCCGACGCGGCGCCGTCGCGCTTGCGAAGCACGCCCGGCGTCGCCATGAAGACGTTACCGAGGCTGGCGGTGACCACATCATCGGCGTTGAACTGGTCCGGATCGAGGTTCAGCCACACCGGGAATTCGCCGACGACCTGACGCTCATCCCGCTGATACCGCACGCGTTCGGCAAACCGCATGTCCGACGCCACCTTGCCGTCCTCCAGTTCCAGGCCCCACTGCCGGAACAGCGGCGCCAGGTCCGAGGCACTGGTGGCCTGCCCGCGGCCCCGGGCTTCGGTTTCCATGTACGGGTCGACGAACACCAGTGCGCGCCCCCCCGACAGCACGAACTGGTCGATGGCGTAGAGCATCCCGGCGCTCAACTCCCGGGGGTGCACCACCATCAGCACGTCCACGTCCTCCGGGATTGGGCCGGACCCGGCATCGATATTCTCGACTGCAAACAGCTTTTCGATCTGGTCGACGATCAACCAGCTTTGCCGTTGGGTCTGCCCCATGCGCAGCGGCGGGTTCAGGGGCAGCGACGACACGAGCCCCACCACCGGCGGCTCAGTCTGGTTCAACTGGTACACCAGGCGCGTGAGATCGTATTCGAGGAGCTTCTCCCTCTGCGGAGAGAAGAACGGGATAACCTCCGTATCGTCCACGGTATTACTGCCCACGAGGCCGAAATACAAGGGGTCCCCGCCATCGTTCAACGGCAGGGAGCGAAGGCCGTGCCGCTGCGCCCGGTCCTCCTCTTCGGAAAAGGGCTCCGGGTCGATGACCTCGAGATCGATGCGGTCTCCGGCGTACCGGTCATACTCGCGGAGCAGATCCTGGACGCGCCGCGCATAGGTGGCGACGGCGTGTGCGCTGCTCGAAATCTCGCTGGACAGAAACAGGCGGAGGGTGATCGGCTCGTCCAGGCCACCGAGAATGCTGCGGGTGCCCTCGGCCAGGGTATAGAGATTGTTCTCGGTAAGGTCCGCGCGCCAGCGTGTCAGCGCGGCATTGCTGAATATGTTCACCGCGAAGAACAGTATCACCGCGATCGCCAGGCTGCTGATCGACAACCACTGCTTGCTCATCGACGGCACCTCACACGGCCTTTCTGATTTCGAGTACCGTCGCGTTCGCAAACAGCCACAACGCGATCAGGGAGAAGAAATAGATCAGGTCCCGGATATCGACCACCCCGCTTTGGATCGAGTCGAAATGGGACAGGAAACTGAAGGAACTGACTGTTTCCAGGAGCACCGCCGGCAGCCAGTGGTCCAGAAAGTCGAGCACCATCGGAAACCCGCTGAGTATGAACGCCAGGCAGACCACCAGAGTGATAACGAAGGCGATGACCTGGTTTCTGGTCAACGCGGAGATGCAGCTCCCGATTGCGATGTAGCCCCCGGCCATCAACAGGCTGCCGAGATACCCGGCGGCAATGACGCCGTTATCCGGATCGCCGAGATAGTTCACCGTGATCCAGATCGGGAATGTCAACGCCAGCGCCACTGCCGTGAAGATCCAGGTCGCCAGGAACTTCCCCATGACCGCCTGCATCATTGTGACCGGTAGAGTGAACAGCAGCTCTATGGTGCCGGATTTGCGCTCCTCCGCCCACAGCCTCATGGTCAGTGCCGGTATCAGAAAGAGATACAGCCAGGGGTGAAACCCGAAGAATGTCAGCAGATCCGCCTGCCCCCGGGCGAAAAACCCTCCCAGGTAAAACGTGAACACGCCGCTCAGGACCAGGAAGATCACAATGAACACGTAGGCGATGGGGGTCAGGAAGTACGCCGCCAGCTCGCGCCTGGTGATGATTCCGATATTGGCAAGCACGCTTCAGCCCCCCCCGGCTTCCGGTATCCGGCCGGTCACGTCGCGGAATACATCGTCAAGCCGGCCCCGCTCCACGTACATGGCCACCATCGCCCAGCCGTTTTCGCGCACGACATCGGCGATACGGTCGACGATGACCGCGTCGCCCTCGGGCGTGGCCTCGAACCGGATGCCGCCATTGTCATTCCGCGTCGTAACGTCCCGAACGCCCTCGACGGCCCGGAGCGCGGAGACCACACGGGTGGGATCCACACCGTTCAGCACCAGTTGCACGGCGTTGTGGTAGGGAGACATGGCCGCCAGCTCCGCCGGCGTGCCGTCGGAGACGATGCGCCCGGCGGCGATGATGAGCGCTCGCGAGCAGACCGCGTCCACTTCCTCGAGGATATGCGTAGACAGTATGATCGCCTTGTCCCAGGCCATTTCCCTGATCAGCTCGCGAACTTCGTGTTTCTGGTTGGGATCGAGCCCGTCGGTGGGCTCGTCCAGTACCAACAGCGGTGGATCATGGAGGACCGCCTGGGCGATTCCCACGCGGCGCTTGAATCCCTTGGAGAGCGTCTCTATCGACTGCTCCAGCACCCGGGACAAATTGACCTGCTTCACCACCTGCTCGATACGCTCCTCCAGTCGCTGGCCTGAAAGACCGCGCACCCGCCCCACGAAACGCAGAAATGCCAGGGGGGTCATGTCCGAATACAACGGGGCGCCTTCCGGCAGGTAGCCCAGCTTACGCTTGACCCGCACGGGATGCTCCGCGATGTCGTCACCATCGATGGTGATGGTTCCCGAATCCGGGTCGAGGAACCCGGTGATCATCTTCATGGTGGTGGACTTACCGGCCCCGTTGGGGCCCAGGAATCCAAGCACTTCCCCCCTCGGGACCCGGAAGGACACGTCATCCACGGCGGTAATCGGCCCGAAACGCTTCGTCAAGCCCTGGATGTCCACCATCGTGGTCATATTGGAAAATGATTCCTGTCGGGAGAAGATGTTACGACGAATGCCGCCCGTGCCACGACGCACGACAACCTTCGGACGGGCCGAATGTACTTACCGGCCCATCACAAGCCGCTTCTGAACGCGACGGCGGGCGCAGATGATAAGCGACACCGGACAGTTGTCAAGGCCGCTGATACGCAGCCGCAGCATTACGCATCATCTCCAACGGTATCGCGCCGCTGTATACCTGGTTACCGAACACATAAGTCGGCGTACCGGTGATCCGTAGCTTCAGCGCATTACGCTGATTGCCGTCGAGCACTTCATCATAATGCCGGTCGTCCCATGCCCGTTGCACCACCACCGGATCCACACCGCAGACCGCCGCCAGCGATTCCAGCACGGCCGGGTCGCCGATGTTCTCGCCGCGCAGGAAATACGCTCCGTACATTTCCCGGTTCAGCGTCTCAAAGACCCCGGGCTGCTCCTCGTGCACCGCCTGGGCAAGCTTAAGGGCCCGGCGGGAGTTGGTGGTGAACGTCCGCTCGGGCAGGGTCACTCCTTCGGCTTTCGCCATCCTCGCGAGATTCGCCATCAGCTTCTCCCAGTGCTCGGGCGGATAACCGAGCTCGGTCACGGGCTTGCCTTCCGGCGGATTGTCGGGGTGGATTTCCAGGAAGCGCCATTCGGCATCGACATCGAACTCGCCGCGGAGCTTCTCCAGCCTGAGGTAGCCGATATAGCAGAAGGGGCAGATATAGTCGGAGTAGACTTCCACCTGAACTCGAGGGGTATTGTCTCGTTCTTTCATATCGTCACTGAATCACCTAACGAGAATTACTACCTGAATACCGGACACCGCCGCCAGGGACTCCCATCACCCGTCGCCCGACAGCCGCACATGCCCCAGACCGGGCATCTTCAGCGTCAGGGGACTGGGATCCACGCCCAGGCTCAGGCCGAGCAGATTCAGCTCCACTCCCTCGTCCCGGGCGGCCATGAGACCGAATACGCCGAACAGGCTGAACTGATAACCGGTGCCGCTGGGCGACGCGGCCACCAGGCTGCCGGGCAGATAATCCTTGCCCACGGCCGTCGTCGGGAGGTGCACGCTCAGCTCAGGCACCTGGCGGATGACGTGGGCAGTGAATGTGTTGCTGTTGGGCCCGGGCCAGACGCGGTATTCGTTCTCGAACGGGTAATCGCGTGCGGCGGCATCAATGCCCCGGATAGCCTGCCGCGCACGAGCGCCGCGCAGGTCGGCCAGCAGCACGGGCCGTGAACCGAACCACAGGCCGTCCGGCGCCCGGTTGCTGATGCTGACCGACGGCCGGCCGCGATAATGGCGCCAGCCGATGACCTCGTAAACCCGGTAGACGGCGGCGCCGCGCTCCTTGACCGAAATCCAGGAATGCACACCGAACATGCCGCGCCAGGCCAGGGCCCGCGCGGCGTACACCTGGACCACCGCTTCGCGGTGTTCATCGGGGGCGGGAGCAATACCCGCGGATTGCCGGCTGGCCGTTCGCCAGTCCGCTTCCAGGCTCGCCTTACCGGTGGCGACCGCCAGCAAGGGACCGCTCGCGAATATCAGGACCACGACCAGAACCACCAGCAGTGTTCGCGCAGTGGTGCTGAAACGCCGTGCGGCATTCATCGGCGATCCTGGCGCACTATACGCTCGACCCTGAGGCTGGTTTCCTCCAGGTCCCTGATTATCGCGCGTCGTATCAACCATGTACCCGCCAGGGGCGGCACGTAGAAGGCGGGATTCAATACGGCGGAATAGGTGAAGCGCACCCGCGGCGCACCATCCGGCGGAGCCGGCACCAGGGTGATGGTCTCACGCGCTTCGTGGAAATCACCGAGACCGGGCACTGCGTTGTACCGTATTCGTGACGCATCCGGTTCAATATGAACATCGCTGACCTTGGTAATGGTTTTACAGAAGACAATCAGCACACAGGGCCGCAGAACCAGCTCTATGCGTGCATCCGGGCCGCTCTGTCCCGTCACCAGCCGGCTGCTGACCACACTGCGGGATAGCTCCTGCAGGCGCGCGTGGTCCGCGACAATATTCCGGACCCGGTCGACAGTGCCTTCGATCAACACCTCGAATTCCACGTGATAGCGATCCTGAACACGGTCCACCCGGGTGATGACGATCTCCGCCGCGCCGGCGATGGACATCCAACCGGCCGCGATACACAGCACTCCCTGGAGCAGCAATTTCAAGCCCGGTTTCCGCGAAAGCGCAGGGTCATGGCGAGAAGTCAACGAAATGCCATTGATGGTTGCCGGGAGCCCCGCTTCCAATAAATGACCGGTTCGAGCTCGTCAGGACCGTGACGACGCCCATGAACGCTCTGACACCGGCACTCCGATTCGGTTCAGGCCGCGGCGTCGGCCACCCGGGTCAGGGCGTTTTCCATCACGTCAATGCCCGCGCCCGGCAGATGCGCCTTCTCGCTGAGGCAACGCCGCCACGCCCGGGCGCCGCGACAGCCCTGGAACAGGCCCACCACTGGCCTGACCAGGCGCGGCAATGGAACACCCCGCCGGAGCTGAGCTTGGCAGTAGCTCATGTATGCGTCCAGGACTTCCCGGCGGCCGAGAGGCAGGGATGGCTCGCCGTGGAACAGCTGGTCCACCCCCGACAGGATCCAGGGGTTGGAGAACGCCGCACGGCCGAGCATGACGCCGTCCACCCACTGCAGGTGGTCGTGCGCTGAGACCAGATCAATAAATCCGCCGTTGACCACCATGGTCAGTTCCGGGAACGAGCGCTTGAGCTCGTGGACCGTTGGGTAATTCAACTGCGGGACTTCCCGATTCTGTTTCGGGCTCAGGCCGCGCAGCCAGGCCTTGCGCGCGTGGACAATGAAGGTATCACATCCCGCCCGCGATACAGTTTCGACAAAGCGTTTCAAGGCATCCACGGAATCGTGGTCATCGACGCCGATGCGATGCTTGACGGTCACCGGCAGGGACACCGCGTCGCGCATGGACCGGACGCAGTCGGCAACCAGCTCCGGTTGCTTCATCAAACAGGCGCCAAAAGTGCCGGCCTGGACCCGACCGCTGGGACAGCCGACGTTGATGTTGATTTCATCAAAGCCCCGGCGCTCCGCGATACGCGCACTCCGCGCCATATCGACGGGATCGCTGCCGCCGACCTGCAGCACGACGGGGTGCTCGGCGGGATCGAATCCGAGCAGGTTTCCGGCATCACCGAAAATCACCGCCCCGGTGGTGAGCATCTCAGTGTACAGCAGCGCCCGGCGGGAGATGAGGCGCGCGAGGTACCGATAATGCCGGTCGGTACAGTCCATCATCGGGGCCACCGCGAAGCGGTGCCTCAGCGCGGTATCCGCACTTCCGGCCGGGGATTGATCGAAGACAGCGTGCATGTCGGTAATTATGGCATCCGCCCGCGCGGTCCGCCCATAACGATTAACTGCTGGCGCCTCGGCTGAACCCTTATGCTGTATATACGCGGAAGGAATCCATCAGACCCGATGCGCGACGTAGCTCCCAGGCGCGGGCTCGATGACCTCGAGCCCGCCGCCGCCGGGCTTGCGCGCAGCGACCCGGGTGTCGTCCAGCTTGGTGATCCACTCCTGCCAGTCGCTCCACCAGGAACCGTCGACCTGCCTGGCCTTCTCGAACCATGCGTCCGGGTCGTCCGGTAGCGTCTTGCGTGCACTCACCCAGTAGCAGTACTTGTTGGCGGCGGGCGGGTTGACCACGCCGGCGATATGGCCGGAGCCGCCCAGAACGAAGCGCACCGGCCCCCCCATCAGGCGGGCGCCCAGGTAGGTACTGCGCCAGGGCGCGATGTGGTCCTCCCGGGTCGACAGGAAGTAGCAGGGCACTTTTATCCGCCGAACGTCGATCTTCTCCCCGGCAATTTCCAGGGCGTCGGGCTCGCGCAGCAGGTTGTCCATGTACATGTTGCGCAGGTAGAAACTGTGCATCTTCGCCGGCATGCGGGTGGAGTCCGAGTTCCAGTACAACAGGTCGAACACCACGGGATCCTTTCCGAGCAGGTAGTTGTTGATGGCGAACATCCAGATCAGGTCCTTGGAGCGCAGCATGTTGAAGGTAGTGGCCATGGACTTGCCTTCCAGATAGCCCTTTTCTTCCATCTGCTTTTCGATTGCGGCAACCTGCTCCTCGTCGATGAAGGCGCCCAGGTCGCCGGGAATCGAGAAGTCGATCAGGCTGGTGAGGAACGTGGCACTGGCGACCCGGTCGTCCTTGCGGGCGGCCATGTGCGCCAGGGCCGTCGCCAGCAGGGTGCCGCCGATGCAGTAGCCGATAAGATTGATCTTCTTCTCGCCGGTGCCCTGCTGCACCGCGTCCAGGGCGGCGTAAAAACCGTCGTTCAGGTAGTCGTCGAAGCTTTTATCTGCATAGGATTCGTCGGGATTCACCCAGGAAACCACGAAAACCGTGTGCCCCTGGTCCACCATCCATTTGAGCAGCGAGTTCTTGGGCTGCAGGTCGAGTATGTAGTACTTGTTGATCCAGGGCGGAAACACCAGCACCGGGCGCTTCGCCACCTTGTCGGTGCTGGGCTCGTACTGGATGAGCTGCAGCATCTCGTTCTGGAACACGACCTTGCCCGGCGTCGTGGCCACGTTCTTCCCGAGCTCGAACGCCTCCGGGTCGGTCATGGTGATCTGCAGCTTTCCCTCACCGCTTTCTAGGTCCGAAAGAAAGTTCTCCCAGCCGCGCAGCAGGTTCTCACCCTTGGATTCGATGGTCTCGCGCAGGACTTCGGGATTGGTCGCGGCGAAATTCGTCGGGGCCATGGCATCGATGAACTGCTGGGTGAAAAAGCCCAGTTTCTCGGACTCCTTGTCGTCCAGCACGTCCTCGGGGTCCAGGACCGTTTCCAGATAATTCGCCCCGAGCACGTAGGCCTGCTTGATGTGCTGGAACACCGGATTGCTGGACCATTCCTCCGCCCGGAAGCGCCGGTCGCTCTTGTCCACGTCGGCAACCGGCTCCGCCTCCATGCCCATCATGCGGCGCATGGTGGACTGCCACAGGGCGACGGACTCCTGGTAGAAGCGCATTTGCGCTTCCACCACCTTGTCCGGATTCTGCATCCGGTCCTTCATCACTTCCGCGTAGGATTCCGACAGGTTGAAGGGGTCGAAGCTTACGCCCTTCGGATCGCTTAGCAATCCAGTCCAGAACTGGGTAGCCGCTTTCTGACTCCGCAGGGTCAGGTCCAGGAATTCCTGGGTCCAATCGAAGGGATTGTCGAGCTTGGAGTCTTTATTGTCGTCGTCAGCCATGGGTCCGAAAATGTGATTGTTGCAGCGCAACATAGTACCGGAACACCCCCCGCTTGACAACAACCGCCGCCGGCCGGTCGTGGCTCAGTTTGAACCAAATACTGGACCAGGGCCGGAGGGGGCATCCCCCAGGGCTGTCGAAAACAGGGATGTTTGAGCCAGAGCGTACACGGATGTATTCACAGCGGCCCTGGGGGATGCCCCCTCCGGCCCTGATACACCATAACATTGGTAAATGCTTTCAAACTGAGCCACGGCCGGCGTCCCTGCTCACTCGGCCAGGCCGCTCAAACGCTCGACCAGGAAATCCACGAATACCCGCACCTTGGGCGACAGATTGCGGCGATCCGGGTACACGGCGAGGATGTTGGCCTTCTGATGGGCGTACTCGGGCAGCAACTGCACCAGCCGCCCGGACCGCAGGTCATTGCCCACGAGGTAGGTGGACAGCCGCGCTATGCCGAGACCGGCCAGCGCCGCGTGGTAGACGGCGTCCGCGCTGTTGGCCTCGAAGTTGCCGTCAACCCGCAGGGTTCTTGCGCCGCCGGGCCCGTCGAACTCCCAGTCGTTCCAGCTCGCAACGGTCCACAACCTGAGGCAGTTGTGATCCAGCAGGTCCTCGGGGGTTCGGGGTATCCCGTGGGCATCGAGATACCCTGGGGCCGCGCAGATCACTCTCCGGTTGGTGAGCAGCTTGCGCGCCACCACCGAAGTATCGAGGATCTGCTCGGTAAACCGGATTGCGACGTCGATACCCCCTTCCCCCAGGTCAACCGGGCGGTCCGTCAGCTCCAGCACCAGATGCAGCTCCGGGTAGCGCTTGAGGAATTCCGGGAACAGCGGCAGTAGATGGGCCTTGGCCATGGCCACGGTCGCGGTCACCCGCAGCGTACCGCGCACCCGGGAACCCATGGACATCACCATTTCCTCCGCCTCGAGAACTTCGGCGGCAATGCGTTTGGCCCGATCGTAGAACGCGCGTCCTTCGTCAGTGAGCGTAATACGCCGCGTGGAGCGGCTCAGCAGCCTCACTCCCAGACGGTTCTCCAGTCCGCTGATACGCTTGCTGACGGCGGAAGGCGACATGTTCATGGAACGGGCGGTGGCGGAGAAGCTGCCGTGCTCCACGGTACGCACGAACACCATCAAGAGGTCGGCGAACTCCACGGTAGTGCCTCATTGTTGCCTGGTGGTCACAAAGGGTATGCCGGGCATCCGGTTTTTCCCGGTACCGGCGCTGTGTACCGTAAGCCCCGCAATTAACGTGCCAGTCAAACCTGGCGGGAGACGCACCATGCGCACCAGCATCAAGCATCTGCACGGCCCGGCGCCGACCCCCGGCGAGCTCGAAGCCGCGATAAGAAACGCGAGACAACTCCGCAGCGAAGCATTGCACGACTATCTCGCCGCGGCGCGCAGCGGTCTCGGGCGAACTTTCCTGCACCTGGGCTCGGCTTTCGCACTCCATCCGGCGCCGGCGAATCGTCCTGCCATTGCACCATCGCGGCTACGCCGACAACCATTTTGGAGCATTCTGCCCGGGTCGCCCCGGTGGATGCAGGCATTGTGGAGCCGCAGGCCATGAACCTGGAGATCCCGACGCTCTGTCACGATATCGAGCTGCGCCACGCCCGGGCGTGGATCGGCCGGCGGCTCGTTCTCAAATCGCACTGGCTGGATTTCGAGGCGGGAACGCCCTGTCGCGTGATGAGTCTTGTCGATTTCGGCGACGGACTCCTATTCTGGATCAAGACCGACGATCCAGCGGGCCGCGACGTGGACCAGGTAACCCGACGGGAGCTGGAGCAGCACTTCCGCGTGGACAGTCGGCCCCCGGACACGGCCCCGGGCGAGCCCGGCGGGCTCACCGCCCGGCGGTCAGCCGGGGGCAAACGCACCCTGCGAGCAATGGCGGGCGAAACATGAACGGCCATCCGGACAGGTCCCGGCCGGCGGCACCGGGGGACGGCATACGCCGCATCGGGTATGCCGCACGCGATGAGCTCAAGCGCCATCTACTGCGTCTGAGCGCCTATCATCGCCGGATGCGTTTCAACGGCAGCGTCAGCGATAGGTTCATCGAGACCTACTGCCGGGGGCTGCCGGGGGCGTCTTCAATGATCCTCGGCTACTACGCCGATGGCGCGCTGCGGGGTGCCGCGGAGCTGTTCATCCTCACCGACAACACTCCCCGGCGAAGCTGCGAAATCGCGCTGTCCGTGGAGGCGGATCACCAGGGACGCGGCATCGGCACCAGTCTCGTGGAACGCATGCTGGTATTGGCTTCCAACCGCAGGGTACGCACCATGCACGTGCTCTACGTGCACGGCAACAAGCGTATGGACAATATCGTCCGTCGATTCGATACCGCCGTCAACAGCGACGGCGTACAGGCCGAAGCCGTCCTGACCGTCCCGCCCCCGGATGACCTGTCGGTCTTCGAGGAGGCCATGACCGGGGGGGCACGCCGGAGGCGGGGCCGGGTTCCCCTGCCGGGAGCGGATTGCGCCGCGGCCGCGCGGGCTCGCATGCAGGGACCTCTGCCCCACCGGTAACCCAGAAGGTGCTATCCGTCGTTCGTCGTCATCGCCTCTAGGGAAACTCTAATCAATTCAGAGTTTCCATGAAGGAAAACGGAAATCGACATTTTCGTTTCCCGTGCTCTGAGAATTCATGGACGAATTATTCAGAGTTTCCCTAGGATTCGAGCATGAACGTCCAGGTCCGATTCCCCGTACAGCACGAAGCGGATATGCCGGACCGTCGACAAACCGGGCAGCACGGCCGTGATGGCCCCGAATGCTGTTTCAGCGGCCGGCTCCATCGGATAACCGAATGCGCCGGTTGATATCGCCGGAAAGGCGATGGACTCGATGCCGTTTCTATCGGCCAGCTGCAGCGCATTGCGATAGCAGGCAGCCAGCAATTCATCGGCCGGACTGTCCCGGCCGTATACCGGACCCAGGCAATGGATTACGTGCCGGTTCGGCAGGCGGTGCGCGCCGGTAATGACGGCTTCACCGGGGCGGATGGGCGCCAGTGGCCGGCACTCCTCGTCCAGGCCCGGACCCGCGGCCGAGTGAATCGCGCCGGCCACACCGCCTCCCGTTCTCAGTTCGGCATTGGCCGCGTTGACCACGGCATCGACATCCGGCTGCGCGGTGATATCACCCTGAATGCACTCCAGGGTCACCCCCTGAATGGTTCTACTGGTCATACCGAAACCTCCTGCATCGTTAGATACCCGGAATAGTGGGGAATGAGGCCGCCACGGGTCAATCCCGGGACCTCCAATCATGGTAGCCCTGGTGCACTATACGGGCTGGTGTACCCCGGCACTGATACCGCACCATTTGGCGGGCCGCGGGCGTTGGTATGGTTTGTAAGTCCGCATGATCGGATAGGCCGGTGCCGGGGGCCATCCCCCAGGGACGCTGTGAATACATCCATGTACGCTCTGGCTCAAACATACCTGTTTTCGACAGCCCTGGGGGACGGTCCCCGGCACCGGCCCCATTCCCCGGCGCCGATTCTCGAACCCGGCAACAGCTGCCGTGAAGTTCCGGCCACAGACATCGGGGGAATATTCCGAAAGTTACGATATCAGTGGCGGGCTACACGAGGATGCGTGCCGATACTGCGAAGCTGCCTACCTGAGCCGCACCGCGCTGCGGCGTGGGATCCCCTGTCAGCCGTCGCCCTGGATGGTTATGGTGACAGTGCGGCGATAGGGCGCATGCCGGTGTTCATAGACGTAGATGCCCTGCCAGGTGCCGAGGCCGAGACTACCGTCGGTAACCGGTATGGTAAGCGAGCTCTCCGTCAGGATGCTGCGCACGTGGGCGGGCATGTCGTCGGGGCCCTCCTGGTCGTGCCGGAACATGGGATCGCCGTCGGGAACGGTGCGGGACATGAAGTTTTCCAGGTCGCTGCGCACCGCGGGGTCCGCGTTCTCGCATAGAATCAGGGAAGCGCTGGTGTGATGTATGAATACGTGGGCCAGGCCGGTGGCCACGCCGGATTCATCGACCTTGCGGGCTACCTCCGGGGTGATGTCGTAGGTGCCACGGCCTTCGGTGGGCACGTCGATTTTGAACTGTTTCAGCATGGACGCATGATATCACTGCTGTCCGAAAACAGCATATCCCACTGCTGTTCCACAGTCAGAAACGAAAAAGGACTGTAATCTGGCCGCTTGATACAATGGAAGTTTCGACAAACACCGTAAAAACCGGAAGGGATAAAATGACCCGTTCGCTCAGTGCATGGACTTGTCTTGTATCGCTCCTTGCAGCCATGCCGCGATATCCTCGACGGGAACGCGTTGTCCGTCCGGGAACGGCGACTCGAAGCTGGTCGTCATTTCCGCCTCACAAACATGATCTCCGCTGCGCGTCTCGACAACACCCCGGGGTTGGATCTCGATATTGCCGTACCGGGGTATGCTGATTCGCTTGATCGGCGCTTCGCGGTTCCACAACACGATTAAATCCGGCAGGGCGTCAACGTGCGGTCCAGCGAAGGCCTCTCGAGCGCGTATGAATCGTGAGACGACTGGTTGCCCGGTGTCCGCGTTCACCATCCCGCCCAGGCCGCTTTCCACTGCGTCGAGGGTCTCGGTGTACTCAAATGCCGTGACCAAGCCGGCGCTCTCGCGACCGCGCAGATTGATACGCACAGCGCCGGACAGGTTATTGTTCGGAATGGCGAAAAAGCGCCGCTGCTTTCGTCTATCAGGCTGGGTTGCGTCGGCAGGATAGGCGTTACCGGGCTTCTCGACCCGCCATAGCATCTCATCCAGCACGGCATTGCAGCTCGCAGTCGCCCGCATGGCCAACCCGGTCACCAGGACGACCCTGGCACCTTTTCCAGCGCCCGAGGTGAGTCGTCCGACGGCGTCATCAATGCGCTGGTATGTCTGCTGAAGCGGATCGCCATTGCGCTCGAGCCAATCGGCCTGGTGATCGGGATGAGCCGGGTCGTGCAGATGCCAGAATTGATGACCGACATCATGGGCCTGGCTGTAAGCCACGGCGAAAAAATCCCATCCGCCCCGCCCAAGATAGTGCATGGCGGCACTGGTTTTTGTATCCACCGACTGCAATAGCTCGTCGCGCAGAGCGACGAACTGCTCCTTGGACCTGTCGGACAGGGTTTCCGTGCAACCGTTCAATGGATCCAGGCCGAATCGGCTGACCCAGTCGTCTTCCAGATTGGTCGGATAGAAACGCGGAGTCGACACACGGGCATGTGTCATCCATTCGGCAACCTCTAAGCCGTTGACCGGGCCGGCGCTGCGCGTCTCGGGGAAGTCGATTACCGCTACTTCCACATCGGATTCCGACAGTGTCGACCAGAACGGTTGCCGGGGCAGGTTGTTTGCAGGATTGAACAATTTGCATACATAGCGCTGCGGGTTCCAGTGTATCCTGAAGTAATAGCCGAGCTCGTCCGGTAGAGCACCCGTGGCGAGGCAGATCCAGAATACATCGTCGCCCAGGCCTTCCGGAGTTTCGATTTCCCGTGTCCAGCCTCCGTTGAGCAGACGGTTCAGATTGGGTAACAGCCCTTCGGAGACCCATTTTCGAATGAGATCGGGGTTCATGCCGTCCAGGGCGATGAAAAGCATTCTCGTCTTTTTGTTTCGGCCCGGTTTCGAACCGGACGAATCCATGGCGGTTATGAAAGAGTCCACCGGGCTCAGCCGGGCTTTCGTGCCGAGCAACACCGACTGATGATTCTGCAGCCGCTTGAGTTCGAAGTCGCTGTAGTGGGATTCCGGGTTGCGAACGTTGTACTCATAAAGCACCCGATCATTGTAACGAATGTTATTCAGGCCGGCGAGCTGAATCAACATCCGCATCAACGCCATGTCGGCGATGCTATCGAGGAACTCACCGTGTTCACCGCGTAAACGGTTCAACCCCGGGTCGATTCGCAGCAGTTGACCGAGCAACCCCGCGCGGTGGGCGCGTACGTGCATGGGAAAGCGCATCTCCTTGACTACATCCAGGGCGTCATCCGATGAGCGCGCGATCGGCGGCTCGCAGAATCCATACCGGCCGTTCGAGTCCCTGTACTGCCCGTACATGATCCAGCAGCGTGTGGAGTTGAAGAAGTCATTGATATACCTTAGAGCGGTGGAATCAATCAGCCTATCGTCGCCGTCTACATACACGACAATATCCATAGGATCGGCGTGCTTCCTGACTGCCTCAATCTGATTGTGCAGCACGCCCCGGTGCTTGTCGTTACGCTCGACAACGAACCGCGGATCCAACGATCCGAGACGTTCCAGGGCGCCGTCGTTGGACGCATCGTCAATGAGTAGGAACCGACAATTCTCATAGTCCTGTCCGGCCAGACTCTCCACGCAAGGGACCAGAAAATCACCCGCGTTGCGAAAAGGCGCGACCACCACAATGCGGTTATTTCGGCGGATGCGCAGTGGATAGACCGGCCAGATATTCTTCACGGAGAGAGAACGAAAGCCGGCGGCTTTCTCGCGGGTAGCATCCGGCACCCCCGGCCGACGGAGCAAGTGGTTGGCGACTTCGACGCAGTCCAGGTCCTTGCCGAGCCTGACGGCGCAGTCGATATACACCAGCGGCAGCTCATGCTGATAGACGGAAAATTCAAAGCAGGTCGGAATGACGGGCGCCTCGATCTCCAGCCCCAGAGCCGCCAGATCGTACGCTCTCTTGAAGTCGCCCGTGTCCCGGTAGTGGTCGGCGATATGAAACAGGGGCTCGGCGCGATACGGGTCGAGCTCGAAGGCGACTGACATTGCCGCCTCTATGTCACGCCAGCGACTGCTCGTGGCCTTGAAGCACAGTGCGTGATGATAGCTCGCAGTCCAGGCGTCCCCGGGCTCGCCAAGATCGTTCAGGCAGCGACCGTACCAGAACGCCGCTTCGTCGTACCGCCCAAGCGCGAAATTGCACTCCGCGACGGCCAGCGCGCGATCCGGTGTCTCCATGTCGCGAATCCGCTCCAGCGCCAGCTTGAGCTCATACCGCGTCCACTCCCGCGACCGGTTTGAGACGCCGCGCATGTCCACGACCACGCTTTCGCTGCATGCCGTATCCTTAAAATCCTGGTCAATGAAAACGTGCCCTCGACCGTCGACCCGGCAACAGTTTCGCCCGCCCGGCGCCAACACGGTGGTCCAGCGGGCCCATCTTCCGTCAGAGTGTATGTGAACCGCACTCTGGGGCGGACCCTCGTCGGGCAAATCAAAACTGCGGTGCATGGAAATATTGGCGCCGGCCTGTAGAACAGCCACCCAGCGCGTGTCATCTCCGAGAGCCTGACGCAGCTCGCGAGTCTGATCCTCCGCGTTGTCGCCCGTGAATAGAAGATGACCGACGTGAGTACCCGGGAAGCTTCGACGCAGTGCTGGCAGCAGATGCTCAGCGGTACCGTGCTCGGCCAGCAACACCCTTGAGACGAAAGGACGGATGGACGCGAAGTCCATGTTCCAGCTCGTACCGCGCCCAGCCTGCCAAACCAACAATGTCAGTCCGTTGCCCACCAAACCCGATCACACTTGCAATTTTTCTTAACCCTTTGTTGCCCGTGCCGCAGGCGCAGCGATTTGGCCTGGGTCGACACAAGACCGGCTTGAAAATCCATTCGAACGGGAGCAAACCTCTGCGATCAAGCGTGCCGGGGCTTACTCGTCCGTCGCTACGGGAGTCGCGCAGAAGTAGGGATCGTCGGAACCGGTAGAGTAATACCGATTCGAGTACGCAATCCCGCTGTCGTTGTTACCGTCGACGCTAACCGAGCATTCGGCGATACCGGCATCCGGATATTCCGGCAGGGTCACCTGGATTTGCACAGACGCAGGAAACGTGGAGCTGTACGTTTCAGTTCCCTGATATCTGCCGTTGGAATCGGTATCGGTGGATGCAAACGTTTGGAAAGATTCCGAGTCATTGAACGCAATCTCTATCAGCACATCCACGTCGGGAGTCGGGGGAACAACCTCTCCATCGACCCGCACCTCGATTTCACCAAATGAATCAGTGCACAACACCACCACGAAACACGGATCTTCCAGGGAATTGGCAGCCGAGGGGGAATCGACTTCCGAGGGCGATGTCGCGCCATGAGCCGGCAGCACGACGGCATTGACCACTGGTTTCACCCATACGCCGGAAGCCAGGTGGCTGCCAGCCACCAGCCCACCGGCGCCCAGTATTTTCCGGAATGATTGCCGCCGGCTTTCGGCAAGCGCATCGGTCCGTTTATTTTCATCTTGTTCTCGCATCTGATAATCCCTGAGCGGTTGTTATTGTTAACTTGAATGCTAACATGGAGCCTTGTCGGAGTGAAGCCTGACCTATAATGGCGTCGTTTCCTAACTGTTCACCCGGAACAGGCAGTATTCGTCGCCGTTGGTACGGCAGCTCGTCTCGTTGACCTGCACGTCGGGGATCCCGGGTACGCCGCCGATCATTCCTTCGATCATCCCGGACAGGAAATCGCAGCGGGACGCTTCACCCCCGAACACCAGGTCCATCGTGTTCACCTGGCGGCGGGTGAAGATCGACAGGCGAACCCTGATATCGCTGCCGACGACCTCCGGCTCGGCAATCTGGTCGAGAACCGGCACCACTGAACTCTCGAGGGCCTCGTGCAGCGTGCCGGCCCCCTGCAGCGCCGTGTCCTGCGCTCCCAGCTTGCCGCCAACCAGCCTGCCGAGCTGCTTGAGCTGCTGACTGAGATTCCTGGCATTCGGCAGAGCGGCTTCGAAGGCATCGATATGCCGCAGGATCCTGGGGTAGTCGTTGACCAGCCGGGCCGCGAAATCATCCAGACCGGCGGCGGGCGCCGCGGCCCTGCGTTGCTCCGTGCCCGTGGATCCGCCCCTCGAGCCGATCCGCACCACTTCGGTGACGCCCTTGACTTCGGAAAGCCTGGCGCGGAGCTCGTCGGCCACCGCGCTGCCTTCCGCGTTGACGGTCAGGCGCGACCGGTTGTCGCCGATCGACTCTATATGGTGCCCGGAAAACGTCAGCCCGAAGCGCTTCAGCGCAGTAATGACACGGGCCATTCCGCCGGCTGTGCCGTCCAGAATCACCGTGATTTCAACCGCCACGTCTCTGCCTCCCGGTGTTTTGTCGCAATTCTTCTATAATAGACGCCTCGTGCGCTGGCTGCATGGATATTGTGTACATGAGCCCGGGCCCTTTGGCAACCGATCGGCACGGCGACGGTAAACCGGACCTTGCGCCCGCGGTTCCGGCGTCATGGCCTCCGGAGAGCGGTCGGGACCGGCTTGGCGAGGCGTGCCGGCCTCTGTGGCCGGGGCCATGTCAACGGGGAGCAGTGGGGCACCGTGGACGTTATAATCCGCCGCCGCACTCACCAAAACATCACGTCAGGTCGACGAGCTCGTATGGCAACAGGATCCACCAACTTCATCAGGCACGTCATTGACGCCGACATAGCCGCCGGCAGAAACGGCGGCCGCGTCGTGACCCGGTTTCCTCCGGAGCCGAACGGCTACCTCCATATCGGCCACGCCAAGTCGATCTGTCTCAATTTCGGCATCGCCGAGGACTACGGCGGCGCCTGCAATCTCCGTTTCGATGATACCAACCCAGAGAAGGAAGACATCGAGTATGCCGACTCGATCAAGCGGGACGTGCAATGGCTCGGCTACGAATGGAAAGAGCTGTGCTACGCCTCCGGGTACTTCGAGCGGCTCCATGATTTCGCCGTCGAGCTCATCGAGAACGGCAAAGCCTACGTGGACAGCCTCACACCAGAGGAGATCCGCGATTACCGGGGCACCCTGAAGGAGCCGGGGAGGGAGAGCCCCTACAGAGACCGCAGCATAGAGGAGAACCTGGACCTCTTCAGGCGGATGCGCGAGGGCGAGTTCGGCAACGGCGAGCACTCCCTGCGTGCGCGCATCGATATGGCTTCCGGCAACATCAACATGCGCGACCCCGTCATCTACCGGATC
This sequence comes from Gammaproteobacteria bacterium, assembly GCA_034520625.1. Taxonomy (GTDB): domain Bacteria; phylum Pseudomonadota; class Gammaproteobacteria; order Arenicellales; family JAANXG01; genus JAANXG01. The sequence continues at coordinate 20,069 of JAXHNI010000006.1, read as the reverse complement.
CGTCATGCCGCCCACTGGCGCACGGGGGACGAGTGGTGCATCTACCCGATGTATGACTTCACTCACTGCCTGTCGGACGCCATCGAGGGGGTGACCCACTCCCTGTGCACACTGGAATTCGAGGATCACCGGCCCCTGTACGACTGGGTGCTGGAGAACGTCGACGTGCCCTGCCACCCCCAGCAAATCGAGTTCGGACGCCTCAACCTCAGCTACACCGTGATGAGCAAAAGGCTACTGAACCGCCTGGTGCAGGAAGGCCACGTGGCCGGCTGGGACGACCCCAGGCTGCCTACCATTACCGGCCTGCGGCGCCGGGGTTTCACGCCCGGATCCATACGCAGCTTCTGTGAAAGGATCGGGGTCACGAAGAGCGACGGTATCGTGGAAATGGGCGTGCTGGAGCATGCCGTGCGCGAAGAGCTGGACCACGACGCGGAGCGCCGAATGGGAGTGCTGAGACCGCTCAAGGTCGTGATAGAGAACTACCCCGAAGACCGGGTCGAGGATCTGGTGGCGCAGAACCATCCCAAGCGGCCCGAGGCGGGCGAGCGGACTGTCCCGTTCTCCAGGGAAATCTATATAGAGCGCGAGGACTATATGGACGACCCGCCGAGGAAATATTTCCGCCTGGGCCCGGGCCGCGAAGTACGCCTTCGATACGGCTACTACATCACCTGCCGCGAGGCGATCAGGAACGAAGCCGGTGAAATCACCGAGCTGCGCTGCACCTACGATCCCGAGACCCGCGGCGGAACGTCTCCGGACGGCCGCAAGGTGAAGGGCACCATCCACTGGGTTTCGGCCGCGCATGCCGTGGAGGCGGAGGTGCGGATCTACGACCGCCTGTTCCTGTCCCCCGACCCCGATGCGGCTGATTTTCTGGATCAGCTCAACCCCGGGTCCCTCGAGGTGCTGGACAACTGCAGACTGGAGCCGGACCTCGGCAACGCGGGAGTCGAGACCCGGTATCAGCTCGAGCGCCAGGGATACTTCTGCGTCGATCCCGACAGCACCGGCGAACGAATGGTGCTGAATCGTACGGTCACGCTACGGGACTCCTGGGCCAGGCAGTCGGGCTGATCCGGATCCGCATGCTTCGCCCCGGCGAACAAGACGCCCTCAACGCGGTCTCATGAACCTGTATGAAAACGCCGCCCGCTCCATCCCCGCCGCTGGCATGGGATCCCGTGTCAAAGCTCTTCCACTGGTCCACCGCCGTTCTGATCCTGGTGATGGTCACACTGGGCTGGCTGGCGGTGACTTATCCCCTGTCGCCCACAAAGCTGGCGCTGTTCAACTGGCACAAGTCCCTGGGGTTGTTGGTTCTCGCCTGGATGACGCTGCGCCTTGCCTGGAGACTGGCGCACCCGGCACCGGCGCCGCCTGCTGACACTTCACCCGCCGAGCAACGGGCGGCCCGCATTGCCCACGGCTGCCTTTACATTCTCATGTTTGCTATGCCGATCAGCGGTTGGGTGATCAACTCGGCCGCCGATTTCCCGCTGAAATGGTTCGGACTGTTTTCGATACCACCTCTCGTGGCGCCGGACCAGGGCGTCCAGGATACGGCGGAAGCGGTCCATCTCGTCCTGTTCTGGACCCTCATCGGGCTGGTCGCGCTGCACGCCGCGGCGGCGGTGCATCATCACCGGCGGCGACGAAACAATGTCTTGACACGAATGCTTCCCTTCACCCGGAGCGAAAGATGGCCCCGATGATTCGCAGCGCGGCCCTGCTGGCGGCCTGGCTCACCGTCGCGCCCGCCATGGCGGCCGAATGGCAGGTGGCCGATTCCGGAAGCCGGATCGGCTTTGTCGCCACCTACGAAGACACCGCCTTCGAAGCCTGGTTCAGGTCCTTCGACGCGGCAATCCGGTTCGATCCCGACGCCCCCGCGGATGCGTCATTCGACATCCGGATTGACGTAATGTCGGTGGATTCCAACAGCCCCGACCGGGATGAGGGCATGAGAGGGGAAGAGTGGCTGGCGACGGACAGACATCCCGAAGCCCGCTTCCTGGCCGAGGGCGTGGAGAAACTGTCGGGGAACCGCTTCCAGGCAACAGGCCCGCTCACCCTCAAGGACGTGCGTCGAACCATCGAAGTGCCGTTTACGTGGGAGCAGTCCGGAGACGAGGCGGTGCTCACGGCGGAAACGGAAGTCCAGCGCACCGGCTTCGATATCGGCACCGGGGACTGGGCGGAGGACGACACCATCGGTTTCACGGTGACGATCAAGGCCCGGCTGGCCCTCACCCGCCGCTGACGGTGGCACCCGCCGGAAGATCGGGGCACACCGGCAGGCCGTGGCTCCGTCTGAGAACCAGTAATAAGGAATGAGCCAGTGCCGGGGGCCGTCCCCCAGGGCTCTCGAAAACAAGGAAGTTTGAGCGAGAGCGTACAGGGATGTATTTACAGCGGCCCTGGGGGACGACCCCCGGCACTGGCGGCTCGGCGATCCGGGTCTTCAGACGGGACACCTGCCGGCGGACCGCTGAATGGTGCGATATCCGTGGCGCGGCTCACCAAGTCAATGAATAATCGCCTAGGGAAACTCTGATCAATTCAGAGTTTCCCTCGTGCTCAATCCACAAGCCCCAAGCGGATACTCAGGATCTCGTCCCGGACATTCACCTCCTTGAGCTCCAGCCAGGGCGCGAACAGCTCCAGCGCGGTGCCCCTGAAGCTGTAGATGGGATTGGCGCGCAGGTACTCCGACACCAGCATCGCCGCAAGCTGATCCAGATCCCTCTTGTGCTCTTCGGAGACGCCGTTGACCTCGAGCTGCTCCAGCTTCGAGTCCTGGAGGAAAAAGGCGCTTTCCTCGCTGATGTACCTCAACTCCCCGGAAAAACCGGCACTGCCGTCGTACTGCTCATTGCTGAAAGCCACTTCCATCAAGGCATCCGACCCGAACTCGATGCGGGTGCGGCCGTCGCTCAGCTTCACGAACGGATTGTCCAGCTCGAGGCAGAATACCAGGACGCACTTCTCCACCGGGAAATGCGGCTCGATCCGGCTCTGGATATCCCCTTGTGAGATTTCGTAGACATAGCCGTGGCGCAGGTAAAAGAAACCGGCCAGGGCCACGGCGACCACGATCAAAACCGCCACGAGAGACCTTTTCACCCCTTCAACTCCGACCGTGACCCGCCCGGTTGTGCAGCATTGCCGTGCTCGCCGGGTTCCGCCGCGCCTGCTGCGCCAATCGCTTCAACGTCCAGCATACGCATAGCGCTGATTGCCGCCTCGAAAGCGCCTTCCCCGCAGAGCCCGCTTATCGACGCATCTTCGTAGGCCGACAAGGCGGCCTGGATACAGGCCTCCCGGACCTCTTTCGCGACGTCATGCCGGTCATTCAAAGACATGTTTCTGCCTCCAGGTTGAACACGGCCGGTGAACCGGGGTATCACCGGAGTCGAAAGTCGCGGCGTCCGCTCACCCCGGCGGCGGTCTTTTGAGGAACGACCCGAGCACGCGAAACCATGCGGTGGCCTGCCGCTGGTATTCCCGTGCACACTCGCGGTCCCGCAGCTGAAGAAACTCGCTGTCCGCCCGCAGGTCTCCATACCGCTGGGGGTCGCTGCCGTAGACCAGGCAAAGCGCCTGATTGTAGCTTTCCCTGTCCAGCTCATGCTCCACCCAGAAATCGCGGCCGGACTGGATCCGGGACGCCCTTCCCCCTTCATCAACGTACAGCTCCGCGGCATTGATGACGATATCACCGCCGTTCTCGTAGTACCGGAGCAGCAGCAACACCGTCAGTGCTTCCACTGCCTTTTCCAGATTCCCGGAAGTCCGAAGATCGTACATCACGAATAATGCGTGGGAAATCTCGTGCAGGAGCGCGTGAAGATACGCATCCCGAACCACCACATGGATATCCACGTCGGAACCGGAGTACGAATCACGTTCGAACCTCTCCGCAATATCGTAGATAAAGTTATAGGGCATATGAATCTCGCCGGTCGGCTCGTCGAACAGCGGCCCTTCGTTGCCGCCCAGGTGCAATGGCAGCTGGTGGCGCAGCTCGAACTCGTCATTCAGCAGACTGGTAACCGTCCCGGTGATCCCCTCGTCCTGGATGAAATTACGTGCGTCCTCCTCGTCAGACCCTCGAGGAGTATCGTACAGAATCTGCAGCTGAGCACTCGCCGCGTTCGCCGGACCCAGTATCAGCAATCCGGCGACCAGGATGTGTTTGGTGACGCCCAATGGGAACAATCGACCTCTTGCTTCGTCTGACGGGGATTTCCTCGCCTTTGTACGGCAATACCTCACAACGGCGCAAACAATACCGTGAGCAAGCGCGCCCGGATTCCGAAATCCGGGAATGTTCATCTTCCCCGCCCCCTGTTACTGTCGGGGGGCCTCCGCGCAGCTCCGGAGAGCGCCGCGTCGCCGCCCCGGAGCAGGCCTTCGGTGAACGGGGGCACGGTCTCACCCGCCGGACCCTGTATGGATTCATCGAACTCGTCCACCACCCCGGTACGTTCCAGGTTCAACTCGACGGTGTACGCCCCGGCCCGGCGGGCGACATCGACGAAGCCCGCGGCCGGATACACCTGGCCGGAGGTGCCGATCGCCACGAACAGGTCGCATTGCTCCAGCCGCGGGAGGATGCGGTCCATTTCCATCGGCATCTCTCCGAACCACACGACGTGGGGACGCATCAGACCGTGTCGGCCGCACTGTGCACAGGCGTCTTCGTTCCCCAGGTCCACCGATATTCCCCGGACCGCGCCGCAGGCGGCGCACCGCGCCTTGAGCAGTTCCCCGTGCATGTGAACGGGATCGCCGCTTCCAGCCCGTTCGTGAAGGTCGTCGATGTTCTGCGTGACCAGAAGAAAATCTCCGGTGAACCCGCCTTCGAGCCGGGCCAGCGCCCGGTGCGCCGGATTGGGATGAATATCGCCGGACAACAGCGTTCTACGGCGCAGGTTGTAGAACCGGTGGACCAGCTCCGGGTCTCTGGAAAACCCCTCCGGTGACGCCACGTCCTCAACCCGGTGCCTCCCCCACAGGCCGCCCAGGTCGCGGAAGGTGCCTATCCCCGATTCCGCGGAAATGCCGGCGCCGGTCAATACCACAATGGAGCGGAATTCCTTCACCGGCTCAGCATCCCGCGGCGTGGCCGTCCTTGCGATGGTCCGATGCGGCGCAATACACACCGTTGTCCAGGCGATAGATCAGCTGGGCGCCGCCGAACGTGAACATCGGCGCCGTTGCGCCCGCGCGGTGCCCGCGTTCCCTCAGGACGCTCTGGACGGCGGGGTCGAAACCGGATTCGAATACAACGTCGTTCTGATGATCGACAAACCAGCGGGGCGCATCCGAGGCCGCCTGTGGATTCCGACCGTGACAAAAGATACGCACCATCATCTGGACGTGCCCCTGGGCCTGCATATGTCCACCCATGACGCCGAAGCTCATCAAGGGCGCGTCGTCCCTCATTACGAAGCCGGGGATGATGGTGTGGAACGGCCGCTTTCCGCCATCGACGCAGTTCGGGTGCGCGGGGTCCGGGCTGAACCCCGCCCCCCGATTCTGGAAGCTGATGCCGGTTTCGGGATCGACGATGCCCGAACCGAAGCCCCAGAAGTTGGACTGGATGAATGACACCATCATGCCGTTCGCGTCGGCCGTGGTGAGATATACCGTCCCGCCGTCGGTGCCCCGCACCGCGTCCGACCGCGAAGCCCGGCCCATGTCGATGCTTTCCGCAATCGAGCCCAGGCGCCCGTCATCCAGCAGTTCGTCCACCGTCAAGCGCATATGAGCCGGATCGGCCACGTGGGCGTGAACCAGCAGGAATGCCGCCTTCACGGCCTCGATCTGCAGGTGCACACTGTCCGCGGAATCCGCGGAATACCGGTCGATGCCGGCATGGTGGAGAATCCGCAGCGCAATCAACGCCGCGATACCCTGCCCGTTCGGGGGCATTTCGCAAAGCTGTTCTTCGCCCAGCGAGGCCCGGATCGGCGCCACCCATTCCGAGCGGTGCGCGGCGAGGTCTTCCCCGGTCAGCACCGAGCCGCCGCGACGAAGAAACTCGATCGTACGTCGGGCAGTCCGGCCCCGGTAGAAATCCTCGCCGCGGCTCTGCGCGATGCGGCGCAGGGTCGAGCCCATCGCGGCATTCCGGAATACCTCGCCCACCCCCGGCGGCCGCCCCCGGGGAAGGAAGACTTCACTGAAGCCGTCGAACTCCTGATAGATCTCCCGGGCATCGGTCCAACGGGCCTGGACGATGGGCGGGACGGCCCAGCCCTCCTCGGCATAGTGGATGGCGGGCTTGAACAAGGTTTCGAAATCCAGCACGCCGAACCGCCTGGACAACTCGGACCACGCGTCCACACAACCGGGCACGGTAATCGAATCCCAGCCCGTGCCGATCGGCGCACCGCCCCGAAACCGGTCGGGCCGCCACGCCCGGGGCGACCGGCCGGAGGCGTTCAGTCCATGCAGCCGGTTTCCGTCCCAGACCATGGCAAACGCATCCGAACCCAGACCGTTGCTGCACGGCTCGGTTACCGTCAATGCCGCAGCGGCGGCCAGGGCGGCGTCCACGGCGTTGCCGCCCTGCTGGTACATGTGTATGCCCGCCTGTACGGCGAGTGGCTGCGACGTGGCGACGACATTGCGGGCGAATACCGGCATGCGCCGCGATGGATACGGGAATTCGTCCCAGCGAATCTCGGGTCGAGTCATTAACAGAACTGGCTATAGGAGCTCGGGAATGATGGGCCGAACTGGCATTCAGGCCACAATGACACCCATTGAAACGACAGTATTGATGGTACCAGACCGGGCGCGCGCCCCTCCCGGTCCGTTTTCGCCATCCGGCACCAACCGGATTCCTCCCCCGTCGCGTCGATACGAAAAACCCGTCGCACTCCACGGTGAGCGGCGCCGGGACGGGAGCTACAGCTCCACCAGGATCTCCGGCACCGGCTTGCGCACGCTTACCGGTACCTCGTCCGGATAGCCGTACCAGAACAAGCCGACCACTTCCTCCACCACCGGATCCACCCAGACCAGGTCATAGAACGCATCGGTGCGGGTTACGGCGCCCGTCGTCCATTTCATTCCGATCCCACGGGACCAGAGGTACAGCGCGAGGTTGTGAACGGCGCAGCAGCACGCGGCATAGTCCTCCTTCCGGCGGAGCTCGTCGTGGCTTCGTACACAGGTTACCACCAGCCATCCCGGTATCCGGCCCCAGCGCTCCCGCTTCGCCCGGCCCGCTTCCTCGCCTTTGGCCCGGGCAACCAGATTCGCGTTCAGATTCACGATCTGCTGCTTGATGGCATCCGACAGCAGATAGAATCGCCATGGCTCGGTCAGATGATGATTGGGTGCCCAGCGGGCGAGATCTATTGCTTCCAGCACGACCTCCCGCGGGGGAACGTCGGGCTTGAAGAAATTGATGGTGCGACGGTCCCGGATCACCTCGCCGATGGACTGCCCGGACGGCTCACTCATCGCACGGCCCGGGACCGGAACCTCGGAATCCCGGCTCAATACCAGATACAATCACGGCCAGGGTCGAAGGCGTCGTAATACCACCAACGAGACCGGGCGAGCGCACCGGCAAGCCGGAGCCATGGCGAAAAAAGTAAGCAGATTCCAAAACTATCTCCTCACGGGAATATTGACGGTGATCCCACTGTGGATTACCTGGTTGGTGTTCAGTTTCGTCATCACCCAATTGTCGCAGTTGGGTGCGCCGTGGGTAGGCGCTCTGGCCCGCGGCCTCCAGTTCACGTATCCCGCCATCTCGGAGATACTCCTTCATCCCTGGCTGCAGCCCGCCATGGCGGTGATTATTACCGTGCTGGGACTGTGCACGCTGGGCTGGATCACCACCCGGGTGATCGGCAGAAGGATTGTAAACCTGTTCGATCGCATTATGAATCGAATCCCCTTCGTGAAAAAGGTCTATGGTTCCACCAAAATGCTGCTGCAGGTGCTGAACCAGGAGAAAAAGGAGTTCGACCGGGTGGTGCTCATCGAGTTTCCGAGCCGCCACATGCGCGCCGTCGGCTTTGTGACGCGGATCATCAACGACAACACCAGCGGCCAGGAGCTGGCGGCGGTCTACGTGCCGACCACGCCCAATCCCACTTCCGGCTATCTCGAACTGGTGCCGGTGGACCGTCTCATCAGCACCGACATGACCGTGGAGGAAGCCATGACCTTCATTATCTCGGGCGGGGCCGTCGGGCGGGACGAGTTCGAGTACCAGCGAAGCGACGAGCGGCATGCCCACGTGGAGCCGCTGGGAAAAGGCCAGTAACTCAGCGGCGACGCAGCCCGTCCCCGGAACAACCGTCCGGGAGGGTCGTCCCGTTCGTGGAGCTTCACTGAATCGGGCGGCGCCTGGGGCGCCGTTCGGTAACGCGCTGCAATTGCAGTACAATCGGACTCGCCATGCAGGCCCAAGACACCTACCGGACCACCGCCCGACCACAATGAACCCCCTGGCTGAGCCGAACACGGAATGGGATGACGAACGCTTCCAGGACGCCGTCCTGTCCGGGGTCTCGCGCACTTTCGCCCTGACCATACCCCAGCTCCCGGCACCCCTGAGGCGAACCGTCACCAACGCCTACCTGTTGTGCCGGATCGCGGACACCATCGAGGATGATCCGGGGGTGGCGCCCCCAGACAAGGAACGCTTCCATCAATGGTTCATCGACCTGCTCAACGGCCGGGATGATGCCCGGGCTTTTGCCCGCAGCCTGGGACAGGAGCTGTCCGGCGCATCGTCGCCGCAGGAAATGGAACTGGTACGCCATGCCGACCGGGTGCTCCGCGTAACCCGGCGGCTGGACGACGCCACCCAGGCCATTTTCAGACGCCGCGTGGCGGTAATGTGCCGCGGTATGCCCGCGTTCCAACGCCATCCCCGGTGCGACGGACTGCCGAACCTGCCGGCCCTGGACCAATACTGCTATTACGTCGCGGGGGTCGTGGGCCAGATGCTCACCGAGCTGTTCTGCAACTATTCGCCCCGGATCGCCCGCTCCCGGACCGAGCTTCTCGAACTATCGGCGTCCTTCGGACAGGGGCTTCAGATGACGAATATCCTCAAGGATATCTGGGAGGACCGCGTCCGGGGTACCTGCTGGCTGCCCAGGGACATTTTCGCAGCCCACGGCTATGACCTCGCCAGGCTCGAGCCGGGACGCGACCACACCGCGTTCACCGCCGCCCTGAACGATCTGCTGGGCGTCGCCCACGGCCACCTGAGGAATGCCCTGTCCTATACTCTCCTGATACCGGCCCATGAAACAGGCATTCGCCGGTTCTGCCTGTGGAGCCTGGTGCTCGCCGTACTGACTCTCCAGAGGATCCGCGCCAATCCTGGATTCGACACCGGCCGCCAAGTCAAGGTATCGCGGCGGACGGTGCGCAATACCGTTCGGGTGACCAGCGCGGTGTGCCGGAGCGACGCACTGACCAGGGCGCTGTTCGCCTGGTCCGCCCGGGGCCTTCCGCTGACCCAGGAAGTATCGACGTATCAGGGTTTCGAGCGCGCCGCTTACCCCACCCAGTGACCGCGTCCCACCGCGCCGGCATCGGCGTCGTTACCGCGCTGCAACGGGAAGCCGGACCGCTGGCCCGGCATCCCGCGCTCACCGTCCGGGCCTGCGGCGTGGCAGCGGACGGCATCGGTGATACCGTCCGCCAGCTCCGCGACGGCGGCAGCCACTTGATCGTCAGCTGGGGCACCGCCGGCGCCTTGTCGCCCCGGCTCCGTGCGGGAGACTTGGTGCTTCCCGAATACATCATCTCCCGGCATGGCGATACCTTCCGCACGGATTCCGGCTCCCGGAACAGCGTCCGGGGGATGCTGACCGGCACTCGGGAGGTGTCCACCGGAACGCTGCTGGAGTCGGATCGCATCCTGGAAACCCCCGACGACAAGCACGGTACTGGAATTCCCGCGAACGCCGTTGCCGTGGACATGGAAAGCGGCCGAATCGGCGAGGCGTGCGCCGCCCTGAACCTGCCATTCCTGGTCATCCGGGCGGTGATCGACGAGTCCCACGACCGGCTGCCCCGGATCGTTCACGATTGCGCATTACCCGACGGCACCCTTCATGTCCGGGCCCTGATCGCAGGATTAATGCGGCATCCGGGCGACTGGGCCGGCCTTACCCGGCTGGTGCCGCGATACCGCCGCGCCCGGTCGGGGCTGGAGGCGGCCGCGCAGGCACTGTCCCGCTATGGGGCGGGCGAGCGGGTGTAGCAGCCCGCGCCGGACGGCATTACGACAGCACGGGCGGTGGCTCCCTCTGCCATACCCCGATGCGGCCCTGAGCCCCGGCTCACGCCATCCATCCGGCACCCAGGTGGGATACAATCCGCCCCCCATTCCGAACCGAACCCTGGATCATTCGAGCCCGTCCGTGGAAGCCGCCGCCATTGCCCATCCGAACATCGCACTGGTCAAGTACTGGGGAAAGCAGGACGGGCCCGGCAACCGGCCGGCCGTGCCCTCCATTTCCGTGACCCTGGACGCGCTCTACACCTACACCCGCGTCCGGTTCGAACCGGGGCTGGCCGCGGACTCGTTCTCCATCGACGGCCACGTGGACGAGCGGGTCGCCCGCCGGGTCACCCGCTGCCTGGACATGCTGCGGGCCCGCGCCGGGCGCGAGGTGTTCGCGATGGTGGAATCCCGGAACAACTTTCCCACCGGGGCCGGGCTGGCGTCCTCCGCCTCCGGGTTCGCCGCCCTGGTCGTGGCCGTGGACCGGGCCCTGGGCCTGGAGCTGTCCCGGGACGAGCTGTCACGGATTGCCCGCAGGAGCTCCGGGTCCGCCGCGCGCTCGCTCTACGGGGGCTTCGTGGCCCTGCCGCTCGACCCGTGCGAGGAAACCGCCGCCCCGCTGCTCAGCGAAGAGGAGTGGCCTTTGTCGATCGTGGTTGCGGTAACGGCGAGCGGCGCCAAAAGCGTCGGATCGACGGCGGGCATGGAACGCACCGCCCGCACGTCGGACTACTACCAGGCCTGGCTGGCGGCGGCCGACGCGGATTTCCGGGAGGCGCGGGACGCCATCCTGGATCGGGATTTCCACAGGCTCGCGCGGGTCGGCGAGCGGAGTACCCTGAAAATGCACGCCCTGATGCTGAGCGCGGACCCCGGGTTGATCTACTGGAACCCGGCGACGGTGGCATGCCTGCACCGGGTCCGGGAGCTCCGGGAAGAGGGTGTGGCGGTGTTCTTCACCATGGACGCCGGTCCGCAGGTCAAGGCGATATGCCTGCCGGAGCACCAGGCCCGTGTGGTGGAGAGCCTGGCCGCGATCCCCGGGGTTCTGAACGTGCTGGAGAGCGGCCTGGGCGCGGGCGCCCGGGTCGTGAATGCCGAGCCGTGAGCATCGTTGCGTCGGCCCCCGGCAAGGTCGTCATCATCGGGGAGTACGCGGTTCTGGAAGGCGCGCCCGCCCTGGTCATGGCGGTCGACCGGCGGGTGCAGGTTTCACTGCATCCCCACGACGACTCCTCGTGCTCGGTCACCGCACCGGGCCTGACGACGGACCGGGGCCGCTTCCGGCTGGAGACTTCCGGCCCCACCTGGCTCGAGGGTGATGCGGCAACGTTCCGGCTCGCCACCCACACCATGGCGGGGTTCTTCGCCGCGAGCGGCAACGGGTGGCCCTGCCGCCCGTTCGACCTGATCCTCGACAGCACGCCGTTGACGGCGAACCGCAACGGTAAAACCCGCAAGCTGGGGCTGGGCGCCAGCGCGGCCCTGACCGTCGCATTGTGCCACGCCCTGGGTTATCATGTTGCGTCGCAGCACGAAGCGGTCCCGATGCCGGATCTGGAGCGTCTCGTGAATATTCATGCCGGCCTCCAGGGATCCCGCGGCAGCGGTCTGGATATCGCCGCCAGCCTGCACGGCGGCATAATCGAATACAGTCGCTTCCCGTCGCCGCGGGCCGCGCCCACCGACCTGCCGGACGACGTTTCTTATGCATTCGTCTGGACCGGGCGGGAGGCCTCGACGGGCGGATTCCTGGCACAGATCGACCGATGGCGCCGGGACGGTGAGCGGTCCTACCAGGCGATCATGGGCACCCTGTCGGAAATCGCCCGTGGCGCCGCTTCCGCGGCGCGCGGCAACGAGGCCCAAACGTTCCTGGACTGCATTAACGAGTACGCCGACGCACTGGAAGTGCTGGGCAGCGCCTCGAGTATCGATATACTGTCAGCTCCGCACCGGCGTCTGCAGCGCCTCGCCAGGCGGTACGGCGTGGTCTATAAACCCTGCGGGGCCGGCGGCGGGGACATAGGCGTCGGCATGTCCCGGGATCCCGAAGCGCTCGCCGGGTTCCGGTCCGGCCTGGCGGCCGGAAACTTTCAACCACTGTCTCTGAGATACGATCGGGAAGGCGTCGAGACCCGTTCGGGGAACTAAACAATGCTCGCAAACGTATCGAGAATACCGGATTTCTACAACCTGTCAGTAAACGATCGAGTTCGCGCCGTACACGAGCGCGGGCTCCTGAACAAGGCTGACTACATGTCGCTGATGCGCGGCGAGCACGTCCTGAACATCCGCACCGCCGACAAGATGATCGAAAATGTCATCGGCGTCATGGGGCTGCCGGTCGGACTCGCACTCAACTTCGTCATCAATGAAAAAGAATATGTGATCCCGCTGGTTGTCGAGGAGCCGTCAATCGTCGCCGCTCTGAGCTCCGCCGCCAAGGTTGTGCGCAGCTGCGGCGGCTTCGTTGCCGAAAGCACCGAGCCGATTCTGATCGGCCAGGTCCAGGTCGTTGGCGTGCGCCATACAGCTAAAGCCAAAGCCGCCATCCTGCAGCGCAAGCAGGAAATCATCAACCTCGCCAACAGCCTGCATCCGAAAATGGTCGCGCGCGGCGGCGGCGCCCGGGACATCGAAGTTCACACCCATCCCGGCCCGGGCAGCGAAGGAGACATGCTCGTGGTACATCTGCTGGTGGACACCTGTGATGCCATGGGCGCCAACCTGGTCAATACGATGTGCGAGGGGATCGCCTCCCTGATCGAGACCATCACGGACGGCAAGGTATTCCTGCGCATTCTGTCGAACCTCACGGACCGATCTATGGTCAGGGCGCGCTGTGAAATTCCCGTGGAGCTGCTGGGCGGCAAGGGATTCGACGGCGAGCAGGTCAGGGACGGGATTGTCATTGCCAGCGACTTCGCGTCCATCGACCCCTACCGCGCCGCCACCCACAACAAGGGAATCATGAACGGCATCGACGCTGTGACCCTGGCCACCGGCAACGACTGGCGGGCAGTGGAAGCCGCCGCGCATGCCTACGCCGCCCGGGGCAACGGCTATACGTCACTGTCGCGGTGGTTCAAAGACGATTCCGGCCGGCTGGTGGGCGAGCTCGAGATGCCCCTGAAGGTGGGCACCGTGGGCGGGCCCCTGGAATCCAACCCCACGGTGGCCCTCAACCTGCGGCTGCTGGGGACAACGTCGGCGCGGGAGTTGGCGCAGGTGATGGGCGCGGTGGGGCTGGCGCAGAATTTCGCGGCCCTGCGCGCGCTGGCAACCGAGGGTATTCAGCAGGGACACATGACATTGCATGCACGGAGCGTGGCGACCGCGGCCGGGGCACCGCCGGAAATCTTCGATACCGTCGTGGAACGGCTCATCGAAAGCGGCCAGATCAAGGTTTGGAAAGCCGAAGAGCTCATACGCCAGGTTCGCAACGAGTCCATTCCACCGGCAACGGCGGGCCCCCGGGCCACCGTCGGGGAAACCGTCAGCCTGGCGGCGGGACACGGAAAGGTCATTCTGCTTGGAGAGCACGCCGTGGTCTACGGGCGCCATGCCATCGCCGCGCCCGTGCCGTTGGCCATTCAGTCCCAGATCGAGGATATTAAGGACGGCATCGAGATCATGATCCCGCGCTGGGGTGTGGAACATACCCTTCACCCGCACGCCAGGGCGCCGCAGTCGTTCGACCAGCCCCTGGCGCTGATCCTGGACCGCCTGGCGCTGAACGACCGGTCCATGCGCATTACCGTGTTCGCTAACGTGCCGCGGGCAATGGGCCTCGGGGGGTCAGCGGCGATCGCCGTGTCCATCATCCGGGCCATCGACCAGCACTTCCGCCTGGGTCTGAGCGACGAGGAAGTGAACCTGCTGGCGTTCGAGTGCGAGAAGGTGGCCCATGGCACCCCCAGCGGTATCGACAACACCATGGCCACCTACGGCGAGCTGCTGCTGTACCGGAAAGGCGAGCCGGCCTTGATCAGGAAACTCAGGACGCCGGCCCCGATCACCATTGTAATCGGGATGAGCGGGGTCGAGAGTCTGACAGCCAGAATGGTCGCCGGCGTGCGCCGCGCCTGGGAGCGGAACCAGGCGCTCTACGAACGCATATTTGACGGAATCGACGATTTGTCCAGGCAGGGCGCCAAGGCGGTCCAGACCCACGACCTGGAGCACCTGGGTGAGCTGATGAACGTCTGTCAGGGGTTGCTGAACTCCCTGCAGGTTTCAAGCTGGGAAATCGAGGAAATGATTCAGATCGCGCGCAACAACGGGGCTCTTGGCGCAAAGCTCACCGGCGGCGGCGGTGGTGGTTCCATTATCGCCCTGTGCCCCGACAACGCGGGTGGTGTGACGGAAGCAATGGAACACGCCGGGTATCAGGCGATGGAGGTCAGAATTGAATAATCTGCCGGCCGCCAGCAACGAAATCGTATCCTTTGGAGACGAAAAGCTGATCCTCGTGGATGAGAACGACAACGAAATCGGGAATCTCTCCAAGGACGAGTGCCACGACGGCCACGGCCAGCTGCACCGTGCGTTTTCCCTGTTCATCTTCAACGAGAACGGCGACGTGCTTCTGCAGCAGCGCAGCAGTCAGAAACGGCTCTGGCCGATGTACTGGTCGAACGCCTGCTGCAGCCATCCCCGGCGGGGCGAAGACATGCCCGAAGCGATCAGCCGCCGGCTCTACCAGGAACTGGGGTTGACCAGCGAGCTGGAATTCCTGTTCAAGTTCATCTATCAGGCCCAATATGACGAGGTGGGGTCGGAGCACGAGTTGTGCTGGGTGTATCTTGGCCGCAGCAGTGATGATATCGTGGTCAATGCCAACGAAATCGCCGATTGGCGCTTTGTTTCGGCGGACAGGCTGGATCGCGAGCTGGCCGAGGAGCCAGGCAAGTTCACGCCATGGATGAAGCTGGAATGGCTCAGAATTCAGCAGGAGCATGGCAACGCGCTTCACGAGTTCGCGGCGGCACCACGGGAGACGTAGCCGCGGATACCCAACGCCGGAGGGTGGCATGGGCGTACCCCTGATTCAGCAGTACCGCGTCGGCAAGTATCTTCTCAAGCAGAGGCTGTCAGGCAACCGGCGCTATCCCCTGGTGCTCATGCTGGAGCCGCTGTTCCAGTGCAACCTGGCCTGCGCCGGATGTGGGAAGATCGACTACCCGGCTCACATTCTGAAGAAGCGCCTGTCCGTGGAGGACGCACTGAATGCCGTTGACGAGTGCGGCGCCCCCATCGTCTCCATCCCCGGCGGCGAGCCCCTGATCCACCGGGAGATGCCGCAAATCGTCAACGGCATCATCGCGCGGCGCAAGTTCGTATACCTGTGCACCAATGCACTACTCCTGGAAAAGCGTATCGGCGACTATGCCCCTTCCCGCTACCTGACCTTCTCGATTCACCTGGATGGAAACCGGGAGCGCCATGACGAGTCCGTGTGCCAGAAGGGTGTGTTCGACAGGGCGACTTCGGCGATCAGGCTTGCCGTCGGAGGGGGGTTCCGAGTCACCGTGAACTGCACCTTGTTTACCGGGGAGGATCCCGACGATGTCGCCGGATTCTTCGACTATGCCATGTCCCTGGGCATCGAAGGAATTACGGTCTCGCCAGGGTACAGCTACGAGTTCGCACCGAACCAGGACGTGTTTCCGGGACGTACCGAGAGTAAACGAATGTTCCGGGAAATTTTCCGGCAAGGCGGGAGAAAGAGCCGCCGGTGGCGTTTCAACCATTCCAGCCTGTTCCTGGATTTTCTCGCCGGAAACCGGAGTTATCAGTGCACACCGTGGAGCAACCCCACCTTCAACATATTCGGCTGGCAAAAGCCGTGCTACCTGCTCGTGGGCGAGGGCTATGCGGGCTCCTTCTCGGAGTTGGTGGAATCCACGGAATGGGACAAATACGGCGTTGGGCGTAACCCGAAGTGCAACAACTGCATGGCGCACTGCGGCTATGAAGGAACAGCCGTGGACGAGACATTCTCCCACCCCCTGAAGGCACTGGGCGCCCGGCTCCGGGGACCACGCGTCGAAGGCGCTTTTGCTCCGGACCCCGCTGGAACGGATAAGCGCTGACCGGTCGTGAGGTCACCCGCAAGGTGTCCCGCCGCTACGGCACTTGTCCTCCTTTCGGCGACGGCCTGCATATCGCACGTTCACTACCCTGTCGGCGGGCCGTCGATTCCGGATGCGGATCGGCCACCGATGGCTGTTTTCAACTACTCTGGATCCGCCGATGAGCTTGTCCTGGTGGAAACCGGGGACCGCAGGCCCGGATACGCGATCCACCGATTCACCATGCCGGCAAGCTTCGAGAACGGCCAGCCCGGCAACAGTTTGACCGGCACTTACTATGCCAGCCTGTCGGCCGGCAATGCGCCGCTGGTAATCGTGCTTCCGGTGTGGGGAGTCTCCGAGTACCCGTCCGTAAAGATGACCCGCACGCTGCTCAATCGCAGCCGGGGTCGAGTGAACGTGCTGCTCGTGGATGGCTCTTATCGACTCATGCCCTGGCAAAGAATTGCGCAGTCCGAGAACCTGGACGAGTTCATTGCCGGACTTTCTAACGCCGCACAACGACTGAAACACGCGGTAATCGACACTCGGCGCCTGATCGATTGGGCGGAAACGCGGACGGAAATCGACGCCCAGCGCATTGGACTCGTCGGATTCAGCATCAGCGCAATCACCGGCACCCTCGTGGCCCAGAGCGACCGGAGGATCCGCTCGAGCGCCCTGGTGATGGGCGGTGCGCAAATTGCGAAGATCGTCAGCAATTGCCCCGGAAACGAGAAAACGACGCGAGAAGCGATAATGAGCAACCTCGGGCTGGAGCTCGAGGAATACGAACAGGTAATAAGCGGGAAGTTCGAGGAGCTCGACCCCGCCCACTATCCGCACAGGGTGAATCCCCGCAGCGTGTTGATCATCGATGCCGGAAAGGATGACTGTATTCCGGAAACCTCACGCGAGGCATGGTGGGAGGCCCTGGGGCGCCCGGAGCGGATTTCAATGAACTACTCCCACCGGGGCTCGTTTCTGGCGATGACGCCGTTGGGCTTCAATCTGTTGAGGAAACGGGTCTACGAGCACCTGGAGAAGACCCTGTGACCCGAACCGGGCCCTCCCGGGACCGAAAGCCGACGTAGGATTCAGGCGCCGCCCCCCTCGAGGGCGATCTGCTGTTTCTTCTCCCGCCGTCTTGTATGCAGGATGTTTTCTGTATATCCGTTCGGCTCGGCAACACCGTGGAAAACCAGGTCCAGGGCCGCATTGAACTCAACGCTCGTCTCGAAGTCCGGCGCCATGGGCTGATAGGCGGGGTCGCCGACGTTCTGCTGGTCGACGATACGCGCCATGCGCTGCATGGTGCTCACCACCTGTTCCCGGGTAACGATTCCATGCTCGAGCCAGTTGGCGATGTGCTGGCTGGAAATACGCAGCGTGGCCCGGTCTTCCATGAGGTTGACATCGTTGATATCCGGTACCTTGGAACAGCCGACCCCCTGGCCGATCCAGCGTACGACATAGCCCAGTATTCCCTGCGCATTGTTGTCCATTTCTTTCTCGATTTCGTCGCGTTCAAGCCGCCGATCACCCAGCAAGGACGGCGTGAGGAGATCATGGATATCCGCGCGCTGGCGGCCGGCCAGCTCGCGCTGGCGGTCGGCCACGCTTACCTGGTGATAGTGCATGGCATGGAGCGTGGCCGCCGTGGGAGATGGAACCCAGGCCGTGCTGGCGCCGGCTTCGGGGTGGCCGGACTTCGTGTCCACCATGGCTTTCATGGAATCCGGCATTGGCCACATGCCCTTGCCGATCTGGCCGTGGCCCGGCAGGCCGGTCTCGATACCGATGTCCACGTTCCAGTTCTCATACGCCTTGATCCACGCCGCATCCTTGATCTCCGGCTTGGGGACCACAGCATCCGCATTCATTACGGTATGTATCTCGTCACCGGTTCGGTCGAGGAAACCGGTATTGATGAACACCACGCGGCTCCTGGCAGCGCGGATGCATTCCTTGAGGTTGACTGTGGTTCTTCGTTCCTCGTCCATTATGCCTATTTTGATTGTGCCCGCCGGTAGTTTCAGCGCGTCCTCCACGGCCTCGAACAGCGCGATAGTGAATTTCACTTCCTCGGGACCGTGCAGTTTCGGCTTGACTATATATACACTGCCCTTGCGGCTGTTTTTCACCGGCCCGGCACCACCGAGATCGTGCTTCGCGGCCAGGCCGGCCACCATCGTGTCAAGAATCCCTTCCGGTGTCGGATTTCCTTGCGGATCCAGCACACAGTCGGTGTACATGTGAAGACCGACTGTGCGCACGAAAAGTACACTGCGACCGTGCAGCGTCGACGGCGTCCCCTCCGGGGTGAAGTATTCCAGATCCGGGTGGAGACGCCGGGTGTGGACGCTTCCATTTTTCTCCACCGGTGTTTCGAGGCTGCCGTTCATCAATCCCAGCCAATTGCGATAGACGAGCTCCTTGTCCGCCGCGTCAACGGCCGCCACGGAATCCTCGAAATCCTGAATAGTGGTAACCGCGGACTCGAGGACGACATCCTTGATGCCGGCCAGATCCTGCCGGCCGACTGCATGCTCGGGATCTATCAGCAAGCGGATATGCAAACCGTTGTTCTTGAGGAATATTTCGGTCAGGGTCCCGACGCTGGTGTTGTAGCCGGCAAACTGCATATCGTCCGCCAAGCCGGTTTCCGTCCCGTCCCGAAGCGTCACCCGCAGCCCGGCTATCCCTTCCTCTGTCTGCAGCGCGAACCGGACTACGTCGGCATAGGTGCCTTCCCCCAGCGGAACGACGCGGTCCAGGAAGTCCTTCACATAGGCGACTACGGCCCGCCCACGGTCCGGGTCATAACCCGGTTCGGTCGTATCCGGGGCGCCAATGACATCGGTTCCGTACACCGCGTCGTACAGGCTTCCCCAGCGCGCATTCGCGGCGTTCAGTGCGTATCGGGCGATCTGAACGGGCACTACGAGTTGGGGGCCGGCGATCAACGCGATTTCGTCGTCGACGTCGCTCACGTCGACCTTGAACGGGCCACCTTCCTCCACAATGTATCCAATGGACTCGAGAAATGCCTTTTGACCGGTGGTATCCAGAAGGCGACTTCTGTTCCCCGCAACCCAGTCGTCGATCTCCCTCTGGATGCGATCGCGCTCTTCGAGCAGCATGCGGTTATCCGGGGCGAAGCGAGAAATAATCGCCGCCAGAGATTGCCAGAACGCTTCGGCGGTCACGTCAGTACCGGGGGCGATTTCTTCATCGACCAGAGTCCTGATGTTTGCGGATACTTTCAGACCGGCGACTTCGGAGTAGTCCATCTTGGGTTCATGACTGAGATAAATTGATGAATGAATCCTAAGGACTCCCCTCTCTGTTGAATAGTAGAGAGAGATTCACAATACGAAAATCACGGGTGTCGGGGAATTTGGTTCGCGGGGTGGCGTGGCGGAGGTAGCAAGGTTCGTATTGTGCATTCGCCGTGTAGAAGCAGGACACCGCTGTCCTGAAAACAAAAACCCCGGCCGCTTTCGCGACCGGGGTCCTCATAATAATAGCCTGGCGGTGTCCTACTTTCACACGGCGAATGCCGCACTATCATCGGCGCTAAATGGTTTCACTTCTGAGTTCGGAATGGTATCAGGTGGTTCCCACTTGCTATGACCGCCAGGCAAACTGGTCGGAAAAAAGGGGACGGAGGGATTTTCTCCGCCCCGGATGCCTCGGATCCTTGA
>JAXHNI010000005.1:0-388724 GCA_034520625.1 Gammaproteobacteria bacterium | reverse complement strand
ATGCTCCTGATGATCGACAATTATGATTCCTTCACCTACAACCTGGTGCAGTACCTGGGGGAGCTGGGTGAAGAGGTGCGTGTCCACCGCAACGACGAGATCGGCGTCGACGACATCGAGGCGCTGAAGCCGGCGCATATCGTGATATCTCCCGGACCCTGTACCCCAGACAAGGCCGGCATCTCCGTCGACGTCGTCACGCGCTTCGCGGGACGCATTCCGATCCTCGGCGTGTGCCTGGGCCACCAGAGCATCGGCCAGGCGTACGGCGGCCGGGTGGTGCACGCGAAAGTCCTGATGCACGGCAAGACGTCGATGATTCATCACGCCGGCCAGGGCGTCTTCCGGGGACTGCCCGATCCCTTCGAGGCCACGCGCTATCATTCGCTGGTGGTGGAGCGGGAATCGCTGCCGGCGTGCCTGGAGATCACGGCCTGGACCGACGACGGCGAGATCATGGGCATGCGCCACCGCGAGCTCGAGGTCGAGGGCGTGCAGTTTCATCCGGAATCCATACTTACCCGGCACGGCCATGACCTGCTGAGACATTTCATCGAGCGGCGGCCACCCCGGGCGGCGTAGGCGAGGGCGCGGCCTGGGAGCTTGTCCGAGTAATCTGCGCGTAGCGAGGCGAGTGGAAAATCGAGGACAGATTTTCGATCATTCGAGGAGCATAGTGGTGACTATGTGACGAGGAGGATCGGAAATATGGACCGATTTGCCGCCGCCACAGTAGCGTCATGATTACTCGGACAGGCTCCTAGCCTCTGCTACACTGCCGCCACGGCGGCGGCGGGCCCGTTACAGAACAACCACAAATCCGGCAGCGTTCGAATGAGCAACATGACCATACAGGAAGCGATCCAGGCGATCAGCGACCGCCGGGATCTCACCAGCGACGAAATGACCGCGGTGATGAATCAGATCATGACCGGCGAGGCCACGTCGGCCCAGATTGGCGGATTCCTGATCGGGCTGCGCATGAAGGGCGAGACCATCGAGGAGATCGCCGCCGCCGCCGCGGTCATGCGGTCCCTGTCCGCACGGGTGAAAGTGGACGTGCCGCACCTGGTGGATACCTGCGGGACCGGGGGTGACCAGAGCAAGATATTCAACGTTTCCACCGGCAGCGCTTTCGTCTGCGCCGCCGCCGGCGCCCAGGTGGCCAAGCACGGCAACCGGTCGGTATCCAGCAGTTCCGGCAGCGCTGACCTGCTGGAGCAGGCCGGAGCGCGAATCGACCTGACCCCGGAGCAGGTCGGCGCCTGCATCCGGGACGTGGGCATCGGCTTCATGTTCGCGCCGGCGCACCACAACGCGATGAAGCACGCCATTGGCCCGCGCAAGGAAATGGCGGTGCGAACCATATTCAACGTTCTGGGCCCGCTCACCAATCCGGCTGGCGCGCCGAATCAACTGCTCGGTGTGTTTACCGGCGAGCTGGTGGAGCCCCTGGCCTATGCGCTGGAGCGTCTGGGCAGCCGCCACGTGCTGGTGGTGCATTCCGACGACGGTCTCGATGAGATCAGCATTGCCGCGCCTACCCAGGTGGCCGAGCTCCGGGATGGGCTGGTGAAAACGTGGATGCTCGATCCCGAGGAATACGGTGTGCATCATGACAGCCTTCGCAGCCTGTCTGTGAACAGTGGGGTGGAGAGCCTGAGGATGATCAACTGGGTGTTTGACGGGGAACCCGGCGCCGCGCGGGACATGCTCGTCCTAAACGCCGGCGCTGCGATATATACCTCGGGTATCGTCGAGTCGCTTCGGGCCGGCGTGGACAGCGCCCGGGAGGCAGTCGACAGCGGGGCTGCCCGGCACAAGCTCAAGCAGTTCGTCGACTATACCCAGAGCCTTTAAGCCCGTAGCGATTATTCCGTGTCCGATATCCTGACCCGCATTGTCCGGCACAAGGCCGAGGAAATCGCGGCTCGCGCGCAGGGGATGCCAATGGCCGTTCTGCGCGATCGGAGCGCGGGTCAGGCCCCGCCACGGGGCTTTCTGTCGGCATTGGAGAACCGTATGCGGCAGGCGCGCCCGGCGGTGATCGCGGAAATCAAGAAGGCATCCCCCAGCCGGGGTGTGATCCGCGAGGACTACGACCCCGGCGCCATCGCGGCGAGCTACGCCCGGGGCGGCGCCGCCTGCCTGTCGGTGCTCACCGACGAGCAGTTCTTCCAGGGTGCCGACGAGCATCTGGGGACGGCGCGGGATTGCTGTACGCTGCCCGTTCTGCGCAAGGATTTCATGATCGATCCCTATCAGATCTGGGAATCCCGGGTGATCGGCGCGGACTGTGTCCTGCTCATCGTGGCCGCCCTGGGGGATGCGCAGCTCGTGGACCTGTCCGGGCTGGCCCTGGACCTGGGCATGGACGTCCTGGTGGAGGTGCACGACCGGGAGGAGCTGGAAAGAGCCCTGGCGCTGCGCCTCCCGCTGATCGGCATCAACAACCGCGATCTGCGGACTTTCGAGACCAGTCTCGCCACCACGCTGGAACTGGTGGGGGACATTCCCGAAGATCGCGTGATCGTAACGGAAAGCGGCATCCTGCGCCGCGAGGACGTGCTCCTCATGCAGGAGCACGGCATTCACGGCTTTCTGGTGGGAGAGGCCTTCATGCGCGCACCGGACCCCGGGACGGAGCTCGCCGGACTGTTCGACCTGCGGAAGAACGACGCATGAAAGCATCGGTGCGCTGGGTCGACGGCATGATGTTCGAGGCTTCCGCGGACAGCGGCCATACCATCGTCATGGACGGCCCGCCGGAGCTCGGCGGCCGCAACCGCGGCAGTCGGCCCATGGAGGTAGTGCTGATGGGCGCCGGTGCCTGCTCGGCGGCGGACGTGGTGAGTATCCTCGGCAAGTCCCGGCAGGATGTCACCGACTGCGTGGTGGAGCTCGAAGCGGAGCGTGCCGGGAGCGTTCCGAAAGTGTTCACAAGCATTCACATGCACTACGTGGTCTCCGGCCGCGGCCTGAAGCCCGAAGCCGTGGAGCGCGCCGTGCGCCTGTCGGCGGAAAAGTACTGTTCCGCCACCCGGATGCTGAACGAGACCGCGGCGATCACCCATGATTTCGAGATCCGGGGTGCATAGCGCGCGGACCTTGGGGCGTCGCCCTGGTTGCTGTAGCATCGACACCGTACATCGACAAAAACCCGACATACGGGGGGTACCGACATGAGCACGAATCATCTGAATCCTTCCCGCCGCCGCTTCCTGGCCGGCACCGGCGCCCTGGCGGCGGGCGCCGCCGTGGGCATCATTCCACAGCGTTCGCGTGCCGCCTCGACTCTGAAAGTCGGCACCTACGGCGGCTATTTCAAGGACTCTTTCGACAAGCACATCTATCCTGATTTCACCGCCGAAACCGGCATCGAGATCGAATCCATCGCTGAGCCCACCGGCGAGGCCTGGCTGGTGCAGCTGGAAAACGCCGCCCGAGCGGGCCAGGCGCCGGCGGACGTGTCCATGATGGCCCAGGTCCCGCGCCAGAAAGGCGAGAACGCCGGGCTGTGGGCGCCGCTGGACGGCGACAAGCTGCCCAACAAGAGCCATCTGCTGCCGCATTTTGTTCATCAGTACGATGACGGCGGCATTTCGGGTATCGGCGCGGTGTCCTGGTACATCACTCTGGTGACCAACACGGACACCTATCCCGATGAACCCGAAAGCTGGGCCGAGTTCTGGGACCCGGAGAACGAGAACAGCCTGGGCCTGCTGGCGCTCGCCACCAACTCCTTTCTCCTGGAGATCACGGCCAAGACCCATTTCGGCGGCATGGACATCCTGGAGACCGAGGAAGGCATCGTCGAAGTCCTGGAGAAGCTCAGCGAGGTGAAGCCCAACGTCAAGCTGTGGTACCGGGATGAGGGGCAATTCCAGCAGGCCCTGCAGAGCGGCGAGATTCCGATGGGTCAGTACTACCACGACGTCACCGGCCTCGCCGCCGCCGACGGCTTTCCGGTGCGCTCCACCTTCCCGAAGGAGGGCGGCGTGCTCGACTCCGGCTCCTGGTCGGTATCCAAGGCGTCCGACAGGCTGGAGGAAGCCCATGTCTTTATCGACTACATGTGCCGGCCGGAAATCCAGGCCAAGCTGGCGCGCAATGTCGGTACTGCCCCGACGGTGAAGCGCGACGTCACGGACCTCAGCGACGATGAGTTCGCGGCCGTGTCCAGCGACATCGATCCGATCCTGCCCGCCTACGGGATGTACCTCGAGCGGGGAGACTGGATCTCCGACCGCTGGACGTCCATGATCACCGGCGCCTGACGGCCCGCGGCCGGCGGGGCTCCGGGCCCGCCGGCCGCCTGCGCGCAACGCCCGCTTCCACATACGCCATGCAGGCCCTTTCCCTCGACGGGGTCACCAAGCGCTTCGGCGCGGTGACCGCGGTTGACGGCGTAGATCTCGCCATTCCCGAGGGACAGCTCGTGTGTTTTCTCGGCCCCTCGGGCTGCGGCAAAACGACCCTGCTGCGCCTGATCGCCGGCCTGGAGCAGCCGAGCGCCGGTCGCATCCGGCTCGGTGACGACGACATTACCCATCTGCCGGCCCACCGCCGTAATCTGGGCATGGTATTTCAGTCCCTGGCGCTGTTTCCCCACCTCGATGTCGCCGAGAACATCGCCTACAGCCTCCGGATCGCCGGCCAGGGCAGGGCGGCGCGGCGCGCCCGGGCGGAAGAGCTCCTGGATCTGGTGCGGCTCCCCGGCATGGGCGCGCGCCATATCAGCCAGCTATCCGGTGGCCAGCGCCAGCGGGTGGCCATCGCTAGAGCACTGGCGCTGGAGCCCAAGCTGTTCCTGCTCGACGAGCCGCTGTCGGCGCTGGACGCCAAGCTGCGCGAGGAGATGCAGATCGAGCTGCGCCTGCTCCAGCAGAGGGTGAACGTCACCACCATCCTGGTCACCCACGACCAGCGCGAAGCCATGACCATGGCCGACATGGTCGCGGTGATGGACGAGGGCCGCATTCAGCAGCTGGGAACGCCGCTGGAGATCTACCGGCGTCCCGCCAATGCCTTCGTCGCGGAGTTCATCGGCACCAGCAACCTGTTGAGCGCCGAGGTAGTGAACGAATCCCGCGTCACCGTGAAGGGGCACGAGCTGCGGGCGTCGCGGATGCCGGACGGCCTGTCCGCCGGCGCCCCGGTGACCCTGTCGGTGCGCCCGGAGGACGTCCGGCTGCTGCCGGGGGAACAGGAGGGGGAGAACCGCCTTACCGGTGAGATCGAATTCGTGCGGGACGTGGGCCAGAGCGTGGAGCTGTACGTCGACTGCGCCGGGACCCGGATCATGAGCCACATGACGCCCCGCGAGCGGCCCGAGGTCGGCCGCGGCGACCTCGTCACCGTCGAGCTGCCTGCGGCGGCCTGCGTGGTATTGGACCGGTGACTACCTGCGACGACAAAGCCGGGTCCGGCGACGCGGGGACAGGACCTAGCCGTCACTGGCTGCTGGCCTATCCGGGCGCCATGCTGCTGGTGTTCTTTCTCGGCCCCTTTTCGATCATGCTGGCGGTGAGTTTTTTTCACCGCGTCGAAGGCGCGTTCTATGAGCCGGGGTTCGAGCTCGCGAATTACGCCCGGTTTTTCTCGCAGCTCTTCGTTCAGCATCTCGGTTTTTCGCTCTATATCGCCGTCCTGGTCGCGGTGGTCAGCGTCTGCGTGGCGCTGCCGTTCACCTATCTGCTCAGTCGCCTGCGCATCCGCACGCAGACCCTGTGGCTGGTGTTTCTCCTCAGCGTGTTGTCCCTGTCCGAAGTCATTATCGCGTTCTCCTGGTCGCTGCTTCTGTCCCGTACGGCAGGCATTTCGAATGTCCTGGTGTGGATGGGGCTCATGGAGAATGCGGTTTCCTGGACCCCGGGCTTCACCGCCGCTTTTCTCGGCTTCTTCTACCTGACGCTGCCCTATGCGGTGCTGATGCTCTATCCATCCGTGTCGCGGCTCGAGCGCGAGCTCACCGAAGCGGCGCAGACCCTGGGTGCCTCGCCGCTGCGCGCCTTCTTCTCCATCGCGGTGCCGGTACTGCGCATGCCCATCCTGGGGGCCCTGATACTGGTATTCGTGTTCACCCTGGGCGTCTACCTGATCCCGCAGATTCTCGGCCGGCCCGAGCACTGGACCCTGTCGGTGCTGATCACTGACCAGGCGATCTACCAGTCCAACCTGCCCTTCGCCGCGGCGCTGGCGGTGTTCCTGCTGCTCACCAGCCTGGCGCTGATCGCGCTGACCCTCGCCATCGGCCGCCGCCGGGTGCTGGCGTCATGAGCAGGATGCTGCGCAACGTTTTCCTGGGGGCGGTGGGGCTGTTCCTGTGCGCACCGCTGGTGGTGGTGGTGGGCGTGTCGCTCAACGCCGAGAAGCGCCTTTTCTTTCCGCCGGAAGGCCTGTCCCTGCGCTGGTATGGCGACATGGTGACCCAGAGCGCCTGGCGGGACCCGATCGAGAACAGCCTGGTGATCGCACTGTGCGCGGGCTTGATATCAGTTTCCATCGCGCTGCCGCTGGCCTACGCGATGTGGCGCCACCGGCTTTTCTACGCCCGGGTGCTCTACGGGCTCGGCATCGCGCCGTTCATGCTACCGCCGGTGATCACCGCCCTGGGCTTTATGATCTTCTGGGCGTCCCTCGGGCACTACGGCAGGCTCGAGAACGACATCATCGCCCATGGCATTTTTCTGGTGACCCTGCCCCTGATGACCATATCCCTGGGCCTGGAGTCCACCGACCGGGCGATGGTGGAGGCGGCCCGGACCATGGGGGCCAACGAGCGCAAGGTGTTCACCACGGTGATCCTGCCCATGATCCGCCCGTACATCATTTCCGGCTACGCCTTCGCTTTCGTGCTGAGTCTCAACGAGTATATTATCGCCTACATGGTGGCCGGCTTTACGGTGGAGACTCTGCCGATCAAGATCTTCAACAGCCTTCGCTACGGCTATACGCCCGTGATGGCCGCGGTGGCGGTCGCCTTCGTCGCTGTTGCGCTCCTGGTGTTCGGGATCATCGGCCGCTACGGCAATCTGCCCCGCCTGCTCGGGCGCTGGTCGCCGGAGCGGCAGTAGGTAGCAATGGCCGGGAGCCTGTCCCTCAATCCGCTGGTGCAGGCGGTCGAGCCGCCGCCTATCGCCGAGGCTCAACGATGGGCGGCCGAGGCCGGGGAGTCCATCCTGGATACGGCGCAGGCCGTCCCCGCCTACCCGCCGGCACCAGCCCTCCGGCGCCACCTGGCGGCGGCGATGGAACGGGACGATCCGCACTTCTATACGGCAATCCTCGGCCTGCCGGCGCTGCGCGAGGCGCTGGCCGGGCACATGAGCGCCGTGTACGGCGGCGCGATCTCCCCGGGGCAGGTGGCGATCACAGCGGGCTGCAACCAGGCCTTCTGCCTGGCGATGGCGGCCCTGGCGGGCGCCGGCGACGAGGTGATTCTGCCGGTCCCCTATTACTTCAATCACAGCATGTGGCTGGCCATGCAGGGCATCCGCGCCCGGCACCTGTCGTGCCGCGCCGAATCGGGCCGGGTTCCGGACCCGGAGGAGGCCGCCGCCCTCGTTACCTCCCGCACCCGGGCCATCGTCCTGGTCTCGCCCAACAATCCCACCGGCGCGATCTATCCGCCCGAGGTGATCGCCCGTTTCCTGGCGCTGGCGCGCGCCAGCGGAATCGCCCTGGTGCTCGACGAGACCTACAAGGATTTCCTGCCGGGGCACGGGGCGCCGCACACCCTGTTCCAGGATCCGGACTGGTCCGACAACCTGGTTCAGTTGTACAGCTTCTCCAAGGCCTACAGTCTCACCGGTCACCGGGTCGGCTCGGTGATCGGCTCCGCGGCGCTGCTTGCGGGCGTCGAGAAGGTGGCGGACTGCGTTGCCATCTGCCCGCCCCATGCCGGGCAGCTCGGTGCCTTGTACGGGCTGGCGCACCTCGACGAATGGCGCGAGGACAAACGCCGCCTGATGGCAGCTCGCCTGGCCACGCTCGAGGCTGTGTTCGAAAACGCCGACCTGCATTTCGAGCTGACCAGCGCGGGCGCCTACTTCGCCTATGTCCGTCATCCGTTCGGGGACGAGAACGCCGCATCCGTCGCCCGGCGCCTGGCGCGTGACCACGGCGTGGTCTGCCTGCCGGGCCCGATCTTCGGGCCCGGACAGGCGGACAGCCTGCGCGTCGCCTTCGCCAACCTGGACGCGGAACGCATGCCGGAGCTCGGCCGCCGGCTGATCGCGAGCCAGGGGCGGGACCCGGGTCGACGCTGATGAAGCTCGCTCTTTACCAGGGCGCCGGCGTGGCGGCGCGGCCCGGGGAAAATCGCGCCATCATGGCCCGCGTCGCGGGAGAGTGCGCGGCACAGGGCTGCGGGCTGGTGGTCTTCCCGGAGCTCTTCGCGAGCGGCTACAACATCGGCGACGAGGTGTTCGACCTGGCCGAGCCGGTGGACGGCGCCACCGCCGCGGCGCTGTCGACGGCCGCGTCGGACCACGGCATTGCGATCCTGGCCGGTTATCCGGAGCGGGCCGGCCACCGGGTCTACAACGCCGCCATGCTGGTCGGTCCGGACGGGGAGGTGGCGGCCAATGCCCGCAAGACACACCTTTTCGGCCCGGAGGAGCAGCGGCTGTTCGCGCCGGGCGAATCGCTGACCCTGGCCCGGCTCGGCGACTTGAGCATCGGCATACTGATCTGCTATGACGTCGAGTTTCCCGAGGCCGTGCGGGCGCTGGCCCTGGACGGCGCCGCGCTGTTGGCGGTGCCTACCGCGCTCATGCGGCCCCATGACCGGATCGCGGAGGATCTGGTGCCGATCCGGGCGTTCGAGAACCAGGTGTTCCTCGCCTACGCCAACCGCTGCGGCCGGGAGGGAACGCTCGATTACTGCGGCGCCAGCTGCATCGTGGGACCGGACGGCGGCGAGCTGGCCCGGGCCGGCGGGGGCGAGGCGCTGCTGACCGCGGAGGTGGACCCGGACGCCTACGAACAGTCGCGCCGCGACAATCCCTATCTCAGCGACCGGCGGCCCGGGCTCTACCGGCGCCTGGTCGAAACACCACGAACCGACGGAGGCTAACTACACCAGCATGACCGACAGACTCAACCAGCCCCTGGGCGGGAACGACATGCCGCGATTCGGTGGCCCGGCCACGATGATGCGCCTGCCGATGCAGGACGGGGCGGCGGGCCTGGACGCCTGCTTTGCCGGCGTGCCTCTGGATACCGGCACCTCGAACCGCTCGGGCGCCCGCTTCGGGCCGCGCGCCATCCGCGCCGAGTCCTGCCTGCTGCGCCCCTACAACATGGCCACGCGGGCCGCGCCCTTCGACAGCCTGCAGGTTGCCGACGTCGGCGACGTGGCCATCAACCCCTACGACCTCAAGGACAGCGTGCGCATCATCGAAAGCGCATATGACGGGATCCTGGCAACGGGCTGCCGGCCCCTGACCCTTGGCGGCGACCACACTATCGCGCTGCCGATCCTGCGCGCCATGAAACGCCGCCACGGGCCGGTGGGGCTGGTCCACGTCGATGCCCACGCTGACGTCAACGATGCCATGTTCGGCGAGGCCATCGCCCACGGCACGCCGTTCCGGCGGGCGGTGGAGGAAGCGCTCATCGACCCCGCCCGCGCCGTGCAGATCGGGCTGCGGGGCACCGGCTATACGGCCGAGGACTTCGACTGGCCGCGCTCCCGGGGGATGCGGGTCGTCCAGGCGGAGGAATGCTGGTACCGCTCGCTGGCGCCGCTGATGCAGGAGGTCCGCGGGCAGCTCGGCGCCGGCCCGGTGTACCTCAGCTTCGACATCGACGGCCTGGACCCGTCCTGCGCCCCGGGCACCGGTACCCCTGAGCCGGCCGGCCTCACGACGTCCCAGGGGCTGGAGATCATCCGCGGCTGCCGGGGACTGGACCTGGTGGGCGGCGATCTCGTGGAAGTGGCGCCGCCCTATGACAGCTCCGGCAATACGGCACTGCTGGCCGCGAACCTGCTGTTCGAAATGCTGTGCGTGATGCCGGGGGTCGCCTACAGGGAGTAATCCGCCGGAGGCGCCGTCGGTGAAACCGGTCCTGGGATCCTGGTGGTATCGAAGCGGGAAGCATGGGTCGGTTCGAAGCGGTCAACGATTACCGGGTCTGCAGCGTTGTCTTGGGGTGTTCGCCGGCGTGGCGCCCGGGGGGAGCGATCATCCCCGGCCAGCCGGTATAGACCCCAGGCGGGGTAATCGCTGAAAAGGTTGCCCCGCACCAACAAGACGCATTGAAAGTTCAGGAGTGAGCATCTATGAGTACCGTTACCGTCCAATCCCAATCCTCGAGCGCAGGCCGCGCCCCCGTAGCGATCATCACCGCAGCCATGCTGACCGGCATCCTGGCTCTGGCCGGACCGGCGCATGCCGCCGGCCCGGCCACCAACCATATCCAGGGCGCCTACGCCGACTGGGACGACGCCGACAACGGCGTCAATATCGGCGGTAGCCTGATGATCGGTTCCACGGTGCGGGGTTTTGCCGACTACACCGATACGGATCTCGAGCAGCTGCGCATCGGCGGCGGCTTCCTTCCTCCCTCGGCGGGCCCGTTGAGCTTCGAGGTCGGCGGGTCCTACCAGAACCTCGAAGCCGGCGGACTCGATGACGACGGCATCGGTGTTCACGGTATCGCACGTTTCGCGGCGACGCCGGAATTCACCCTTGCCGGCAAGGCGGAGTATGTGTTCCGGGATGATATCGACAACGAGATCGTGCTCGGCGTTGACGCGGACTACCGTTTCACGCAGCAGTTGAGTGCATTCGTCAGCTACGACCTGTACGACGAGATCGATGAGAACCTGCTCATGATCGGCGGCCGGCTGCACTTCTGATTCCCCGTCACCGGAGCGCAGACGAAAAGAGGGAGGCTTCGGCCTCCCTTTTTTTGCCGGCGCCCGGTTCCGCCGCAGTGCGTAGAGGTTGTCGCGGACCGGCCGTTGAAAGCTGCTGTAGCCTGGATGGCTGGGGGAGAGGGATTCGAACCCCCGCTGGCGGAGTCAGAGTCCGCAGTCCTACCACTAGACGATCCCCCAGTTGGGTCATTCCGGGATCAGGGCGTTGTTCGCCGCGTGGAGTGCCAGAGTATAAGGGAATACACGGCGATCTCAATGGCCCGGGCGGCGCGACTCTAAACAAGATCGGCCATGTGCGGTCAGATGCGGCGCGGGGCTCGCCGGCGGTCCATGAGCGCGCGCCGCCCATCCGGAGTCCGGGATCGGCGCCGCGCGGCGGCGTTTCCGCCACCCTGCGGCGGGCCAAGCAGTCTTTTGGACGAAACCGCCCCGAGGCGGCCCGCGATCGACCCGATCGATTGATCCAGGTCAAGGAGCCTGCCTGCCCGGGCAGGCCTAATTGCTGCCTGATGCAAACCGGGACGAAGGCGTTCGGATGGGAAAGGTGCAGCAACGGCTTGGGAGTATTCCTTTATTCGATTCGC
Organism: Gammaproteobacteria bacterium; assembly: GCA_034520625.1. GTDB lineage: Bacteria > Pseudomonadota > Gammaproteobacteria > Arenicellales > JAANXG01 > JAANXG01. Next base: position 377,252 of record JAXHNI010000005.1, on the reverse strand, counting down.
TTGCCGCCGATCAGCTGGAGAAGCTGACCAGGGCGGCCGCCCGCCGCTCGATCCGTGCTCGGGAGGTGCTCTACGAGCAGGGCGACCGGGCGCCGTCCTGTTTCGCCGTGCTGGACGGCACCATGCGGTTCAGCGTCCTGCTCGGCAAGCAGAAGGCAACCTCGGGGCTGGCGTCAGCCAATGATCTGTTCGGCCTGGAGGCCTTGCAGAGCGGCGGCACCCGGCAGGAGACGGCGATCGCCGGCGGTCCGGCGGAGTTGCTCGAGATCGGCGGTGACTTTCTGCGCGGATTCCTGCTCGAGAACCCGCGATTCCAGTTCCAGCTGCTCAGTTACGTCATCGGCAAATATCACGACAAGTCCACACACGCGGTCCAGACCGGCCACTACGACGCGGAACAGAGGCTGGCGTCCTATCTCATTGAGAACTGTGGGGACAGGCCGCTCCGGGGCTGTCGGCAGGGACTCGTCGTCAGCCAGGCCGACTTGGCGGACTACTTGGCACTGACCCCGGAGACGCTGTGCCGCAAGGTCAGCAAGTTCCGGAAGCTTGGCTGGATCGGCGGGCGGGGCAACGATTACGTCATAATGAAACCCGCCGCGCTCCAGCAACTGCTGGACCAGTAGCACGCCGGGACGCTCCCGCGACACCCGGATCGAGCGCATGGAAATCATTCTCTTCACCGTCGTCGCCGTCGTCTTGTACCTCCTGTCCGACTGGATCGTGCAGCGCGTCGAAATCGCCGCCGGGCGCCGCCTGGAACACCGGACCCTGATTTTCTTTGCGTTGATCTCCGTTCTTGCCGTAACCACCTTCACGCTCCTCCGCTCCTGGCTCGCCAGCCCCTGATCCGGGGCCCTCGCTGATTTTCCGGCCTTGACCTTCGTCAAGGCACCGGTGTCGGCGCCGGGCCGACAATCGCATCGAGCCTGGATATCAACCAAGGAGGCCAATGTATGAACGAGCCGCATGCCAATGGCGATCCCGCCGGCGCAGAGCCCGCCGAGAAGGAGCGACTCCCAGTAATGCAGCGTTTGCTGGACAACCCTTTCCTGCTCCTGTTCCTGGGCGTCACGATTCCAACGGTCCTGTACCTGATGTGGGGAATTATGGAGATCGTGTCCATCCCAATTTCTCCGGACGTCAAATAAACACAGGAGGAAACTGATAATGGCAATAAGTCCTCCGACAGAACGCGTCTGGTGGCGAACGCCAATTGCCCGGGTCGAGCTGGTCTGGATCATCATCGCGCTGCTGTGGGGGGTGACGATGTTCTCTATGATGATCTACTGGCACGGAAGGGGTAAGCAGAACCTGTCCAACGAAGCGTATCGGGTGAACCCGCAGGCATACATGCAGAAGGTCCAGACCGAGGCGGAAAAATACAAGATACGCGAGGAAGCCGGCATCCCGGTCGTCAAGCCCCCGCCCGGCACCGACATCTACATGCTCGCGCGCCTGTGGCAGTGGTGGCCGATCTTCGAGCTTGAGAAGAACAAGAGCTACCGCCTGCATCTGTCTTCGCTGGACTGGCAGCACGGATTCTCGCTGCAGCCGGTGAACCTGAACCTGCAGGTCTATCCCGAGTACGACATGGTGGTCACCATAACTCCCGATCAGGCCGGGGAATTCACGGTCGTATGCAATGAGTACTGCGGCATCGGCCACCACCAGATGATCGGGAAGATCTACGTGACCGAGGGCGCCGGGGGAGAGCAACAATGACTACACCGACCCGTTTCCGTACCTGTCCGACCACCGGACTGAAAGTGGACCTGTCCGCCGAACGGTTGATCAAGGCGAATGCGGTCGCGGCGATCGTATTCCTCGCCGTGGGTGGACTCTTCGGCCTGCTGGTGGCGCTTACACGCTGGCCTGCGGTCCATCTGCTGCCCGCCGACTTGTTCTATCTCGTGCTGACGGCGCACGGCCTGGACGTGCTTCTGGTCTGGATCATATTCTTCGAGATGGCCGTTCTGTACTTCGCGTCGGCGGTGCTGCTGAACTCGCGGCTTGCCGCCCCGCGCTGGGCCTGGGCCGGATTCGGTCTCATGCTGGTGGGCGCCGTGATTACCAACGTGGCGGTTCTCCAGGGCGGGTCGACTGTCATGTTCACGTCCTACGTGCCGATGCAGGCCGCGCCCCACTTCTACCTCGGCATCATCCTGTTTGCGGTGGGCGCGCTGATCGGCTGTTTCGTGTTCTTCGGCACCCTGGTAATCGCCCGCGACGAGCGTACTTACCATGGGTCGATTCCCCTGGTCACATTCGGTGCGCTGACGGCCGCGATCATCGCGGTATTCACCATCGCCAGCGGGGCGATCATCCTCATTCCCACCCTGCTGTGGTCGGTCGGCTACATCAGCACCATCGACCCGTTGATGTACAAGACGGTGTGGTGGGCAATGGGGCATTCCTCCCAGCAGATCAACGTAGCCGCGCACGTATCGTTGTGGTACATGATCGCCGCGATGGTGCTGGGGGCCAAGCCGCTGTCGGAGAAGGTCAGCCGCATGGCTTTCCTGATGTACATCCTGTTCCTGCAGCTGGCCAGCGCCCACCATCTCCTGGTGGAGCCCGGCATCAGTTCCGAATGGAAGATCTTCAACACCAGCTACGCCATATATCTGGCTGTGGTGGGGTCCATGATCCATGGCATGACCGTGCCGGGATCGATCGAGGCGGCCCAGCGCCGCAACGGCTTCACCCAGGGGATGTTCGAGTGGCTGCGCAAGGCGCCCTGGGGCAATCCGGCGTTCGCCGGAATGTTTCTTTCGCTTATTCTGTTCGGCTTCCTCGGCGGCATCTCCGGTGTCGTGCTGGGCACCGAGCAGATCAACATCATCATGCACAACACCCTGTACGTGCCGGGGCACTTCCATGCCACCGTGGTGGCCGGAACGACACTGGCCTTCATGGCGGCGACGTACCTTCTGCTGCCCCTGATATTCAAGCGTAAGGTGATATGGCCGAAGCTGGCGAGCTGGCAGCCCTACCTGTTCGCCATCGGGGTAGCCGGAATATCGCTGTTCATGATGGGAGCGGGTACGCTGGGGGTCTCGCGCCGACACTGGGATATTACTTTCGCGGATTCGATACTGCAGTTCGATTACCCGGCGGCGGCGTTCCTGATGATGGGCCTGAACGGCTTGTCCGCCGTACTGGCGTCTGTCGGCGGTGTCGTCTTCATCCTTATCGCGGTGGGTACGGTTTTCGTCGGTGAACGCGTCGGCGACGATGAAAAGCTCGAGATCGCCACCCCTGAGGCCGCGGCGGCCACGGCGGGGCCGACGGTGAGCGAGTATGGCAGCGAGAAGGAACTGAAGATACCTGGAACCACGGCGATGGTGGCGGTGTTCTTCACCGTCTTCGTCCTGTACTACTTCGTCAACTGGAAGTACCTGTCCGAAATCTGGCCCTTGAGCTGAGTCGTGGGAATCATCGCGCCAATTTTCAGTAAGAGGATGTTGCGATGAAGGCGGCGGTGAGCACAATGTTCGGCCTGTTCAAGCTGCGCATCGGCTTCGCCATTATGCTCTGCGCCCTGGCCGGCGTGGCTGTGACCCCGGGCGACGCCCCGCCGGGGTGGCGCGTTGCGATCCTGGCGTTGGCCGTCCTGCTGTCGTCCGCCAGCGCCGGGGCGTTCAACCAGTACGTTGAGCGGGACCTGGATGCGCGCATGAATCGGACCCGCCGGCGACCTTTCGTCACCGGCGTCTACCGCGAGAGCTGGATGTGGCCGCTGCTTATCACCGGCCTGCTGGGGATCGCGGTGGCGGCCGCGGCCTGGGCGGCGAACCCGCAGGCGGCGCTGCACGTGTTTCTGGGGGCCTTCACTTACGGCGTGGTGTATACCGTGTGGCTCAAGCGGCGAACCTGGATGAACATCGTCTGGGGCGGGCTGGCCGGCAGCTTCGCGGTGCTGGCCGGAGCGGCGGCGGTGGATCCCGGCCTGTCTCCGGCGCCGCTGATCCTGGCGCTGGTGCTGTTCCTCTGGACGCCGCCCCACTTCTGGAGCCTGGCGTTCGTCTTCCGGAAGGACTACGCCCGGGTCGGGGTCCCGATGCTGCCGGTGGTGGTCTCCGGGCCGGTTGCCGCCCGGGTGATCCTCGGCCACACGATGGCGTTGGTGGGGATCTCCCTGCTGCCGGTGCTCTGGAGTATGAGCTGGATCTACCTCGCGGCGGCGGTGGGCGGCGGCGCCTGGTTCCTCCTGAAGAGCGTCCAGCTCGTTCAAAAGCCAGATACGCAGCATGCCTGGTCGAACTTCCACGCCTCCCTGGTCCAGCTCACCGTGCTGCTGGTCGGGGCGATGCTGGACGCCTGGCTGCTGGGCGGCGGCTGATCATGGCCGCCAAGCGTGGAATCCCCCGGGCCGGGATGCTGCGGGCTGCGGCCGTGATGGTACTTCTGGCCGGCGCGGCGCCCGGGATGGCCCAGGAGTTTGATGAAAAGAGCGCCCTGGGGCAAAGCCGTGCGGCGGTCGGTACGCAGCTCTCCGACCATTCCCTGCTCACCGCGGCGGGTGAGCGGATCACTCTGTCCAGCTACCGCGGCAAGCCGCTGCTGATCAGTCTCATTTACACGAGCTGCCACCACACCTGCCCGATGATGACCAGTCAGCTGGCGCTTGCGGTGGATGCGGCCCGGAAAGCACTGGGGGCGGACAGCTTCAATGTGCTGTCCATCGGGTTCGACACGCGCAACGACACCCCGGACCGTATGGCCCGCTTCGCGGCCGAGCGCGGCATCGACAATTCGCGCTGGACGTTCGCCGCGGCGGACCCCGCCACCGTGGAGGCGCTCACGCGGGAACTGGGGTTCACGTATTTCTCCTCCCCTCGCGGCTTCGACCACCTGGCGCAGACCTCGGTGATTGATGCCGACGGCGTGGTCCACCAGCAGATCTACGGCGAATCGATACCCCAGCCGGCCATCGTGGCGCCCCTCAAGCAGCTTCTGTGGGATCTTGAAGCGGATCCCACGACGCTGTCCGGTTGGGTCAAGGGGGTAAAGCTGTTCTGCACGGTATATGATCCCAAAACGGGACTGTACGAGTTCGACTACTCGATCTTTATCGGCATATTCATCGGCGTGTTGGCACTGGGCTCGGCGGCCGTCTTCGTGATACGTGCCTGGCGGCAGACCGGCCGCTCGCGCGCGGCCTAAACGAGGCAAACGGGCGATGGCGGCGATCAGAAGCGCACTGCGCCATGGCATGGAACGCGTCGAAAGCGGCTTCGATGCCGCATACGGCACGGATTGGAATCCGCTGTACCACCTGGGCGCGCTGGGATGGTTCTTCTTCTGGATCATTACCATCAGCGGCATCTATCTGTACATCTTTTTCGATTCAGGTGTCGACCAGGCCTACGAATCGGTCGAGTACATGACCCATGTCCAGTGGTACGCGGCGGGAATCATGCGCAGCCTGCATCGCTACGCATCGGACGCATTCGTTGTGGTGGTGCTGGCGCACCTGGTCCGCCAGTGGATCAAGGGCAACTACAGGGACGCGCGCTGGTTCGCTTGGGTGACCGGCGTGCCGCTGCTCTGGCTGATGTATGCGAGCGGCATATCCGGCTACTGGATCGTCTGGGACTCGCTGGCCCAGTACGTTGCCCTGGCCACAACGGAATGGCTGGATACGTTGCCGGTGTTCGGCGAGCCCATCGCGCGAAACTTCCTGCATGAAAGCACGCTGTCAGGACGATTCTTCACGCTGATGGTGTTCATCCATATCGCGGTGCCGTTGACGATGCTGTTCCTGATGTGGGTGCACATCCAGCGCCACATGTATCCACGCGTCAACCCGCCCCGCGGCCTCATGATCGGCACGTTCGGAATGCTGATGGTGTTGTCGGTGGTCTACCCGGCCGTGAGCCAGGACAAGGCCGACCTCAGCCGGGTGGTCGCGCAGGTGGGCCTGGACTGGTTCTATCTGCCCTTGTACCCGCTCCTGGATCTTTACCCCGGCCAGGCCCTGTGGGGCGCTCTGGTAGGCACAACGCTGGTTTTGATCATCCTGCCGTTTCTGCCGCCATGGCGCAGGGCTCGGGCGGCGGTGGTGGATCTCGATAACTGCAACGGCTGCGGCCGCTGCGTTGCGGACTGCCCTTACAGCGCAGTGAGCCTGCGGCCGCGTACGGACGGGGCATCGTACTCCCACGAGGCCGTGGTCAGTTATGAAAAGTGCGTGAGCTGCGGAATTTGCGTCGGGGCGTGTCCCACGTCCACGCCGTTTCGACGGCGCTCCGATCTGATACCGGGCATAGACCTGCCCGATCTACCAATGGCGGCCCTGCGCGATAACCTGGTGGCGTCGGCCGGGGAGCTGAACGAGCATCCGCGGGTGCTGGTGATCGGCTGCGGCGCGGGGGTAAGCCTGGATGCGCTGTCCAGGCCCGGCGTGGCGACGAAGGAGTTGACCTGCGTCGGCCAGCTGCCGCCGTCGTTTATTGATTTCCTGATAACCCGGGGGCACGTCGAGGGTGTATTTGTCACAGGGTGCCGGGATGGCGACTGCGAGTATCGGCTCGGGCAACAGTGGACGGAGGCACGCCTGTACCAGGAGCGGGATCCGCATCTTCGCAGGCGCGTACCGCGGGATCGCATTCGCACCTTCTGGGCGGGCCGCGATCGGGCCGCGGCAGCGGGCCGCGAGCTCGACCGCTTCCAGGCGACGCTCCGTGAGCTCGGCGACGATGCCCCCAAGCGCATTGGCGGCGGCGAGGCTTCAAGGCAGGCCCCCGGTGTGAGGGCGGCGGGCCATGGCTGATTCCAGGGCCACCGCGGGCCTGCGCATCGCCGCTCAAATCGTCGTGTACGCGGCGTTCGCGGTGCTGCTTGGATATTTTTCCGTTTCGCCAACCTACACACAGTTCAATCCCGAGTACGGCGTCATCAAGCTGAGCTTCAGCCATGCCGGGCAGCCCGAGACCGAGTGCCGGCGACGGACACAGGCGCAGCTGGAAGAGCTGGCCCCCAACATGCGCAAAGCCATGGACTGCCCGCGCCGGCGCGTGGCCCTGCTGGTCGAGCTGGAGCTCGACGGCGATCGGATCTATCGGGATGAACTGCCGCCCAGCGGCCTCTCCGGCGATGGCACTTCCACCGTTTATCAGGATTTTCGCGTGCCGGCGGGGCGCTACACGCTGGTGGCCCGGCTGCGCGACAGCCGCCGGGAGCAGGGCTTCGACTGGACATTCGAGCGCACGGTTGATATCTCACCGCGTCAGAACCTGGTGATCGACTTCCGGGCAGAGACCGGCGGCTTCAAGATACTCTGAGGAGTAGTCATGGCACTGATTGAATGGAAAGATGCGTACAGCGTCGGGGTGCCCGCCGTGGACGAGGAGCACCGTGAGATGATCGATTTGATCAACACCCTCTACGGGAACATGCGCTCGGACGGGCAGGATCCGGACGTGATGGCATTTCTGGGAGAGATCTATGCCAGGATCGCCGCCCACTTCGCGCTCGAGGAGTTGTTGATGCAGCGCCACGAGTACGATGAGTATCGCGAGCACAAGCTTGACCACGAGCACCTGCTCGAAGAAATACGAAACATCATGGATGATTACGAGGACGGCAGGGTGCTGGATGACGATGATCTCGCAAACCGGCTCGACGCATGGTTCAGTGAGCATTTCCGCACCCGGGACGCCCGCCTGCACAATCGTCTGGGATAGCGGGCGGCAAGACGCCGGGACCGGTTGCCTTCATGGACGAATCCCGCGAGTCAGGCGCCGTCGTCGTCCTGTCCGCCGGGATCGGGGCTGAAATGCCCGGCGTACTTGTCCGGCACGCCCGCCCAGGCGTCGGCATCCTCCGGTGCCGGCTTCATTTCCGAGATGACCGGCCATTTCGCCGCATACTCCGCGTTGATGTCCAGAAAATGCCCGTGCTCGTCGGGTAGATCCTCCTCGGCATAAATGGCGTTGATCGGACATTCGGGCTCGCAAAGGCTGCAGTCAATGCATTCATCCGGGTCGATGACCAGCATGTTCTCGCCCTCGTGGAAGCAGTCCACCGGGCATACCTCCACGCAATCGGTGTACTTGCACTTGATGCAGTCGTCGGTCACGACATAGGTCATGGCAATGGCTCTTCAAGGATCGAATTCGTATACATGGCTCGAGGCTACGCCGGCGGGGCGCCGTGTGTCTCGTTCATCAACCGGCCGGCTTCGGGAACGGTGAGCAGCGTGTGCAGCGTGCGGCGGGGCGCCAGCAGGTCGGCAAGAGTGACTCCGTCAAGCACCGCGAGAAAGGACTCGAGCGCTTCGCCCAGCGCATCCTTGAGCACGCAGGCGGGCTGAATCCGGCAGGCGCAGCGGTCGCGGTCGAAGCACTCGACCAGTGCGAAACCTTCCTCGAAGTCCCGGACGACGCGGCCGACGACAATCGATGCCGGCGGCCGGGCCAGCCGGATTCCACCCTGCCGGCCCTGCACGGTTTCCAGGTATCCGCGCGCGCCCAGCTGATGGACGATCTTGGTGAGATGGTTTCGCGAAATCCCGAAGGTGTCGGCGATATCGGAGATCCGGATCAGCCGGCCGTTGCTGAGGCCGGCCTGCATCAGCACCCGCAGTGCATAGTCGGTATGTTGCGTCAGCCGCATGGTGAAATGGGTTGTTTTTCGCCTTCGAAATAAAACATATATCAAAAATACATCTTTTATTCAAGACGGGAGCGGGCACTGGTGGGGCGGGCTGCGGGATTTCAGATCGCCGTCGGTTTCAATCGACGGAGACTGATCCAGATCAAGAATGCGACTATTTTTTTAGGGTATTGATCGAAGTCAAGGCCCGTACAATCGCGGTTTGGGCTAATACCACACAGAATCCATTGAAGCTCCGAAGGAGATCCCAAATGAGGCACTGCAAACGGCCCACACGATTTACCACTGCCACCGCGGCGGCGCTGCTGCTTGGCGCCGCATCCCTGGCTTCAGCGCAGGAGTCCGACGAGGAAAGTAAGCACGGCGAAATGACCAAGGAGGAGTTGACTTACAAGGGCGCCCCGTCCCCGGCGGGGGAGGGGGCGAAACAGGTCATCACGCCGGGCGCACCGCCGCTCACCGAGGCGGAATTCGACAAGGCGCGGCAGATATATTTCGAGCGCTGCGCCGGCTGCCACGGCGTCCTGCGCAAGGGCGCTACCGGAAAGCCCCTTACGACCGACATTACCCAGGCGCGCGGCACCGATTACCTCAAAGTGTTCATCACCTACGGGTCACCGGCCGGCATGCCCAACTGGGGCACGTCGGGCGAGTTCACCGACGAAGAAGTCGAGCTGATGGCCAAGTACATTCAGCACGAGCCGCCGACGCCGCCGGAATGGGGCATGGAGAAGATGACGGAGAGCTGGGAAGTCTACGTGAAGCCCGAGGACCGGCCCACGGAGAAGATGAACGACATCAATCTGGAAAACATCTTCTCGGTCACCCTGCGGGACGCCGGCCAGGTGGCGCTGATCGACGGCGATACCAAGGAAATCATCAATATCGTCGAGACCGGCTACGCGGTGCACATCTCGCGCGTCTCCGCCTCCGGCCGCTATATATTCACCATCGGCCGCGACGCCCTCATCAACCTGATCGATCTGTGGATGGAAGTGCCGGATACCGTTGCCCAGATCAAGATCGGTCTGGAGGCGCGGTCCGTGGAAACCTCGAAGTTTAAGGGCTGGGAGGACCGCTATGCCATCGCAGGCGGCTACTGGCCCCCGCAGTACGTGATCATGGAGGGCGATACCCTCGAGCCGCTGAAAATCGTCTCCACCCGCGGCATGACCGTCGATACCCAGGAGTATCATCCGGAGCCGCGCGTGGCGGCTATCGTGGCTTCCCACGAGAATCCGGATTTCATCGTCAACGTCAAGGAAACGGGCAAGATTCTGCTGGTCGACTACTCGGACATCGACAACCTCAACGTCACCAGGATTCCCGCGGCCCCTTTCCTGCATGACGGCGGCTGGGACGCCAACAAGCGGTATTTCCTGACCGCGGCCAACGAGTCCGACAAGATTGCCGTGGTGGATTCCAAGGAGCGTAAGCTGGAAGCCCTGGTCGACGCCACGCGGATTCCCCACCCGGGGCGCGGCGCCAACTTCGTGCATCCGGAGCACGGTCCGGTCTGGGCCACCAGTGCCCTGGGCAGTGCGGAGATCACCCTGATCGGCACCGATCCCGAAGGACATCCGGACAAGGCCTGGAAGGCGGTCGAGGTCCTGGAAGGCCAGGGCGGCGGCTCGCTGTTCATCAAGACGCACCCGAAATCCGACAATCTGTGGGTGGATACGCCGCTGCATTCGGATGCCAAGGTCTATCAGTCCATAGCGGTTTTCGACATCAACGACCTGGACGCGGGCTACGAAGTGCTCCCGATCGCCGAATGGGCCGAACTCGGCGAAGGCCCCAAACGCATCGTGCAGCCGGAATACAACAAGGCCGGCGACGAGGTCTGGTTCTCGGTCTGGAGCGGCAAGGAAGAGGAGTCGGCGATCGTTGTCGTCGATGACAAGACGCGCGAGCTGAAGCACGTCATCAAGGGCGAGAAGATCGTTACGCCGACGGGCAAGTTCAACGTCTACAATACCGTCAACGACGTCTACTAACCGTCACCGAGTGGAGCGGGCCGGGTTCGGCCCGCTCCCGGGGAAGTCACACATGTCAGTTAATGGCGCGAACGCCCGATCGGCGACGGTTTACCTGGTGGGAGCCGGGCCGGGAGACCCCGATCTCCTGACCGTCAAGGCGATGAGACTGTTGAAGTCGGCGGATGTCGTGGTTTACGACCGTCTGATCTCCGATGCCATTCTCGACGAGGTACCGGCCGGCGCGACCCGGGTCTATGTCGGTAAACAGGATGGCCACCATCACATGAGCCAGTCGGATATCAACGCGCTCCTGGTGGCCCTGGCACGGCGCCACCAGGTGGTCGTGCGACTCAAGGGCGGTGATCCGTTCATTTTCGGCCGCGGCAGCGAGGAAGCCCTGTTCCTGGCGCGTCACGGCATTGCCTTCGAGATTGTCCCGGGCGTGACCGCCGCAAGCGGTTGCACGGCGTACGCCGGCATTCCGTTGACCCACAGGGCGCTGTCCCGTCAGGTGCTGTTCATAACCGGGCGCTGCAGCGGCGCCGAGCCGCCGCACATCGAGACCGGCGTGGCCGCGGACGAGCAATGTACGCTGGTCATCTACATGGGGCTGCGGCAGTTGCCTGCCATCGTGGAGCGCCTGCTGGCCGCCGGGCGGCCGCCCGCCACGCCGGTGGCCGTGATCGAAAACGGCTCGCTGCCATCCCAGCGCCGCTGCCTGGGGCGTCTCGACCAGCTTTCGGAGCAGGTCCGGGAAGCCGGCATTCAGTCCCCCGCACTCGTGGTGGTGGGCCGGGTGGTGGAGCTGGCGCCGGAACTGGATTGGTTCCAGCCATGGGCCGGGTCCGCTCACGCGCCTTGCTCCATGATGAGCGAGGTGGCCGGTGTATGAGGCTCGAAGTGTTTGTCGCCGGCGCACTGGTCATAGGCGGCGTCCAGGCCGGCGGGCTGGATGAGGACCGGCGCGCGGAGCTCGATCATCTGCTGCGGCATGAATGCGGTTCCTGTCACGGCTTGCGGCTTGAAGGCGGCCTGGGCCCGGCATTGACGCCGGAGCGCATGCGCAAGCGCTCCGCCGAATACCTGCGCGCGGCCATCCGGGAGGGGATCCCGGGCACGGCCATGCCGCCCTGGGAATCACTGCTTTCAGACGCGGATATCGTTTACCTGGCGGCGGCTCTGCAGGGGGAGCGGCCATGAATCTCCGGCGGCTCCTTGTATCGTTGGTGCTGGTGACACTCGCCTCCGGATGCGTTACGCCACGCGGTACCGGTGACCTCGGATTGGTGATAGAGCGGGCAAGTGGATCCGTGGTACTCGTCGACACCACCGGCCGTGAATCCATCGCCCGGGTCAGCGGTCTCGGCGACTTGTCCCATGCCTCGGTGGTGTATTCCCGCGACCAGCACTATGCCTACGTTTTCGGCCGGGACGGTGGCCTGACCAAGGTGGACATGCTGCGCTCGAAGATTGCGAGCCGGGTCGTGCAGGGCGGAAACAGCATCGGCGGCGCCATCTCCCAGGATGGCCGGCTGGTGGCTGTGTCGAATTACGAGCCCGGTGGTGTCAGGGTGTTCGACGCCGCGACGCTGGAGCTGGTAGCGGACATCCCGTCCACTCCCGTTGACGGCGAGCGGCGTTCCAAGGTGGTGGGTCTGGTGGACGCGCCGGGCCAGAGGTTTGTGTTCAGCCTGTTCGACAGCAACGAGATCTGGATCGCGGACTTCAGCGACCCGGATCGGCCCCGTATTCAGAAAATCACGGACGTCGGCGCGCAGCCGTACGATGCCCTGATTACCCCGGACGGGCGCTACTACATAGCGGGCCTGTTCGGCGATGATGGCCTCGCGCTCGTGGATTTGTGGTATCCGGAGCGCGGTGCCCGCCGCATTCTCGACGGCTACGGGCGCGGTGAGGAGAAAATGCCGGTGTACAAGATGCCGCACCTGGAAGGCTGGGCGGTGGCCGGGGATTACGCCTTCGTTCCGGCGGTGGGACGGCATGAGGTGCTGATCGTAAACCGGTCGACCTGGGAAGAGGCCGGGCGGATCGCTGTCCATGGCCAGCCGGTGTTCGTCATGGCGCGGCCGGATGAGCGACAGGTCTGGGTGAACTTCGCCCACCCCCGCAACGACACTCTGCAGGTCATCGACGTCGCCTCGCTGGAGATTATCGAGTCCCTCAAGCCCGGCAGGGCCGTGATGCACATGGAGTTCACCCCGCGGGGCGAGCACATCTGGGTTTCGGCGCGGGACGACAACCGCGTGCGTGTGTACGACACTCGTACGCTGGAGGTCCTGGCGGAATTTCCGGTGCAGGCGCCCAGCGGTATTTTCTTCAGCGCCCGGGCGCATCGCATGGGGCTCTAGTGTCCTGTCCCGCAAATAGTCCTGCAAATTCGCCGCGCCTTTTCCCGTCTGTCGGTGTTGCGCCTCCTCGCCATAGCTACGGCTATGCCTCGTCAGCGCGCCTGGACAGCCGGAAAAATTCGCAGCCGAATTCACTAAGCTATTTGCGGGACAGGACACTACTGCACCCCGCCACAAATATTGCACCATTCAGCGGCCCGCAGGCCGTAGCCCGCTTTGAGAATCGATGCCGGGAACCGGGCCGGTGCCGGGGGCCGTCCTCCAGGGCCGCTGTGAATACGTCCGTGTACGCTCCGGCTCAAACATCCCTGTTTTCGACAGCCCTGGGGGACGGCCCCCGGCACCGGCCTGACCCGAGGGGCTCCCTAGGCGGGCTACGGCCTGTGAGCGCATGGCTACCCCTGGCGGCTCGGAAACACTCTGAATGTAGCCTTATCAGTGGCGGGGTACACTAGCGATGGATGGCGACCTGACAAGGCAGACGAAGGAGCGGCCGGGCGAGCCCAAGGGTCGGGCGAGACGTCTGGTGAACGAGTTCCAGCGGGGCTTCCCTCTGTCTCCGCGGCCGTTCCGGGATGTCGCCGCACGGCTGGACTGGAGCGAGGCAGCGGTCCTGGATGCGCTCACCGACCTGGTGGAGGACGGCGTGGTTTCCCGGGTGGGGCCGGTGATTCGCCCCAACACGGTCGGGGTCAGTGCGCTGGCCGCCATGGCCGTACCGGCCGCACGACTGGAGGAGGTGGCTGGCCTGGTCAGCCGCCGGCCGGAAGTGAACCACAATTACGAGCGGGAGCACCGCTTCAATCTCTGGTTCGTTCTCGCCGCGGGCGATCAGGACAGGCTCGAGGCGACGGTGCGCCGGATCGAGGCCGAAAGTGGCCTGCCGGTGATGGTGTTGCCCATGCTGGACGACTACTACATCGACCTCGGGTTCGACCTCGATGGCGGACGAAAGCCCCGGCATGCGGCAGCCGCCAGTGGCGACGCCACCGTGATCGACGACGTGGACCGGCGTCTTCTCGCCGCCATACAGGACGGTCTTCCCCTGTCTGCCGAACCCTACGCGGAGGTGGCGGCGGTATCCGGCATTGACGAGGACGAAATACTGAGCCGGCTGGGCGACCTCATCCAGGCCGGTGTGATCAAGCGTTTCGGCGTCATCGTGCGCCACTACGAGTGCGGCTACCGCCACAACGCCATGGTGGTATGGGATGTGCCGGATGACGCGGTGCACGCCGCGGGCCGGCGCCTGGCGGAACAGGAAGCGGTTCGTCTCTGCTACCGGCGCCCCCGGCGACTGCCGGACTGGCCGTACAACCTGTTCTGCATGGTTCACGGAAGCGACCGCGACGGCGTACGGACGGAAGTGGAGCGGGCTTCGGTCGCCACCGGGCTGGCGAATTGCCGCCGCGACATTCTTTTCAGCGTCCGCCGCTTCAAACAGCGCGGTGCCCGCTACGATTTCGGTCTCGACAACCATTCGGCGCGGAGCGATCCGGCGTGACCGCCCTGAGCGACACCGATCGCGCCATCGTCAACCGGCTCCAGGACGGGCTGTCCGTGACGGCGCGGCCGTTCGAGCAGGTGGCGGTCGAGCTGGGCATCGGCGAGGACGTGCTGATGATGCGCCTCCAGACGCTGCTCGACGACGGCGTGCTGTCGCGGTTCGGACCCATGTATCATGCCGAACGCCTGGGTGGCGCATTCTGCCTGGCGGCACTGGCGGTGCCGGAGGAGCGATTCGAGGAAGTGACCCGTGCCGTTAATGCCTTCGACGAGGTGGCGCACAATTACCGGCGCGAGCACGAGCTCAACATGTGGTTCGTGCTGGCCAGCGACGACCCGCGGCGGATCGGGGCGGTCATCGAGGAGATCGAGCAGGAGACCGGACTGAAGGTGTATGACTTCCCGAAGCTTGACGAATACTACGTGCGCCTGCGACTGGAAGTGTGATCATGAACACCGCATCGGCAGTGAGAAGCATCGAATACCGGCTCGACGAGACCGACCGGCGCATCATTCATGCCACCCAGGCCGGGCTTCCGGTCTGCGCCCGCCCGTACGACCGCGTAGCGGACGAGCTGGAATTGGATGTGGGCGAGGTGATGAGCCGGATGCGAGCCATGCAGGAAGCCGGCGTCATACGACGGATTGCCGCCGTCCCCAACCATTACCAACTGGGTTTTCGCGCCAACGGCATGTCGGTCTGGGACGTGGACGACGATCGTATCGTGGAGCTGGGCCCCAGGGTGGGAGAGCTGGAATGCGTCAGCCACTGCTACCGCCGGCCGCGCCGGCCGCCGGTGTGGCCGTACAATCTGTTCGCCATGGTCCACGGCCGGACTCGCGCGGAGGTAGGGCAAGGGGTGGAAACCATCGCCGCGATGCTGGGCGACGCGTGCCGCGGGCACGACGTCCTGTTCAGCTCGCATATTCTCAAAAAGACCGGCCTGCGCCTGTCGCAGTCCGGCAGCTAGCAGCAACTGCCCGGGAGGCACAATGTTTCGAGTCAGCCAGTACATCCGCGAGTTGATCGAGCCGACACCGTTGGGGCCGAAGCGCAATCCCAGCGGACCAGTGGTGATCTGGAACCTGATCCGGCGCTGCAACCTGTGCTGCAAGCACTGCTATTCCATCTCCGCCGATACGGACTTTCCGGGTGAGCTGAGTACGGCGGAAGTGTTCACGGTCATGGATGATCTCAAATCCTTCGGCGTTCCGGTACTCATTCTGTCCGGCGGCGAGCCCCTGCTGCGGCCGGACATCTTCGAGGTGTCCCGGCGCGCGAAGGAAATGGGCTTTTACGTCGGACTGTCCACCAACGGCACGCCCATCGACGAATCCAATATCGAGGCCGTCGCCGATATCGGCTACGACTATGTCGGTATCAGCATCGACGGCCTGCGCGACACCCACGACGAGTTTCGGCAAATGAAAGGCGCGTTCGATCAGTCCATGCACGCGGTACGCCTGTGCCGGGAGCGGGGCATCAAGGTCGGACTGCGGTTCACGCTCACTCAAAACAATGCCGATGAGCTGCCGGATCTGCTGGACCTCATGGAGCGTGAGGACGTCAGCAAATTCTACCTGTCACATCTCAACTATTCCGGGCGCGGCAACAAGAACCGGCGCGATGACGCCGTGCATCTCGCGACGCGCCGTGCCATGGACCTGCTCTTTGATAGGGCCTGGCGGCACGTCAGCGAAGGCCGGGACACCGAGTTCGTGACCGGCAACAACGATGCCGACGGCGTCTACCTGCTTCACTGGGCCCGGGAGCATTTTCCGGAGCGCGAAGCGCATCTGCGGGCCAGGCTCGCCCGTTGGGGCGGCAATTCGTCCGGTGTGAACATCGCCAATATCGATAACCTCGGCAACGTGCAT
The DNA here is from genome assembly GCA_034520625.1 of Gammaproteobacteria bacterium. Classification (GTDB taxonomy): domain Bacteria; phylum Pseudomonadota; class Gammaproteobacteria; order Arenicellales; family JAANXG01; genus JAANXG01. The sequence goes on along the minus strand of JAXHNI010000005.1, from coordinate 360,898 downwards.
CCCGACACTTTCTGGTGGCACTACAACCTGGGCAACGTCAAGATACGCCCGTTCTCCGAGATCTGGCCGGATACCTCGGATCCGATCATGGCCGGGCTCAAGGCCAGGCCGAGGCGGGTCGGCGGCCGGTGCGGCGCCTGCAGCTACTTTGACATCTGCGGCGGCAATACGCGCATCCGTGCGTTTCAGACCACGGGAGACCCTTGGGCCGAGGACCCCGCGTGCTACCTGGACGATGACGAAATCGGGCTGTCGAAGCCCGCGACGGCGGTTGCGGGCTGAAGGGTGAAGCGTGTCATTGATTTCAGATCGCACCCGTGAAGGGCTCCGGAAGCCGCTGTTCCCGTCACCGTGCAGTGGATTTCGTTGACCAGGGGGGCACTCGTGGCTTGATAGGTGCGGATAGTCATGCGGGAGGGGTCAAACGCGTCGTCAACTACGGTCGGGGGATTCTGGCGTTCGTGGTTTTCGCGGCATTGGTTTCGGTGACGGCAACACCGGCGCGTGCGGAAATCCCTGTCGAGGCGCTTTACCAGTCCCACTGCGCGTCCTGCCACGGCGCCGACCGGCTCGGCGGCATCGGGCCGGCCCTGCTGCCGGGCAACCTGACCCGGCTGCGCGGCGAGGAGGCGGTGGACGTCATTGCCAATGGGCGCCCGGCCACGCAGATGCCGGGGTTCTCGGACGAGCTCGACGCCGGGGAGATCGACGCACTGGCCGCCCTGCTCCACGAGCCTCCCGAGACAAGGCCGAGCTGGGACTCGGAGCAGATCCGCGGCACCCATTTCGTTTATCATCGGGACTCGGATTTGCCCGATGAACCGTTGTTCGAGGCCGACCCCCTGAATCTGTTCGTGGTGGTGGAGACGGGCGATCATCATGCCACGATTCTCGACGGCGACCGCTTCGAGCCGATCCACCGCTTCCCGACGCGTTTCGCCCTGCACGGCGGCCCGAAGTTTTCGCCGGACGGCCGCTACGTGTATTTCGCGTCGCGCGACGGCTGGATCAGCAAGTTCGATCTGTACAGCCTCCAGGTGATCGCTGAAACCCGGGTCGGTATCAACACCCGCAACCTGGCGGTGTCCAGCGACGGCCGCTACGCCATGGCGGCGAACTACCTGCCGCACACGCTGGTGCTGCTGGATGCCCGGGATCTGTCGCTGATCCGGGTGATCCCGGTGGAGGACGAGTCGGGGAACAGCTCCCGGGTCAGCGCCGTCTACGACGCTCCGCCGCGCGAGAGCTTCATCGCCGCCCTCAAGGATCTGACAGAAGTGTGGGAAATCTCCTACTCCGACGACCCGCCGTATTTCGGAACAGTTCATGACTACCAGATCGAGGGCCCTCCGGACGTCGGGCCCTTCCCGGTGCGGCGCATCGAGCTCGAAGACTATCTCGATGATTTCTTCTTCGATCCCCCCTACTGGCATATCATCGGCGCGGCCCGCAACGCGAACAACGGCCAGGTGGTGAACCTGCTCGTGGGCCGCAGGATCGCGGACATCGATCTCACCGGCTTGCCCCACCTGGGCTCGGGGATTACCTGGGAATACGAGGGTCGGCGCGTGCTGGCGACACCCAACCTGAAGGAAGGCGTGGTGTCGGTGATCGACATGACGAACTGGCAGACCATCAAGCGCATTGAAACCCTCGGCCCGGGTTTTTTCATGCGCAGTCACGAGAATACGCCCTACGCCTGGGTTGACGTATTCTTCGGGCCGAACAAGGATGCCTTGCATGTCATTGACAAGCGCACCCTGGAGATCGTGGAAACCCTGCGCCCTTCACCGGGAAAGACCGCGGCCCACGTGGAGTTCACCGCCGACGGCGCCCATGCGCTGGTGAGCATCTGGGACCCGGATGGCGCGATCGTGGTCTACGACGCCGAGACACTGATGGAAGTCAAGCGCATCCCGATGAACAAGCCATCGGGAAAGTACAACGTGCACAACAAGATTACTCGCTCGGCCGGCACCAGCCATTGACCCGGAGCCGAGCCTGGTCAGCGCACACGGGGATAGGCCGGACTCGTGTCAGTTGGGCGTCTCCAGCAGGCCGCGCAGGGCGTCGACATCCACCAGGATGACCGCCTGCCGTTCCACCCGAATCAGGCCAGCGCCTGCCAGTCTGGAGAGTATCCGGGAGAACGTTTCCGGTTGTATGGACAGGCGGGAAGCCAGCACATTCTTGGGTGCGTTGAGCTCGACGCGGTGGCCGTGGGTCCCTTCCACACTCGCGGCATTGAGGATGTAGCCGATAAAACGCGATGTGGCGTTCTGAAGCGCCAGGCGGTCGATCTCGTTGACGTGCATCCGCAGGCGCCGACTCATGGCGCCCATGAGCCTGAGGCAGCTTTCGTTGGATTCCCTGAGCAGTCCGAGGAACGTGGCGGCGTCGAAGCCGATCAGCCTGCTGGCCTCCAGGGCATCAGCGTTGACCGGGTATCCTTCGGCGCGCTCCATGAAGACCACCGCCTCGGCGAATGTCTGCCCGGGTCCCACCAGGTCGATGACCTTTTCGTCGCCCTCCGGCGAGAGGCGGTACAGCTTCATGCGTCCGCTCTCGAGGTGAAAGAATCGCCGGATTTCGTCGCCCTGGTTGAACAGCCTGTCGCCCTGGGCCAGCGACACCTGCTCAGCGGCCGCCGCCATGGTATTCATCTGCGCGGCGTCGAATGCACTGAACAGGTATATGTTCTCGAGCGCGGCGGTATCCACCGTTTGAGAGGAATTCTTCGTCGCCATAGCCAATGTCGTGTTCGGTTCGCCTGTTCTCCGGATCGGCCTGTGGTCAGGCGCCCGGCAGCTTCGGGATGACCCGCATCACTTCTTCCATGGTGGTCATGCCGCCGGCGATCTTTCGGGCCCCGCTGATTCGCAGCGGCTGCATGCCTTCCTTGTAGCCCTGTTCCCGGAGCGCGGAAAGATCCGTATTCTCGTTGATCAGGCCGCGCATATCCGGGGTCATTTTCAGAATCTCGTAGAGGCCGAGCCTGCCCAGATAGCCCGTGTTTCGGCACTCCAGGCAGCCCACGACGTTGTAGCTTTCGGTGGGCATCGAGACCTTCCAGGGTTGGGTCAGCGCGCGCCACTGGCGCTCGTCCACGGCCTGCTTTTTCTTGCAATGGGGGCAAAGTGTTCTGACCAGGCGCTGGGCCACCACCCCCAGCAGGGTGGCGTTGATCAGGTAGGGCGCCACGCCGATCTCTATCAGGCGCGTCACCGCCGAGGGCGCGTCGTTGGTATGCAGGGTGGATAGAACCAGGTGGCCGGTAAGCGCGGCCTGGACCGCCATTTCCGCCGTGTCGAGATCCCGGATCTCCCCGATCATGATGATGTCCGGGTCCTGGCGCAGCAGGGACCTGATGCCCGCCGCAAAAGTGAGATCGATGGCCGAGTGCACCTGGATCTGATTGAAGCTCGGCTCGACCATTTCAATCGGGTCTTCGATGGTGCTGACGTTGACCTCGGGTGTGGCGAGCTGCCTCAGGGTCGAGTACAGCGTCGTGGTCTTGCCGGAGCCGGTCGGGCCGGTGACCAGAACGATGCCGTAGGGCTGTTCGACGAACCCCTTCCAGATCCGCAGCTCCTGCTGCGAAAGCCCCAGCTGCTCGTAGCTCCGGCTCAGCACCTCGGGATCGAAAATGCGGATCACGAGCTTTTCCCCCAGCGCCGTGGGGACGGTGGAAAGCCGCAGCTCCACTTCTGCGCCATCGGGCATGCGGGTCTTGAGGCGGCCGTCCAATGGCCGGCGCTTCTCCGCGATGTCCATGCCCCCCAGAATCTTGATGCGCCCCACGATGGCGATCATCACGTTGGCGGGGACCTGGTAGACGCGGTGGAGCACGCCGTCGATGCGGAACCGGACGTAGCCCTCGTCGCGCCGCGGTTCCAGGTGGATGTCGCTGGCACGCTGCTCGAATGCGTACTGCAGCAGCCAGTCCACGATGTGAACGATATGCTGGTTCTCCGCATCCAGCTTGCCCGTGCGTCCCAGCTCCACCAGCTTTTCCAGGTTCTGGAACAGCTTGACGCCGTCATCCGTTCCCCGCCGGGTGGCTTTCTTGAGGGAGCGTGACAGGTTGTAGAATTCGTCCGTGTAGCGTTGCCGGTCCACCGGGTTCACCAGGGCCCGCTGCACGTGCTTGCGCAGCAGGTGGCCCAGCTCATCCACCCATTCGTCGTCGAATGGATCGCTGGTGCCGATCACGACACTGTCCTTGTCCACCCGCAGCGGAAGAATGCCGCGTTTCGAGGCATAGGCGTGGGAGACCACGGACGTCACCTTGGTGACGTCGATTTTCAGGGGGTCGATGCGCTCGTAGGGAAGCCCGGTCTTGTCGGCCAGCCACTTGAAGAGATCTTCCTGCTTGAGGATCCGTCCCGGATGGCGCGCGTCTTCCAGGCTCTGTTCCGCAATGGCGGTGAGAGGATGAATCTTGCTCAAGTCCTTGACCCGGCTGAGCAGCAGTGCGTCCTTGCCGTCCTCGAGCTTGAGCAGGCCGTCGCTCACCAGGCCTTCCAGCAGCTCCTTGATATCCAGGGACTGTATATTGGACGGCGATCGCTTCGCTGCGGGCTTGGACACGTTGACCGTTGGTATCGGACTGAATGATCGATGGTAGTAGAGTCCGGGACCATTGGCCAGTCAATACCCGCCCAGGGGTGACTGAGGACCGGCACCGGGCCGTTGTGACGCCGTGGCCGCCAATGCGGTACTCTCCGTATCCGGTGGTGTGGGCCCGGGCGCCCCGCGCGCCGGTTTCGCGCGTGGCCTCCTGCGGAATCAGCCTGATACACCGTTCAACCTGAAAGAGACTGGAAGATGTTGTGGATTGCACTGGTAGTCGCCCTGGGAGTGCTCATAGGCGCCTTGATCGTTACCTACGGGTACCGCCACTCCATGCTGATCGGCATAGCGGTGCTGGCGGCGTTAATCGCGGCGCTGGTGTGGTATCTGCGTTTCGGCGACCCGCCGGGCTCGGAACTGCTCAGCCAGGACAAGCTCCGGCTCGAGAACATGGAAATGACGGCGCAGTACCGCAACAGCTATCGCATGACCGGGCGGCTGGTGAATATGTCGTCGGATTATGCGCTGAGACGCGTAACCATCACGATTACGGCGTCGGACTGCACGAAAGGCGGTGACGACTGCATTGTTGTCGGCGAGGCGAAGAGAATTTTCAGTGTGGATATTCCACCGGGCCAGGCGCGGGACGTCGTTGACCAGTACGTATTCCCGAGATTCTCCCTGCAGGGAGAGCTGCAATGGCGACACGACCTGTCGGAGATCCAGGCCGCGCGGCCGTGAGCCGCCTCCGCCTGCTCAGAGCCGCGGTAAAGATCGGGCTCCTGACCGGTGCCGCGGCTTTCATCGGCATCTTCGCCCACGGCCTGCTCGCGCCCGGCGGCGGCTCATCCGGTGATTTCATCGATCCGGCCGGCTTGCCGCCCGGCGCCGCCCGACTGGAGGCCTGGAACGGCAAGCCGGTCTGGTTGGTTCATCGTTCGGCCGGGCAACTGGCGTCGCTCGCGAATCCCGGCGGTTACATTCTCGAGCCGGGCCCGAACCAGCCCCCGGCGGTGAACAACCACCACCGGTCCCGGGCACCGGAATACGGGGTCTATGTTGCCGAAACCGCGCGCCCGGGCATACTGGTCCAGTTCGCCGCCCGGCGTCCACGACGACTGGACGACGGGTTGCCCTGGCATGGCGGCTTCGTCGATCCCGGCGGCGACGCACTGTTCGATGTCGCGGGCCGCCGCTATCGGGCGACACCGGGCGGGCCGCTGGCCGTGCCTCCGCATCACGTCGACGAGCACGGGGTCATCAGGCTGGGCCGCTGGTAGCCCCGGTCGCGCAGCGGGCTGCCTCCCGTCGCCCGGACCGTTGCCAGGGCCCGGTGTCTGTGGCTTAATACTGTATCTATGAACAGTATTAAAAGCGAGTCGACACGGTCCCGGAAGGGCCGCGGCGCGGTGAGCAACACGGACAGCCGCTACTCGGAGCACCGCCGGGAAACCATGGACGACGGTTGGCTGGTGAACGAATCGGCCGATTCCCGCGTGCCCACCATCGTCCACAGGGATACGAGCCGGACGATTGTCGCGACAAACCGGTCGCCGGATGTGCCCTTCGACCAGTCGATCAATCCCTATCGCGGCTGCGAGCACGGCTGCATCTACTGTTTCGCTCGCCCGACCCACGCCTACCTGGACCTGTCCCCCGGCCTGGATTTCGAAACCCGCTTGTTCTACAAGCCCGACGCGGCGCGCTTGTTTCTCGCCGCGCTTTCCCGGCCCGGCTACCGTTGCCGGGTCATCGCCCTGGGGACCAATACCGATCCTTACCAGCCCATCGAGCGGCGCTTCGGGGTGATGCGAAGTATCCTGGAAGTGTGCGCCCACACCCGCCACCCGATCGGAATCACCACCAAATCCAGTCGAATCGAGAAGGACCTGGATCTGCTTCAGGATCTCGCCCGCGACAACCTTGTGAGCGTGTCGATCTCCGTTACGACGCTGGACACCACCCTGGCACGGAAGCTCGAGCCGCGGGCCAGCGCCCCCGGCCGCCGCCTCCAGGCCATAGAGCGCCTGGCGGTCGCCGGTATCCCGGTATCCGTCTCGGTGGCGCCCGTCATTCCGGTGCTCACGGACCCTGAAATGGAAACTATCATGGCGGAAGCCGCGGCGCGGGGCGCCGGCAGTGCCGGGTATATCCTCCTGCGATTGCCCCGGGAGGTGAAGGATCTCTTCAAGGAGTGGCTGCGCGAGCACTACCCCCACCGCGCCGGGCACATCATGAGCGTAATCCGCCAGTCCCGGCAGGGGCGGGAGAATGACGCCGCGTTCGGGCGGCGCCGGCGGGGCACCGGGGTGTTTGCGGAGCTCGTCGCGAAGCGGTTCAGGCTCGCCGCGCGGCGCCTCGAGCTGGACGGCGGGCCGCCGGGGCTGAATTCGCAAAGCTTTCGCAGGCCCGGTGCCCAGATGGGGCTGGATTTGTAGAGTACGCCGCTAACGATATTCCATCATTCGGCGGCCCGCGGGCATTAGTCGGGCTTGACGACCCATCCCTCCGATCGGGCCGGTGCCGGGGGCCATCCCCCAGGGCCGCTGTGAATACATCCGTGTACGCTCTGGCTCAAACATCCCTGTTTTCGACAGCCCTGGTGGATGGCCCCCGGCACCGGCCCTTGCCCAGCCGCCGATTCTCGAACTGAGCCACGGAGTGCGGGAGTGCGCCGGAGCCCGACGGGTCAGAAACACTCTGGAAAATCATAATCTCCGTGCCGGTGTACACCGCCCTGCATGTGGCAGTACGTGGTTGAATGCGCTGCGAGTGCGGCACTCCGGCGGCCGGGGACGGGTATCATGGTGGGGCACCGGCTCGATATCAGGTAGTATCGCGGTCAATCCATTCCGCTGTGCCGCGCTCATCGTGCTGACGAAAATTCTCGTTACGGTTCTGGTTGTCATTGCCGTGCTCACGTTCTACCGGGTCAAGAACTCCGGCCGGGTCACCGACGCGGCCCGGCGCCTAGAGGCCCGGACCCCGGCGGACAAGCGCTTCGGGCGAATGGTGGCCTACGGGTTCGTGGGCCTGCTGATTCTGATCTCCGCAGTCTGGTACGGGCTGCACTGGAAGGAACAGCACCGGATCATCACCATCCGGGTGATCAGCGATTCGCAAACCACGACCTACAAGGCCTACAACAAGGACCTCAAGGGCAATCGATTCGAGTCCATCGACGGCAGGACCGTGATACTCGGCGATTCCGAGCGGATCGAGATCATCAGCACGGAGTAGGCCGTCGAGATTGTCAGGAACGTTCCGCTCGTTTAGGATAAGCAGTTGACTTGAAAACTTGGTGAGTGTTCAGAGTTTTGGACGGTAAAGGCAGAGACTTGCCGCTCGATTTCACCGACGAGGCGGCTTCACAAGCCAGCACGTCCGGGCGGGCCACGATCCTCGAGAAGCACCTGATGAAGGTGTTTCTGCGCGCTATGAAACCGGCCTCCGTAGCGGTGGAGTTGTGGGACGGCTCGAGAATTCATGAGGCCGGGGACGAGCCGGAAGTCACTGTATGGATCAAGACCCGACGTGCACTCTGGGGTCTATTGTCCAATCCGGACCTGAATTTCGGCGACCGGTACAGCGACGGCAGTGTTGAAATAGACGGCGACCTGTATCGATTCATCGAGCTCGCCAGCCTCTACAAGCCCGACGTCGTTTCGGAAAACAGCGCCCTCAGCCGCCTTCAGGCAGTGCTCGGGAAAGGGCGGCCGCGGCTGAACACCCTGCCCGCGTCCCGGGAAAACGTCCACCACCACTATGATCTCAGCAATGAGTTCTACGAGTTGTGGCTGGATCGGGACCACATGCAGTACACCTGCTCCTACTTCCCCGCTGCGGACATGACCATCGAGCAGTCCCAGACTGCGAAGCTGCATCATGTATGCCGAAAGCTTCAACTCAGGGAAGGCGACGAAGTCATCGAGGCGGGTTGTGGCTGGGGCGGGCTGGCGAGGTTCATGGCCAGGGAGTACGGCGCCAGGGTGCGCGCCTACAATATCTCACATCAGCAGGTCGTGTTCGCCCGTGAAAAGGCGAAGCAGGAGGGTCTGGATGACCGGGTCGAGTACATCGAGGATGACTACCGGAACGCCTCGGGGGGCTGCGACGCGTTCGTTTCCGTCGGCATGCTGGAGCACGTCGGGGTGGTCAATTACCGTGCTCTGGGTGGAATGATCGACAGGTGCCTGCGCCCGGACGGGCGCGGTTTCATTCATTCCATCGGACGCAACCGGCCGCGGCTTATGAACCGCTGGATTGAGAAACGGATATTCCCCGGCGCCTACCCGCCGACTCTCAAGGAGATGGCGGCGATATTCGAGCCCTACAATTTCTCGGTACTGGATGTCGAGAACCTGCGGCTCCACTACGCCCTTACCCTCGAGCACTGGCTGGACCGGTTCGAGGCCAACGTCGACGCCGTGCGGGGTCTGTTCGACGAGCGTTTCGTGCGCGCCTGGCGATTGTATCTGACGGGTTCGATCGCGGCGTTTCGACTGGGGGACCTGCAGCTGTTCCAGGTGGTATTCAACCGCGGGGATAGCAACAATGTCCCCATGACCCGTGAGCATCTTTACCGTTGACCACCGGGGCGGCGTTTACCAGCCGCCCGTCGCCAGCCATTTTTCCACCTGATCCAGGCGGTCCGCTCCCCAGAAAGGCTCGCCGTCCACCACGATGAATGGCGAGCCGAATACACCCTTCGCCAGGGCTTCGTCGTTCTTCTCCCTGAACAGCCTCTTTACTTCGGGGTCCCGCGCCGCGTCCAGGAGACGGGCGCCGTCGACCCCGCAGTCATCGGCGATTCGCCGCAGCTCGTCCGGTCTGGATATATCGCGCCCTTCACCGAAAAAGGCGTGGAAGGTGCCGACGGCGAAGCGCCTGGCCGCCCCGGCGTCCTGCTCCTTGAGCCAGTAAAAGCCCCGGGAAGCTGCGGAAGCCACGACCGGGAAGGATTCCGGTAGCTGAAACGGCACCTCGAGCAGGCGTGCAAACCTCGGTACGTCGATCCTGACGTAGTCGTCGAACAGGGGCGTACGGAACATGGGCTGATGGCCGGTCGCCTTCATTGCGGTTCCCACCAGGTAGGGCCGCCAGTCGACGCTGCGCCGGTATCGATCCGCGATCCCGTCGATCCGGGTGCTGGCCAAGTAGCCGTAAGGCGAGGAGAAGTCGAAATAGAACTCGATGGAATTCACTGGTCTGATGCTCCGTTGCACATGGATGCCGCGCCGGCTCCATAAATTGTAAGGTGGGGCGTGTCCGGCGTCACGGTCGCCGGATGGCGGCTTGAACCCGCGGAGACGAAGCCATTATGATGTAACGGTTGTCTATCCGACCGCCGTCCATACCATCATTCTCGCCCAATACCGTGCTCGATCGATGAAACGGGTCTATACCGCCGCTCACCTGCCTGACGCCCAGATGCTGGTGCATATCCTGGAATCCCACGGGATCGGGGCCCGTGTGCTCAATGACAGCCTGCAGGGCGGTCTCGGAGAGCTGCCGCAGATCTATCCCGAGGTCTGGGTTGACGAGGAGTGCCACTGGGCCGCGGCAAGGTCACTGGCCGGTGAATACGAGCGGAATGTCACCCGGAACGAGGGTTTGATACGTTGCTCACAATGTCATGAAGAGAACCCCGCCTCTTTCGAGATCTGCTGGCAGTGCGGCACCGTAATCCCGCCGTCAAATGAACCGCATGGCCGCGAAGAAGAAAAAGAAGACCGCTAGAAAGAAGAGAACCGGTACGGCCCGTCCGCCCAGGCGCCGCGGCAGGCGGCGCACCGGGAAGCAGGCGACCGCGGTTCGCTCGTGGCTGCAGCGCGCCGCGGTTCTGGGGCTGCTGGGTCTGGTGGCCTATGCGGTATTCCTGGATTTTTCCATTCGCAAGCAGATGGAGGGAAAGCGCTGGTCCCTTCCAGCCATCGTCTATACACAGCCCCTCGAGCTGTACGCCGGCAAGCGTCTGACCCGCGAGCGACTGGAGCGGGAGCTCGACCAGGTCGGGTACCGGCGGGACAGCGGGCTCCATCAGCCCGGCACGTATTCATCCAGCTCCGGCATCGTGGACATACACACGCGGGCGTTCCGTTTCGAGGACGCGCGGGTCCCCGCGCGGGAACTGAAAGTCGCGTTCAGCGGCGGCCGAATCACTGCCCTCGACAACCGCCGGGGGGGCAGTGTGGCGATCGCGCGAGTCGAGCCGCGCCGGATCGGCACGGTGTCCCCCACCCGTCGCGAGGACCGGAAGCTCATCGAGCTCGACCAGGTCCCCGCCCACCTCGTGGGCGCGCTGCTGGCAACGGAAGACCGGCGGTTCACCGAACATTTCGGAGTGGATCCCTCGGGGCTGGCGCGCGCAATGTGGGCGAACATCAAGGCCGGTGGGATAGTGCAGGGCGGCAGCACCATTACCCAGCAGCTCATCAAGAACTTCTACCTGAGCTCCGAGCGCAGCCTGGGCCGCAAGCTCAACGAAATGGTCATGGCGATCCTGCTCGAGCTGCACTACGACAAGCGGGAGATTCTGGAAACCTACCTCAATGAGGTCTATCTCGGACAGTCCGGCAACAGCGCCATACACGGGGTTGGACTGGCGAGCCTTTTCTACTTCAACCGGCCCGTTTCCGAGCTGGATGTCCACGAGAGCGCGCTGCTGGTGGCCCTGATCAGGGGCGCTTCCTACTACAATCCCCGGAAGCACCCGGAGCGCGCCCGCGAGCGGCGCGACCTGGTGATCGGGCAGATGGAGGCACTCGATTACCTCGATCCGGGGCAGGCGGATGCCGCCCGTTCGAAGCCGCTGGAGATCACGGCCAATGGTCCCACCAGCGCTACGGTTTATCCCGCTTTCATGGGCCTGTTGCGCCGTCAGCTGCAGGACGAGTACCGCAGCAGGGACCTGCATACCGAAGGGCTTCGCATCTTCACGACCCTCGATCCCGAGGTGCAGGCCGTCGTGGAGGACGCCGCCCGCTCCCGGCTCCAGGCGATCGAGTCCGGCAACGGCATGGACGCAGGCGTGCTGAACGCCGCGGCCGTGGTGGCGCGGGTCGAGAGCGGGGAGGTGGTGGCGGTCCTGGGCGGGCGACGGGCGCGGTACTCGGGATTCAACCGGGCGGTCGACGCCGAACGTCCCGTGGGCTCGGTGATCAAGCCTGGTGTCTACCTGGCGGCCCTGGAGGCAAGCGCCCAGTTCAACCTGGCGACGGTGATCGAGGACGAGCCGATTACCGTCGAGCAGCGGGGATCGCCGGACTGGTCTCCCGAAAATTACACGAAGCGCTACTACGGCGATACCCTCCTGATCGATGCCCTGGCTCATTCCCGGAATGTTTCCACGGCCCGGGTGGGCATGTCCGTGGGTCTCGAGCGGGTCGTGGACATGATCCACCGCCTGGGGATAACCAGGGATATTCCGCAGTACCCGTCCGTGGTTCTGGGTGCCGTGCCGCTGTCGCCGGTGGACGTCGCCCAGCTCTACCTGACCATTGCCAACAACGGATTTCGAACCGCGCTTCGCACTACGCGGTCCATCCTGTCCAACGACGACGAGCCCCTCAGTCGCTATCCCATAGAGGTCAGACAGGTGGTGGAGCCAGACACCGTGGCCCTGCTGCACTACGGACTCCAGGAAGTGATTCGTTCCGGGACGGCCAGAGCGTTGTCGGGCCGCTTCGATCCGGCGCTGGGACTGGCGGGGAAGACCGGCACCACGGACGGTTTCCGGGACAGCTGGTTCGCGGGGTATTCCGGTAACTACGTGACGGTGGTCTGGATCGGTCGTGACGACAACCGGCCTACCGGCCTCTCCGGCGCCGGCGGCGCGATGCTGCTATGGGGTGATATCATGGAACGTCTGGATCTGGCGCCGACCTTTCCGGTGGAGCGCGACCGGATACGGTTCGTCGAAGTGGACGAGCAAGGCCGATTCGCCGGGGGGTGCCGGAACAGGCGTTGGCTGCCTTTCATCGAAGGTACGATTCCGAGCCGTGCCGCGCCCTGCGCCGTCACATCGACGCGTTCAGGCACGCCGGCCGTGTCGGCGCGGCCGTGACGGACGTTGACCATGTTGTCGAAGTGCACCGGGGTGCTCATCTGATGCGAATGATGCGGACCGTATTACCCTGGCTCCTTGCGGGCTCCCTGGCGGTGGGCTGCGCCGTTCCGCTGCGCGACCAGGAGCCGGTCGACAGGCAGCCCGAGCCAGCCCGTCCGGCTCCTGATCCGGACCGGACCGCTCCGGCCTCCACCCGGCCGGCGGCGCCGGAGTCGCCGGCAGTCGTCGAGCTGTCGGCCCGGGCGCGGGAAGCCCTGGATGACAGTCGCCACGACGACGCCCTGCAGCTGCTCGAGCGGGCCATACGTATCGAACCGCAGAACGGCGCACTGTGGCACCAGCTCGCCCGGGTACGTTTCCAGCAGGGCAACTACGAGCAGGCCAGGCAGCTCGCCACCCGGTCCAACGCCCTGCTGACGGGCAATTCCAGGTTGAGGGCCAGCAACGATGAGCTTATCGAGGCGGCACGGGACGCGGAATCCTTCTGACTGGTCGCCGCGGGGGCGCGTATCGGAAGCGCCGGCGCGGCGACTACCGGTGGCTCAAGCGTTTTCCCTGACCATCCGGATCCCGTCGCGGGTGCTCTCCGACTCGTTGCGCCGGGCAAGCTCTTCCTGGGGAACCGGTACGTCTAGGCCGCGCCGGACGGTAGGCCGGGCGGCCATCTCGTCCAGCCATCGCTGCAGATGGGGCAGATCGCGGATGTCCACGCCGGCCCATGCATGCCGGCGCACCCAGGGAAAAGTGGCGAAGTCGGCGATGGACAGCTCGCCCGCGATGTAGGGCTTCCGGGAGAGTTCACGGTCCAGCACTTTGTACAGGCGGCGGGTTTCCTTCTGGTAGCGCTCGATTCCCCAGGGCAGCTGCTCCGGGGCGTACCGATAGAAAACATTGGCCTGGCCCTGCATCGGCCCGACACCGCCCATCTGGAACATCAGCCACTGCATGACTTCATACCGTGCAGGGCCTGATGCAGGGAGGTACGATCCGGTTTTCTCGGCGAGATAGAACAGAATCGCGCCGGATTCGAAAACCACGAGATCATCGTTGCCGTGGTCGATGATTGCCGGTATGCGGCCGTTGGGATTCAGCTTCAGGAACCACTCCTGCTTCTGTTCCATCTCGCCCAGGCGTACATGCCTGGCGGTATAGGGCAGGCCCAGCTCCTCGAGAAGAATCGAGACCTTGTAGCCATTCGGTGTCGTGGCGGTCAGCAGTTCGATCATGGCCGAATCCGTTTGTGGTGCTTATGCTTAGGAGCCTGTCCGAGTAATCATGACGCTACTGCGGCGGCGGCAAATCGGTCCATATTCCCGATCCTTTTGTTCGACGCGCTCAGGGACCGAGGGTTCCGCGGGGCTCGTGGCGGAAGGCCTATTCCGTCGCCCGCCGGAATGCGCGCCGCAGAGTGGGGCTGCTGGTTTCGAATACCCGGGAGGCCCGTGCCCGGGTGCTCCCGCGGGAAGCGGTGACGGGCCCGCTAACGGTGCCGGGTACGCCGAAGCAGCTGGCGCCGGCGGACGACCATGTGCCCGCGAACTCGGCGCCGCCCTCCCCGTTGGGCTCGAAAGCGCCGGTGAGGGAGACGGTTCCCGAGCACTCCGGGTCCACCAACTCGGACGCATCACCCTCGATGCGCACCTTGCTGCCGCGAAGCGGGGCGGACGCGTAGATCGTGTACCCGGGATCGCCGAGCTGTACGAGGCCGTCCGGATGCACGAATATGGCGACGGCGTCGGCGGCGGTTCCCGAACCGGTGTCCGTGGACACACTGACGGTCGTGGCCCCGTTGTAGGTGCCTACGAACGGTGAGTCCGTCGTGCCGCCGCCCGTGGTACTGCCGCCGCCGCAGGCGGCCAGCAACAGGGCGAGCACGGATGCCGCGATGCACGGCGCGCGGCGACCAATGGTGGTCAACCCGAAACGGGGTTCGCTGCGGAGGGAGCGGCTCATGGAAAAGTCAGTCGCGGATGGCCGGTTCGGCGCCACCCGTGTCGTCACCGTACTCCGTGGGCGGGTCCTCGTAGACCCGGAAGTCCTCGGTGGGCACGACGTTGGCGTTGATGTCCTCGATGATCCGGACCTTGTAGTCCACCCCCTTGGGCGGTTTTTCCTCGGCATGGACGATTCCCTGCTCATCGATCCACACGTAGTACTTGAATTCCTCCGCCGCCGCACCGGCGGGCAGGGTATTCATGGCCAGCACCAGGAGACATTGACACAGAAAAACGCGCTTGGGGGGAGTCATTGAGGGTAAATTGTACGCTCACCGGGAGTATCGACCAAGAGGGGTAGTAGCTCAGCTTGAAATCGAGTACGGCCGGGGCCTTGCCCGGGACCCTCCCCCAGGGCCGCTGTGAATACGTCCTTGTACGCTCTGGCTCATACATCCCTGTTTTCGACAGCCCTGGTGGAGGATACCCGGCACGGTCCCTTATTTTCCGCCGGTGCTCAAACTGAGCCACTACCCCGAGACAGGGTTCCGATGCCCTGGGGATTTGCGTTGAATCAGCTTGATGGCTGACGGCGAGCCGCTACAATACGCCGCCATGGCAGAACACTCCTACGACCCACAATCCGTCGAGTTGCGGGCCCAGGCCTGGTGGCGGGACAATCAGAGCTTCAGGGCCACCGAGGATGCCGGCCGGCAGAAATACTACTGCCTGTCGATGTTTCCCTATCCGTCCGGGAAGCTGCACATGGGCCATGTGCGCAACTACACCATCGGCGACGTGATCAGCCGCTACCAGCGCATGCTCGGCCGGAATGTTCTCCAGCCCATGGGCTGGGACGCTTTCGGCCTGCCCGCCGAGAACGCGGCGATCCAGAACAGGGTGCCGCCGGCAAAGTGGACGTACGAAAATATTGACGTGATGCGCGGCCAGCTCAAGCGCCTGGGCTACGCCTACGACTGGGATCGCGAAGTCACTACCTGCAGCCCCGAGTACTACCGCTGGGAACAATGGTTTTTCACGCGGCTGTTTCGCAAGGGTCTGGCTTACAAGAAGAACGCCGTGGTGAACTGGGATCCCGTGGATCAGACCGTGCTCGCCAACGAGCAGGTCATCGATGGCCGCGGCTGGCGTTCCGGCGCCGTGGTGGAACGGCGGGAAATCCCCCAGTGGTTCCTGAAGATCACCGACTACGCCCAGGAGCTCCTGGATTCCCTGGATCAGTTGACGGGCTGGCCGGAAGCGGTGAAAACCATGCAGCGGAACTGGATCGGGCGTTCCCAGGGCGTGGAGATCGTGTTCCCCGTGGCCGACGGCGGGGAAAGCCTGAAGGTATACACCACGCGCCCGGACACCATCTTCGGGGTCACATTCATGGCGGTGGCCGCCGAGCACCCGATGGTGGCGCCGGTCGCCGAACGCGACCCGGAGGTCGCACGGTTCGTGGAGGAATGCCGGCAGGGCGCCATCACCGAAGCGGACATCGAAACCATGGAGAAAAAAGGACTGCCGCTGGGCCTGGAAGCCGTGAACCCTCTGAACGGCGAGCGGATCCCGATATGGGTCGGCAATTTCGTGTTGATGAGCTACGGCACCGGCGCCGTGATGGGCGTTCCGGGGCACGATCAGCGCGACTGGGAATTCGCCCGCCGGTTCGGGCTGCCCGTTGCGCCGGTGGTCCGGCCGGCGGACGGGTCGGATCCGGGCATCGATCAAGCCGCTTATGAAGACAAGGGCGTGTTGTACAACTCCGGGGAATTCGACGACCTGGAATTCCAGGAGGCTTTCGATGCCATTGCCGAGCGCCTCGAACGGGACGACCGGGGCGAGCGCCGGGTCAATTTCCGGCTGCGGGACTGGGGCGTCTCCCGTCAGCGATACTGGGGCTGTCCGATCCCCATCATCAACTGCCCGGTGTGCGGTCCGGTCCCGGTGCCGGACGATCAGTTGCCCGTGGTGTTTCCCGAGGTCACGCAGCTGGAGGCCGGCCTGGATCGGGCGCGCCTGACCGAGTCCTTCATGCGGACCACCTGCCCCGAATGCGGCGGACCTGCCGAAAGGGAAACGGACACATTCGATACCTTCGTGGAGTCGTCCTGGTATTTCGCCCGCTATACGTCGCCGGGCTGCGAAACGGGTATGGTCGACGGGCGCGCAGACCACTGGCTGCCCGTGGATCAGTACATAGGCGGCATCGAGCACGCCGTGCTGCACCTGTTGTACGCACGGTTCTTCCACAAGCTCATGCGCGACGAGGGGCTGATCCACAGCGACGAGCCGTTCACCCGGCTGCTCACCCAGGGCATGGTGCTGAACGAGATCTTCTACCGGAAAAGCGCGGACGGGCGCATACAGTACTTCAATCCCGCCGAGGTGGAGGTGCGCGCCGATGAAAAGGGAGCACGTACTGCCGTACTGGCGAGCGACGGCGGACCCGTGGAGTCGGCCGGGATCGGGACCATGTCAAAGTCCAAGAACAACGGCGTCGATCCGCAGCGGCTCATCGACCGCTACGGCGCCGATACCGTTCGCCTGTTCATGATGTTCGCGTCGCCGCCGGAGCAGACCCTGGACTGGAACGATGATGCGGTGGCGGGGTCGTTCCGTTATCTCCGGCGACTGTGGAGCCTGGTACAGAACCACGCGGACCTGATCGCGAATGCCCCGGAGTCCCCAGGGGGGAAGGACCTGGACCCGGAGCTCCAGGCCATACGCACCACGACCCACGATATTCTGGACCGTGTCTGCCGGGACTACGAGCGCCACCAGTTCAATACCGTGGTGGCTGCCTGCATGGAGCTCACGAATCTGCTGGAAAAGCACGACTGGCAGGCCGGAGGGGAGAGCGGCGCGTCCGTGCTCCGGGAGGCCGTTACCATTCTGCTGAAGGTCCTGGCGCCCGTGGTGCCCCATATCTGCCATGTTCTGTGGGAGCGACTGGCGTTCCAGGGCGGTCTGCTCGATGCCGCCTGGCCCGAGGTCGACCGGCAGGCGCTGGTGCGGGAATCGGTGGTCATGGTGGTGCAGGTCAACGGCAAGCGGCGCGCCGAGATCGAAGTGCCCAGCGGCGCCGCTGATGACGGCGTTAGGGAGGCGGCGCTCGCCAATCCCCGTGTCCAGCACCATGTGCAGGGGAAATCGGTACGCAAGTGCATCGTGGTGCCGGACAAGCTGGTGAATTTGGTGGTCGGCTGAGCGACCCGTGTATAATCCCCGTGAGGGCCCTCAACAATGCAATTTCTCGATCCGGGTACGGCTAAATGACATTTCGCGCACTGATTCAGATCCTGGTTGCCGCCTCCTTGGTGACCGGATGCGGTTTTCATCTCAGGGGCCAGCTGCCCTTGCCGGAACAGCTCAAGGTCATCGCTGTAAGCGGCACGGACGGGGAATTCACCGAGGAAATGATCGACGCCCTGGAGACCAGCGGCGCGCAGGTGGTGGACGAGGCCGAGGCGAGAGCGCTGCTGGACCTCTACAACGTGGAGTTCAGCCGAACGGTGCGCACCATCGATACCCGCGGCAAGGTCACCGGCTACATCCTGCGGTATGAAGTCAGTTACCGGATCGTCGACGACGAGGGTGAGGAGCTGCGCGACACGTCCATGGCGATGCAACGCGACTACAACTTCGACCCGGAACAGGTCCTCCAGGCGGAACAGGAAGAAGAGTCCCTGCGGGAGGACATGGTCGGGGAAATGGTCCAGCGGATCATGCGGCAGCTGGTCACTATTGCCGGCCTCACCATAGAGGCCCCGTCGCCCGGGGAACGGGCCTGACGGGGCTCGATGCGCGTCGGTCCTGACGACCTCCCCCGGCGCCTTGACGGCGGCCTGCCCCCGGGGATACTGCTGTTCGGAGAAGAACCCCTGCTCATCGAGGAAAACGCCGGGCGGGTCCGGCGGGCCGCAATGCACCAGGGCTTCGCGGACCGCATTCCGCTCAGCGTGGAAACCGGATTCGACTGGGGCCGCCTGACCGGGAGCACCCGGTCACTTTCCCTGTTCGCCGAGCGACGCCTGATCGAGCTGCGCCTGCCCACGGGCCGACCCGGTGATGCCGGCGCCCGGGCATTCACCGAGTATTGCGACACCGGGGACCCGGACGTGTGCCTGTTGGTGATCACCGGCAGGCTCGATGGCCGGACGAAGCAGGCGAGCTGGGTCAAGACGCTGGATGCCGGGGGGTGGATCGTGGAGCACAAGGCCCTGGAGCCCGGGCAGTTCAACGGCTGGATTCGCCGGCGGCTGAGCGAGCGGGGGCTGGTGCTCGACAACGACACCGTCGAGCGCATGTGCCATCTGCTGGAAGGCAATCTGCTGGCCGCCGCCCAGGAAATCGACCGTATCGCGCTGTTTGCCGACCCCGAGGGCCGCGTCGATCCGGAGGTGGTGTCCCGGGAGCTGGGTGACCAGGCTCGATTCACCGTCTATGCCGCCGTTAATGCGTGCCTGCAGGGTGATGCGCGCAAGGCACTGCGGATACTGAAAGTGCTGAGGAGCGAAGGCACCGAGCCGGTCATCGTTTCCTGGGCCATGGCCAGGGAACTGCACACCCTGGTGCGTATCGACCATGGTCTGCAAACCGGCGGCCGCAAGGGGCAGTTGTTCAAGACCCACCGGGTCTGGTCCGGCCGGGCGCCGCTGATCAACGCCGCCCTGGACCGGCTCGACGAGCGGCGGCTCCGGCAGCTGGCGGTTCAAATGGCCCGTTGTGACCGGGTTCAAAAGGGGCGCACCCGGGGCGACATCTGGCGCGAGCTCGACGTTCTGGCTCTGATGATGTGCGATGTTCGCTACGCCGTTGAAGACGAGGCGGTGGGTCATGCAGCAGGCTGAGCGCGACCTCGATATCGAGGTGTACATGACCGGGCTGGGCCGGCAGGCCCGGGCTGCCGCGCGGGTCCTGGCGAGGGCGTCGACGGCGGCCAAGAACGAGGCGCTGCTGGCGACCGCCAGGCATATCGATGCGTCCCGGCGGGAACTGGCTGAAGAGAATGAAAAGGACCTGGAAAGGGCGCAGCAGAGGGCGCTGGAACCGTCCCTGCTGGACCGCCTGGCCCTCGACGACTCGCGGGTGGACGCCATGCTGGATGGTCTGCGCCAGGTCGCGGATCTGCCTGATCCCGTCGGGGAGATAACCGACCTGAGCTTTCGACCATCCGGCATCCAGGTGGGCCGGATGCGCGTTCCCCTCGGGGTCGTCGGGATCATCTACGAATCCCGGCCCAACGTCACGGCGGACGCGGCGGCCCTGGGTCTGAAGTCGGGCAATGCGGTGATTCTGCGCGGCGGCTCGGAAGCTGTTTGCTCCAACTTGGCCATCGCCGGGTGTGTTGCCCGGGGACTTGCCGACGCCGGGTTGCCCGAAGCGGGGGTGCAGGCGGTGTCCTCCACCGACCGCGATGCCGTCGGGATGCTCCTGGGAATGAAGGAGTACGTGGACGTTATCGTGCCCCGGGGCGGCAAGGGCTTGGTGGAGCGCATTGCGCGGGAATCCCTCATTCCTACCATCAAGCACCTGGACGGCGTCTGCCATGTCTACATTGACGACCAGGCGGATTTCGACAAGGCGGTGCGGATTGCGGTGAATGCCAAGACGCAGCGGTTCGGGACTTGTAACACCATGGAAACGCTGCTGGTGCACAGTGGCGTCGCGGGGGTCGTGTTGCGCGGCATGGAGCCGGCCCTGAAAGCGGCGGGCGTGGAGCTGCGCGGGTGTGAACGGACGCTTTCGCTGATCGACGGAACGCCGGCGACGGAACAGGACTGGCACGAGGAGTACCTGGGCCCGATTCTTGCCGTGCGGGTCGTGGACGATTTGGAGGAAGCGATGGCGCATATCGAGCGCTATGGGTCGCAGCATACCGACGCCATAGTGACGGAGAACATCACCCGCGCCCGGCGCTTCCTCGCGGAGGTGGATTCGAGCTCTGTAGTGGTGAACGCGTCCACCCGTTTCGCCGACGGGTACGAATACGGTCTGGGCGCTGAGGTGGGCATCAGCACGGATAAGCTCCACGCCCGCGGTCCGGTCGGCCTCGAGGGCCTGACATCGCAGAAGTACGTCGTTTTCGGAGACGGGCATATTCGTGAGTAGCGCACAGCGTCTGGCTCCGGCCCGCGGGCCGCTTACAACCGGGGAAACGGCTTGGCGGCATTGATCGGCCTGCTGGGTGGAACGTTCGATCCGGTGCACAACGGGCATCTGGCCGTGGCCAGAGATCTGCTCGAAACGCTGGGTGCCGACAGTGTACGCCTCATTCTGAACGCCGTGCCGCCCCACCGGACGCACCCCGAATGCCCGGTCGGGCATCGCCTGGCCATGCTCGAGGCCGCCACCACCGCCGATCATCGCTTGATACCCGACACGCGGGAACTGGAGCGAATAGGGCCTTCGTATTCAGTGTGGACGCTGCGCGCCCTGCGGCGGGATTTCCCGGAGGCGTCGCTGTTCTGGATTGTCGGCATCGACGCCTGGCTGGGCCTCGAACGCTGGTACCGATGGTACGAGCTGTCCTCACTGGCGCACTTTCTGGTGGTGAAGCGACCGGGCTGGGAACTTTGCCCGAACGCGGCAGCCCGGCTTTCGCAGGACGCTGATGCGCTGAGACGTCGGAGCAGCGGGGCCCGGGTTCTGTGGGACGGTCCGGGGATCGACGTATCGGCAAGTGGAATCCGCCGGCGAATTGCATCTGGAGAGGACGTTTCGCAACTCGTGCCGGAACCGGTCCAGCGATACATTCAATGCAACAGATTGTACGGTTATCGATAACTGCATACACGAGGTTCTATGGATACCGAAGTTCTGAAAGACAAAGTGCTCAAGCTGCTCGATGACATGAAGGCCCTGGACGTCCAGGCCTTCGATGTAGCGGAAATGACCACGGTTACGGACTGCATGATCGTGGCGAGCGGCACGTCCAACCGCCACGTCAGGTCGATTGCGTCGAATATCGTGGACGAGCTGAGGGAAGCGGGAATCCGCCCCTTCGGCACTGAGGGCGAAGAGCACGGCGAATGGATACTGTTGGACTATGGAGACGTGGTGCTGCATGTGATGCAGTCCGGGACGCGCGAGTTCTATCAACTGGAAAAGCTGTGGAGCCCGGACGTGATGGAAATGCTGCGCCTGCAGCGGGAAAGCACCGCCGAATGATGCCGGTGTGAAGCTGCACGTGCTGGCGGTCGGCGATCGCGCCCCGGGCTGGGCGAGTGATGCATGCGCCGCCTATGAGCAAAGATTTCCTCCCCATTGCCCCCTGGTGATCCGGGCCGTGCCGACTCCGCGCCGGGGTAAGAATCCCGATATCGCCCGGCTCCGGAGCGAGGAATTCCGGTCCCTGTCCGCCGGGATTCCGAAAGGCGCGCACACCGTGGCGCTGGAGGAGACCGGCCACGGGTGGACTACCAATCAGTTGGCGCAGCGAATGCAAGAATGGCTGCAAACCCGGAAGAACGTGGTCTTCATGATCGGCGGCCCGGACGGACTCGCACCCGCCGCCCTGGAAGCCGCCAGTGAGAAATGGTCGCTGTCCCCCCTGACGCTTCCCCATGCGCTGGTTCGTGTCATCGTCGTGGAGCAGTTGTACCGGGCGCTGAGCATCCTGGAGGATCATCCCTATCATCGTGGTCATTAGCCCGCCGCTGGTATTGTGTCTCTCAGATTTTTTTGAACCACCAGGGGCCGAAGCGCTTCCGCAGGCCATGGCTCGGCCTGGGGACCGGCATTGAGGACTGGGCCGGTGCCGGGGGCCGTCCCCCAGGGCCGCTGTAAATACATCCGTGTACGCTCTGGCTCAAACATCCCTGTTTTCGACAGCCCTGGTGGACGGCCCCCGGCACCGGCCTCCCCCATGCGGGCTTTCAAACCGGACCACGGCCTGCGGAAGCGCCCCCGGTAAGGGGTAGGACCATCCACGCGACCAAGGGAGGGATCGCCGGTTTCACCAACCTGCCGGCGGGCCGTTGAAGCGCGGCCTGTTAGAATGCCGGGCCATGTTCTATCTCGCTTCCCAATCCCCCAGACGCCGGCGGTTGCTCGAATCGGCCGGTATGACCTTTTCGGTGCTCGAGTCGGCCATTGAAGAGACGGCGCGGGAGAACGAGATGCCCGAAGACCTGGTCATTCGCCTGGCTCTGGAAAAGGCGGCCGCGGGGCTGTACACGATCCGGCGGGAGGAGCGTCCGTCCTACCCCGTGCTGGCGGCCGACACCGTCGTCGTGATTGATGACAGTGTTCTCGGCAAGCCCAGCGATGCGGCCCATGCATTCGACATGCTGGAGCGGCTGTCCGGACGCACCCACCGGGTCCTGACCGCTGTTGCGGTGCACGACGACCGGGTGCCCGGGCAAAGGCTCAGCGAGAGCTTTGTGACCATGAAACGCCTGGAACGTTGGGAAATGGAGCGTTACTGGGCTACCGGCGAGCCCCGGGACAAGGCCGGCGGCTATGCCGTGCAGGGCATAGGCGGTGGCTTTGTGGAACGCCTGGAGGGCAGCTACAGCGGCGTCGTTGGCCTGCCCATGTTCGAAACCCGGGAATTGCTGGCGGCGGCGGGAGTGGACTGGCTGTGAGTGAAGAAGTCCTGATCAACGTAACACCCCAGGAGACCCGCGTTGCCCTGGTGGAGAACGGCGTCCTCCAGGAAGTGCACATGGAGCGGACTCAGTCCCGCGGGATTGTGGGCAGTATATACAAGGGGAAAGTAGTGCGTATCCTGCCCGGAATGCAGGCGGCGTTCGTCGACATCGGCATCGAGCGCACCGCGTTCCTGCATGCCTCGGACGTGGTCCACGGCGACGACGGTGAAGGCGCGGATGTCGATGCACCGCCGCTGACGGCGCTTCTCAGAGACGGTCAGGAGATAGTCGTGCAGGTGCTCAAGGACCCGCTCGGAACAAAGGGAGCGCGCCTGACCATGCAGCTCAGCATTCCGGCCCGATACCTTGTTTATGTTCCCGACTCCGACCAGATACGCATCTCCCAGAAAATCGAAAACCCGGAAGACCGCAACAGGCTGCGGGACCTGGTTTCCCGGCTGGCGGAGGAGGAGGGGATATCCCGGGGGCTGATCATACGCACACTCGCCGAGTCGGCGTCGGATGACGAGCTGCGCCTGGACGTGCAGTTCCTGAAAAAGATCTGGGGGCGGGTCACGGCCGGTATTAAACAGACCACGGCCCCGGCGTTGATCCACGAGGACACACCCCTGGCAATGCGCACCATGCGCGACCTGGTGCGTGACAACGTCGAGAAAGTGCGGATCGACTCCCGCGAGAGCTATCAAAAAGCGGTGAAATTTGCCCGGGAACTGATACCCGAGGTAGTCGATCGCATCGAGTACTACCCCGGGGAGCGGCCGATTTTCGATCTTTACTCCGTTGAGGACGAAATCCAGCGCTCGTTGGATCGCCAGGTGCCCCTGAAGTCCGGCGGCTATCTCGTGATTGATCAGACCGAGGCGATGACCACCGTGGATGTGAACACCGGCGGCTTCGTCGGGCGGAGAAACCTCGAGGAAACGCTGTTCAAGACGAATCTGGAGGCGGCCCAGGCGATCGCCAGGCAGCTGCGCCTGAGAAACATCGGTGGAATCATCATTATTGATTTCATAGACATGGAAGAGCCCGAGCACCGCCGCCAGGTCATGCGCGCCCTGGAGAAGTCGCTGGCCAGGGACCGCACGCCCTGTTTCGTTACCGATATGTCGCCGTTGGGGCTGGTGGAGATTACCCGGAAGCGAACCCGGGAGAGCCTGGAACAGGTTATCTGCGAGCCCTGCCCGACATGCCAGGGCCGCGGAGTGGTGAAGACGCCGCGTACGGTTTGTTATGAAATTTTCCGTGAAATATTAAGGGAAGCCCGGCAGTTCGAAGGCGCCGAATACCTGGTGCTGGCAACCCAGATCGTGGTGGACATGCTGCTGGACGACGAGGCGACGAACCTGGCGGAGCTGCAGGGATTTATCGGCAAGCCGGTTCGTCTGCAGGTCGAACCCAGCTATCGCCAGCACGAATACGACGTTGTGTTGTCTTAGTACCCCCTGGGTTTCGCGTCCGTGCTGCAATGCGTCTACTTTATGACCGCGGATTCTCGCCCGGGTCGCTCTGGTCACAGGCCCGGCTCACTGTCCTGTGAACCTGCTCCAGTTGGCGTTCAAGGGCTTCGGCCAGTTCCAGAGTCGAAGACAGGTCATCGATACAACGGTCGAGCACGGTGTCACGAAACAATTTCTGACCTCCTCGGGGGAAGGTTGCACGGATTAGTTTTCAAGCTTAGCCGCAAGTCCCGGGCTGTAAATTATCTCCGGATCGATGCTGCGATACGTCGGATGAACGGAACACGGGGCTGTGCAGGCGGCCGGACGCCCGGTCCCGGCGGAACACGGCGATGAAGCGCCTGCTGTTCATGCTGCCGCGGACGCTCGCCTGGATCGCGGTGACCGGGGTGGTGCTTGCCGCGCTGGTGGCCGGAGCCGTCTGGCTGCTGCTTCCGAGGCTGGAGCACTACAAGCCGGGTGTCGAGCGCCTGATATCCGGGTACCTCGGCCAGGAAATCACGATCGCGGAGCTTGATGGCGATTGGGAGGGATTCAACGTGATCCTGCGGGCCAGCGGCGTACGGGTGGCGGCGGGGGAGCATCCCGGCTCGGCGATGCGCTTTGGCGAGATGTACCTGTCGTTTGCGCCGATGAGCCTTTTCGAGAAGGGGAAAACGTTCGAACGCCTGGAGCTCGTGGGGCCCGAGATCGAAGCGGCGCGGCTGACGGACGGCAGAATACGGGTCGGCGACACGATACTCGGTACACCGCGAGGCACTCTCCGGCGCCTGCTCCAGGGCCGCAATCTGGCGATTACCGACGGCGTGCTCGTGTGGCGGGACGCCCTGGCGCCGGAGGAGACGCTCCGGATCGAGGATGTCGACATCGACATCCTTACCCTGGACGATCAACGGCAGTTCGAGTTCACGGCATCGCCGCCGACCGGGCTGGTCGAGCGCTTCCGGGGCGACGGGCGCTATGACCCGGAGTCCGTGGGCGCCGGGACCTGGACCGCCGGTGTGAACGTTTCAGTGGAGCAACTGAAACTCGATCGCATACCGGCAGCGATCCAGGAGTTGCTGCCCTGGGAATCCCGGGGCCGGGTCGACACCGATTTCCGCGCGGAGTGGACGCAGGGTGTCCTCACCATGGCGTCCGCGGATATTGTGGCCCATGATTTCGTCATCCCCTATTCCCGGGACAAAACGCCGCTTTCCGCGACCCGGTTCTCCAGCTCCCTGACCTGGCGGCGATCGGACAAGGAGTGGCGTCTCGTTTTTACCGAACCGGAGATCGTGCTGGACGGCACCACAGTGTCGGTATCGCTCTTCGAGCTCGAACGCCGTGATGACGGGCGTGTCTACGCCGCCCGAGGCGCCGATGTCCAGGACCTGCTCGGGGTGGCGGAGAAGCTCGATATCGAGCTTCCCTGGAAGGAGCTGATCGACCGCCTGCATCCGCGGGGCGTTTTCTCCCGGGCGGCGCTGACCTTGACGGGACCGTACCTGGACGCGCGTGAGTGGCGCTTCGAGGGGGATTTCAGCGGCCTCGGGTGGCGGGCTCAGGAACGGTATCCGGGTGTGCGGGGTATGGACGGGCGATTGGTCATGGACGAAAACCACGGTGAGCTCGCGCTGGATTCCGACCGGCTGGAGGTGGATGCCGCCCGGTCGCTGCGTCAGCCGGTCGGGTTCGACCACGTGGCGGCCAGTGTCGAATGGCACCGCTGGGGCGGGGACTGGGTGGTCGACGTCGGTGACGGGGAAGTGGTCAACGACGACCTGCATCTGACGGACATCAACTTCTATACGCGCGTCAACCCGACGGGTGACACATCGCCGTACGTACTGGCACGGCTCCGCGTCCCGCGGGCCGATGTCGGCGCCCTGCGCAAGTACCTGCCCGCGAAAAAGATGACCGACAAGCAGGTCGACTGGCTGGACCGGGCGCTGGCCGGCGGCCAGCTAACTGCCGGCCGGGTCTATCTGAACGGCAGCCTGGATGCGTTTCCCTTCCACCACGGACAGGGCGATCTGCGCGTGACCGCCCAGGTCAGCGGGGGCGTCCTGGATTTTCATGAAAAGTGGCCGGACCTGGAAGGGCTCGAAGGGGATTTCGAGCTCGAGAACTCCCGGTTCGATGCCCGCGTACGGGACGGGCGAATGATGAGCTCGCCCGTTGACCACGCCCGCGTCTGGAGTGACGATTTCTTCCGCCGGGACCGGACGCTGTTCATCGAGGGTGACCTCGCTGCTGAAGCGGACGACGTGGTCCATTTTCTCCGCCGCGGCCCCCTGATCAAGAATCCGCCCCCTGCCTACCGTACGATGGACGCGACCGGGTCGGGAACACTGGAACTGAAAATTGAGCTGCCTTTCACGCGCCTGAAGGAGGCGAGCCGCGTCCATGGCCGCTACACGTTCGACCGTGTGGCGGTGGAGGTCGCCGACGGCATCGAATTCACGGAGATGGCGGGAGCGGTGGATTTCACCGAGAACACCGTGGAGGGAACTGGTTTGAACGGCATGCTTTTCGGCGGGCCTGTCAGGGCCGATGTCTCGACCGTTGAACCGGGCCGACCCCTTACTTTCGCCATCGCGGGCTCGGGGCGGACGGACGTGTCCCGGCTGACCCCGGTGATCGGACCCGTCATGACGTCCAGGCTTGCGGGGGATGCGCGGTGGGATGCGCGCTTTGTCGGCGGGCCCGGCCCCAACCACCTGGATGTCAACGGCGATCTGGAGGGCGTGGAGGTCATGCTTCCCGATCCGTTGTGGAAACCGCCGGAAGCCCCCGGTGGCATCGATGTCCGGGTTCGGTTCGAGGATGATCGCCGGTATATCACCCTGAACATCGATGAGCGGCTCGCGGGTGAGTTGCACTATGACAGGCAG
Organism: Gammaproteobacteria bacterium; assembly: GCA_034520625.1. Lineage (GTDB taxonomy): Bacteria > Pseudomonadota > Gammaproteobacteria > Arenicellales > JAANXG01 > JAANXG01. The sequence continues at coordinate 333,370 of JAXHNI010000005.1, read as the reverse complement.
GACGGCATGGCCGTCCTGCAGCGGGGCGTGTTGAACCTGGGCGGGAAACTGGAACTGCCGGAGCACGACCTGTCGGTCGCGGTCCGGCAAAGGGCGCTCGACATGGACCAGTGGATCGCCGAGATCAACCGCATGAAGCGCTACCGGGAGCGGGTGGAGGCCCCGGGTCCGGAGCGCGACGTGCTGTTCGAGCACCTCCGTACACTGAGCATCGATGTCGACGATCTGCGCTACCTGCACCGGAATCTCGGGCCGGTGACGGTCCGGGCGGAATCCGGCAACGGCCGGGACTGGACGGCGCGTCTGGCGGGCGCCCGCCTGGAGGGTACCGGACGACTGCGTCTGGATCCTGAACCGGCCCGATACGAATTCGACATGGTCCGGCTGCACTGGCCGCGCTTGGAAAAGGGCGAGCGCGCCACCACGTATAAAGAGCCGACGGAGCCGTCGAGCTTCGCGCATCTTTCGATCGCTGCAGACGACTTCTGGTACGGCAACATGCACCTGGGAACGCTGCGTTTCCGGGCCGGCCCGGAGCAGGACGCCTGGGTCATCGACGGCTTGTCATTGCAGCAACCGGGGCTCGACATCGAGGCCGACGGCCGCTGGACCGTGGCCCGGTCCGGCGCCCAGCGTACCGCCGTCAACCTCGTCGCGCGGGCAGACAATCTGGGTATGGCGTTGAAGCAACTGGGGCTCGAGGACCAGATCGCCGGCGGTACGGCGGACGTGAGCGCTAAGCTGGGCTGGCCGGGAGAGCCCGGCGATTTCGACCTCGGAGTGCTTGACGGCGAGCTCTCGTTCGACGCGGAAGACGGCCGGTTTTTGAAACTGGAACCCGGGTCTGGTAGGTTGCTCGGCCTGTTTAACGTCGAGACCCTGGCCCGGCGATTCAAGCTGGATTTCACGGATGTATTCAAGGAAGGCCTTGCCTTCGACCGGATTAACGGGAAGGCGGGGATAACATCGGGGAATCTTCAAACGGATGGTATATTCATCGTCAGCCCCGCCGCTCTGCTGGAGATGAGCGGATCCACGCACCTCGGCGACGAAACCTACGATCTGGAGGTCGTCGTCGCCCCCCGGCTGGGAACGAACCTCAGCATCGCCAGTGCGATCGCCAACCCTGCGGCCGGGGCCATGTTGTTCGTGGTGCAACAATTGTTCAGAAAACAGATGGCAAGACTCATCCATTACAAATATCGCGTGACCGGGGATTGGGTCGACCCTCGGGTGGAGCCGGTTGTGCGCCAGGCGCCGGGCCAGAGCCCGCAGAACGGGCACAGGCCATGATCGCCGCACCGAGATTGGCGGGGGCGGGCCTGATTGCCGTGTTGCTGTCCGGTCTATTCCCGGCGCCGGCCCGGGCCACCGAGTACATCCCGCGGGATGAGTGGCCCAGCATCCAGCGGGGCATACAGGTTACGCAGTATGCAAGGCTCGCCGGCATCGTGAACGAGTTCGACCGGCGCGGTGGCGCCAGCATCGTCATTTCGTACCCGGGCGGGGAAGCCGGCCACAATTGGGCGATTGAAATCCGCGACTGGTTCGTGGCCCTCGGCATCCCCAGCCGCATGATCGTGCTGCGGCCCGGTTCCGGCGTGCCGGAGACCGTCGCCCTGGATGTGGAAGACCGGGGATCAGGACAGCGGTGACCCCGGTGCGTATAGCCGCCGTGCAGATGAACTCCTCCGATGAGCCGGTTCGAAACCTGGAGCTGGCCGCGCGATTGATCGAGGCGTCACGACAGCAGGGTGCCGCCCTGGTGGTGTTGCCGGAGAATTTCTCAGTGATGCCCGCGACGGAGAAGGACCGGGCGGCGTTTGCCGAGACGGAGGGCGAGGGCCCGGTGCAGGCGTTTCTCGCCGCCCAGGCCCGGGAGCACGGTATCTGGATCATCGGCGGCACTGCGCCGATCCGGGCGCGGGACGGTGTGCGCCTCAACGCCGCGTGCCTGGTGTTCGACGCCGCCGGCCGGCTTGCGGCGCGATACGACAAGATCCATCTTTTTGACGTTGAAGTCAGCGACGGCGAGTCCTACCGGGAGTCGGACGCGTTCGAGCCCGGCAGCGCCGGTGACGATAACCTCGTGTGCGTGGAGACCCCGGCCGGCCGGGTGGGCCTGTCGGTCTGCTACGATGTGCGCTTTCCGGAAATGTACCGCCGGCTGGTGGACAAGGGGGCAAGGATTCTGAGCATCCCGGCGGCGTTCACCGCTACGACGGGACGGGCACACTGGGAGCCGCTGCTGCGCGCCCGGGCCATAGAGAACCAGTGCTACGTGGTGGCGCCGGGCCAGTGGGGCGACCATGCCAGCGGCCGCCGGACCCACGGCCACACGGTCATTATCGACCCCTGGGGCCGGATCCAGGCGGAGCAGCAAACCGGAGACGGCGTGATCGTCGCCGATATGGATCTGGATGCCCTCGAGGATGTCCGGAAACGGTTTCCGGCGCTTGCCCATCGGCGATTTCCCTCTTAGTGGAACGCGCTGTCTTTATGCAGAACCATTCAACCAACCGGGGCGACCCCGGGAGGAACAGTTGACAGACTCACTGGTACTGGCGAAACAAACGCTGCTGGAGCCCGGCGGCTTGAGCGAAAGGGATCTCGACAAGGTGCTCGGTCGCCTGGCGCGTCCGGACGTGGACCACGCGGACCTTTATTTTCAGTACGCTCGCCAGGAGTCGTGGGTGCTCGAGGAAGGCCAGGTGAAAAACGGGAGTCACAACATCGAGCAGGGTGTCGGTGTGCGCGTCAACGCCGGTGAGAAGACGGGTTTTTCCTACTCGGATGAGCTGCAGCTGGCGGCGCTGACGAACGCTGCGGATGCCGCGGGCACCATCGCCCGCGCCGGGCAGGATGGAACCGTCCCGGCGACCGGCCGCAATGCCGCGGCCAGCGATCCGTTGTACAGCGCCCTCGATCCGGTTACTTCCCTGGAGGATGCCGCCAAGATCCGGCTGCTGGAACGCGTCGAGGCGGAAGCCCGCCGCCAGGACCCGCGGGTAAGAGAGGTCATCGCCTCCCTCGCGGGCACGCATGAAGTCGTCATGGTCATGCGCAGCGATGGCCGGATGGCCGGCGATGTGCGTCCCCTGGTGCGCTTGAACGTGACCGTCATCGCGGAGCAGGACGGGCGGCGGGAGCAGGGCACCGCGGGTGGAGGCGGCCGGTGGGATTACCGCTATTTCGATGATGATCTGGCCCTCGGCTATGCACGGGAGGCCGCCCGCCAGGCGCTGGTGAACCTGGAAGCCGTCGATGCGCCCGCGGGGACGATGAAAGTCGTGCTGGGCCCGGGCTGGCCCGGGGTGCTGCTGCACGAAGCTATTGGCCACGGTCTGGAGGGGGATTTCAACCGCAAGGGCACCTCCGCGTTTTCCGGGCGGATCGGGGAGCGCGTCGCCGATTCCCAGTGCACGGTGGTTGACAATGGCACCATGCCCAACCGGCGCGGGTCGCTGACGGTGGACGACGAGGGCAACCCGACCCGGAACACGGTTTTAATCGAGAATGGAATCCTGAAGGGCTACATGCAGGACAGCCTCAACGCGAGGCTCATGGGTGCGCAACCCACGGGCAACGGCCGGCGGGAATCCTATGCCCACCTGCCCATGCCGAGAATGACGAACACCTACATGCTCGCCGGCGAGCATGCTCCCCGGGAAATCATAGAGTCCGTGGACAAAGGCCTGTATGCGGTGAACTTCGGCGGCGGCCAGGTCGATATTACCTCGGGCAAGTTCGTGTTCTCCGCCAGCGAGGCGTACCTCATCGAGAACGGCAGGGTCACCAGACCTGTCCGCGGGGCCACCCTGATCGGCAACGGCCCGGACGTGTTGACGCGGGTATCGATGGTGGGCAACGACCTGGAGATGGATACCGGCGTCGGCACCTGCGGCAAGGAAGGGCAGGCAGTGCCCGTGGGGGTGGGCCAGCCGACGATGCTTGTGGACGAGTTGACCGTCGGGGGTGTACAGGTATGACCGGGTCCGGTATTGCCAGTGCCCCGCAGACCGTGGACCTGCGGGATATCGTGCGGGACGCCCTCGAGCTGGCGGAACGCCAGGGAGCGAGCCAGACGGAGGTTGCCGTCGCCGATTCCAGCGGCTTCTCGGCCACCGTCCGGCTCGGCGAGGTGGAAACCGTGGAGCACAACCGCGACAAGTCGCTGATGCTGACGGTGTTCTTCGGGCATTGTTCGGGCTCGGCCAGCACTTCGGACTTTACCCGGGCGGCGTTGGAGGACACCGTGCGGGCGGCCTGCTCCATCGCCCGCTACACGGCCGAGGATCCGCATTCAGGGCTCGCCGACCCCGATCTCCTGGCGACGGAATTCCCCGATCTGGACCTGTACGCGCCCTGGGACATAGAGGTGGACCAGGCCATCGAGCTGGCGGCGGCCTGCGAGCAGGCGGCGCGGGACGAGGATGCGCGGATCACGAATTCGGAAGGCGCGACGGTTTCCACCCATACGGGCCGCGAGGTCTATGGCAATAGCCTGGGCTTCCTGGGGGACGCACTGGGATCGCGCCACACCATCAGCTGCGCCGTGCTCGGGTCCCTGGACGACGCGATGCAGCGGGATTACTGGTATACCAGTGCCCGTCATCCCGGGGATCTCGAGCCGGGGGAGCGGATTGGCAGATTCGCGGCGCAGCGCACGGCGCGGCGCCTTGGATCACGCCGCATCGCCACGCGCCAGTGCCCGGTGCTGTTTGAGGCGCCCGTCGCGGTCAGCCTGATCGGGCACTTGGTGGGCGCCCTGCGCGGGTCCAGCCTGTACCGGCAGGCATCGTTTCTCCTCGGCCAGCTTGACAAGCCGCTTTTCCAATCCGGGGTTCGAATACACGAACAGCCTCACCTGCCCCGCGGCGCGGGGAGCACGGCCTATGACAATGAAGGCGTGGGAACCCGGGACCGTGACCTGGTGAGCGACGGGATACTGACCGGCTACGTGCTGGATTCCTACTCCGGCCGAAAGCTGGGTATGCAGACCACCGGCAACGCGGGCGGCGTTCACAACCTGACGCTGGAGGCCGGCACGCTGGGCTTCGAGGAACTGCTCCGGGAGATGGGCTCGGGTGTGCTGGTGACGGAGCTGATCGGCCAGGGCGTCAATACCGTAACCGGCGACTACTCCCGCGGGGCGGCGGGCTTCTGGGTCGAGAACGGTGAGATCCAGTACCCGGTGGAGGAAATCACCATCGCGGGCAATCTCAGGGACATGTACGGTAAAATGAACCGCGTGGGCTCGGATGTCGATACCCGCGGCAATCTGCGCAGCGGTTCCGTATTGATCGACGGCGTCACCGTGGCGGGGTCCTGACCGGCTGCCTGTCGATCAGATGCACACCGGGATTTCATCCCAGTATAATCCACGCGCTTGTCCGCACCGGGTTGTTCGTCGTGCGGTCCGATTTAGATCAATTTTCACAGGTAACCACAAATGCCCATTTATCCGTATGTCTGTACGGCGTGCGGCCATGAATTCGATGCGCTGCAGAAAATCAGCGACGACCCGTTGACGGAATGCCCCGAGTGCGGGGAAGCTACTCTGCGCAAGCGCCTGGCGGCTCCGGCCTTTCAACTGAAAGGCACGGGCTGGTACGAGACGGACTTCAAGCACGGCAGCAAGGGAAAGCAAGCCGACGGCAATGATAAGAGCAGCGGCGGCGGCAAAAGCTCCGGAGGGTCGGAGGGCAAGGACCCGGGATCGAAACCCGCGGAAGGGACTAAATCCGGCGCCAAGGGCGAGTCGTCCGGTGGCGGCTCGAAGCCGGCCACGGCCGCCGGCGGCAAGGACGACTGACCCCACCCCGGTGCGTCCCGGTCGGGCACGAAGCCCCGCCCGGCCCGGGTCCAGAACCAATTTCGAGTAGGAGCGCCATGCGCAGTCACGAGTGCGGAGCAGTTGACGAATCCCTGATCGACCAGACGGTCACCGCCTGTGGCTGGGCGCACCGCCGCCGCGACCACGGCGGCGTGATCTTCATCGACCTGAGGGACCGGACGGGCCTGCTGCAGGTGGTAGCCGATCCGGACGAGAAAGCCGCTTTCGACGCGGCGGACAGTGTGCGCGGCGAATTTGTCCTCCAGGTGACCGGCCGCGTCCGCCGCCGGCCGGCGGGCACCGAGAACCCGTCCCTCGCCACCGGCGCCGTCGAGCTCTACGCCCAGGACGTGACGATTCTCAACCGCGCCGAGGCCCTCCCTTTCCAGCTGGACGAGGACGACGTCGGCGAGGTAGTGCGGCTCAAGCACCGTTACCTTGACCTCCGGCGCGAGGCCATGCAACATAACCTGCGCCTGCGCCACCGGGTGGTGAAGCACCTGCGTGCATTCCTGGACGAGCGCGATTTCGTTGAGATCGAAACCCCGGTGCTGACCCGGTCGACCCCGGAGGGGGCGCGCGATTACCTGGTGCCAAGCCGCACCCACGCCGGTCAGTTTTTCGCGCTCCCCCAGTCGCCGCAGCTCTTCAAGCAGATTCTGATGGTGTCGGGCTTCGAGCGTTACTACCAGGTCGCCCGGTGTTTTCGCGACGAGGATCTGCGCGCCGACCGGCAGCCCGAGTTCACGCAGCTGGACGTCGAAACATCCTTCCTGGGCGAGGACCGCATCATGGCGATGATGGAAGCCATGATCCGGTCCTTGTTCAAGGAAGTGCTGGATACCGCGCTGCCGGATCCGTTTCCCGTCATGACCCACGAGGAGTCGGTGCGCCGCTTCGGCACCGATCGCCCCGACCTGCGCAACCCGCTGGAGCTGACGGACGTTGCGGATCTGATGAAGTCCGTCGAATTCAAGGTGTTCTCGGGGCCGGCCAACGCCCCCGGGGGGCGGGTCGCCGCCATTCGGGTTCCCGGGGGCGGGTCGCTGACGCGCCAGCAGATCGATTCCTACACCGAATACGTGAAGCAGTTCGGCGCCCGGGGCCTGGCCTATATAAAGGTCAACGACCCGGCCCGGGGGCGCGACGGGTTGCAGTCGCCGATATTGAAGTTCCTGCCGGACGAAGCCATTGACCAGGTTCTCGCCCGCACGGCGGCGGACGCGGGCGACCTCGTTTTCTTCGGCGCTGACGAGGCCGTTGTAGTGAACGATGTCCTGGCTGCGCTGCGGCTGGCCCTCGGCAGGGACCTCGGACTCGTGGAGCCCGGATGGCGACCGTGCTGGGTGGTGGACTTTCCCATGTTTGAGCAGGATCGCGAGTCCGGGCACTGGCATTCCCTGCATCATCCGTTCACGGCGCCGAAGGTCGACGAGGTGGGGCATCTGGCCACCGACCCGGGCCGCGCCCTGTCCCGGGCCTATGACATGACGCTCAACGGCACGGAGATCGGGGGCGGCTCCATTCGTATACACGACCCGGTGGTGCAGCAGCAGGTCTTCGACGTTCTGGGCATCGATGCGCAGCGCGCCCGCGAGAAGTTCGGGTTCCTACTGGACGCCCTGAAGTACGGCGCCCCGCCCCACGGCGGTATCGCGTTCGGTATCGACCGGCTGGCGGCGATGATGGCCGGCACGGATTCGATCCGCGACGTAATCGCGTTCCCGAAGACCCAGAAGGCATCCTGCCTGATGACCGAGGCGCCGAGTGATGTCTCCGACGACCAGCTGAAGGAGCTCAATATCCGCCTCAGGAAGAAACCGGCATCGGGGGCGCCGGCTGGCTGAAACCCGGTTCAAGCGTCCGGAATCGGTTCTGGTGGTGGTTTATACCCGGGCCGGCGAGGTGCTGCTGCTGAAGCGGTGTGATCATCCGGATTTCTGGCAATCGGTCACCGGCAGCCTCGAGTGGAACGAGGCGCCGGCGGATGCGGCCCGCCGGGAGCTGCGGGAGGAAACCGGTCTGACGGACGGCGGCAACATCGTGGACTACGCGCGAACCTGCACGTTCGAAATCCTGGCGGAATGGCGGCACCGTTTCGCGCCGGGTGTGACCCGCAACCGCGAGCACGTATTCTCTCTGGAGCTCGACGCGCGCGTCCCTGTGACTCTCCAGCCGCGCGAGCATTCGGCCTGGGAGTGGCTGCCGCGGGATGCGGCGGCGGAAAAGGTCTGGTCCTGGACCAACCGCCGTGCCATCCTTGATATCGTGTCGGGCTAATGCGGCCGCCGCCGGTCTTGTGCTGTCCCGCCGCTGAGAATCGACCCTTCAGCGGACCGCAGGCGGGGACGGGTTCGGGAGCCAGCGTCAAGCAGTGGGCCGGTGTCGGGGGCCGTCCCCCAGGGCCGCTGTGAATACATCCGTGTACGCTCTCGCTCAAACATCCCTGTTTTCGAGAGCCCTGGGGGACGGCCCCCGACACCGGCCACCCGATCAGGTGGGTTTTCAAACCCGACCTCGCCAAGTGTTAGGGCGCCGGGGAGGCGGAATGCGTTGTGGTTTCGGTGGGGGACAGGACCAGTGAGCGCGGCGGGTGCACGACTTGGAAGTCCGGGGGAACCCGCCGACCGTCAACGTATCGGCAGCGAAGTACACTAGATCTGCCGACTTCGGCCGCGGCGGGCTCTATATATTGGGGATTGTCCGGCCGGATGCTACACTTCCGGCGGGCCCGGGCCCGCGGCGGACCCGGTTCCGAATCCGGCATGGACCGAATGCCGGCAATACACACTATTGATACAGGAGGCGGCCAGAAGCGCGGTCATGGCAGGTCACAGCAAATGGGCCAATATCAAGTTCCGCAAGGCGGCGCAGGATGCCAAGAAGGGCAAGCTGTTCACCAAGCTGATCCGCGAGATCACGGTCGCGGCCCGTGAAAGCGGCGACGATCCCGATGCCAACCCCCGGCTGCGGGCGGCCATGGACAAGGCTTTCGCGGCGAACATGCAGAAGGACGCCGTGGAGCGCGCCATCAAGCGCGGCGCGGGAGGCGGGGAAGGCAGCAACTACGAGGAGGTCCGCTACGAGGGGTACGCCCCGGGCGGCATCGCGATCCTGGTGGAATGCCAGACCGACAATCGCAATCGCACGGTGGGCGAGGTCCGGCACGCGTTCAGCAAGCACGGCGGCAATCTGGGAACCGACGGCTCGGTCTCCTACCTGTTCGAGACTCTGGGAGTCATCGGCTTCCCCCCCGGCAGCGATGAGACGGCGATCATGGAAACGGCGGCGGATGCCGGGGCCCGGGATGTGGTCACGGACCACGAGGGATATGTCGAGGTGACCACCGAGGCGCCGGATTTTCACCGCGTGAAGCGTGCCCTGGCAGACGCGGGCCTGGCGCCGGAGCGGGCCGATATTGTGCAGCGCGCACATACCGAGGTGCCGGTCGGCGTGGACGACGGCGACCAGGTACTCAAGCTGCTGGATGCGTTGGAAGACCTGGATGACGTCAAGGACGTTTATTCCAATGCCGACTTCCCTGACGCATTGTTTGCGGAGGCGAGCTGATCGACGCGATGCGTGTCATGGGCATTGACCCGGGCTCCACCATCACCGGCTGGGGGGTGGTGGAGTCCCGGGGCACGGCGCTGCATCATGTCGCCAGCGGAACGATCCGCCTGCCTAGAGTCGAAATCAATGAACGGCTGCTGGTGATCTTCGAGCAGGTCCGCGAGGCCATCCGGGATACCCACCCCGAGGTGGTCGCGGTGGAAAAGGTTTTCGTGGCGCGCAATGCCCGCTCGGCGCTGACCCTGGGCCAGGCCCGCGGGGCGGCACTGGTGGCCTGCGCCGGCCTCTGCGACTCGGTCTCCGAATACAGCGCGCTGCAGATCAAACAGGCGGTGACGGGTCGGGGTCGGGCCGACAAGCAGCAGGTGCAGCATATGATTCGCGTACTGCTCGGGCTCCGCGAAGCGCCCCAGGCGGATACCGCGGACGCGCTGGCCTGCGCCGTCTGCCACATCAGCTACGCGCGCAGCAGGGACCGCTATGCGGCCGCGGCCGGAGCGTGGTCGTGATCGGTTATCTCAAGGGCATACTTCTGGACAAGCGACCCCCGACGCTGGTGCTGGACGTCCACGGCGTTGGCTATGAGCTCGACGCCCCGATGACCACTTTCTACGACCTGCCGGCGCCGGGCGAGGTGGTCACGGTTCATACCCACATGGTGGTCCGCGAGGATGCACAGCTCCTGTTCGCGTTCAGCGATGCACCGCAGCGGAATGTGTTCCGCAGCCTGCTGAAAGTCAGCGGCATCGGCCCCCGGGTGGCACTGGCCATTCTCTCGACGCTGTCCACCCGGGAATTCTTCAACGCCGTGACCGACAACGACGTTGCGCGTCTGACGCGCGTCCCCGGCATCGGACGAAAGACGGCGGAGCGCCTGATGGTGGAGATGCGCGACCGGGTTTTGAAGCAGATCGAGGACAGCGGCGAGTCCTCGACCGCCGCCGTCGAGCACCGTGACAACCCCGTGGAGGATGCCGTGGGCGCATTGATTGCCCTGGGCTACAAGGCGCCCGAGGCCAGCCGGGCGATTCGGGAAATTGATGCCGAGGGGCTGTCAAGCGAGGATCTGATCCGGCAGGCGCTGCGCCAGTTGGCGGGAGCCCGGCCGTGATCGGGCGCGAAGTCTCCCCGGCGGCCCGGGACGACGAGGAATCGGTCCTCGATCGCACCCTCAGACCCAGGCAGCTCGAGGAGTTCGTCGGACAGCCCAAGATCCGGGAGCAGCTGGATATTTTCGTCAGCGCTGCCCGCGGCCGTTCGGAAGCCCTGGATCACGTGCTGCTGTTCGGTCCCCCGGGCCTCGGCAAGACGACCCTGGCGCACATCGTCGCCAACGAGCTCGGCGTCCACCTGCGCCAGACTTCCGGTCCGGTGCTGGAAAAACCCGGGGATCTGGCGGCGATCCTGACCAATCTGGAGCCCCACGACGTGCTGTTCGTGGACGAGATCCATCGCCTGAGCTCCGTGGTGGAGGAAATCCTGTATCCGGCCATGGAAGACTACGCCCTGGATATCATCATCGGCGAGGGACCCGCCGCCCGGTCCGTGAAGCTCTCCCTGCCGCCGTTCACCCTGGTCGGCGCCACGACGCGGGCCGGACTTCTCACGTCGCCGCTGCGCGATCGATTCGGCATCGTCCACCGACTGGAGTTTTACGATCGGGTTGAAATCGCCGAGATCATCGCCCGCTCGGCGGAGATCCTGACCGTTCCCGCCGAGGAAGGTGGTGTCCAGGCGGTGGCCGAGCGGTCCCGCGGCACGCCCCGGATCGCCAATCGGCTTCTGCGCCGGGTGCGTGACTTCGCCCAGGTGAGGGGCGAGGGCCGGATCACCGAGTCCATCGCGCGCGGCGCTCTGGACATGCTGGAAGTCGACGAGCATGGTCTGGATCTTCTGGACCGCGCGCTGCTCAGCGCCGTTATCCGGAAATTCGACGGGGGGCCGGTGGGTGTTGACAGCCTGGCAGCGGCCATCGGCGAGGAACGCGGCACGATCGAGGATGTCATCGAGCCCTATCTGATCCAGCAGGGTTTTCTGATGCGCACGCCGCGTGGGCGGGTGGCGACCCGGACCGCCTGGCGGCACCTCGGGCTCAACCCGCCGCCGCGGGATCCGGCTGCAGGGCAGCCGGAGCTGTTCGATGCGGAATGACCGCCCGCCCGCGAGCGGCCGACCGTGCCCGGGCCGATGACGGCGGCGTATTCGATACCGGTGCGGGTGTACTACGAGGATACCGATGCCGCGGGGGTGGTGTACCACGCGAACTACCTGAAATACATGGAGCGCTGTCGTTCGGACTGGCTGCGCGCCGCCGGCTGCGACGTGGAGCGGGTCCGGGCCCGGTTCGGGATCCTGTTCACCGTGCGCCGGGCGACCATCGACTACCTGTCGCCCGCGCGCCTGTGCGACGAACTTTCCGTGACGCTGCTGATTCTAAAGCTGGGCAAAGTCACCCTGGATCTGGAACAATCCGTTCACCGGGGGGAAGCGCTGCTTTGCAAGGCTGTCCTGCGCCTCGCTTCCCTGGAGCCCGGGTCCCTGAAGCCCAAAATCATGCCCGATCAATTACTCGAACTGGTGGATCGACCGACGACATGAGCGACCCATTCCGAATACGGGAGAGCCCCCGCTGATGGAAAATGCCATAAATCTTGCATCACAAGGGGATACGATATCCATCTGGGTCCTGGTGCTGGAAGCCAGTGTGCTGGTTCAGCTCGTCATGCTGATCCTGCTGCTGGCGTCCCTGGTGTCCTGGACCATGATCTTTTCCAAATATTTCAGCATCAAGGCCGCATCGCGCGCCGCGGACGACTTCGAGGACGATTTCTGGTCCGGTGGCGACATGGATACCCTGTTTCACGGCTGGGCGGGCCGCGGGCGGCAGCCCGATGGCATGGCGTCGATATTCGTGGCAGGCTATCGCGAGTACACGAGGCTTGGCAGCAAGGCGAACGTCGGCCGACAGGATATGCTGGACGCGGTCCATCGTGCCATGCGGGTGGCCATGATGAGGGAGACGGATGAGCTGGAAACCAACCTGTCGTTTCTGGCGACGGTGGGCTCGACCAGTCCCTATATCGGGCTGTTCGGGACGGTGTGGGGCATCATGAACTCCTTCCGGTCCCTGGGCGTGGCGCAGCAGGCAACGATCGCCAGCGTCGCGCCGGGCATCGCCGAAGCGCTTGTGGCCACCGCCATGGGCCTGTTCGCGGCGATTCCCGCGGTGATCGCCTACAATCGTTTCTCCAACCGGGTGGAGCGTCTGTTGTCGCGATACGAAGCGTTTGCGGATGAGTTCCTGAGCATCGTGAATCGACAGACCATGCCCTCGAGGGCGGCCTGACGGTGCGGGGCTACCGGTCATTCAAGAGGCGGAAGCAGATGGCCGAGATTAACGTCGTCCCGTATATCGACGTGATGCTGGTTCTGCTGGTGATATTCATGATCACCGCCCCGCTTCTGACTCAGGGCGTCGATGTCGAATTGCCGACTGCCGAGTCCGAACCCATGCCCGAAGAGACCGAGCCCATGGTGGTGACGGTGACAGTCAACGGTGATATGTATATTGACGAAACATTGAGGACAGCCGAAGAGATACAGGCGAGGGCGGCCGCGGTGCAACGGCGCAATCCCGAGGCGCGATTCCTGGTCCGGGGCGACCAGAGCGCGGAATACCGTCATATCGTCAAGGCCATGGTTCTGTTGCAGCAGGCGGGCGTGCCCCGCGTGGGAATGGTCACGGAACCGCCTGAAGGTTGAGTATCATGAGGCGGAAAGTACGGCGCGTCGGCTTGACGTCCAAGTCGCTGTTTTACGCCATTGTCATCCACGTGGCGGCGGGCCTGTTGTTGGTGCTGAATATCGACTGGCCGACGAACGTCGTTTCCTCGCCCCGGTCGGAGCCGGCACCGGTGCAGGCGAGCATCGTCAGCGAGTCGGAGATACAGCAGCAGATGGAGGCGATCCAGCGCAAGGAACAGGCCGAGGAGCGCGCCCAGCAGGAAGCTCAGGAGAAACTGGAGGAACTGCTGAAACAGAAGGAAGTCGAGGAGCAGAGGCTCGCCGAAATCAAGGAGCGCCAGGAAGAGGAGCAGCGCAGGGCCGAGGAGCTGGCGAAGGAGAAGGAGCGGGAACAGCAGGAGCTGGCCAGGGCGAAACAGGAGGAAGAGGAGCGAAAACAGCGGGAGGCGGAAGCGGAGCGGAAGCGCCAGGAAGAGGCAGAGCAGAAACGCCAGGAAGAGGCTGAACGGAAACGCCAGGAAGAGGTCGAAAGAAAGCGTCAAGAAGAAGCGGAACGCAAGAGAAAGGAGGAAGAAGAACGCAAGCAGCGGGAAGCCGAGGAGCAGCGCCAGAGAGAGCTGGCGGCGGAACGGGAAAGACAGGAGCAGCTCCAGGAACAGCTGGAACAGGAGCGTGTGGCACAGCTCGTCCAGTCGGCGCTGGCCCAGTATATACCGATCATACAGCAGAAAGTCGGCCGCAACTGGAACCGGCCTGCGGGGCTGCGAAACGATATCGAGGCGCATGTTAATGTACGCCTCAGTGTCGCCGGGGAGGTACTGTCGGCGCGCATCGTGCGATCCAGCGGCAATGCGGTGTTCGACCGGTCGGTGGAGAACGCCGTGCTGAAAGCTTCTCCCCTGCCGATTCCTCAGGAGCGGGGGGTCAATGAGGAGTTTCGGAACATTACATTGAGATTCAGACCCGAAGACATGGTTTCATGAAGACGATCCAACAAAGAGCAGGCCTGATGTTTGTCCTGGTTGCCGTGCTGACGGGCATCCGGCCCGCGTCGGCACAGCTGGAAATCGATATCACCCAGGGCGTGGCAGCAGGTATCCCGATCGCGGTTGTCCCCTTCGAGTACCGGGGCAGCGAACCCCCGCCCCACGAAGTGAGCGACGTGGTGGAATCGGACCTGAAGCGAAGCGGCCGTTTCGAAGCCATCGCCCATGAGAATTTTCTCAGCCGGCCCCATGACCACGATGATGTGGTCTTCAAGGACTGGCGTCTGATCAAGGCCGAAGCACTGGTGGTGGGCCGGGTTATCCGCATGGAAACGGATCTGTACCGGGTCGAGTTCCGGCTGTTCGATGTATTCAAGGAGCGGCAGCTCGGCGGGTTCCGGTATGAAGTGACGGGCAGTGAGCTTCGCAAGATCGCCCATCAGATCGCGGACTTCGTCTACGAGGCGCTCATCGGTGAGCCGGGTGCATTCGACACCAGGATTGCCTACGTGACGCTGCAGGTCGAGGACGGTGAGCGAACCTACCTGCTCCGGGTTGCCGACTCCGACGGCTACGGTCCGCGCACGATTCTCAAGTCGAAGGAACCCATTCTGTCCCCCGCCTGGTCCCCGGACGGGGAGAAGCTGGGCTACGTCTCCTTCGAGGAAGGCCGGTCGATGGTGTATGTGCAGCGACTGCAGGACGCATCCCGCCAACAGGTGGCGGCTTTCAAGGGAATCAACAGCGCGCCGGCCTGGTCACCCGACGGACGGACCCTGGCGTTTACCTCTTCACGGGACGGCAATCCCGAGATCTACCTGCTGGAGGTGGCGTCCGGTTCCGTTACGCGGTTGACGCGGCACCACGGCATCGACACCGAGGCAGCCTGGTCGCCGGACGGCCGGCACCTGGTGTTTACCTCGGATCGTTCCGGGCGGCCGCAGATCTACAGAATTCGCCGCGACGGGACCGGCGTCGAGCGGTTGACGTTCGAAGGCAGATACAATGCACGTGCTTCCTACGATCCGAACGGCGAACGCCTGACGCTGGTCACCAACCAGGGCAGCGGTTTCCGGATCGGCGTGTACTATCTCGAAAGCCAGGGACTGCAGGTATTGACCGATGAAACCAGTCTCGACGAATCCCCGACCTTTGCACCTAACGGGGCGATGATTCTTTATGCCACCCAGAAGGATGGCCGCGGGGTCCTGGCCGCCGTATCTTCCGACGGCCGTGTCAAACAGACCCTGCGGTTCCAGAAGGGAGACGTGCGCGAACCCGCATGGTCACCCTACAACCAGAAACTCTAGAGGAGTGAAATCGATGTTGAAGCGAAATCAATTTGTGCTGGCAGCCGTGTTCAGCCTCGTCCTGGCCGGCTGCGGCGGCGACAAGGGCATCAAGGGTGAAGAGGGAGAAGGAGGTGGGGATGGCGTCACCGCAAGTGGTTTGAGCGATGGGTCCGGAACCTCCGGGAGCATGTTGGACGCGGACATGGAGGAACTGCTGGGCACCAACAAAGTGTATTTCGAGTTTGACAGTGCGGCGGTTGATCAGCCGTCTCGACGCGTGATTGAAGCCCACTCGCAGTTTCTGATCGAGAACTCGGACGTGAACGTCGTGCTGGAAGGCCATACGGATGAACGCGGTACCCGGGAATACAACCTGGCGCTGGGTGAGCGGCGCGCCAACGCGGTTGCCGAGATCATGGTGGCCTACGGTGTGGCGCCCGGCCGCATCCAGACCGTGTCCTATGGAGAAGAGCGTCCCGCGGAGCTCGGAAGTGACGAGAGCGCGTGGCAAATGAACCGCCGCGTCGTTATACTGAGATGATGTTTTATTCAATGAAATCCAGGGGTTATCCCCTGCTTGCCGCGTTGGCGACAGTGGCGGTGGCCGGCTGCGAAACCATGCCGATGGCCCCCACCAGGACCGCATCGGAGACGTCCAACGAGGCCGTGAACGAGGCCGTGGGCGTTCAGGAGTTGCGGCGCGAGGTCGCGGAACTGCGCGATTCGGTGGAAGTGCAGCGCAATGAGCTGGAGAAGCTGCGGGAACGCCAGCGTCAGCTCTATGACGACCTGGATTATCGTCTGCGACAGGGTGAGCAAAGCACCGCCGGTCGCGCCGGCGGCACGGCAAGCCAGCAGCAGGAATCCGGACGGCAGGAACGGGATGCTCCATCCGAAACCGGTGATCAGGAAGTTTACGGACAGCAGGCCGTGGTGCAGGAGGAACCCGCCGGGGAACAGCAGGTTGAACAGGACGGCGGGCAAGACGTGCGGGAGCAGCAGACCGCCGCCATAGAGCAGACCCCTGAGCAGCGCCAGCAGCCGGCCTCCCAAAAAGCAGTGGCAAGCGCCGACGAACAGGCCGCCTACGACAGCGCATTCGATCTGCTGAAGCAGAGCCGCTACAACGACGCCATCATCGAGTTCCGGGCCATGAAGACGGAATTTCCTGACGGCGCTCTGGTGGACGACGCCGAGTACTGGATTGGTGAGGCCTACTACGTGACGCGGGATTTCGAGAACGCCCTCGGCGCGTTCGAGGGCGTGGTGAACCGGTACCCCGACAGTCAACGCGTACCGGAGGCGATGTTGAAGTTGGGTTATGTACAAGCTGAGCTCGGAAGAACCGAGGAGGCCAAGCGGACCCTGAACCAGGTGATTTCCCAGTACCCCGGGAGCCGGGTCGCAATATCGGCGGAAACGCGGCTGAGCAAGATCCGGTAGACAGCGCGTAGCTGCCGGCTTGTGCGTCGATAGTTGACGGCGCCCCCGGGCGCGGATCGATGCCGCCGCTCGTTTCATTGACACCCCGGCGGGGCGCCGGGATAATGCGGCGCCCTGCGTGAAGCGCGGGCCGTTAGCTCAGTCGGTAGAGCATCTGACTTTTAATCAGGTGGTCGCAGGTTCGATCCCTGCACGGCCCACCATAAAATCAAAGGCTTAGAAAAGCGCACTTGCATCCGATCTTTCTGCGTGTGCCAGATTTGTGCCAGCAGAATGATCGTTCTCAGTAAAGCATCGGCAAAGGCGACGGCATCTATCCCAAGCTCCTCTCCCGGCTCGCTAAAACCAGCGTGTTGGTCTTGGACGATTGGGGGCCGAGCAGCTTGACGGGCGAGCAGCATTGAGACCTGCTCGAGATCCTCGAGGATCGCCACGATCAGCGCTCCACCATCGTCACCAGTCAGTTGCCCATCGATCAATGGCACGGCTTCATCGGCGATCCCACCCTTGCCGACGCCACCCTCTATCGGCTGGTGCACAACGCTTGTAAGGTCAATCTTAAAGGGGAATCCATGCGCAGGAAAAAGGCCAAGTTGACAGCCAGCACCGACACCGAGTAACAATACCCAAACACCGCGTCGCTCGCGCTCCGACAGGTGGCAGCTTTGCCGCGGTTTGGGTGGCAGCCTTCACATGGATTAGGTGGCAGGAATCAGCGGTTTACGCACACCAATACAAAGCGCCTTTTACCGTGACAAGCGCGTCGTCATCGAGGGCTTCGTAGAGTTGCAGTTCGTGAAATTCGGAGTATTCGCTTTGGCTGCTGCGCGAGGCGTGCTTGTCCGGCGCTCGTCGGGGCGTGGTCTACAGCGTCGCGAGCTGGACCTGTATGGCCTGTCCGAACCCCTCCATCCGATTCAGGATCTCGGCTTTCGCCTTCAACATCGCGGGCGAAGGGTCAGCTACTCGATAGATGCGCGGTGCTCGCAACGCGACGGCCAGGAGCCCGGCCTCATCCCGGGTCAGCCTGCAAGCGCTTTTCCCGAAAAAGTGCTTTGCCGCTGCTTCGACTCCGAAAATGCCCTCGCCAAATTCGATGATGTTGAGGTAGACCTCTAGGATGCGACGTTTGGTCCAAAGCCCTTCTATGAGTGCGGTAAGGAACGCCTCGACAATTTTGCGCGCATAGGACTGGGTTGGCGCCAGGAAGAGGTTCTTTGTCATCTGCTGGCTGATTGTGCTGGCACCCCGTAAATTGCGCCCCGGCTTCCGCTGCTTGCGATTGTACTGGTAGGCGTTCCAGATCTCGATCGGATCGAACCCGACGTGAGATAAGAAATACGGGTCCTCGGTGACGATTACGGCGAGTGCCATCGGCTTCGCGATGTGGTCTATTGTGACGAACTCCTGGAAAACTGGTTGCGGTCGATCCAACGTGCGCCTCCGTCTGAGCTGGGTACTGAGGATGTACATGGTCGTCGGGGGGTCGATCCATACAAGCAGTACGATCGGTGTTGCGATCAACGCGGCCAAGCTACTACTGATTCGTAGTGCCATCGTGTAATCGGCCGGTGGTCCCAGCCAACTCCACAGCACCACAAAGGGCAGCACTACAAGAAAGGCCTTGATCAGAAAGCGGTGCGTACGCCGAACGATGCCGACGATGATGGCCTGCGATGTTGGCGACGTCGCGTTCACGTTCGACACCCAGGCAGGTACCCGGTTTGCAGAGGGTCGATGACCGGGGGGGCGTCAATCATGGGCGAAGTATTTGAGCTCGCCGAATTGCCAGCCTTTCGTGAAAACATAGGCCGCTCTTGTTCGGCCGTGGTTCGTTTCGCCCGCGTCCGAGACCGGGAGCCCCTCCTCGGTCGCGTCTCCAGGTCGGACTATGGCCATGTGGCCGATCTCTGGTTCGTTGCGCCAAACGACGATGGCGGGCGCACCGCGGTTCGCATGCGCCTGGGCCACGTGCGGTTCAACTTCGCGCCAGCCGTGGCGGGGCCCTCGGGACTGAAGCCAGCCGATGACGGCGTTTGCGTTCATTTCGCGGCCGTGTGCCGCACGGGTGGACTGGCCACCGTCGGTTACCCAATGGGGGATTTCTGCATCCATCGCACGCGTCACATCCCAGACGAAAATATTGCAGTAGGTCTCTCCTCGCAGCTGTGCGTTCCTCCGGTACCGAGGGTTCACTTCGACAGCGAACTGGTCAATGAGTGCATCATAGCGCTTGGGGCATCGGCTCTGCCTTCGGCTGCGGTACCAGGCCAAGACGGGTAGCCACGGCGGTGTGCTGGCGCCGATCGGACGATTCAGGATGATCTCGCCGGCCAACCGCCACATCTGCCCAACGACCGTGTGGTGATACCGGTAACGGATCTTGTCGAGAAGAGCCTCGAACCCGAACACAACTAGGCGGGCGGGCGTGGGCCGATGGAGTCCGATCGGTAACGGCCCCACTCAAAGCTTGCCAGCCCCAATGCAAGTACGAAAACCAGCCCGGAGAGGCGTACGGGACCGTACCGATAGTCTCGAGCACAGCGAAATGCCACGGCCAAGCGCTCCGCGAGCGACAGCACGCGGTAGCAGTGGCTCTTGTTCACAGCCCTCGCGTAGCTACCGTAACAGAAAATCTTCAGCATAATGTCGCGGAGGTGTTCACTCTCGTGGTGAGTGACGACGGCGTCGTCGACGTAGCGAATACTCGGCGTGTTCGTAAGGCGTTGCCACCGGTGCAGGAGCTCCGTGTCGCCGGGAACCGGGAGCGCTGAGAAGTGGCCAATCATCTGAAAGACCGCGGTACGAGCAGCCATGTTTCCGGCATGGGCGTAATTGAGCTCTTTACGGGGATGCTCAAAAACCCAACGTGTTTTCGTTTCGTAGTAATTCGTGTAGCGATCCATCCAGAAGCTCAAGCCCGCAGGATGGGTGAGGCGGCCTACCGCGATATCGGCGCCGTCATCAAAGGCGCGCTCCAGCTCGACGAGCCAATTCTCATCGGCACGGCAGTCACCATCGGTGAAGCAGAGAATTCTACCCCGGGCGGCTGCAATTCCCCGGTTACGGGCGAGATATGGATCTGGCTTCGGTTCGTGTAACAGAACTACGTCGGGCCAGCAGCGTACTATGTCCAGCGTTCCATCAGTAGAGCCGTTGTCAATGACAATGATCTCAAAGCGCTCGCGGCCAATCCGCTGGCCCTGCAGGGCTGCGAGACAGGACGTTATGTTTTGTGCCTCATTCAGAACAGGGACAATGATTGAAAAATCTACCATCGCGTGTCAACGTGGACGTTGTGCCTATAGTGAGTTACGGGCAGGAAGGTTAACCCACATATCTCTCATTCGATGGAAAGGATAAGCAATGTACTCCACAGTATGAGTCGGTAATGCATGGCTCCAGTCCCGAGCGTTGGAAGCACGAAAAACCTTTTCTCCAGCATTTTTCTCCTTTTTCATGGGGATTACTGGTCCAACAGGGTCGAGTAGCCGGAGCGATCACCCGGCCCAACGGATAGGAAGAATAACCCACATGCCTATCGGATAATAGGTGCTTACGGGCGGATCTTGGCGACAAGTTGAGTGTTGAAGAGGGCTGAAATAGAGCCGAATCGGCTGGCGAGCGGGTTTTCCAGGATTGGTGCGTATTTCGGGCCATGACGGACACGATTCCGGAGTGATGGCGGACACGGTTCCGGCGCCATGGCGGATACTTTGGGTCCGTGAGCGGAAGGGTGTCCGCCATGGTCTCGGAGTGCCGTCCGTGATAGTCGCCAAGGGGCCGCCAGAGCTCTGTCTGCCCCTCGGGGCGTCTCGACGCAAGCCTTATTCAGCGACACTGTGCGCTCTTTTTCACGAGGAGTGACACCTGTTTTAACATTCTTATCCGTTGCGCGGACGCGGGGCCGCCGGCGGCAGCCTTGATCACCCTTCCCCACCCACCTAAAATCCCGCCGCGTGCCAGGATTCACCATGGTTACGTGCCCACAATACGTAACGAAAACGGCCAGATAACAAGATCGCACTGGAGGAATGATGAACAAGAAAGCCAACACCCGACCCGCCTCACCCGCGTGTTCCATTTCAACATCCGTTTCGAGCACTCGCCGGCGGATGCTCACGGGCGGTGTGGCCGCAGGCGCGGCCCTGCCCTTGCTGCCGGCGCACTGGACCCATCCAATAGTCGATTCCGTCCTCCTTCCGGCCCACGCACAGACTTCCGAAGACCCGGCGCCGATCACTGCGCGATTCGCGGCGCAGTGTGACAGCGATGCTCCGGACGACCAGTTTCACTCCATCGAGTTTCCCGGGGGTGTGGCCACACCCGGCGGGAGCTTCCAGGTTACCGACCACGGCTCCAATGATCCGCGCCCCCTGTCCGGCGACAATTTGGTAGTGTTTGGTGACCACGATGATCTGTGGATGGACGTACGAATATGGGACGCCGGCAACTCGGGGTGCCATGCCACAGTCTCCTGCCCGGGTAACGCCAATCCCCCGAACGATGCGTGTGATGGCGTGATGACGCTGGATTCCGGCTCGCAGCTCTTGTATGACGTGGTATTCGGTGACGACAACGGCACGCCGACCATAACGATACAGTTCCTGGAAGTGACCAGCTAAACGGGCGCGGTCGCCGGTCCCTGTGCCTACCAATAGCTCGTCTGGATTGATTCTATTGCCTTTCTCTGGGGATTGCGGCTAGCCTCTCTCGAGGTCTCGCACTCGACAACCTGGCGCTGCGGCAACAGCTCGCTGTGCTCAAGCATGATCATCAACGGCCGCAACTCTCCGATGCCGATCGGGTCTTATGGGTCCTCCTCTCGAAGATCTGCGCCGGCTGGCGCTCAACGCTACACGTCGTCCAGCCGGAGACCGTTGGGCGCTGGCATCGACAAGGATTTTGGTACTACTGGCGCTAGGAAAGTAGGACATGCGGACGCCCGACAATCGATCCTGAGATCATTCACCTCATTCGATGGATGTGCCGAGCGAATCCGCTCTGGGGCGCGCCGCGGATTCATGGTGAGCTGCTTAAGCTCGGGATCGAGATCTCGGAGACGACGGTCGCCAAATACATGATCAAGCGCCGCGGCCCGCCGTCTCAAGCTTGGCGGACCTTCCTCGACAACCATGCCATGACAACGATCGTCCTCGATTTCTTTACCGTGCCGACGGCGACGTTCAAGGTACTGTTCGTGTTGGTCATCTTGAGCCACAATCGGCGACGGATACTGCACTTCAATGCCACGGAGCATCCCACAGCTGTTTGGACGGCGTGCCAACTTCGAAGCGTGCGGACCAGATGAAGCGCCCCGGTACCTGATCCGAGATCGAGACACGATCTACGGGGAGGCGTTTCACCGCCAGGCGAGAGCGCTTAGGATTGAGGAGGTCCCGACCGCGCCGCGGTCGCCTTGGCAAAATCCATACGCCGAACGCGTGATTGGTTCGATTCGCCGAGAGTGTCTGTATCACGTGATCGTATTGGGCACGACTCATCTCCGTCGGATCCTTTCGAGCTACGCGGCCTATTACAACGGGACACGGACGCATCTCTCCTTATCTAAGGATGCTCCCGAAGGGCGAGTCGTTCAGCCACCCGTCCAGGGCATCGTGAAAGTACTCAAGCATGTCGGCGGACTGCATCACGAGTATGTCCGGATGGCGGCCTGAACGCTGATGGATTAATAGATGGTAGGCACAGTAAATGCGTCTTCAAGACGTTCAACACCTCGCTCCCCACAAAAAGGGAAGAAGTGTAAACCTCCCGCTACGCCCGGCCGGCGGCTAGCCCACCTGAACCGCTTCCATGGGGTCTTCGCCCCCAACAGCACACTGCGACACCGCGTCACCCCGGCAGGTCGGGGCAAACGAAGGCTCGATGAAACGAAAACGCCCGCCCAGCGCCGCGCCGCCATGACCTGGGCCCAGCGCCTCAAGCGGGTGTTCAAGATCGACATCGAGACCTGTGACCAGTGCGGCGGTACCGTCAAGGTGATTGCCTAATGCATCGAGGACCCGGCGATCGTGAAACGGATCCTCGATCACCTCGAGCAACGGCCCGAATCCGGTCCAAGGGTGACACCCTCGACACGCGCACCACCCCGCGCCGCCAAGCCGGACGGATTTTGAAACGTATCAGCCAGGGAGGCCGTATCCACGCCGCGCCCCACCCTCGCGCTCGCGCCCACGGGTTTCCCGGCCCCCGACTACCTTTCCTCAAACAAGCCGTCGCAGGCTTCGCGGGCCCAGTGGCTACGATTTTTTCTGCTCAACACCGCTTCGGGCCGTCAAGACCACACCGCTATGTAATTTCTCCCCGTTTCTCTACGCGAGGTATATCGGTTATTCTTACTATCCGTCTACATGGGAGATGAGCCGCGCATTGCGGTAAAAGTGATCAACGAGCGCAGCAACGAGTTGATGGGCGTGCGGGAGCCCGACTGATGGACTGCGCATCCGTGCTGTTCAGCGGTCATGCGTTGCGGCGGATGTTCGAGCGTGGACTGAACCAGAATGCCATACTAGAGACCATCGAGCAGGGCGAGGAGATCGCTCATTATCCGGACGATCATCCCTACCCCAGTTGCCTGATGCTGGGTTATGTCGGCGATGAACCCGTCCACGTGGTGGTTGCGCGTGAACCGAAGAGCCGGGCATGTTTCGTCGTGACGGCGTATCGGCCCGATTCGAAGATGTGGTCGGACGATTTCAGAACGCGGAGGCAGTCATGAACTGTGTAATTTGCAAAACGGGTCAGATGCTCGAGGGCACCACGACGGTCACCCTGCAGCGAGGAGAAACCACGGTTGTGATCAAGGACGTACCCGCCCAGGTCTGTGACAACTGTGGTGAATACTACCTGTCGGAGGAAATGACTGAACGAGTGCTCGGCATGGCGGAGGCGGCCGTGAGCAAGGGCGCGGAGGTGGAAATCCTGCGTTGGGCGGCGTGATATAACGCGGGAAGCACCCGTGCATAGCCGAAATGTGCGAACGCCGGAGGATCTGAGCCGTCACTTCCGGAAAACAGTGCTCTAGCAAGTGGCCGTCCAGTATTCTGTGGCAGACTGTCCACAGCGACCTACCGCCGCTAATTGCAGCATTGGATAACGCCTTGCCGAGGAAGACGAATGACCGTCAAGGCCACGATTGAGGGATATCCGCGCCGTGTGCCAGATTTGTGCCAACCCCTTCTGGATCAGGCGTGATTTTGTGCCATTTTACTGGCGGTTTCGAATGGGCAAGCGCTGCAAGTGGTTGAGAGTTAATGAGAAAAAACTTGCTCGTTCGCTCTTTTAATCAGGTGGTCGCAGGTTCGATCCCTGCACGGCCCACCAATGCATCCGGTCTTTCTGTGTGCGACGGATTTGTACCGGCAGAATGATCTTTCTCTGTAAAGGATCGGGACACCGGCTGGCATTTTTTGCGGTGTGCGCCGCGTTCGGTGGGGTACCGCATCGCCTATCCCGCCTTTGCCCGGGCGGTATGAATCCATGCAATGGTCGCTCCATATCCACTAGCGGCCGGTACAGGTTATGCCTGCCCATCTCGTGCGTGGTCTTGACGGCGACGATCAAGGCGCGGATGAAGTTCGCCTGCCGGTGACCGCCGCCGGCCACGGACGACGGGCCAGTCAGCTGCGCAGCCGGTGGCAGGCCAGACAGCGCCCGGACAGGCGGCCGGCCCGGTAGTAGTCAGGCGGCTCTTTTGAGACATCCTCGAGCGCCAGATCGACATCGCGCCGGAAGGGATCGATATTCTGGTCGATGAAAGGGTGGTTCGTTTCCACGGTCCCCGCACCCAGCTTGTCCGCCACTTCCTTCATGTCCCGCAGGGACGATATGACTTCCTCCCGCTCGTACGGCAGAACCGTTTCGGAGCTGGCGAGAATGTCCTCGATGCGCCAGATATCCGCGGCCAGTCGTGACATGGACGACTTGATCTCGGAGCGCTCCAGGTAAACGAAATCGGGTGGATACGTGACCTTGCGGACGGCGGCACACCCTGAAAGCAGCGCCGCGCACAAGATGAGCACGCAGCATTTGTAGATTCTCGAATTCATGGTTTCTCCTGCAATTGCACCTGACAATCCCGGCAACGTCCGGCAACCCGCGCGTCGCCGGGCGTCCCGGTCAGTCAGGTCTTGAGTATTGAAAAGCTTACCACAGGTTGGTGCAAATCATCTCCCGCCGGGCTTGAAGGCTGTCGGTCACTGGCTAAGGGTGTTCCTGCTCCGTTCAGTCGGCAACAGCGATGTCTTCCAACTGATATTGGCGCCATGGCCGCCAGAACCGCAAGAAGCATGTGCATCATTCTACTCGTCAGGCGCAACGGGCGAAACGAATCCCTCCGGCTTCACCGCCAACACCGAGCAGCCAATACGGTGGAGAATGCTCTCGGCGGTGTTCCCGATAATGAAGCCGGTAATCCCGGTGCGGGCCAGAGTCCCCATGACCAGCAAGTCTGTCTTCAACTCCCGCGCCAGAGCCGGAATGGCTTCACGGGGATTCCCCCTGGGCAGGTGCAATTGTGGTGACAGGTAATCGTACCCTTCGTCACCGATCCAGCCCCGAAGCGCCGCTGCGAAACGCTCGAGCCCGGCACGGTGCAGCCGGCGTTCGCTCGCCACGTAGGAGACAGTGTTCTCCTCTGTCGATTCGTCGCCCCACAAACGAGTCAGGATCTCCGCGGGCGCATCCCAGGCATGTACCAGATGCAGCTCGGCAAAATCCGACAGTGCCAGCGATCCGGCCAGTTCCAGGATCCGGCGATTGAGCATCTCCTCCACGACTTCCGACGACTCCCAGGGATCGAAATCCACCGCAGCCAGTATCCGCTGGTAGTTGAAACTGTCGTCCGGACGCATGATCCACACCGGACAGGGACATTTACGCAGCAAGTGCATATCGGTGCTGCCGAACAGCCGGTCGCGGACGCCGATGTCGCCGCTTGCGGCCTTGATGGCCAGATCGCGTCCATTGCGAATCACGTCCCGCACCACCTCGATAAACGGAATCCCGAACCGAACGGTGAGGTGAATGTCGGTGTGCGCACGGTACGGGGCCGCGAGGGATTCGAGCCGTTCAAGCTCACGCTCCCGCAGCAGGGACTCGACCTCCTGACGCGTGTGCTTCTCCGACAACGGCCCAAGCCTTGGCTCTCCCGAGGCGTGCATGATGGTCAAGCGCGCCTGGTTGTTCCGGGCCAGGGCCACGGCCCGCTCAACGGCCGCCTTCTCATCCACGCCCTGCTCGGACACATAGAGGATATTCTCAAATCGCTTCATGTCGTGGGCTCCGGAGGCTGGCTGAATTCTGTCCGGGAATGCGGGTAGAGCCTGTCGGCAGCCTCCCGCGCCGCGTCGGAATAGGGGATCAGAACCATGTCCACACCTTCTCCTTCCAGCATCTTCGCGTCAAGTCGGCTGGAGGAGGCAACGGCCACGCGCCCCGTATAGTCCTGGTGCCGCAGGGCCCGGATCAATGCCCGGTCCAGCACCCGGTCCCGCAGAGTGCTGACGACCCAGGCTGCCCTGTCCAGCGGCAGGGAAGCGAGAAACTCCGGGTCCTCGGCGTCACCGTAGCGTGCACTGTAGCCATCCCGGGCGAACAGCCTCACTTTCTGCGGATCGATATCCACCGCCAGGAGCCGGCATCCCCGCTCGCGAAGGTGACCCGCGATCTCGGCTCCGAACCGTCCGAGGCCGAAGAGCAGAATATCGACCTTGTCGTCGTCCGCAGGCGATACGCCGGCTTCGCGGTACGCTACCTTGCGCTCGAAGACCGTCAAGTAGGGGGCGAGCCGCGCGTAGAGCGCGTGGGAGTACAGGATCATGTAAGTGGATGCGCTGATGGTGACCAGTCCCACCAGCGTAATGAGCCCCACCGTATCCGCATCCAGGTGCCCCAGACTGAGCCCAAGCGCCGCCAGTATCAGCGAGAACTCGCTGATCTGGGCCACCGTCAAGCCGGCCAGGAAAGCCGTGCGCTTGCGATAACCCATGTAACCCATGATGATCAATACGATCAGCGGGTTTCCCACCAGTACGAACAAGGAGAAGATTGCCGCCGTGCCGACTTGTGAACCCAGTGTCGCCAGTTCCAGGCCTACGCCCAACTCGATAAAGAAGAACAACAGGAGGAAATCCCGGAGGCTTACCAGCCGCGCTGCCACCAGCTCCCGGTAAGGGGTTGATGCGATGGCCACACCGGCAAGAAACGCGCCCACCTCTTTACTGAACCCCAGGGCATCCCCGGCGGAGGCGCCCAGTACGGCCAGGGCGATCGAGAACAACATGAGCAGTTCCGGAGACCGTGCGACCCGGTCCAACACCTGCGGCAGCACGTAGCGAATTAATACCGCGACCGTCGCCAGCATCAGCGCGCCCTTAGCGACCACCAGCAGGGCCTCGATACCCAGGCTCGTCCCGCTTCCCGCCTGCCCGACCGCCGTCAGGCCGATCATCACCAACACCACGACGATGTCCTGCACGATGAGAAACCCCACCGCGATCCGCCCGTGCAGAGTGTCCACTTCGCGCTTGTCGGAGAGCAGCTTCACGATGATGATGGTGCTGGAAAACGTGAGGGCAACGGCTACGTACGTGGCTGAAAGGACGGTCATACCCAGGGCAACGGCGATGAGAAATCCCGCCACCGATGTAAACAGCACCTGGCCCATGCCGGTTGCCAGGGCTACCGGCCCCACCGTGCGGATGACGTGCAGGTCGAGCTTCAGACCGACCACGAACAGCAACAGCGCGATGCCGAGCCGGGCGAACAGTTCGATTTCGCCGCTCTGGACGACCCAGCCGAGGCCGGACGGCCCGAGCAGTATCCCCACCGCGAGGAAAGCCACTATGAGCGGCTGGCGCAGCAGCAGGGCGCCGGCGCCCGCGACGGCCGCAACACCCAGAATTGCTGCGATCTGCATGAATACGTTGTCGAACATTACGTCGGGTGGCTCACAATCAGGTCAAAGGGGTGCAGATCGGGATCGACACCGGTGTAAAGGACGCCGATGCGGCAGGCGGACGAGTCGCCGGGGCTCGACCGTGCTGCGTTCGCAGAAGAATAACCCGGTTGCCCGGCGGATGAAAGTCAGGTGCGGGGCACCCTGTCGGCGCAGGCTACTGTACAGCTGGGCATCGCAACGTATATCACCGCCTGGTTTACAGAGAATTCAATGACGGTCGTACGCCAAATGCAGGTAGACCGGTTGTTTCCACAGGTGGATGCCGGTCCGCACTAGGCGCTGATTTCGGGGGCCATCGGCGGGTGACACTCGACCCCGGTCCTGCAGGTGCCTCCCGGATCCGGGTGGAGTCTAGGCGGCGTTCGCCCGCTTAAGCCGCCGGCGCCGGCGTTCCCCGGTCTCGATCCGCAATTGACGGGGAAATCCAGTGTACAGTAGCATGGATGTCTCGTGGGCCTGCCAGCTTCACCGGCGGCCCGACCATTCCTTCGACAATCGGTGAACACGTGCCCGACCTTTCAAGAGCGTTGAATAAAGGCAGGAATGCGTTGGTCCTGTGCCTTATGATGGCCGGCCTGTCGATGCCGGGAACGGCTGCCTCCCAGGGCTTCTGCAGCGAGCCCGTTGCCCCCTACTGCGTGAACAAGGATAGCGTGTTCGATACGGTGCTGCAGGTCAATCGATGCGAGGAAGACCTCGCCAACTACGAGCAGCAGCTGAATGACTATGAGCAGTGCATCTCCGACCAGTTGGAGAGCCTGCGCGAAGAGCTGGATAACGCCCAGGACGCCCTGGAAGCCGCCAAAGAGAAATTCTAGCCGCGTGCTCCCGCACGTGTAGTCGAGCGCTTCGTTCGTGCTGCCGCGGTACAAGGGGCCGCCCCGCCTGAAAACGATTGCCGGACCGGGTATCGCCGTGCACGGCCAGGTTCCGGCCGCGCCTGCCGGCAATTCGGGGGCCGGACCCCGGGATTCGGAGTTCCGGTGCCTTTCCGAGGCATTGACAGCGCCGGAGGATTGCCTCGACTGACTTGACCTGTCGGGATTCCTGCTAGACTTGAACAGAACGACAACACAAGACCAGCGGGACTGGGCGTCGGGTGCGTGATTCGATAACCCTCAGTTGTGGGAAGCGGCTGCTGGCGTCCATCGCCATCGTGGCGTCGTCATGGGCCGTCGGTCAGGACTTGCACCTGTTCCGCATCGGCACGGGCGGGGTTGGCGGCACCTACTATCCCATAGGCAGCCTGGTCGCCCAGGCCATCAGCCAGCCGCCGGATGCCGCGCGTTGTCAGGATACGGACCGTTGCGGCGTGCCCGGCCTGGTGGCGGTGGCCCAGTCCGCGAACGGTTCCGTTTCCAATGTCACTGCGGTGGGCGAGGGCCTGCTGGAATCGGGTTTCTCCCAGTCCGACGTGGCGCACTGGGCGCACCAGGGGACGGGCATATTCGCGGACAAGGACGCGTTCACCAAACTGCGGGCCATCGCGGGACTCTACCCCGAAACCATCCACCTGGTCGCCCGTCGGGACTCGGGAATTCGAACGATCCGGGATCTCCGGGGCAAACGCGTATCGCTCGACGAGCCCGGCTCCGGGACGCTGGTGGACGCCCGGCTTGTACTGGATGCCCATGGCCTATCGGAGTCGGATATCGAGCCGGAGTACATCAAGCCGGACCTGGCCGGCGAACGAATGCGGGCGGGGGAACTGGATGCGTTTTTCATTGTTGCCGGACATCCGGTCACATCGATACGTCGGCTTGCCGGATCCACGGACATTCTCGTTGTTCCGATCGAGGGTGAGCCGCGAAAGACGCTGCTGGAGCGGCACGAGTTCTTTTCCGAAGGGCGCATCGAGCCGGGCACCTACGACGGAGTCGGTGAAACACCGACGATGTCGGTACACGCCATGTGGGTAACACATATGGACGTTGAAGCCGAACTGATTTATCGCATTACCCGGGCACTATGGAACCAGAACGCCCGTGAGTTGCTGGACAACGGCCACGTCAAGGGAAAGGAGATCCGGCTCGAGCATGCCCTGAACGGCGTGGCCATCCCTCTCCACCCCGGTGCTGAGCGTTTCTACAGGGAGCGGGAAATGATTCCCTGACCAGCGCACGTGATCGAAACATACTCCTCATGAAGACGGCGTTATTGCGTCTGTCCGCGGCCCGGCCGCCGTCGACGGCGTTCTGGCTGATACTGTCGATCCTCGCCGCCACAGTGGTGCTGACTTTTCATGTGCACGACACCCTGAGCAGCATCGAAAGGGCACTGCCGCTCAAGGTGCTGGAACAGCGGCGGGACGTCACGGATCTTGAACAGCACGTCAGCGAATTGAACAACGCGGTTGAGTCCATGGATGCCGGTGCCCCGAATTTCGGGCATATTCTGGAGAAGGTCGATGCGCTGGACCGCCGACTTCAGCGAATCCGTGGTACATACAAGCTGGACAACCTCATGGGGGCAGCGTCTCTGCACGCCGTCATCGCACCCATGCTGACTGATGTGCGGAACTGGCTGACAGACGGCGTTCATGGCTATCAACTGTCCGACCTGCAGGTGCTGTTGCTGGTTCGTACGCGGGTATCCGACGCCCATGCCCGGATACAGGACCTCGTTGATGACGCCGACCGCCTGGCTTTCTCCGCACTCGAGGGTGAAGCCGCCAAGATCTCTTCGTTCCGCATCCAGATGACGGCCGTATTCGTCGTTCTGTTTCTTGCCGCGGCCGCGCTGGTCTATTACATCACCCGCAGGAATATCGCGCAGCGGGCGCTCGATGAGGAGCGCCAGAGGGCTCAACTGGCGCTGGATGCCGCCAACCTCTACGACTGGGCGTGGGACATTCCTTCGGACAGGCTTTCCTGGGGCCGTGATCCCGCCCGATTGCTCGGCCCCGCCGGTGAGGACGGGCGGTATCCGAATTTCCCCGATCTGGTTCATGCGGAGGACCGCGAATTTTTCCTTCAGGCGGGTCGCTCGGCTCTGCTCGCCGGCGACGATTACAAGGTGGAGTTCCGGATCCACAGAACGGACGGCGCGGTTCGCTGGCTTGAGGCCCAGGGCCGCCGGACTACCGGCAAGGACGGCGATCCGGAGCGAATGATCGGCGTCACCCAGGACATTACCGAACGTAAAAGCGCCGAACAAGAAATCCACAGATACGCATACTTCGACTCATTGACGGAGCTTCCGAATCGCCAGCAGCTCGTGAAGCGCCTTGATGCAGCGGTCCAGCAGGCAGTACAGATGAACAGGATGGGGGCTTTGTTGTTCATGGATCTGGACCACTTCAAGAATATCAATGACTCCCTGGGCCATGCGGTGGGCGACCGGGTGCTGAAGGACATCGCGGAGCGAATAGGGGAAGTGGTCCGGAGTACTGATCTCGTCGGCCGACTGGGGGGAGACGAGTTCACCGTGTTGTTGCCGAATCTTTCGAGCAACTCCCGGGAGGTCAGAAGTCTGGCCCGGCGAATCGGAGAGAAAATACAGCAAAAACTCGCGCTTCCATACAGAGTAGACGGCCACGAGCTTCACGTATCGGTGAGTATCGGCATCTCGGTGTTTCCGCTCAAGGGATGTCCCGTGGAATGCATGGCGGGAGAGATCCTGAAAAACGCTGATACTGCAATGTACCGCGCAAAGGAAGCCGGCCGCCACGCGATCAAGTTTTTCGTTTCGAGCATGCGACAAACCGCCAACAGAAAGCTTGTCCTGCAGCGGACAATCCAGCAGGCGTTGGACCGGGATCAAATGCGCTTCGATTTCCAACCCCAGGTGGATCAGTTCGGGAAGGTAACGGGAATCGAAGCATTGTTGCGCCTCGACTCACCCGATCTTCCCGGTTGTGAAACCAGCGAGATCATAGACGTTGCTGAGGAATCCGGGCTGATGCTTCCCCTGGGAGACCGGATAATCGTCCGCGCGTGCCGCCACCTGAAAAACTGGACTGAGTGCGGCATCGACTTTGGCAGGCTGGCTGTTAACGTCAGCCTCCGGCAGTTTCACCATCACGATTTCGTCGACCGGGTGAGCCAGGTCCTGTCTGACACCGGGGCCGATCCCGCGAGACTGGAAATGGAGATCACCGAGGGAACGATCATGGTGCACGTGGAGAATGTTATCGACAAGATGCATGCGCTCAAGCAGCTGGGCATCCAGTTCACCATTGATGACTTCGGTACGGGATATTCATCTCTGGCCTATCTCAAGAAATTGCCTCTGGATCGCATTAAAATTGACCGCTCATTCACGAAAGACCTCGTATCTGAACCGAATGACGCCGTGATTGTTGAAACCATCGTTTCCATGGCGAGAAGCCTGGACCTGGAGGTCGTCGCCGAAGGCGTGGAAACTCTTGACGTGCTGGAGGCTCTAAGAGTGCGATCGTGCACGGTTTTCCAGGGGCATTTTTTCGGTCCGCCGATGGACGAGCAAGGCCTAATGGACATCCTCCGACGGGGGTCCATGAAGCCCGCCGCCCGGGGCGATGGAATCAAAAAAGCAAAACGCAGCATTGTTTGAAAGCCGCGCCGGCGTTAGCCTGCCGTTCAGTAGCGACTCAGGTCTATTTCCTGCGGATCCAGTTTATTCCCGCGCAAGGCTTTCACGTCTCTTGTGACCCGGTCCACGAATCGTTCCTCCTCCCCGCGATCCATGTAGCTCAACAGCGCCTGTCCCCAGATCGAGAGTTCCCGCGACCGGATCCTCCGATTCTCGCTGTTCTTGGCCCACTCTCCGGAGATCATTTGCCCGAGGCGCGCCATTTTCGCTCGCAGCCTGGCTTTCCGGGGCTCGTCTTCGATGGCGTGGAGAACGTCCCGTGTAGTTCTGTGCCAGCCATCCTGATGAAGTTTCCAGCCCTCGTAGAATCGCACCACCCAGCGCAGGTACTCCTTCCTGGACTGAACCGCCTGATTCTCGAGGTCCTGGTCGTACAGCCGTTCATAGTATTCAACGTCGGGAATATCGTCCGGCCAGTCGATACGGTCAACCGGTGCCCTGGCACACGCGGCAGCCAGGATCACGATCAGCAGGGCCGTAGGCTGCAGGAGGATTCGCTTCATGGTTCGCAGATCATGCTATGGTTTCATAATTGAAAAATCGAGACGATAAATGTCTGCGCTTCCCCGCCGGGGGTTCCCCGAAACCGAATTCGAGCAGCGCACCGCTGATACGCAGCGCGCAATGCATCGTGCGGGTCTGGACGCGGTTCTGCTTTCCACCGAGCCCGATGTCCGCTACTACTCGGGGTTCCTGTCGCAGTTCTGGGCAAGCCCGACCCGGCCATGGTTCCTGATTATACCGCTGGCGGGCAAGCCCATAGCGGTAGTGCCGGAGATAGGCGCCGCCGGCATGGCCGGGACCTGGCTGGATGATGTGCGTACCTGGTCGTCTCCGGATCCCGTCGATGACGGCGTTTCCCTGCTGATATCGACGTTGAACGGACTGCCGGTCCGCCATGGCTGTATCGGTGTTCCGATGGGGCCGGAATCCCATCTGCGGATGCCGTTGGCGGATTTCATGAAAATCCGGGTTAATCTTGAACGTCGGGAGATCGTGGACGCCCGGGACCTGCTGCGGCGCATACGGACGGTCAAATCCGAAAACGAAATCGAAAAAGTTCGCGCGGCGTGCGGGATTGCTTCGACGGCCTTCGAAGCGCTGCCCGGAAAGTTCCGGCCGGGAATGACGGAACGCGACATCTGCCGCGGCTTCAAGATCGACC
The DNA here is from genome assembly GCA_034520625.1 of Gammaproteobacteria bacterium. GTDB lineage: Bacteria > Pseudomonadota > Gammaproteobacteria > Arenicellales > JAANXG01 > JAANXG01. The sequence goes on along the minus strand of JAXHNI010000005.1, from coordinate 299,778 downwards.
TCATCGCGGGCGGGGCGGACAGCGCTCCCTACGTGATGGGCGCTTCAGGGCCCGGCAGTTACAACGACATCATCATGGGCCCCCGGGACCGGGTTCTGTCACACGGCGATGTCCTGATTATCGACACCGGTGCGACATTCGACGGATACTTCTGCGATTTCGACCGGAACTACGGTTTCGGGAGTGTTTCCGACCGGGCACGGCGTGCCTACGAGACCGTCTACCTCGCGACGGACGCCGGGTTCCGGGCAGCCAGGCCCGGCGCCACCACCACCGATCTGTGGCGGGCGATGTGGCGGGTCCTGGAGGCCGGCGGGGCGCTCGGCAACGATGTTGGACGGATGGGACACGGCCTCGGCATGGAATTGACCGAGTGGCCCTCCAACATGCCCGGCGACGATACGCCCATGGAGGCGGGCATGGTAATGACCCTGGAGCCGGGTATGGTGTTCGAGCCGGGACAATGGATGATCCACGAGGAAAACATTGTCATCCGCGAAGAGGGCGCGGAGTGGCTGAGCAGGCGGGCATGGCCTGAAATGCCCCTGGTCGGTGACACGCCGGGGAATCGAGCTTCATGACCGAAAATCGACGACGATGAGTACAATTGAACAGACACGGTCGATGCGGGCGATCCGGCATGATCTGCATCGTCACCCCGAACTGGGATTCCAGGAAGAGCGCACTTCGCGGCTGGTCAGCGGGAAGCTGCGTGAGCTCGGCATCGAAGTACACGAAGGCCTGGGCGGAACCGGCGTCGTCGGTGTGCTGCAGAAAGGCTCGAGCGACCGGGGGATCGGGCTGCGGGCGGATATGGACGCACTGGCTATCGCTGAACGCAACCGCTTCGAGCATCGCTCCGTACACGATGGAATCATGCATGCCTGTGGACACGACGGCCACACTGCCATGCTGCTCGGCGCGGCGGAGCGCCTGTCGCGGACCGGACGATTTGACGGCCGGGTCCATTTCATTTTTCAACCCGCCGAGGAGCACGGCAAGGGCGCGCTGGCCATGCTCGAGGACGGCCTGTTCGAGCGGTTCAAGATGGGTTCGGTGTACGCCATTCACAACCTGCCGGCGTTGCCCGTAGGCCGGGCCGCGGTGGCACCGGGCCCGGTGATGGCATGCGAAGACAACTTCGAAATCGTGCTCCGGGGCAAAGGCGGCCATGCCGCGATGCCGCATCTCGCCGATGACCTGATCGTCGTCGGTGCGCAGATCGTCAACGCCCTGCAGACTGTGGTGTCCCGAACGCTGAATCCCGTCCAGCAGGCGGTCGTATCCGTAACGGAATTCCTGACCGACGGTACGCGGAACGTGCTGCCCAATACCGTGACACTGAAGGGGGATACGCGTGCGTTCCTCCCGGTGGTTCAGGATGAACTCGAAGCGTCGATGGCGCGCATCGTGGAAGGGGTCTGCCGGGCCCACGGCGTGCAGGGGCGCTTCGAATACAGTCGTGAGTTTGCCGCTACCATCAACAGCGATACGGAAGCCTCGGCGGCGGCCGCGGCAGCCGCCGAGGTGCTCGGGCCCGGCAACGTCGTGGATGACTGCGTGCCGATCATGGCGTCCGAGGACTTCGGATACATGCTGCAGGCCAAGCCGGGATGCTATCTGCTGCTGGGCAACGGTGGCGAGGGGCCGGGTGGCTGCGGCCTCCACAGCCCCGACTATGACTTCAACGACGAGATTCTGCCCCTGGGCGCGGAAATCTGGCTCAAACTGGTCGAGGCGCAGCTTCCGGTGCTCTGATATACGGTTCCCGTTATAGAACCGTCCCCAACACGAACCGTTCCGAGGAGGTATGGCTTGGAGAAGATCTACGACACGGTCGAGGTGCGTCATATCGACAACCCGGCTTTCGTTCAGGATGCCCGATGCCCGGAGGACGTCAGCGAGGTGCTGAGTCCGGAGCTGGCCGCCGAGGCCCAGCGGGAGATCGCCGAATGGGAGGGCTACGCACCAACGCCGCTCCATTGCCTGAATGCGATCGCCCGGTCCGCCGGCGTCCGGTCGATTTACTACAAGGACGAAGGGGTGCGGTTCTCCCCCGGCAGCTTCAAGGCGCTGGGGGGTGCCTACGCCGTGCAGCAGCTGCTCAGGCAGGAAATCGGTCGGTTGTCGGGGCAAGCCGTGTCGCTGGAGGACATCCGGGAAAGACGCTTCCCCGACCTGGCGGGAACGATCACCGTTGCCACGGCGACGGACGGCAACCATGGCAGGTCGGTGGCCTGGGGGGCGGGGCGGTTCGGCTGCCGCTGTGTCATCTACGTACACCGGGAGGTGAGCGCCGGCCGCTGCAAGGCCATGGAGCGCTACGGCGCCGAGGTGAGAAGGATCGACGGCAACTACGATGATTCCGTGCACCGCGCGCAGGCCGATGCGACGGAGAACGGATGGTTCATCGTATCCGACACGTCCTATCCCGGTTACACGACGCTGCCGCGCTACGTTATGGCGGGATACACGGTGATGATGAAGGAGGCCCTTGAACAGATTCCGGGGCCGGAGCTCCCGACGCACGTTTTCCTTCAGGGTGGCTGCGGCGGCCTGGCTGCAGCCGCGGCCGGCTACCTGTGGCAGGTACTGGGCGACCGCCGCCCGCGACTCATCGTGGTGGAACCCGTGCAGGCGGACTGCCTTTATCAGAGCGTGTCTTCCGGCCGTCGGGTTGACGTGAATATCCGCGAGGAGTCCGTGATGGCCGGCTTGTCCTGCGGGGAAGTGTCCACCCTGGCCTGGATGATGATACGGCCGTCGGTGCGCGATTTCGTGTCGATGAACGACGATCTGATTGCGCCTACAATGCGGTTGTTGGCACAGGCCGGGAACGGCCGGCCCATCATCGCCGGGGAGTCGGCGGTGCCGGGGCTGGCGGCACTGCTGGCGGCCGCCCGGCAGGAGCGGTTGTGGAAGGCCCTCGGCCTGGACGGCGAAAGCCGCGTGCTGGTCCTCGGCACCGAGGGCGCGACGGACCCGGGAATTTACCGGGACCTGACGGGTGTTGATCCGGGCCCTGCTGCCGTCCCGGCCACTGAATTGTGATTTACCTCAGGAGTGTTTCCGAGCTATCAGGGTCGGAGCACTCCCGGAGGTTGCGGTACGGTTTGAGATCCTGCCTCAGGGAATGGGGCCAGTGCCGGGGGCCGTCTCCCAGGGCCGCTGTAAATACGTCCCTGTACGCTCTGGCTCAAACGTCCCTGTTTTCGACAGCCCTGGGAGACGGCCCCCGGCACTGGCCTTCCGGACCATGGGGCCTTCAAGCTGGACCAAGGCACGCGGGTGGCTGCATGGTGCGATATCTTTGCGGGGTACACTACCGCCGTCCAATCAAGCGCACGGCTACGGTCCCACGTGAATGCCGTGGGGTTCGATCACAGACCAGTCGCGAGAAATAGTTGGTGAGGAAAAGAATATGAACGCTGAAACCGGACAATACATCATCGCTTTGATAACGACCTGGGGCCTGAGCGTGCTGGGGGCGCTGGCGATCCTGTTTTTTGGCTGGATCCTGTCCAGGTGGGCGGAGTCAATGACCCGCAGGGCCCTGACCCGGACGTCCAGGATCGATCTGACGTTGACGTCGTTCTTCTCGAGCCTGGTGCGCTACCTGGTACTCGTATTCACGGCCATCGCGGTGCTCAGCCAGTTCGGTATTCAGACCGCCAGCCTCATCGCCGTGCTGGGCGCCGCGGGCCTGGCAATCGGCCTGGCCATGCAGGGCACGTTGTCGAGCATTGCGGCGGGCGTCATGCTGCTTGTATTCCGGCCCTTCAGAATCGGCGACTACGTCGAGGTGTCGGGCCAGGCCGGCACAGTGGCCGCCATTAACCTGTTCATCACCGAGCTGACCACGCCCGATAACAAGCAGATCATCGTCCCCAACAGCAATATATGGGGTCAGTCGGTGGTCAATCACTCCTACCATCCGATCCGGCGCCTCGATCTCCAGTTCGGCATCGGCTATGGCGACGATATCGACCTGGCCACCGGCATCATTCGGGACGCCCTGGAGTCGGAGGAGCGCGCGCTGAAAGACCCCGAGCCGATGATCGTCGTCGGGAATCTTGGCGCGAGCTCCGTCGATCTGACCGTCCGGGTCTGGGTCAACGCCGGTGATTACTGGCCCCTGAAATTCGATCTCACCAAGGGGCTCAAACAGGCCTTCGACGCCCGGGGCGTCGGCATTCCCTATCCGCAGATGGACGTCCATGTGCATCAGCGCACCTCGTCCTGACAGGATTGCAAGCACCGGCATCCGTCAGCGTGGACGCCTGCAGGATCGAAACGCGGCGCTCCGATCGTCCGGCGAGGGTTGAAATCGAGGCGGGCGGCTGCATCTTTCACGACAATGGCATGCCGGTTTCACGCCGGGACCCGGATATAACCATTCAACGAAGCCAATACCGGAGGAAAACATGACCACTACGGTAATCACCGGTGCCAATCGCGGTATCGGCCTGGAGCTCACCAGGCAGTCCGCGGCCCGCGGCGACGACGTAATCGCGGTGTGCCGCAATGCCGGCTCGGAGCTCGAAAGCCTCGGCGTGCGCGTGGAGTCGGGCATCGACGTGTCCGTGCAGGAGGACGTCGACGACCTGGCCGCCCGACTGTCGGACACATCGATCGACACCCTGATCAGCAATGCCGGAATCCTGAGCCGGCAGTCGCTCGATAACCTGGATTTCGACGAGATCCGCAGGCAGTTTGAGGTGAACAGCCTGGGTCCGCTGAGGGTGACGGCGGCGCTCAGGCCGCAGTTGAAAGACGGCGCCAAGGTCGCCATCGTTACGAGTCGAATGGGCTCCATTGCCGACAACACGTCCGGCGGACACTACGGCTACCGGATGTCGAAATGCGCCGTCAACATGGCGGGGGTATCCCTGGCGCGCGACCTGAAGGACCGCGATATCTCCGTCATCCTGCTGCATCCCGGATATGTGGATACGGACATGACCAACCACTCCGGCAACGTCGCGCCGGCGGATGCCGCGGCCGGCCTGCTGCAGCGCATCGACGAGCTGACGCTGAACAGCTCCGGTGTGTTCCGGCACGCCAACGGCGAGGACCTGCCCTGGTAGGTTAGTGCCCCTCTCATTGCTCGTTGGTGAGGATGATCTTGCCGATGTGCTCGTGGCTGTCCATCAGGCGATGGGCGTCGCCGGCCTGTTCCAGGGGGAACCGGGCATGAATCACCGGTTTCAGCTTCCCGCTTTCCAGGCCGGGCCAGATCTCCCTTTTCAGGGATTCGGCTATGGCTGATTTCTCGGCGATGCCGCGCGGCCGCAGGGTAGAGCCGGTCACCGTGAGCCGGTTGAGCATGATGCGCAGCAGGCTCACTTCGGACTTGGGACCGCGCTGCAGCGCGATCTGCACCAGCCGGCCTTCGACCGCCAGACAATTCAGGTTGCGCGGGAAGTAGTCGCCCCCGACCATGTCCAGAATCAGGTCGACACCGCGTCCGTCCGTCAGGTCCTTGATCTCGCCGACGAAGTCGTTGTTCCGGTAATTGATGGCGGCGTCGGCGCCCAGGTCCAGGCATGCCTCGCATTTTTCCGGCGTACCGGCGGTGACATAGACATGGGCGCCGGCGTTTTTGATCATCTGGATGGCGGTGGTGCCGATGCCGCTGGAGCCGCCGTGAACGAGCACCCGCTCCCCTTTCCCGAGACGACCCCGGTCGAAGACGTTCGTCCACACCGTGAAGAACGTTTCCGGTATGCCCGCCGCCTGCACGAAATCCATCCCGCGCGGGACCGGCAGGCAGAGTGGGGCGGGTGCGAGGCAGTACTGGGCGTAGCCGCCCCCGGTTACCAGCGCACACACATCATCGCCCACCGCCGGGCAGTCGACGCCCGCGCCCCGGGCCGCCACCGTGCCGGCGATCTCGAGCCCCGGGATATCGGGCGCGCCGGGGGGCGGCGGATACATGCCCTGGCGCTGCATGACATCCGGCCGGTTCACGCCGGCGGCCCGGACCTCGATCAGGACATCGCCGGCACCGGGTTCCGGCACGGGCCGCCGCACGGGCTGGAGGACTTCCGGCCCGCCGGGCTCGGTGATTTCGATGCAAATCATGGTGTCGGGCCAACGGTTCATGATCAAAAGCTCTTGGCGATGGACGATTTCCGGGTACCTGGTCCTGTGACCGGTTGCAACCGCGGCCCCGGTGTACTGTGGATAGTATTACCGGCTGGCGGCGCGGTCGGGTGACACAATCCGGTCGCAACCGGGGCCCGTCGCCGCCAATCGGTAATACTTTTTTAACTCGTTGAAAAGAAAATAGAAATAGTCCTGCCTAAAATTTGGGCAATCCGGTAAAACGGCGGGGAATTTTCCCGCACCACGCTGATACTTCATTTTTGTTATCAAGTTATCCACAGCCTTATGCACAGATTTTGTGGATAATCGATTCGTGCTCTGCAATCCGCTGTTTTCACCCGGGTTTCCTGTGATCGTGGCGCAGTCCGACGCTGTAGCGGACGCTGGCTATGTCGGTCACCATGTGGAAGGGTCGATGGGAACGGCCGGCGTATCCCGGTCCGGGCATGAGGATCGCCCATCCCGGGTGCGATTCGATCTCCCGCCGGCCGTCGCCATCCCGTCGCGGGCACACGAAGTATCGGCCCCGTCCCGCCAGTACGACAAGTATGATGAGGCCGGTGTAGGCCACGTGGTCACGGTGCGGCGTAATGCCCAGCTCACCGGGACGGTAACATTGGCAGACGATATCATTGATCGTGAAGCCGGTTTCGACGGGCGGTACCGTCATCAGCGCCAGTGCACTCCGAAGACGGGTCTCGAACCAGCGACCGAGGTACTGGATGGGATGGTCGTCGGGCACCGCGCCGCAGTAATCGAACTCCTGATACACTCTCGCCTCCGGTTTACCCGCTTCGTAAACGGCGGACTGGTATGACAACTGTTCTGCGGCGGCGGCAAGTTCCTCGAGGACCGGTCCATGCAGTACGCGCATGGAGACCGCCGGCCGGGACTTCAGCTGTTCCAGGCTGCCCGCCAATGCGTCGGCGCTGAATCCGGCGCACCTTTCGAGCCTGCCATGCCAGTGATTGCCATCGCTGACCGATGCACGATGCATGAAATTGAATTCGTTTTTCCCGGAGTTGGCGGATGATCCGGCGCTGGGCCCGCCGGCTCCTCCAATATACCGCAATCGCTGCCGCGCTATCGACGCCATTCGACGGCATCTCGGCCCAGCCGCCCTGCCGCACCGCTGTCGACGAGCCGGACTTCGCGTTTGCCGCGGGTTGCCTGGTCAGGCAAGGCGAGCGGATGCTGGTGGTTCGTCACCGCTACGGCGGCGGGCTCGGGGTTCCCGGCGGCCGCGCGGGCAGCGGTGAGAACGCCCAGTGCGTGGCCCACCGGGAAACCTGGGAGGAAACGGGGGTGGACGTGGTGGTGCATGAGTTGGTGAAGCGTTTCGGCAACGGTTTCGCCCTTTACCGCTGTGTCCCGGTCGCAGACGCAGTCAGCGACGCCGACGAGCTCGAAGTACCCGCAACCGGCCGCAACGAAATCACCCGGGTGATCTGGGTCGACCCGCGCGCGACACAGGCGTCCGACTGGCGCTTTCCCCGGGACTACCCGGAGATCCTGCGCCTGATCGATGATTGACCCGGCCCATCGCCGGCCGCGCTTGATGTCGCCGGTTGCGCCCGTCATGATCGCGACCTTGTTTGAACCCATTCTGATTAATCATGCATAACGCACCGCTGGAAGGCATCAGGGTCCTGGAGCTCGCCCGGATCCTGGCGGGGCCGTGGGTCGGTCAGGCGCTGGCGGATCTGGGCGCCGACGTCATCAAAGTCGAAGGCCCGGGTGGGGACGATACCCGGGCCTGGGGTCCCCCGTTCGTTGCAGCGGACACCGGCGATACCGGTGACTCTGCGTATTTTCACTGCTGCAATCGGGGCAAGCGTTCCGTGGTACTGGATTTTCGCACGGACCACGGGCGTGAAGCCGTTGCGCGTCTGGCAGCGCGGTCCGACGTGCTGGTAGAAAACTTCAAGGTGGGCGGACTCGCGAAGTATGGGCTGGATTACGAGCAGTTGAAACGGATCAACCCCCGGCTGGTGTATTGCTCCATTACCGGCTTCGGGCAGGACGGACCCTACGCCGGCCGGGCGGGTTACGACTTCATGATCCAGGCCATGGGTGGCATCATGGACATCACCGGGGATCCGGACGGCGAGCCGACCAAGCCGGGTGTGGCCTACGCCGACATCTTCACCGGCCTGTACAGCGTTATAGCGATACAGTCGGCGCTGCTGCACCGGGAAAAAACGGGAGCGGGACAGTACATCGACATGGCACTGCTGGACAGCCAGGTGGCGGTATTGGCCAACCAGGCTATGAATTATCTGGTATCGGGTACGCCGCCGCGGCGCATGGGCAACACCCATCCGAATATCGTTCCCTACCAGCCATTCCCCACCGCCGACGGCTACGTCGTGATCGCGGTGGGCAATGACACTCAGTTCGCCCGCCTGTGCCGGCTCCTCGACTGCGCCGGCCTCGCCGCGGATCGACGGTTCGCCACCAACCCGGCCCGGGTGGCGCACCGGGAGGAGCTGATCGCGCTGCTGACGGAACGGACCCGGGGATTTAGGCGGGAGGAACTCCTGCAGGCGCTGGAAACGAATACCGTGCCGGCGGGGCCCATCAACACCATCGAGGACGTGTTCAATGATCCCCAGGTGCGGCACCGGCACATGGCGCAGTCGCTCGATGCACCCGGGACCGCGGCAGGCACCGTGCCGTCGGTTCGAACGCCGATCAGGTTCTCGGACTGCGATCTGAAGCTGGAAAGGGCGGCGCCGCGGCTCGGCGAGCACAGCGCGGAAGTGCTCGCGGAGATCGATATGGCGATCCCGGAATGATTTCAGGCGGCCATCTGCTTGTCCGCTGCCTCGAGGCCCAGGATGTCGACCGTGTATTCTGTGTGCCGGGCGAGAGCTTCCTGGACGTGCTGGACGGCCTTCACGACTCGCCGATCCAGACGATCGTCGCCCGCCAGGAAGGCGGTGCGGCGATGATGGCCGAGGCCGACGGCAAGCTGACCGGGCGACCCGGCATCGTCATGGCAACCCGCGGGCCGGGCGCCGCCAACGCCGCCGCCGGCGTCCATGTCGCCCAGCAGGATTCCACTCCCCTGGTTCTGTTCATTGGCCAGGTGGAGCGGGGCATGGCGGGCCGGGATGCATTTCAGGAAGTGGACTACCGCGGCTTCTACGGCGACATGGCCAAGGCCGTGATCCAGATCGAAGACGCCGCCCGGATTCCCGAGATCGTGTCGCGCGCCTTCCACCTTGCCATGGGCGGCCGGCCGGGTCCGGTGGTGATCCCCCTGCCCGAGGATATGCTGCGTGAGAGCGTGTCGCGAGTCGAGCCGGTATCGCGCGTCGACGTGGCCGAGCCCGCGCCGGACCCGGCCGCGCTGGAACGTCTGGTCAATCTGCTCGAGCAGGCCCGCCGGCCGTTCCTGCTCCTGGGCGGATCCAGGTGGACGGCGCAGGCCGCGCAGGCCGCCAGGGTTTTTGCCGAAACCTGGCAGATACCGGTGGGCTGCGAGTTCAGGCGGCAGATGCTGTTCGACCCGTTCCATTCCCACTATGCCGGCGACGCGGGACTCGGGGTCAATCCGGCGCTGGCCCATCGCATCCGGGACGCGGATGTGTTGATCCTGTTGGGCGGCCGTCTGCCGGAGGTGGCCTCCGACGGCTATACCCTGGTGAATGTGCCAGTGCCGGCGCAGACGCTGGTTCACGTCCATCCCGGCGCCGAAGAGCTCGGGCGTGTCTATGCCCCCGCACTGGCCGTCAACGCCACGCCGGCGAAGTTCCTGGAAGCGGTAAACGGGCTGGCACCGCCGCCCGGGGTGACCGGCGACACGGCACTGGGGAAGCAGGTCGAGCAGGCCCACCGGGACTACCTGGAGTGGAGTGCGCCACAACCCGTGGATACCGGCGTGGATCCCGGACAAATCGTGTTGTGGCTGCGGGAGCACTTGCCCGTCGATGCCATCCTCGCCAATGGCGCCGGCAACCACACACAGTGGCTACACCGCTTCTATCACTACCGCCGGTTCGGGACCCAGGTGGCGCCGACCTCCGGCTCCATGGGCTACGGCCTGCCGGCGGCGGTGGCCGCCAAGCTCAGGCATCCGGACCAGACCGTGGTTTGCGTGGCCGGCGACGGCTGTTTCCAGATGACGGCCATGGAGCTGGCCACCGCGGTCCAGTTCCAGGCGGCGATCATCGTCCTGGTGTTCGACAACGGAATGCACGGCACCATACGCATGCACCAGGAGCGCGCCTACCCCGGCCGGGTCACCGCGACCGCGCTGGTCAATCCGGATTTCCGGGCCCTGGCGATCGCCTGTGGCGCGCATGGTGAAGTCGTCGAGACCACCGATGGGTTCGAAGCCGCGTTCTCCCGGGCCGCCGGGGCCGGCAAGCCGGCCCTGGTTCACATCAAGGCCGACCCGGAGTTGATCACCCCCGGCGCCTCGCTCACCGGAATTCGCAGGCTGGCCCTGGAATCGACCTGAGCGCCGATCAGCTCATGCTGCTTCGCAACTACGTCAAACTGCTGTTCGAAAGCGATGCCCGGACACCGCCGGGGGGGTGGGCATGAACGGCGAGCCCACGCCGGCCGTTTCGTGCCTGCCCGACGGTTTCGTCCACGTAGACGATATCGTCCCGGGCCTGTTCGTGGACCTGAAGTACTGTGCGTTCGGACAACTTTCTCGGCGAGCCCGTGGACGGCTACGAGGCGCCGCGGGTGATCGCGACGGCGCCCGCCGCCCGGGCGCTGGGCGCCGTGCAGGAGGAATTGATGCTGTTCGGCCTCGGGCTGTACATATTCGACGCCTACCGGCCGCAGCGGGCGGTGGATCACTTCATCAGGTGGGCCGCGGACGACAGCGACACGAGCACCCGGGAGCGGTTTTATCCCGGCCGCCACAAGCGGCAATTGTTCGACGAAGGCTACATCGCCAGCCGGTCCAGCCACACCCGCGGCAGCACCTTCGACCTGACGGTGGCGATGCTGTCCGACGCCACGCCTCTGGATATGGGCACGGCATTCGACTTCTTCGGTCCGGCATCCTGGCCCCAATGGCCCGGCGCCACGCCGGCTCAGAAAGCCAACCGCCTGCTGCTGCGCGGCATCATGGGCAAGCACGGCTTCGAGCCCCACGACTACGAGTGGTGGCATTTCACTCTTGTCAACGAACCGTTTCCCGACACCTATTTCGATTTTCCCGTGCTGTAGATTGTGATTATGTCCAACTCCCCGGCGCCGGCAACCTGCGGCGGGCACATCCGGTTGGGCATGAGCCGGGCAGGGGCTGTCGGGGACCGTCTCGGAGCAGGGATAGCGCAGAGCGAGCCTACATGGACGTATTCATGGCGTGTCCCCGACAGCCCCTGCCCGGCTCATGCTGAGCACTCGCCGCGAAGCGGGTACCGTTTCGACATGAGCCGTTAACCGTGACGACAGGGGACGCGAAGCACGAGCTACAGCGATTCGATGAATTGCACCATCCGGCGGCGGGTTGCTTGGTCCGGCAGGGCGCCCAGCCCGGCGTTCATGTTGTCCACGATGTGCTCGGGGTCGCTGGTGGCCGGTATTAGGTTGGTCATGCCCGGTTCGGCCATGAGGTATTTCAGGAAGAAGTTGCCCCAGGTGGGACAGTCGAAGTCCGCCGCCCAGCCGGGCAGCTGCCGGCCTTTTACTCGGCTGAACAGCCGTCCCTGCTGAAAGTTGCGGTGGGCGATGATCGCCACCCCGAGGTCGCGGGCCGCCGGAATCAGCCGCTCTTCGGCGGTACGGTTGACGATGGAGTAAGGAAACTGGACATAGTCCAGGTTCTCCCGCTTCATCCATCCCTCGAGGTCGTCGAAAGCGCCCGTGGTGTAGTGGGTGACGCCGACGTAGCGAACGCGGCCTTCGTCCTGGAGGGTCCTGATGTTCCTGACCTGGGTGGCGGTATCCGACAGGTTATGCACCTGCATCAGGTCGATGAAAGGCGTTTGCATGAGCTCGAACGATTCGTTCATCTGCCGCATGCCGGCCTCCCGGCCGCTGGTCCATACCTTGGTGGCGAAGAACACCCTGTCGCCGATATCCAGGCCGCTCACCAGGCGCCCCACCACGTCCTCGGCGCGGCCGTACATCGGCGAGGAATCCACCATTCGCCCGCCGTGCTCGATGAACAGCCTCATCACTTCCCGCAGCGGCTCCAAGCTGGATGGATCCGGCGAAACATCGAGGGTACGGTACGTGCCCAGCCCCATGACGGGGATCTCCTCCCCGCTCGAAGGAATCGATCGGGTGCGCTGCGAGGCGGTGTTGTCCGCCAGCCCGGCGGCGAGGTTGATGCCCGTGCCCGCCATCATCGTCAGCATGGCCTGCAGGCTTCGTCGGCGGGAGGGGCTTGCAACGGTTTTGTCGCGATCACGCATCATGGCCTGGGCTCCTGTGGGATCATGACGTGGTTTGGACCGCCGGATCCGGCTTGAATTCCAGGGCCCTGTACCGGCGCCCCAGGAAAACGCCGGTGAGCAGCCAGACCAGGGCGACGGGAACCGCCGCCCAGGCGATGCCGCCGAGGCCCAGCCCCAGGGCGGCCATGCCGGCGTAGACCCAGCCGCTGACCGCGTCCCCGCCGCGGTACACCACGGTGTCGACGAAGTTCTTGGACTTGTACTTGTCCACCCGGGGCAGGACGCCGAACAGCATTTCGCGGCCGGGGCGCGCCAGGGCGTAGTTGCCGGCGCGCCGCAGCACCTGGACGGCGGCGATCACCGCCAGGACCGGTGCCCACCCCAGCGCCAGGAATCCGAATACCACCCCGACCGGCACGATGCCGAGCAGCACCGCGAGGCCCCAGCGCTCGGCGATTCGGCTGGTGACGAACAATTGCAGGGCCACGGTCAGGGAGTTGGTGGCAAGGTCGATGAGAGCGAAGACCCGGGTGCGATCGGCGGAATCCTCGAATGCGCCCTCGACGATATGGGCCTGGATAAAGTACAGAAAGGTCGCCGCCGTCGTGTACAGGAGGATATAAGCGCTGACGCCGAGCAGATAGCGGGAACGGAACACCCGGGTAAAGCCGTCCCACCAGTTGCCTTTCAGGGCGTCAGTCTCTGTCCGATCCGCGGTTGATTCCCGGGCCCACAGTCTCAGCCGCCAGACACAAAAAAGGGCAATGCTCAGCATCGCCACGGATACCGGCAGCAGGTTGAACACGCCGAGAACCGAAGCCATCTGAGCCGTGAGCGCGGGTCCTGCGATGGCGCCGACGGTGCCGCCCACGGCGACAACGCCGAACAGACGCTTGGACTGCTCCCGGCTGTAGATGTCCACCATGAAAGACCAGAACACGGAGACCACGAACAGGTTGAATACACTCAGCCAGACGAAGAATACTCGCGCGACGACGGAAACCGGCGCGCCGGACGTGAAGGCCAGATAGAATACGAGCAGATTGACGATGAAGAACCCGTAGACCAGCGGCAGCAGGGTCCGGCGGGGGTAACGGCCGGCCGCCCAGCCGTAGACCGGCACGGCCACGAGCATGGCGAGGAAGGTAGCCGTGAACAGCCAGGGCAGGTTCTCCAGGCCGGCCTGGATACCCATCTCGTCCCTGACCGGGCGCAGGACGTAGTAACCGCCCAGCAGGCAGAAAAAATACAGGAACGACCAGGCGACCGGCCGCCATTCATTTTCCTCGAGCTTCAATAGCTCAAATAACTTCGACTTGATGGGTGTCACCGCTGTTTTTCAGGAACAGGTTTTCGAAGTCTGACATGATATGATCGCAGGAGTGCCATCGCCGCCTGGATGCCTGTTCCGGCATCCGCAACGCGGCGGTAGTTTTCGGAATATCGTCTGCACAACTATCACTGAGCCGTAATGCGCTGGTCCCGTATATTGACCATGGTGGAAGCCCACGCCGAGGGCGAGGTGGGTCGCGTCGTCACCGCCGGCGTGCCGGACCTGCCGGGGGACTCCATGCTGGAGAAGATGAACTTCCTCAACGAGGAGGATGATTCCCTGCGGCGCTTCAGCGTTTTCGAGCCGCGGGGCCATGCGGCCATGAGCACCAACCTCCTGCTTCCGCCGGGCCGGTCGGAAGCGGACGCCGGGTTCATCATCCTGCAGGGCGACCGGGCCCATGCCATGTCCGGTTCCAACTGCATCTGTGTGGTAACGGTGCTTCTGGAGACCGGACAGGTGCCCATGACGGAGCCGGAGACCACGGTCAGGCTGGATACCCCCGCGGGCCTGGTGACGGCCACCGCGGCGTGTCGTGACGGCAAGTGTGAACAGGTAACGCTGGATATGGTGCCGAGCTTTGTCGAGGCGCTGGACGTCGAAGTCCGGGTTCCCGGTCTGGGGAACGTGCGGGTCGATACGGCTTTCGGCGGCGTCTACTATGCCCTGATCGATCCGAAACAGATCGATCTGTCCATCGAGCCGTCGTCCGCACGCGCCCTGGTGGATGCCGGATGCCGTATTCACCGCGCATTGAACGAGCAGGTGCGGGTTCAGCATCCGCTGTATCCATCGATCAATAGTTTCTCCTACATGATGTTCGTCGACCGTCGCGGGGACGGTGACCTGACCGGTGCGACGGTGCTGCCGCCGGGCCGCCTGGACCGTTCCCCCTGCGGCACGGGCAACTGTGCGAGGCTCGCCGTGCGCCACGCGCGCGGAGAGGTGCGGCAGGGTGAAACCCTGACGGCGAGATCCATCATCGACAGCCGCTTCGAAGTGACTTTTCTCGGTGAGACAACGGTGGGAGACCGGCCGGCGGTGCTGCCGCGCGTCGCCGGACGCGGCTGGATACACGGCATCCACCAGATCGGTGTTGATCCGAGCGACCCGTATCCCGAAGGCTATCTGCTGTCCGACACCTGGGGTGACGCCTTCGACCTGTTGAACTGAGTTGTTTCAGGGCAGCCGATTGAAAAGAACCGGGCCGCTACCGGGACGCCGTCGGCAGGGTTTGGCGGCGCTCGTGAAACCGCGATATATTCACTCCAGTATCAGTCGGGGGAAGCCTCGTCTGCAATGACCGGACAACACTATGACCGAGCCGATCAAGTACACGCTGCCCGACGACGCCCTGCCGAAGTTCTGGTACAACATCGTCGCCGATCTGCCCGAGCCGCCGTCCCCGGTGCTGCATCCCGGCACTGGCGAGGCCATCGGCCCCGCCGACCTGGTGCCGCTGTTCCCCGACTCGATCATCGAGCAGGAGGTCTCCACCGAACGGGAAATAGAGATTCCCGGGCCCGTTGCGGAGGTCCTGAAACAGTGGCGCCCGTCGCCCCTGTACCGCGCCCGCCGCCTGGAAAAGGACCTCGATACCCCCGCCCGCATCTATTACAAGTACGAGGGTGTGAGCCCCGCGGGCAGCCACAAGCCCAATACCGCCGTGGCGCAGGCCTTTTACAACAGCCAGGCCGGCGTCAAGCGCATCACCACCGAGACCGGCGCCGGGCAGTGGGGATCGTCGCTGGCACTTGCCGGTTCATTCTTCGGTCTGGAGATCGAAGTCTTCATGGTCCGTGTCAGCTACGACCAGAAGCCCTATCGCCGGGCCTTCATGGAGACCTTCGGCGCCACCTGCATCGCCAGCCCATCCGGGCTCACGGCGTCCGGAAGGGCCATCCTGGAAGAGAACCCGGACAGTACCGGCAGCCTGGGGATCGCCATCAGCGAGGCGGTGGAGAGGGCGGTGGCGCGGGATGATACCCGCTACGCCCTGGGCAGCGTGCTGAACCATGTCCTGCTGCACCAGACGGTCATCGGGCAGGAAGCGCTGCGCCAGTTCGAGCTGGCGGACGACTACCCAGACGTGGTGATCGGCTGCACCGGCGGCGGCAGCAACTTCGCCGGGATCGCGTTTCCGTTCATCGGCCGCAAGCTTAGGGGGGAACAGGATGTCGATGTCGTGGCCGTCGAGCCGGGGAACTGTCCGACCCTGACCCGAGGGCGCTACGCCTACGACTTCGGCGACACCGCGAAGCTGACGCCCCTGGTCAAGATGCACACCCTCGGCTCGGCTTTCGTGCCGCCGGGGTTCCATGCGGGCGGCCTTCGATACCATGGCATGGCGCCGCTGGTGAGCCACCTCACCCATCTGGGTGAGATCCGGCCCCGTTCCTATTCGCAGCTGGCGTGCTTTGATGCCGGCGTGCGCTTCGCCCGGTCGGAAGGCATCATTCCCGCGCCCGAAGCGAATCACGCGGTGAAGGCGGCCATTGACGAGGCGCTGGTCTGCCGGGAGACCGGCGCGAAAAAAGCTATCCTGTTCAACCTGTGCGGCCACGGCAATTTCGACATGCAGGCGTATACGGATTATTTCGCGGGGCGTCTCCACGACCAGGACTACGACGAGACGGAACTGGCCATGGCTCTGTCCGGGCTGCCGGCAGTGGCGGGCTGACCTCGCAGTCAGGCCGCGGCCGCCCAGGCCTCCACCTCCACCAGCATCCCGGGATCAGTCAGGGTGTCTCAGAATATTCCGGCTTCCAGGCCGGCCGCCATAGCCATGCCCAGCTCTTCGCAGGGCTGCAGCCATTCGTCGCGGTATTTTCCCGCCATGATCAGGGGGTCCTGGACCGCCCGCCAGCTCAGCCCCGTCACGATGCGCTCGATGCTCCGCTGCGCGCCCGTGCCGTCGTTACCGCCCTTGATGAAAAGCGCATATGGCAGCCCCCGGGTCTCCTCCAGGCAGGGATAGTAGATGCGCTCGAAGAAATCCTTCACTCTTCCGGCCATGTATCCGAAGTTCTCCGTGGAGCCGATGATGATCGCGTCGGACGCGAGCACGTCCTCGGCGCCAGCATCGAGGGGCGCCAGGGCGCGCACCCCGACGCCATCAATGTCCTCATGCGCAGCGCCGCGCTCCACGGCGTCGGCCAGCGCCCGGGTGTTCGGTGACGGGCAGTGGGAAACGATCAGCAGACGTCGCATTTCAGGTACTTGCGGGCGATCGCGGCACGGGGTGCGAGTATTCGGGTACCGTCAAACCGGAATTCCTCGACGTTCGTCAAGAATTAAGTAATACAATACCTCCCCGGCGGTTATCTTGACCAGAGTTACTGTGAATTTCATCAGGAGCAACGACATGCGTGAACGGTTTCGAACGATCCTGGGTGGCGGCGCCCTGGCGGCGGCATTGCTGGCGCCATCCACCGGATTCGCCCAGTTCTACCTCGGCGGCGGCGGCGGCCAGTCGACATTCGACGACCTGGGGGAAGTCCGGGCGGCCTGTGCGACCGTAGGGGCGACTTGTACCCTGGATGACACCGATACGGGTTTCAAGCTGTTCGCGGGTTACCGGTTCAGCGAGTATATCGCCCTGGAGGGCGGTTATGTCGATCTCGGAGAGGCGGCAGCGGACACCATTGTGCCGGTTACCGCGACGGCTGCGCTCTCCGCCCACGGCGGCTATGTTTCGCTCCTCCCGCAGATTCCCGTCGGGACCGTCGGCACCATCTTCGGCCGCATCGGTTTGTCCATCGTGGAGGCCGAGCTGACCGCGTCGGGTGGCGGTGCATCTTTCAGCGACAACAGCGGCGCCGCGGGGGTGGTTTTCGGCGGCGGCGGAGAGGTGCATCTGACGGAGCAGGTATCGATCCGGGGTGAATGGGAACGGCACAGCTTTGATGAGGCGCTGGATATCGCCGGTGTCGAGGTCGAGGCCCCGGATATCGATCTGCTGTCGGTGAGCCTCGTTCTCAGGTTCTGAGCCGCCCGCGAAGCCGGGCCCCGGCGGTGGGATCTCGCACGGAACGGCGGTGTCCGACCCGCCGGAAACGGCGCGGCCGCCCGTCAATTCCGGATGTGAACGATGAACGGTATTACGTTACTATAATCGACAACGATATCTGCAAACCGGCGTGGATTCGGTGGCCACGTCCACTGCCCGCGTTTTGTGCCTACGGGCTCCCTGGTGTACAAGGGTTGCCGGCGCTGGTGGCGCCGGTAGCGAATATCTACACTTTATACCGACAATCTGCTGAGTCGATGGAGGAACTATGCGAAGTCGTACCCGCGGACCGCAGCGAAAAAAACTTCACAAACTACTGGCGGCGGCTATCGTGCTGTTCGTCTGGGCGCCTATTGCCTCCGGAGCCGAAGGACTCCGGGTCGAGCTCAACAAGCTGGAGCCCATGGAATCGGCCTGCCGGGCCTATCTACTGTTCGAGAACGGTACATCCGGGGACTTCAGTTCCTTGAAGCTAGACCTGGTGATGTTCAATCCCGAAGGGGTGATCAACCGTCGACTGGCGGTGGAAGGCGGCCCGCTGCCGTCGGGCAAGACCAGCGTCAAGCTGTTCGATATAGAAGGCGTGTCCTGTGGATCGGTGGACCGGGTGCTGCTGAATGGTGTACTGGCCTGCCGGGATGCCCAGGGCGAGAGGAACGACTGCCTGACATTGATCGAAACCGGTTCGCGGAGCAGCGCTGATTTTTTCAAATAGCAGTGTTGGCGTGAGATCGGGTGGCAGGGTTCAGGGTCTTGTTTGAGACACTGAACGAATGGGTGCAGTTGGGTGGCCCGGTGCTGCTGGTGCTGCTGGTGATGTCCATCATCGCGCTCGCCATCATACTGGTGAAGTCCTTTCAGTTCCTGTCGTTGAACGTGCGCGATGTTTCCTTCGTGGATCACGTGCTGAAGTACTATCGTTCGGGGCACTACGAGGAAGCACTGCGCATGCTGGCCAGGCGGCGCAGCCCGGTTGCCCGGGCGATGGATGTGGCAATCGTGGGTCATGCCCGGGACGACCTCGACGAGCAACTGGTCAGGGAAGAAGTCCAGCGTGTCGCCAGTGCGGACCTGGAGCGTATGCGCTCGCATCTGAGGGGGTTGGAAGTGATCGGCACCCTCAGTCCCCTTCTGGGCCTGCTCGGAACGGTGCTGGGAATGATCGAGGCGTTCCAGGAGCTGGAACAGGCCGGCAACCGGGTGGACCCCGCGGTGCTTTCCGGCGGCATCTGGGAAGCGCTGCTCACCACCGCGGCGGGGCTGGTGGTGGCGATGCCGGCCCTGATCATGCTGAACTGGTTCGAACGGATCGTGCAGCGCACGGCCCACGCCATCGAAGACGCGGTTACACAGGTCTTTACCTGGACTGTTCAGTTACCCGCCAGGCCCATGAGTGCGGGCAGTCTGCGTGGAACTCGAAGTTAAATCGGAGCCGGCCCAGGTACGGAGCCGGCGTCCCCTGGTCAGTCTGACGCCCCTGATCGACGTCGTTTTCCTACTTCTGGTGTTTTTCATGCTGGCATCGAGCTTCTCCACGGAACGGGTAATCCGGATGCTGACGCCGGCGGACACGGGGATCGTGCAGGAAAGGGAAGCCGGTGCCGTCCTGGTGCGTATCGGCCCCGGGGGCGGGATAGACCTGAACGGGGAGCCGGTGTCGCGATCCGTGCTTGCCCAGCGAATCGGTGCCTGGTCCGTGTCCGGGGAGCCCAGGCGATATCTCGTTCAACCGGCGCCGGGGGTCACGACCCAGCAGGCGGTGGCCGTCGTGGACCTGCTGAAGTCATCGGGCGCCGGGAGCGTATCGTTAACCCGTTAGCGGATCATGAAAATACCACCCCCCACCGAAGACAACCGGACGGAGCTCAGCGTCGTACCGCTGGTCAACGTGGTGTTCCTGTTGTTGATATTTTTCATGCTGGTCGGACAGATTTCGACGCCGGAATCCCTGGACATACGCCCGCCCCGGTCCGTGAGCGGTGAGGAGGGCATCGGAGGCGCCGTCAAGGTTCTGCTGACTCGGGACGGCCAGATCGCCGTCGACAATATCGTTCTTCCCGAGTCCGGTCTTGTCGAGCGCGCCGCCGGGATCCTCGCCGAACGGCCCGCCGCGGAGTTCCAGATCAAGGCCGATGCCCAGGTGGATGCCGTCCGAATGATACGGGCCATGGAGGGGCTGCGTGCGGCGGGCGTGGAGAGGCTGACACTGGTCACCGAGCTCGACCGGTCCCGGTGATGATTACCGGTGTCCATTGGCTCGTCGCGCTGGTGATCGCCGTCGCTTTTCACCTGGCGGGGATGCTGTGGCTGAGCATCACCGAGCCGGCTGAGCGGATCACCATCGAAAGTGCCAGCGACGGAATCGTAGTGACGCTGGGCAGCGCGACCCAAAGCGTGGCGGAGCCCCCGCAGTCGCCGGAAACGACACCGCAGCAAACGGACATGGCCGAAGAGGAAGCGGTCCAGCCGGTCCTGGCGGAATCCGGGGAGCCCGAGCCCCCGCCGGAGGAGCCCCTGTCCCGGGACCCGGCGCCGTCCGTCGGGCCGGATGAGTCCGCAAGCGCCGAGGCGGCGGCCGCCCAACCCGTAGCGCCGGAGACCGTGGACTCCGGCCCGCTGGAGGAAACCGGTGCCGTGGCGCCCGAGTCGGCTGATCCGGCCGGCGCCGCGCAGCCCGCGGTGGCAGAACCGCAGGCTGCGGCATCGCAGCAGACCGCGGACGTGACATCCGAGGATGCTCAGACCGTTGCTGCCGAGGCGGTCCTCGGTTCAGCTCCGGCCTCGCCGGACAACGTGGCGGTCGACGAGGTGTCCGCAGGGCCCGGCCCGCCGGAGGAATTCACCGAATCGGCTGACGCGGCGGTGGTGGCGGCAAGCGGCGCGACGGTGGAGCCGGGCCGTGCCGCGCCGGCCGAGTTCGCCGATGATGCGCCCGTTTCCGAATCGTCCCAACCGCCGGTGACGGTTCGGGATGCGCGGTCGGCGGGCGCCGCAACGACGCCAGCCTCCGAAACGCCGCCAGAATCCGAAACACTGCCAGCCTACGAAACGCCGCCGGCCTCTGAAACACTGCCAGTCTCCGAAACGCCGCCGGCCTCCGAAACGCTGCCAGCCTCCGAAACGCCGGCGCTTGACGAGCCGATTTCGGCGCCCGCCACCGACCCGGCACCCGTCGAGGACCTGGAAACCGCGCGGGCCGAGCGGCCTGATCCCGCGGTGGCGGCCACGGTTGTCGAACCGGCAGCGAACGTGGATACTGCCGTCGACGTGGCCGCTGCGCGCCCTTCAGCACCGGAAGTGCGGGAGATGTCCGAGCCGCGGGCCGTCGAGACCACGGCTCCCGAAACCGTGAGATTGCAGGAGCTCCAGGAGCGGTCCGGCGGTTCCGGCGTGGTGGCGCATTATGCTGGCGTACTCAAGGGCTGGCTGCAGAGGAACATGCACTACCCGCGCGCTGCGCGGGTCGCCGGCCAGGAAGGGGACGTCGTGGTGCGTTTCGTCATCGACCGCGAGGGCAACGTGCAGTCGGTGGAGCTGGAGTCCGGCTCCGGCTACCCGCTGCTGGACCGCGAAGCCACGGAGATGGTGGAACGGGGTGATCCATTCCCCGCGATGCCGGGGGACATGCCCGGAGAGCGTCTGGAAGTGCGAGTCCCTGTTTCATTCCACGTGCGTGATGCGACAGCCACCAGGAATCTGCCCCCGATCGACCTGGAGTAGGCCGAACGCCTTCCCCACACCACACCGGCAGCGCCGCCGGTGCCGTGCGTTCAGTCGTCGAATTCCACAATCACCCGGCGGTTGTGCTTGCCCTTCTTCTCGATCTTCTTCACGCGGACCGGGCCGATTTCGTTGATGTTCTCGAGGTGGGTGCCGCCGCAGGGCTGAAGGTCCAGGCCGTCGATCTCGATCAGGCGGATCCGGCCCGATCCCCTCGGCGGCTGCACGGAAAGCGTTTTCACCAGCTCGGGCTGCGCGTCGAGCTCTTCATCGGAAATCCACCGCTTGCTAACCGCTGCCCCGGTCCGGATCGCGTCGTTGAGCCGGCGATCGATGTCTTCCTTGTCCAGCGGCTCCAGGGCGTCGAAGTCCAGCCGGGCGCTGCCGTCCCGGATCGAGCCGCCGGTAACCCCCAGGGGCACCACATGGCTGAGGACGTGCATGCAGGTGTGCATTTTCATCAGCCGGTAGCGCCGAGTCCAGTCGATTTCCGCGGTGACCCGGTCGCCGGCCGCCGGTGCCACCGCGCCGTCGTCCAGAACGTGGGCGATGCCCTGGTCGGTTTTCACCGTTTCGATGACACGGCTTTCCCGGCCGCCGGCGTCCCGCAGCGTCCCGGTATCGCCGGGCTGTCCGCCGCCGGTGGGATAAAACACGGTCCGGTCGAGGTAGACCCGTCTGTCGTCCACGGCGGTTACCGTGGCGTCACAGGCACGGAGGTAGCTGTCTTCCCGGAAAAGTTCTTCGGTCATGGTTCCGCTATGGTTGTCGGGCGAATAAAATAGCGGCGTGTACCCCACAACCGCCTCACGGCAACCGATTAAAGAGCAAAGCGCATGACGTTGCAATCCGGGATGGACATGACCGCGATCCAGGGCGCCGACGAGCAGTTCGTTCGTGGAAGTGCCTCGGCGCCCCTGCCGCGGGGGGATGACGTCGTCCGTGAAGGCCGTGCCCTGTGCGACCAGGTGACGCTGCGGCAATCAGCCTTTCTGAGGCATGCCGGGATGAACTCCGAGTACGAGTACAAGCGGGCATGCGTCGCGTCCGGGCGGATCATGTACCA
Organism: Gammaproteobacteria bacterium; assembly: GCA_034520625.1. GTDB lineage: Bacteria > Pseudomonadota > Gammaproteobacteria > Arenicellales > JAANXG01 > JAANXG01. The sequence continues at coordinate 277,174 of JAXHNI010000005.1, read as the reverse complement.
CGCCCATATCGGCATGAATGACTGGGCGGCCACCGCGCAGGCGCTCCGGTATCTCGAAGCGGTCGCGGCGGAGCACGGTTTCACCATCGACCGCGCGGGGGTGGCGCTGGACCGCCGCATGGGCCTGCCCGCCGAGCAGCGGGCGTCCTGGCCTGCGGAAACCGGGCCGCTGCTGGTCCGGGAGCAGGACTGGCGCGAGTTGGCGGACTGCGCCCGCATACAGCCGCACATGGGTGATTTCATGATCGGGCAGCCGGCGGCTGTCGAAAACACGGTCCATGCGCTGCGCGCCGGCGTTACCACCATCGGCAACCTGTCCCAGTACTTCACTTTCGAAGCACCCGGATGGCTGGACCGGGCGAAGACGAGCATCGAGTCCATCAAGGCGATTGGCATACTCGCCGGGTTCAGGGATCAGGGGGTGATGCTTCACTCCTATCTCGAGGACGGCTTCGGCGCTTTGTTTCAGGACTGCGCGACGGTGGCGGGGTGGGCGTATCTCGAGAAATACATCGTCGAGGAGCAGCTCGGAGCGCGGCTCAGCCACTGTATCGGCGGCCTGACCAGCGACCCGGTGAAACGCGCCGGTTGGGTGGCGGCGTTCCGCGACATCCACGAAGAGGATGCGGCCGGCTCCATGATCTACGGTGACACCATCTCCTTCAACGCGGACTTCAACCACAATCGGGGCCTGGTGAGCGAGTACCTGTTGTGGGACATCATGGCCCAGCTGCGCCATCCCACCGGTCACGCGGTGCTGCCGCTGCCGGTCACCGAGGCGGTGCGCATTCCCTCCGCCGAGGAAATTGCGGATGCCCACTGCCTGGGACGGCGTGTCGAGGAAACCGCCCGGCGCCTGCTGCCGCTGGTGGATTTTTCCCCGGTGGACGAGTTCGCGGCCACGGTCTGCGAGGGCGGCAGGCGGGTTTTTGACAACGCCCTGACCGGCCTGCGGGATCTGGGCGTAGACGTCGAGGACCCGCTGCGACTGCTGCACACACTGAAATGCATCGGGGCCTCACGATTCGAGCGGCTTTACGGCGTGGGTAAAGCTGACCCGGCCACCCCCCACGGCCGGCGCGCCGTGGTTCCGACGGATATTTTCGAGCTGTCGCTGCGGGTGATAGACGAGAACCGGGCGCTGTTTCAGATTCCCGGGAATCGCGCCAGGGTGGCCGGCCGGTTCCTGCTGCTGGCGTCTTCAGACGTTCACGAGCATGCCATCCATGCCCTCGGCCAGCTGTTGAGCGAAGCCGGAGCCCGGGTCGTGAACCTGGGTCCCGAGCAGAATCCCGGACAGATCGCGGAGGCCGCCCTGGCGCACGGCGTGGACGGCATTCTCCTGAGCACCCACAACGGCAACGCCCTGGAGTATGCCGAGCGGTTGCAGCGCAGCCTCGGGGAATCGGGCTGCGACACCCCGGTAATTGTCGGCGGGGTGCTGAATCAGAAAGTCGACGACAACGCGCTGCCGGTGCCCGTGAGCAATGAGATCAGGAAGCTGGGTTTCGGCGTCGCCGGCACTCTGGAGCAGTTGACGGCGTGCCTGCCGAAGCCGGCGGGGCAGCGGGCCTGAAGCCTGTTCCGTAGATCGGCGCGAACGAATTCCTTCGATGAGAAGAAGCACCCATGAATGATCAGCAATGGCAGTTCTGGATCGACCGAGGCGGCACGTTCACGGATGTTGTCGGCTGCCGGCCGGACGGCTCCCTGGTGACGAAGAAGCTGTTGTCGGAAAACCCCGGCGTATACGACGACGCCGCGGTGCAGGGCATTCGTGACCTGCTGGCTGCTGAAGGTGGGGAGGACCCGCTGGAGGATCGCATAGCTGCCGTGAAGATGGGGACCACCGTCGCCACCAATGCACTGCTGGAGCGCAAGGGGGACCGTACACTGCTGGTGACGACCCGGGGCTTCGCCGATGCGCTGCGAATCGGCTACCAGGCCCGCCCGCGGCTGTTCGACCGGCACATCGTACTGCCGGAGCTGTTGTATGAACGCGTGGAGGAGGTAAACGAGCGGATGGGCGCCCGGGGCGAGGTGGTGGCGCCGGTGGATCTGGCGGACCTGCGGCCGCGGCTCCAGCGGGCCTATGACGACGGGATCCGTTCTGTGGCGATCGCCTGTCTGCACGGCTACGTGTACCCGGATCACGAGCAACGAATCGCCGGGCTCGCCCGGGACGTGGGGTTCAGCCAGGTTTCCACAAGCCATGCCACCAGTCCTCTCATCAAGCTCGTAAGCCGCGGCGATACCACCGTGGTGGATGCATACCTGTCACCCATCTTGCGGCGTTACGTGGAGCAGGTTTCGAAGGAGCTCGGCGCGGTGCGGCTGCAGTTCATGCAGTCCAACGGGGGTTTGACGGATGCCTGGCTGTTCCAGGGCAAGGATGCGATCCTTTCCGGGCCCGCCGGCGGTATCGTTGGCGCGGTGAAGACCGCCGCCAATGCGGGTTTCGACCGGATCATAACCTTTGACATGGGCGGTACCTCCACGGACGTGGCGCACTACGACGGTGAGTACGAGCGCGCCTTCGAAACACTGGTGGCCGGGGTACGAATGCGCGCGCCAATGATGCACATCCATACCGTGGCTGCCGGGGGTGGCTCCATGTGCCTGTTCGACGGCGCTCGGTTCCGGGTCGGTCCGGAGTCCGCCGGGGCCCATCCCGGGCCTGCCTGCTATAGAAAGGGCGGCCCGCTCACGGTGACGGACTGCAACGTGATGCTGGGCAAGCTGCAGCCGGAGTTCTTCCCGAGAGTATTCGGCCCCGCGCAGGACGAGTGGCTCGACCATGCCGTGGTGCGGGAGAAGTTCGCCGAGCTCGCCGGGGAAATCCGGGAAGCCACCGGCAATACGCGGGACCCGGTGGAAGTGGCGGACGGCTACCTGAAAATCGCCGTGGAGAACATGGCGAACGCGATCAAGAAGATCTCCGTTCAGCGCGGCTACGACGTGACGGCATATACCCTGGCGTGCTTCGGCGGTGCCGGCGGCCAGCACGCCTGCCTGGTGGCGGATGCGCTGGGCATGACACGGGTGCTCCTCCATCCCTTTGCCGGCGTTCTGTCCGCTTACGGCATGGGCCTGGCGGACGTGCGCGCCATGCGCGAGCAGTCCATCGAGCTGCGGCTGGAGGACGATGCAATGTCGCGGATCGAAAGCGTGATGGAGCAGCTCGCCAAAGCGGCGCGGCAGGAACTGCTCGACCAGGAGGAGCCGCAGGACCGCATCCGGCTGGACCGGAAGCTGCATGTCCGCTACGAAGGGTCAGACGTGGCGCTGGACGTCCCGTTCGGCTCCCGGGCTGACATGGTCGACGCTTTCAAATCCGCCTACCGGGCGCGGTTCGGCTTCGTCATGGGAGACAAGCCGCTGATCGCGGCCGCCGGGGTGGTGGAAGCGGTCTCGGAGAACGAGAACCTGTCGCCGGGCGCTCACGTTGCCCGGGGTGGGCGGATGCCGGAAGCCGCCGCCAGCGTGAAATCGTATATGGCGGGCCGGCACCATGATACGTCGGTCTACGAGCGCGCGGCGCTGCGTGCGGGGGATGTCCTCAAGGGTCCGGCCATCGTGGTGGAGGAAACCGCCACCACCGTCATCGAGCCGGGCTGGCGGGGCGAGTATACGCCGGAGGGCGACCTCCTGTTGACCCGCGTGGAGGCTGCCGACCGGACGGATGCGATCGGTACCGAATGCGATCCGGTGATGCTGGAGGTCTTCAACAACCTGTTCATGTCCATCGCGGAACAGATGGGCTACACGCTCCAGAACACGGCGTTTTCGGTGAATATCAAGGAACGGCTGGACTTCTCCTGTGCGATCTTCGACGCCAAGGGGCAGCTCATCGCCAATGCGCCGCACATGCCCGTACACCTCGGCTCCATGGGCGAGAGCGTAAGAGCCGTGATTCGCAACAACGAAGGATCGATCCGGCCGGGGGATGTCTTCATCCTCAATGCGCCTTACAACGGCGGCACCCACCTCCCGGACGTCACGGTGATCACGCCGGTGTATGACGACAATGAGCGGGAAGTGCTGTTTTACGTCGGTTCCCGGGGGCACCACGCGGATATCGGCGGCATCACGCCCGGGTCCATGCCGTCGCATTCCCGGACCGTGGACGAGGAAGGCGTACTGATCGACAACTTCAAGCTGGTGGACCGCGGGACGCTGCGCGAGGAGGATTTCATCGAGCTGCTGTCTTCCGGCGAGTATCCCGCGCGGAATCCCCAGCAGAACATGTCGGACATACAAGCGCAGATCGCGGCGAACGAGAAGGGTATCCGGGAACTGCGCAGGATGGTGCAGCACTTCGGCCTGCCCACCGTCCAGGCGTACATGGGCCATGTCCAGGACAACGCGGAGGAATCGGTCAGGCGCGTGATTCATGTGCTCAGTGACGGAGAATTCGCCTACCCCATGGACGACGGGTCGGAGATACGGGTCCGGGTGTCGATAGACCGCGAGCGGCGCCACGCCACGGTGGATTTTTCAGGCAGCAGCCCGCAGCGACCGAGCAACTTCAACGCCCCGGCGGCCGTATGCCGGGCCGCCGTGCTGTATGTTTTCCGGACCCTGGTGGAGGACGAGATTCCCATGAACGAGGGCTGCCTCAAGCCGATCGACCTCGTTATCCCCGAGGGCTCTATGCTCAACCCGACGTATCCCGCCGCTGTGGTGGCGGGGAACGTCGAGACTTCCCAGGTCATCACCGATACGCTGTACGGGGCACTGGGAGTCATGGCCGCCGCCCAGGGCACCATGAACAACACCACCTTCGGCAACCAGCGCTACCAGTATTACGAGACGGTTTGCGGCGGGTCGGGGGCGGGGCCGGATTTCGACGGGACCTCGGCGGTGCACACCCACATGACGAACTCACGACTCACCGACCCGGAGGTGCTGGAGCTACGCTACCCCGTGCGGGTGGACAGCTTCGAGGTGCGGACGGATTCCGGCGGCCGCGGGCGCTATCGCGGCGGCGACGGCGCCCGGCGGCGACTTCGATTCCTGGAGGAAATGGACGTCGTGATTCTGGCCAATCATCGTAAAATCCCCCCATTCGGGCTCGATGGGGGCGAGCCCGGGGCGTGCGGCCGCAACTGGGTGGAAAGGGCCGACGGCACCGTTGACGAAATGACCGCCACCGACCACCGCAGCATGAGCCCCGGAGACGTATTCGTGCTGGAAACCCCGGGTGGCGGTGGTTTTGGAAAAGCCTGACTCCGCGGCAACGGGGACGGCGAAGGTGCGGCGCCGTCACGGCGCCGGGTACTGATGGGCTATCCAGTACGCGGGCGGCTGATTCTCATCTAGAATGAGTCGTCCACCCCCCAGGCGTCGGGCGTGCCATGGCGGATCCAGCGGACTACTGGTTCGAAGAAGGGAGTTATGCCTTCAAGGCGGGCATCCCCATGAGTGAGCTCGTGGCCCACTATCCGGAACGGGATATGAATCCGCATGAGTGGAACGCGCTGGAGCGCGGCTGGTTCGCGCAACGCATGAAATCCCTTGAGGAAAGCGGACAGGCCCGGCTGTTCTGAATCCGGGGCCGTCCGCTACGGCAGCAGCGGTCAGTTCTGGCCGGCCGCTCGCCTGTGTCCTTCCCCGCCGCCCTCGTTGGGCAACTGTCCGGATTCGTCCGCCGTGGGAAACCGGTGGCGATACCGAAACTGCTCCCACCACGTCGGCGCCCGCAGTGCTGGGTCATCCAGATCGATCCAATGCTGTTTTCCCGTCCGGGTTCGAACGAGCAGGCGGTCGTCAGTGTTGGCGATTACCGTCCAGAATTTCTTCACCAGGTAGCTGTAGTTCTCCCCATGGCTGGCCGGCGAAATGTCTTCGGCGCGGGGGCCTGGGTGGACGCTGAATTTGGTCTTGGTGAAGATGACCGGGTCACCTTTTCTAAATCGGTTCGTGAGCATGGTGTTGCACCTGATAAAGATATTACTATATATATAATATTACCATTAATTCGTGTCAAGAGCCAACTCTCGAGCACTGTATTAAATAATATACCTATTTATCTGATTATAAACAGGGTTTTTGCTGAATTGACATAATACGCTGCCCGGCCGGTGAGGCGGCCCCGGACCTTGCTACGAAGTGACGGCGTTTCTACAGGTGCGAGGCCGGCGGCACTCCGGTTTCGCCGTATCCTGCGCGGGCTACGGAAAAAGGCGGTGGGTCTGCCAGGCGCCCTCGTCCCAGTCGAAGCGCATTCGGTCGTGGAGGCGATTGGCCCGGCCCTGCCAGAACTCGATGCGCTCGATCCGGATCCGGAAGCCACCCCAGAACTCCGGCAGGGGCACGGCCTGACCCTCAAACCGGCGGCGCATATCCGATTCGCGTTCTTCGAGCTCCGTGCGGCTTTCCAGCGGGCGGCTCTGGCGCGATGCCCAGGCGCCGATCTGGCTGCCCCGGTCGCGGGATCGGAAGTAACGCTCCGACTGGCTCTGTCCCACCGGCGCGACCGGTCCTTCGATACGTACCTGTCTTTGCAGCACCGTCCAGTGAATCACTGCCGCGGCACGCGGGTTTGCCCGGAGCTCCTCGCCCTTGCGGCTCTCGTAATTGGTGTAGAACACGACGGCGCGGTCCTCGATCTCCTTGAGCAGTACCATGCGGGCGGAAGGGCGGCCGTCCGGCGTGCTGGTGGCCAGGCACATGGCATCCGCCAGCATGATCCCGGACTTCTGCGCCTCGGTGAACCATTCGCTGAACAGGATCACCGGGTCGCGTTCGGCGACATCCGATGGCAGGCCCGTCAACAGGCCCTTGCCGGCGGTGAAGCCTTTTCGAAACAATGAAAACACGGACATGGTCAGTTGCTGAATCCCGATACGAAATGAGTGTTTCAGGAACGGCTCAATGCCTGCTCCCGCTGGTTGCATTTACCGCCACCGCCGCGTTCGTGCGTGGCGTGCAAGAAGAGCTGTTACGACTGGCCGCGCTTCTGCAGCCACTTGAAAAAACCGCCCGTTGAATTATCCTCGCGTTTTCGCGATTTGCTGGCTGCTTTCCGGCAGCTGCACAGTTTAACCACCCGGCGATTTGACATCATGACAATCGAAGAAGGCAAGATGGCCCCCGCATTCACTCTCGAGGATTTCGGCGGCAACAAGGTCGCGCTCAAGGATTTTCGAGGCCGGCATGTTGTGATTTTTTTCTATCCCAAGGACGATACACCGGGCTGCACCAAGGAAGCATGCGGTTTTCGCGACATATGGTCGGACCTTGAGGAACTTGACCTCGTCCTGCTCGGCGTCTCTCCCGATGATGGCGCCTCCCACCGCAAATTCACGGAGAAGTATGGTCTCCCTTTCACGCTCCTGTCGGATCCGGACAGGAAGGTCATGACCCGGTACGGCGCATACGGCGCAAAAATGATGTACGGCCGGAAAACCACCGGCGTCATACGTTCCACCGCCTGGGTCGGTCCGGATGGCAGGATTCTCAAGCACTGGCGCAGGGTGCCCAAGGCGGCCGATCACCCCCGCAAGGTCCTGGAGGCACTGCAGGCGGGCGCTTGATTGCCCGCTGTGCCGGGCCCCGGGAATGTGGCCGGTGCGTCCGTGATCCGGGCGGGACGTGCTTTTGTTCCGACCGCCACTGCCCGGTATGACAATGTTATAATATAACATTGTCATACCGGGAGAGGGGATTGCAGCCCATTTGCGTTCGAATACTTGCCGTTTTCATGGCCCTGTGGCCGGCACTCTCGATGGCTGCCGGAAGCGATCCCGTACGGGCGCATGTCAGCATCAAACCGCTTCAATTCCTGGTGGAGCAGGTGGGCGGCAGGCGCGTCGAGATCGCGGTCGTGGTCGAGGCGGGGCAAAGTCCGGAGACGTACGAGCCCACGCCGCGCCAGATCAGCGGATTGGCAGATGCGGATATCTTCTTCGGTGTCGGCATGCCGTTGGAGCCGGTCTGGCGGAGGCAGCTACGGCAGACCGGCTCATCGGCCCCGCAATGGGTGGACCTGTCCGACGGCTTGCCGGCTGACCCGGACGCGCACGATGACCACGGCGAGAACGAATCGGAGGCCGGCACCCATTATCACCATGGCGGGATCGATCCCCATATCTGGTTGAGCCCGGTCAATGCGCAGCACATGGCGACGGGTATTGCCGACGCGCTGGCCGCCATTGACCCCGCCAATGCCGACCGGTACAGGGAGAATGCGGAAACGCTGCGGACAGCGCTGACCGCGCTGGATCGGGAGATCTCGGAAACCCTCGCGGACTCGGGCGTGGACGCGTTTCTGGTATACCATCCCGCATGGGGCCACTTCGCCCGTGCCTACGACCTGGAGCAGATATCCATCGAGTCGGAAGGCAAGCAGCCCGGCCCCCGTGGACTCGTCGAAGTCGTTCAAAAGGCGGAGGAGAAACACATCAAAACCCTGTTCATAGACCCCATGCACAACGACCGGCTGGCCCGAACCGTCGCCGACGCCATCGGCGCCAGGCTCGAGGTCCTCGACCCGCTGGCGCTCGACTATTTCGACAACCTGAGGCGCACGGCCCGGGTGATCGCCGACTCCCGGTCATGATCGAAAGCCCGGCATCCGAGCCCGTTATCGATCTGCAGGACGTATGGTTCCGGTTTGATGATGGCCCGCCGGTGCTGGAGGGCATTGATCTGCGGGTCCCCGACAAGGAGTTCATCGGTGTCGTGGGCCCGAACGCGGGCGGCAAGAGCACGCTGCTGAAAATCATCCTCGGCCTGTATCAGCCTTGCCGCGGTCGCGTGAAGGTGTTGGGGAACTCCCCTTCGCGGGCGCGGAGCCGCATCGGATACGTGCCCCAGTATCCCAGCTTTTCCCGGGATTTCCCTACCGATGTCCTGCATGCGGTGCTCATGGGCCGGCTGGGCCTGTCCGGAGGTTTCGGGGGATACTCGGAGAACGATCGCAACCGCGCCCGGGAGGCGATGGCGGAGACCGAGATCGAGTCGCTGGCGGGACGCCATATCAATACCCTGTCCGGGGGACAGCTGCAGCGGGTGCTGGTGGCGCGGGCGCTGGTCTGCGAGCCGCGGATACTGCTGCTGGATGAACCCACCTCCAACATCGACCAGCGGGTGGAAACCGATATTTTCGACTATCTCCGTGAATTCAACCAGCGCATGACTATTGTCGTGGTCTCGCATGACATCGGCTTCATCTCCAAGTACGTCGATCGAGTGGCCTGCCTGAACAGAACGCTGATCTGCCACGACACCGCCGATATCGACGGGCGTACCATCCAGGAGTTGTACGGGACCGATGTACAGATGGTATCGCACCGTCACTGATTACCATGGAATTCACGGCGGCACTCCTCGAGCACCGGTTCCTGCAGCTCGCCGTTCTTGCCTCCCTCATGGCGAGTATATGCTGCGGCATGGTGGGCACCTACGTGGTTGTCAAGCGAATGGGCTACCTGGCCGGTGGAATCGCCCATACAGTTCTGGGGGGCATCGGCGCCGCCGTGTACTTCGGATTCCCTGCCATGTCGGGAGCACTGGCAACGGCCGTTGCGGCGGCCCTGGTTCTTGGCTGCATCAAGCTCTACTGGCGGGAGCAGGAGGATGTGCTCATCGGAGCGCTGTGGGCGGTGGGCATGGCGGCGGGCGTCATCTTCATCGCCAAGTCTCCGGGCTACCAGGTCGACCTGATGACCTACCTTTTCGGCAATATACTGCTGGTTTCCCCGGGGCAGATCTGGCTCATGCTGGCGTTGAATCTCTGCCTGGTCGTAGTCATCCTGCTTTACTTCAAGCAGTTCGAAGCGATTGCTTTCGATGAGGAATTCGCGAGACTCAGGGGCCTGCCGGTTACCGCCCTTTACCTGGTCCTGCTGTGCCTGATCGCCGTGTCTGTGGTGGTGCTGGTTCAGATCGTGGGGCTGATCCTGGTAATCGCCCTGCTGACGCTGCCGGCGGCGATTTCGCAGCAGTATGTATACAACATCGCCCACATGATGGTGCTTTCCACGATAATCACCGCGCTGTTCTGCGTCTCCGGCCTGGCGCTGTCCTACGGTCCCGATCTGCCCGCGGGCGCCACCATCATTCTGGTCGCTGCATTCACGTATCTGGCGTCCACGCTGGTTGTCCGATGGCGCCGATAGCCGCGCCCGGCGGTGGTTGTGCGCGGCGCGGCCCGGGGGTACATTGAAAACCGGATCAAATGAGGTGTGCCATGTCCGTGCAGTCTGAATCGCCGCGCAAGACGGTATCAATCAATACACTCAAGCGCTACAAGCAGAAAGGTGAAAAATTCGCCTGCCTGACCGCCTATGATTACTGTTCCGCGCATGTGGTCAGCACCCAGGGCGTGGACGTCATTCTGGTCGGCGATTCGCTGGGCATGGTGATTCAGGGCCACGACAGCAGCCTGCCCGTGACCATCGAGGATGTCGCCTACCACACCCGCTGCGTCAAGCGCGGCAACCGGGGTTCTTTCGTGGTTGCCGACCTGCCTTTCATGAGCTACTACTCCGAGCTCAAATCCCTGGAGAACGCCGCGGTTCTGATGCGGGAGGGCGCGCAGATGGTGAAGCTGGAAGGCGGCGGTTGGCTGGCGGACTCGACCCGATTGCTGGTACGCCACGGTATTCCCGTGTGTGCCCACATGGGTCTGACCCCGCAGTCCGTCAATCATCTCGGCGGCTACCGTGTGCAGGGCAGGGACCCCGCGAAGGCCCAGGAAATGATCGATGAGGCGGAGATACTCCAGGATGCCGGCGCCGACCTGATCCTGCTGGAGTGCGTTCCGCTCGAGCTGGGGGCCCGTATCACGGAACGCCTGGACGTGCCCGTGATCGGCATCGGGGCCGGGCCCCATACCGACGGGCAGATCATGGTGTTCCACGACCTGCTCGGGCTCTACCCCGGGCGCCCCGCGAAGTTCGTCAAGAATTTCCTGGAAGGGCGTGCGGACGGGATCCAGGGCGCGGTTGCAGCATACGTGGAGGCCGTTCGCAGCGGCGGCTTCCCGGCGCCGGAGCACTGCTACGACTGACGGCGGAGCCTGTGTGGCCCGCGGTCCCGTGTGCCCGCGAGCTCGGAGGGGGTTCGTCCCCTGTAGTCTTATGGAGGGGCGCGGCGGGATGTGCCTCAGGACTCCTTGCCACCCCACAGCCAGGACCAGCCGCGGCTCTGCTTGTGTTCCCGCACGTCCACGGTGGTGAAAGTGCGCTCGGTGGGGCCGACATACAGTTGGCGGGGCCGGCCGATGGATACCGCGCCTTCCTCCATCATCTCCTTCCAGTGGGCGATCCAGCCGACGGTGCGCGCGATGGCGAATATCGCCGTGAACATATGCGTCGGTATGCCCATGGCGTTGAGAATGATTCCGGAATAGAAGTCGACGTTGGGATAAAGCTTGCGCTCCACGAAGTAGTCGTCTTCCAGGGCGATGCGCTCCAGCTCCATGGCAACCTCCAGCAACGGGGTATCCACCCCCATGGTCTCCAGGACTTCGTGAGCCGTTTTTTTCATGACCTTGGCGCGCGGGTCGAAGTTCTTGTAGACGCGGTGTCCGAAGCCCATCAGGCGGTAGTCGTCGTCCGGGTCCTTGGCGCGGGCGATGAATTCCGGTATCCGGTCCTTGTGGCCGATCTCCATGAGCATCTTGAGCACCGCTTCGTTGGCGCCCCCATGAGCGGGTCCCCAGAGTGAGGCGATGCCGGCGGCGATGCAGGCGAAGGGGTTGGCGCCGGAGGAGCCGGCCAGACGCACGGTGGAAGTCGACGCGTTCTGTTCGTGATCGGCGTGCAGAATCAGGATTCTGTCCATCGCCCTCACCAGCACCGGATCCGGCTCATAGTCCTCCGCCGGTACCTTGAACATCATTTTCAGGAGGTTGCCGGCGTAGCTCGCCTTGTTGTCCGGGTAGACGAACGGCTGACCCACGGAAAACTTGAAAGCACAGGCACCGATCGTAGGCATTTTGGCGATCAGGCGGTGCGAGGCCGTCATGCGTTGAAGTGGGTCCGTGATATCGGTGCTGTCATGGTAAAACGCGGACAGCGCGCCGACGATGCCGACCATGATTGCCATGGGGTGGGCGTCGCGCCGAAAGCCGCGGAAGAACTGTACCAGCTGCTCGTGAAGCATCGTGTGGTGGGTGATGTCCCGGTCGAACTCCTCCTTTTCCTCCGGGGAAGGCAGCTCACCGTGAAGCAGCAGGTAACATACATCCAGGTAGTCGCTGTGCTCGGCGAGGTCCTCGATGGAGTAACCCCGGTGCCGCAGTATGCCTTTGTCCCCGTCGATATAGGTGATGGCCGACGAACACGCGGCAGTGGACTTGAATCCGGGATCATAGGTGAACACCCCGGCCTGGCTGTAGAGCTTCCGGACGTCGATGACACGGGGGCCCTCGGTACCTTCGAGAACCGGCAATTCGTAAGACTTCTCGTTTACGTTGTCGTGCAGCGTGAAATAGTGTTGACGCTTTTCGTCATTGTCTTTCGGGTCAGTCATGGGACACCTCTTCATCGGTACGGAGCATCGCACCACAACGGCGGCTTCTGCAGGCCGGTGCACGCGCGTGGAAATCGTAGTGATCAAGCGCCGGGGGCGCAAGACTGCGCAGCCGGCGGGGCGGACGGTATTTTGGCATACGTCAAGATGAAAATACCTCTTGACGCACAATTTGATTTCTTCTAAGCGCGCGGCGCCCTCAGGCGCCTGATCGTCTCCGGCTCCGGGTCGGCAAGCGGATGGATCAGGGTTCCAGTCCCTGGAGCCACTCGAATATGGACGCGAAGCGGTCCCGGGTCGACCGGGTGAGCTCCGGACGCAGCTTCTCGACGTTGTCCGCGAACAGACGCGCCGGGCGCCGGTGGTTGAACCGGATGCCCTCCGACAGGATGTCGCCCTCCAGGTAGTCCGAGACGCGGTCTCTGACCCGCTGGCTGTCGCTGCGAAGGTCCGTGACCCGAACGGGCTGCTTGAGGTATCCGCGATACGCGGCGTTGACGAGGTTGATGTAAAACACGATATCGAACAGGTCTTCCATGCCGGCTTCCCGGGTCTGGGAAAAGGCCGTCAACGCCTTGACCTGGGCATCCGGAATCAGCTGCTTTTCGAGAAATGCATCGAAGATCTCCTTGTCGGCGGTACCGATATTGCTGAGTATTGCCGTAACTCGAGGCTCGTCGATCTCGGCCCTCTGGGCGAGCAGGCTCGGTATGTTCTCCACGCCGCCCACCGGAATAATGGTCCACTCATCAAGGCCGGTGTCATCGACGTCCGACAGGATGCGTGCCATCGCCCGGAGGTAGAGAGCATCCGCAATATCCTCTACATAAAGTTCCCTGGTGATCCGCGGCTTGACCTCCGCCTGCATGCCGCGCCGCATGAGGTCCAGCGGCATGGTGGTTTCCCCGGATGCCTGGGCGGGGTCCTCGGTGACCTTGGTGCCGTGGGTTTCCCGATCCGGGCCGCCGTCGGTGACGCGGGACCGGTCCTCGACGTAGCGGACCCGCCTGGGCTTGTCGGGGTCCACCATGAACGGTGAATGGGTCGTGTAGATGAGCTGATGACTGGAGCTCAGAGTGTCCTCGAAGAACCGCATCAGGTCCATCTGGGCCTGGGCATGCAGGGACAGGCCCGGCTCGTCCAGCAGCAGAATGAGCGGTGTGGCATTCTCCTTGAGCTCCGAGTACCAGGCCAGGAACGAGAAGAACCATACGAAGCCGCGGGACCGGGCGCCAAGCAGCGTCGAATGCGAATGCGCCGGATCGAAGACGCTGGTCCAGATATACATGCCACCGGCCTCTCCGGCCGGATCCTCCGGATTCGCCGGCCGGACATCGAACTTTACCTGCAGATCCGGGTTCTGGGACCAGTAGCGGGCCATCTGGGTGCTGATGGTATTGCCGGCACCCTCGAGCTTGTTGATCAGGAGCTGGGTGCGCCCCGGGTTGAGGAGATGGTCCACATCGAGCCGGGCCAGCTTCATCAGGCCCAGCATGGCGTAGTCCGACGCCCGCAGGGCATCGGCGTCCAGTCGCTCCCTGAGCGCCTGCAGGTCTTCCTGGCCGCGCAGCTGGTAGTAGTCGTTGAAATAGACGAACTGGGGAAGTTTGGGCCTGAGGTAGTTCAGGTAGATATAGCGGTCCAGCCCCTGCTTCTGGATTACTTCCAGGTTTTCCACCATCCCCTGGATGGCGGGTACCCCGGATGCCGACCGTTGAAGGTAACCGGCGAGCTCACCGAAGTTGAAGCAGTCGTAGATTCCCTCGCTGATCTCCGTCGGCAGCTCTAGATTCCTGACGAAGTATTTGTAGGCCGCGTCCGTATTGACATTCAGGTAGAAGCTCCGGACGTTGTCATAGCCCTTCGAGACCGTCAAAACATTGTCGTTCAACACATCCGGTCCGAAATCCTGGGTGATGGCACTGACCTCGCCGGGCTGTAGCTCGAATTCTGCGCGGCAGACCGTGGCGGGCTCGGTTTCCCCACGGGACAGCCTGTGCTCGTAATCGTCGACCTCGGACCTCGGGTAATCGTCGACGACGTCGTAGGCCGAGTCGGCTTCGATGACCGGGTTGAGCTTGTAAAGCGCCTTGAGCAGAGCGGTCTTGCCCGCCTCGTTCTTTCCCAGCAGGCAGGTCAGGTCGCCCACCCTTATCGGGTTGGAGGCTCGTACGCACTGGAAGTCCGTGATCTCGAAACCTATGAGCTTCATGAACGGGGATCCTTGTTGTTTGGTCCGGAGCGGCGGCAGAGTTCAGTGTGCAAGTCTAATAGCCGCTGATCGGCAGGTCGAGTGCCGCCGGCTGCCCGGGCCACCCGTGGCAGTCCCGCCGGGGGAGGGCGGACACGTCGCGGGCTGCCGCCGAAAGCCCGCTCATCGAGGAGCTCTGCTGTCCAGCAAAGCGGCAACCTCCGGATGCCCGTAGTTCCGGGCAGCGTCCAGCGGCGTCAGCCCCCTGCGGTTCCGGACTTCAGCGTCGGCGCCCCGCGCCATCAGCTCGACCACCACATCGTGCTGTCCCTTGCTGGCGGCGGCGAACAACGGCGTCTCGTTGCCGGCGCTGAGGGCGTTCAGGTTGGCCCCGGCGTCCGCCAGCAGGGCTACGGCACGCAGCATACCGAGCTTGGCGGCATAGTGCAGAGCCGTCATGTCGAACCGGTCCTGCAGATCGAGATGAGCGCCTTCACCCACCAGGAACCCAATGACCGGATAGTGCCCGTTGGCGGCCGCGGCGATGAGCGGCGTGATGCCGCCGTGGGCCCGCCTGTCTATGTCGGCGCCGGCCCGCACCAGGAACTCGACGATGTCCACCCGCCCGGATGCGCTCGCTTCGGTCAGTGGCGTCCGGCCTTCTTCCGAGCGGGCGTCGGGGTCGGTGCCGGACCCGACCAGGGCGCGCACCACGCCGAGCTCACCCTGGCGCGCGGCCTTGATCAGTGCGTCCGCTTCCCCGTCCGCGGCAACCGGCGTGAGCAGGGTACACGCCAACAGCACGCTCGCGAGGGCGGCCCGGTATCGAAGCGGGTGGCCGGTGCACCGACGGCGGAACCATTTGCTGGACGGGGACGGCCCCGACGGGTCCTGCCTTGCGCGCCGGTCAGCGGTCTTCCAGCTTTTCATCGAATATTTCCATTTCACGTCGCACATCCTTCATGCGCGCCTCGACGCTCTGGCGAGCGTAGTCGCTGTCGCCGGTGTACTTCTCCGCCAGCTTCAGTTGCCGATAGGCTTCCTGGAGGTTCGCCCTGAGATAGTGATACTCCGCCAGGTTCTGGTGGGCGAGCAGGGAATTGCCCATCTCCCCCTCGGCGCGGGCCAACAGGGAATAAATCCGCGGGTCCTCGGAATCCTTCAGCAGTTGTTTCTTCAGAATGCGCTTGGCCTCGGCGTAGTGCCGTGTCTGGATCAGCGAAGACGCGTAATACAGGCTCAGGGCGCGGTCATCGGGCCAGCGCTCGTGGATGCGCTCGAAGTGCACCAGGGCGTCTTCATAACGTCCACTGCCGGCCAGAATATTGCCGCGCGCGATCTGGTGGCGCACCGAGCCGGGATTCTCCTCCAGCAGTTGGTCGATGACCCCCAGGGCTTCGTTGTTCCTGCCGGCGTTGGAAAGCGCCAGTGCATATCCGTAGCGTTCCGCGGTCTCGTTCTCGTAATCACCGGATTCCAGGTTCGACGCGAACTGCCCTGCCGTGCTTCCGGGGTCGTCCGAGAACGTCGCCCTGATCTTGGCGCGGACATGGTAGAAATCCGACTGGTCGGGATTGCGGGTCCTCTGGTAGCTCTCCGCCCGCACGTGGGTATCGGCGATGCGGTCGGTGGTCAGGGGATGGGTTCTCAGAAACTCCGGGGCGCCGGTTTCGTACACCCGTGCCCAGCGCTGGAGGCGTTCGAAGAAGGTCGGCATCGCCCGCGGGTCGTAACCCGCCCGGGCCAGGGTCTGGAGGCCGATACCGTCGGCTTCCCGCTCGAATCCGCGGCTGTACTCGAGCCGGTTCTCGATGGCGTTGGCGTTGGCGGCAACGAACGCGGCCTGGCCCGCTTCTCCCCCCAGCAGGATAGCCGCCGCCAGGGCGCCGAGCATCTTCAAGCCCTGCCCCTTGGACTGATCCAGCATACGGGCGAGGTGCCGCTGGGTTATATGCGCCACTTCGTGGGCCAGTACCGAGGCGAGCTCGGCTTCGGTTTCCGTTGCCATGATCAGCCCCGTGTTCACGGCGATGTGTCCGCCCGGCACTGCAAAGGCATTGAGCGCGCTGTCCCGGATCAGGTAGAAGTGATACTCGGAGGCGGGTTCGTCGCTGCTGTTTGCTATGCGCTGCCCGAGGTCGGATATGTACTGGGTCAGCTCGGGGTCTTCCACGAAGGGCATGGATCGCCGGGCATTGCGGATGAACTCACGGCCGAGGCGCTTCTCGTCCATTTCCGACAGGCCGGTGTTGCTTCGTCCCAGGCTCGGGAGATTGTCCTGGGCAAGCGCGGGTGCCGGCGTCGAGCCCGGGCCGGCGGCCAGGACCGCAGAAAGCAACGCGATTGGGAGTAGTTTCCTGAGCATGCCGGATAGTATCGCTGTGGCGGAGTGTTGACGCAATTTCCGAAGGCGCGTTCTGTATGTCGACCGTAGCCGGGGTGCCCGGTTCCGCGCCCCCTGCCATCGACCAACGAATTGTGTTGATTGCAGATGACGTCTCTCGTAGTGTATGGATTAATATGTGGGCGCATCCCCGGCATGCAAAGGGGGGGGAGCGCCGGAAGCGAAGACCGGCTTTATGACTGAATTCGACGAACGACTCGATCTGACTGGATTGCATTGCCCTCTGCCGATTCTCAAGGCGAAGAAACGCCTTCATGAGCTCGAAGCGGGGCAGATTCTCTGCGTACTCGCAGACGATCCGGGCTCGGTCAAGGATTTCAAAGCCTTTTCCAGGCAGACGGGCAACGAGTTGCTGGAGCTGCAGGAGCTCCCCGACCACTACCTGTTCTTACTGCGCAAGCGCCAGGGTTGACAATGAAACCGTTCCATCAGGCCGCACGCCGCTTGTCCGGATTCGGACCCGATTCCCATGCAGCCTAAGTCCCAGGGCCATACCAAGCGGCGCTGCTGTTTCTCGGATGCCGTCGGGACGCGCGTCGCCGGCTGCTCCAAAGCGGTGAAGTTGACGCGTCAGTACCGGCGGACCGTGGAATGCACCGACAGCAGCGCCCATGGGCTCTGCGCCGCGTGGCTGGATTACGTACGACGGGCGTCGAACTTCACCCTGGGGACGCGCGATTCTCCCTCGGCGCTGCCCCGGCGGGCCGCGGTCAAGCTGCAGAGCGGGGGGCTGCTGGGAATGGGTGACCTGCTGGAGGAGCAGCAGCGCTGCAGCCGGATTCAGGATGTGTCGGACCTGCTGCAGCGGGCTCTTGCCCGGTACGGGTCGTTCGACAATGTACCGATGCAGACCATCATCAAGCGGATTCACCAGTTCGATACCGATGAGCGCTGACAAGGCTGCCGGAGCAGTGCTGCTGGTCGCCCACGGCAGCCGGGTACCCGCATCCAATGCCGAAATCGAGGCCCTGGCGGCGCGCTTGGCCCGCAGACTCGGCCCGGACGTCATGGTGACACACGCCTTCCTGGAGCTGGCATCGCCCGCCATCCCGGATGCCATCGACGAGCTGGCAGGTCGCGGTGCCCGGCGAATCGTCCTGATTCCCTATTTCCTGTCCGCCGGACGGCACGTTGGCGAGGATATCCCGGCCATCGTGGCTGATGCCCGCCGCCGGCATCCGGCACTTGAAATGGAGATCACCACGCACTTCGGGGCCGTGAGCGCGGTACCCGAGCTGCTGGCCGGAATGGTGACAGGGCACTAGGGAGACTCTGATCAATTCAGAGTTTCCCGCGACATAGGGATAGGTCGACATGGATCAATCACGTAAGTGATTGATCCATGAAGGAAAACGGAAATCGACATTTTCGTTTTCCGTGCTCTGAGAATTCATGGACGAATTATTCAGAGTTTCCCTTGTACCCACCGAACCGATATCCCACCATTCAGTGCGCCTGCGAGCAGCGGTCAGGTTTCAGAACCGGTCCGGGGGACGGGCTGGTGCCGGGGGCCGTCCCCCAGGGCCGCTGTGAATACATCCGTGTACGCTCTGGCTCAAACATCCCTGTTTTCGACAGCCCTGGGGGACGGCCCCCGGCACCAGCCCGATCAGGCGCGTCGTCAAACCTGTCCAATGCTCGCAGGCGTGCGCCCGGGCTGCCACGGGTGCGTTGCTGCGCTCCAGGCCGCAGGGTCAGGGCCGCGGTCTGGCGGTGGTCCCGCCGGAGGGGTTGAACTCCGCCTCCGCGGCTGACACTCATCGGCACAAGCTGATATATCGTCAGCCTGGCAAGAAACAGGGGCTCCTTTCTCCCGCAAATACAATATATTGTAGAAAATGGGAGCAACAGCATGAAAAGAACGCTTCGATCGGCGGCAGGGCTGATGGGGTTGGGCAGTGTGGCGCTGATCGGGATGACCTTGTCCTCGTCAGTCGTGACCACGGTACACGAGTTGACCGCCACCGCCGCGGCACAGACGGCTTCGGCCTCGCGGGCCGGTTTGCCGGCGGCGCGTGCGAGGAGCGGCATCGTGGAGGATCCGGTGGCCAAGCGCCGGCTGCCGAAGCTGTGGACCGTACGGTCCCGCTTCGACGCGCTCATCGATACCGTAGCGAGGCGCCACGACATGGACCCCGCCCTGGTCAAGGCGATCGTCCAGGCCGAATCGGCATTTGACCCGAACGCGGTGTCCCGCTCGGGCGCCCGGGGCCTGATGCAGGTGCTGCCGGAAACCGCCTCCCGCTTCTCGATCGCGAACCTTTCGGATCCACACCAGAATCTCAAGGCGGGAGTGCTGTACCTCAAGCATCTGATCGAACTTTTCGACGGCAATGTCACCATGGCGGTCGCGGCCTATAAGGCCGGTCCCAACCGGGTTCGCCGCTACCGGGGGGTTCCGCCCTACAGTGAAACCCGGAACTACCTGACCAAGGTCATGGGGCTGCGCACGGCGTACGCCGATCAGCGGCGATCCTCGTAGCGCAGGCGATCGCTGATCAGGGCGCAGAAGGTCATGGTGCCCTGAAAATGCCAGCCCAGGTGGATGCCGCACTGTCCGCAGATGAGGTAGCACCAGGCGCTGCCCGGGAACCACGTGTGCTCGAAAGTGTGCGATCCTTCTGGCCGGCAGCCCGGTGCCTCGGTGAAGCAACGGAACGGGAACTCGAAGCCGGCGGGGTTGGTCCGCCGGTGGGTGTGCCGGCCCCCGATGCGGGTGGCCCGTTCGGCGTCGGTGATCAATGCGTCGCAGCGGCCGCAGAAAATCCGCCGTGAGGTTCCGGCCAAAAGCCCTTCTTCCCCGGGCTCGGATTGCGTAAACTTTTTGAACATTAAACCCTCTTCAGCCCCGGGACTCCCCAATGAAGTTTGCCGTGGTCGTCAACGAAGGGCCGTACCAGCACCAGGCCGCCAGTACGGCGTATCACTTCACGCGGTCGGTCCTCGAAAAGGGGCATGAAGTGGTACGCGTGTTTTTTTATCACGATGGTGTTAACAACAGTACCGCTCTCACGGTGCCGCCGCAAGACGAGCCCCACGTGGTGAATCTCTGGGCGCGGCTCAGCCGGGAGCACGATCTGGACCTGGCGGTCTGCGTTGCCGCCGCCCAGCGGCGGGGCGTGATGGACGAGCGCGAATCGGCGCGCCACGACCTGCCCGCCGCGAACCTGGCCGCCGGTTTCCGCATCGCCGGTCTCGGCCAGTTGATCGACGCGGCGATCGAGGCGGATCGGCTTCTGGTTTTCGGGGACTGACTGGATGCCGGCCAGCAAACGCATCATGTTCATCAACCGGCGCGGTCCCTACGGATCGATCTACGCCCAGGAGGCCCTGGAGATTGCGCTTGTGGGTGCGGCTTTCGATCAGCGTATATCGCTGGCGCTGATCGATGACGGGGTGTTTCTGCTGCGGACCGGGCAGGATACCTCGGGAATCGACATGAAGCCGTTCACCGCCGCGTACCGGGCCCTGGGGGACTTCGATATCCAGAGGGTATACGTGGAGCGCGAGTCGCTGGAAGCGCGGGGCATGACGGTGGCGGACCTGCTGCCCATACCCGCGGACGTGGAGTCCGGGAATGGCAATCTGGTGGAGGTGATATCCAGCACCGAGCTGTCGGACGTCATCGACAGCCAGGACATCCTGTTGAATCATTGAGGCGATGCTGCACACGGTCAACAAGTCGCCGTTCGAGCGCGACAGCCTGGGCACCTGCTTCCGGCTCGCCCGTCAGGGCAGCGATGTGCTGCTCATCGAGGACGCGGTCTACGCTGCGCTCGCCGGGACGCGCTTGGAAGCTTGCGTGCGGGAGGCGATGACCCGCTGCTCGATCTATGTCCTGAAGGAAGACGTTGAAGCGCGGGGGATCTGTATTGGTGCATTGATACCGGGCATAGAGACGGTGGACTACGGTGGATTCGTCGATCTCGCCGTGCGCAACGATTCGGTGCAATCCTGGCTGTGACGCGCCGACCCGGATCCGGGTCGCCGTGGTCTTCACCGGTTGCTCTTCATGGGCCTGTTACAATACCCGCAAAGCCCCAGGAGACCATGACGCATGTCGCTCGAGTACAACGGCAAGACACTGGCAACGGACAAGGACGGTTTCCTTCAGGACCTGTCCGAGTGGAGCCCCGAGCTGGCGGAATACATGGCCGGACTCGATGAGCTGGACCTCACCGAGGACCACTGGGCGGTAATCAACTATATCAGGGAGTACTACGAGGACTATCGGATTGCGCCGGCCGTGCGGATACTGGTCAAGGCCATGGGACGACGACTGGGTCGTGACAAGGGGAACAGCCGTTATCTGTATCAGCTGTTTCCCTTCGGTCCCGCCAAGCAGGCCTGCCGCTACGCCGGGCTGCCCAAGCCCACCGGCTGCGTCTGAGTTCCAGGGCACTGTTTTTTGGAATCGCCCTTCAGGCGATTTCGGCTTCCTTGCCGGGCTTGCGGTGGATCAGGTTGATCACCGCCACGCCGCCGACCGCCAGCAGGCCGCCGACAATCAGGCGGGTAGTCAGCGCCTCGCCGAGCAGCAGCACGCCGCCGAGTACCGTGGTGACCGGCAGCAACAGCAGGAAGGGCGCCACCTGGTACACCGGGTATTTTCCCAGAAGGTGGTACCACATGGCATAGCCCACCGCCGTCATGACCACGCCCATATAGGCCACTACCGCCCAGACTACCCAGGTCGCTTCGCGCACCGCCGCGATCTGCTGATCTTCCACCAGCCACGACGCGATGTAGAGCTGGGGTGCGGCGAACACCGCGATCCAGGCGATCAGCGTGAAGCCGCCGACCGGCCCCAGCGATTTGATCATGACCTGGCCGATGGCCCAGGTGAATGCGCCGCAGCCCACGATGAACACCCAGAACAAATCCCCCTTCAAATGCGGTTCGCCGGCGATCACGACTACCCCCACAAAGGCGAGGGCCATGCCCGTAATCTTGATGAGGTCCACGCGGTCTTTGAGAAACGCCACCGCTATCAGCACCGCGAACGGTACTTCGAGCTGAATGACGATGATCGCCGTGGAGGCGTAGATGTGCTTCAGGCCGGTAAAGGTGAGGCTGTACTGCACGGCGGCGCCGATCAGCGCCACCCAGAACAGGCGTCCGAGTTGCTGCTTCGGAATCGGCACGAACCATACCAGCACCAGCGCCGTGACTGTGAAACGCAGGGCCATGAGCAGTATCGGCGGGAAATGCTCGATGGCGACCTTGGCGAACAGGAAGCCGCCGCCCCATATGACGGCGACCATGACCCCCATGAAAATGTGAACGGGCTTCAGGTTCGTGGCCTCTTTTCGGTGTTTCGGGTTCGTCGGTGTGCCGGTGGCTATTCGAATCCACTCTCCCCACCACGGCGGCGCCGGGATTTTATACGAACTCGGGGCCGGGATGGGGGTCAGATTGAATATCCCGCAATCGTGATTCGACAATGAAGCGATTCATCCCGTTACTGGTCTGTGTCCTCGCTCTGGCGGCCGGCTCCGCCGCCACCGCAGGCAACCGCCATGTGGTGGAGCTGTTCACTTCCCAGGGCTGTTACTCCTGTCCTCCCGCCGAGCGGCTGCTCGGCAAGCTGATCAGCTCGCGGGACGATATCGTTGCCCTGGAATTCCATGTCGACTACTGGGATGACCTGGTCTACGGGCTGGCCGGCCGATGGGTGG
This sequence comes from Gammaproteobacteria bacterium, assembly GCA_034520625.1. Classification (GTDB taxonomy): domain Bacteria; phylum Pseudomonadota; class Gammaproteobacteria; order Arenicellales; family JAANXG01; genus JAANXG01. The sequence continues at coordinate 254,418 of JAXHNI010000005.1, read as the reverse complement.
ATCCGTTTTCGGACAGCGTATACACGCAGCGGCAGCGTCGTTACAAGGCCCGGGGGCTCCAGGGCGAGAACGGCGTTTACACCCCCCAGGCGGTGGTGGACGGGCGGTGGGCCGCGGTGGGCTCCAACAAGAGCGCGGTCGAAGCACTGCTCGACAATCCGGTGCCCCGGGCCGCCAGCCTGACCGTAGACCTCGGGTCCATCGCGGCGCGTGTGAGAGTATCGGGCGCCGATCCCGGCGGGGCGGATGTCTGGCTGTACCGGTTCGATCTTCGCCGCGTCACGAGAGTCGAATCCGGAGAAAACAAGGGCAAGACCCTGACCAATCATCACGTGGTCAGAAGCATGAGCCGACTCGGACGCTGGGAAGGCGGCACACAGGAATACCTCGTTGAAGGCCTTTACCTGAGCGAAGGGGAAAACTGCGCTGTCGTGGTTCAGCGCGCGGACCAGGGAGAGGTGCTCGGCGCCGCGCCTTGCCGGCCCTGAGGCACACGGTCGGAAACGCCCCGAACCCTGCGGGGTTCAGTTCTCCGGAAGGCTCGTATACGCTCGCCTTATGGAAAGCCTGCGCAAACGCCTGCCGCCTACCAGAGCGCTGGTCGCCTTCGAAGCGACCGCGCGCCACCTGAGCTTCACCCGCGCCGCAGGGGAGCTGCACCTGACCCAGGCCGCGGTAAGCCGGCAAATCCGCCTCCTCGAACAGGATCTGGGTGTGCTGCTGTTCAACCGGGACAAGCGCGCCGTGTCCCTGACGCCGGAAGGCCAGCGGCTCAGGCGTACCGTGGCTATGGCGCTGGGCCATATCGCCGAGACGGCGGTGGCGCTGCGGCGGATACACAAGGTGCCGCATATCAATCTGCACACCACGACGGCTTTCGGCGCATTGTGGCTGATGCGGCGCATCGGACGGTTTCGATCCGCTTTCCCGGAGATACAGCTGAGACTGGTGACTTCCGACGACGAGATAGACCTGTTCAGCGGCAATGTCGATGTGTCTATTTCCTACGGTGAAAGTGAAGGCGACTGGCCGGGCGCCGATGCTGTCCGCCTGCTGGAGGACGAGCTGTTTCCCGTCTGCAGTCCGGAGTTCAAACGTGGGCTACCCGATGATTTCGATATCCACGATCTACCCGCCCATCCCCTGTTGCATCTGGAATCCGCCGAGCCGACGTGGATGAGCTGGTCCACGTGGTTCCGGAATATGGACGTCGACGCGGCGGACCATGCGGCCCCGGGGACCCGCTTCAACAACTACCTCGTGATACTCCAGGCCGTGCAGACCGGGCAGGGCATCGCCCTCGGGTGGCGGCGGCTGGTGCAGCCGCTCCTGGATACCGGTCAGCTCGTCCGGCCGGTCGCCGATTCCCTCGAGGCTGGCAGTGCCTACTACCTGCTCGTGCAGCCCGGGAGCCTCATGCTGCGCCCGGAATTGCGTATCGTACACGACTGGCTGGTGCAGGAAGCGGCGCTCGAGGATCAAGCTCCCGCAGCGTTCGTGACCGATAACTGAAAGTTATCCAATACCCCCAGAAAACGTCGTTTGATCCGCCGCGGGTCGCGTTTCACCCTGTTGTCCATCCCATGACAACCCAGGGCGCAATCATGTACCAGCATCCCACTGCAATTTCCTCCGGCGAAGCGTCCCGGGCCGCCTACGCTGCGGTACGGCGCCCGATTGGGGAAGCCCGCGGTCTGCCCAACGACGCCTATACCAGCGATAGCCACTGGGTGGCTGAGCGCAACCGGTTGTTTGCCCGCACCTGGACCTGCGTCGGGTTCGCCGGCGACCTGCCCGAGGGGGCCTGGGCCGAGCCCGTGCGACTGCTGGGTATGCCCCTGCTCGTCCTCCAGGATGCGGGCGGCAGCATCTGCGTGTTCCACAACGTGTGCAGCCATCGAGGCCAGCGCCTGGTGGCGGAAGCCGGTCCCGTGAAAGGCGCTCTGCGCTGCCCGTACCATTCCTGGACCTATGACCTGCATGGACGGCTACGGGGCACCCCCCATATCGGCGGCACCGGTGTGCACGAGCTTTCGGGCTTCGACTGCGCGGCCCACGGCCTGAAACCGATACGCACCGAACTCTGGATGGACATGATCTTCGTCAACGTCTCCGGCGATGCACCGCCGTTCGCGGAGCACGTCGCGCCGCTGACGGAACGCTGGCGCCGGTTCTGGGGAGACGAGTGCAATCGTTACCGCCGGGTCGGACAGGGCGACGGACTGGATCTGTCCATCAATGCCAACTGGAAGCTCGCCGTCGAGAATTACTGCGAGAGCTACCACCTGCCCTGGGTCCATCCCGGACTGAATACCTATTCGAGGCTTGAGGATCACTACAACATCACGGTCGCCGACCGTTTCGCCGGCCAGGGAACCCGTGTTTACCAACTGCCCGATATCGCCGGCCGGCTCCCGCAGCTCGAGGTCTGGCCCGACAAGGAGCGGCGCACCGCGGAATACATCGCCATGTACCCTAATGTGTTGCTCGGCATTCACATCGATCACTTTTTCGCCATGCGCCTGGATCCCGTCGCGCCGGGGCACACGGGGGAAAGCCTGCGTGTGTATTTCCTGGACGATGGCGGAGAGGACGGCGCGGCTGATGCGGCCCGGCAGGTACTGATGGACTCCTGGCGCACTGTTTTCAGCGAGGACATCGGCGTCGTGGAAGGTATGCAGGCGGGCCGGTGGTCCCCGGGCTTCGACGGCGGCCTTTTTTCCCCGGTCATGGACGAAGCCAATCATCACTTTCACCTGTGGGTTGCCGGGTCCATGTCGTCGTAAGGGCCGGGTGCCGCGGTACACTAGCGGGATGCGCATCGAAGAACTCCGCGACCGGCTCCAGCGCCGGGCCAGTGCGCTGGTGGACCCGGTTGTCCGGCGGCTTGCCCGGTCCGGGATCACGCCGGATTCCGTTACCTGTGCGGGCCTTGCCCTGGCCGCCGTCGCGGCTGCCTGCCTGGCCGCGGGTATGCTGCGAACCGCGGGGGTGGTCTGGTTTGTGGGCAGTGCCCTGGACATGCTGGACGGTGCTCTGGCCCGTCATACCGGCACAGTGAACCGCGGGGGCGCTTTTCTAGACTCGTCCCTCGACCGCATCGGTGAGGGCTTGCTGCTTACGGCCGCCGTCTATCATTTTTCCGGCGAGGGCATGACGCTGGCGGCGGCCGTGAGCACCTGGGCGCTGCTCGCATCCCTCATGGTCAGCTATACCCGCGCCCGTGCCGAGGGCCTCGGGGCGGCGTGCCGGACCGGTCTTGCGACCCGGGCGGAACGCGTCATACTGCTGGGATTGGGACTGGTTTTCGAGCTCCTGGCCGCCGCCGTCGCCGTGCTCGCCGTGCTGGCGACGATCACGACCGTCCAGCGCCTGCTGCATGTCCGCGCCGCGCTGGCGGTGGATGAACGCGACAATGCGGAATCCGGCAAGTAGATTGAGTGCCCGCGGGCAGCGGTGATGTCATTTGGCTCCGGCGGCCCCCCAGGGGAACGGAACCTGGCCGTCCTCGGTGAAAATCGTCCGCTTCTCCACCGTCTGCGCCATGGAAACGGCCACGTGCAGTGAATAGCGGATAGCGTCATCCTCGTTGGCCGCGGTAACGCTGCCCGATGCCAGACAACCCGCGAATATACGGCTGGCTGCTTCGAGGATGTCGGATCGTTCGGTCATTTCCATGGTGGTCTCCTGATTGTTTGTTGGTGCGATACAAGGATCCTTCCATATGATTGGTTCGGGATCCGGCTACACGCGGCTGTGCCCGGTTCCCCTGCGGGGTACGGGGGCTCACCGCCCTCGATTCGCGGGGAAAGTCTGCGTGGCGTGGTCAGGACGGGTTGTTGTCCGACAACATCCGGCAGCGTAACCCGACGCCGGGCCCCGGTAAACGGGGTATTCTCCGCCCCGGGAGGGCAGTGTCCTGCACGCCCGCCATGGGCGCCTTTTTGCGTAATCCCTCTACGTTCTTTCTGTTCAGTCGGGATCACGTCCCAGCAGTCGGGCAAGGAACCGTTCTCGCTCCGTGCGGGTCACCCGGCGCGGGGTGACGTAGCGCGCCCGTGATTCCGGCTCGTCCGGGATGATGTGCACCCCCCACAGCGGGCGCTGGCTGGCCGGATCGATGGCGTAGCGCAGGTCGCCGATGAATATCTCCCTCCCGGAATCGTAGGGCGTATAGCGGAACATCCACTGCGAGGAGAAGTGATCGAAACGGCGCAGGTCGTACCCGAGCCGGGTGGCCAGGTCGAAGGGGCCGGGGTCGAAGATTTCCACCGAGCCGCCGGGCCAGTACCGGATTCCGGCGCCCGGTAGGTTGCGGATGGCCACCAGGTGGAAGCGCTCCCCATCGTCCACCAGGCCGCGCCAGAGAATCAGGTTCGCCACGGCCGGCTTGGCCACCGAGCGCTCGATGGCAATGCCCTGTTCACGGGCCCAGTCCGCCAGGGCCTGCTCGGCGCGGTGGTTCTGAAGCGCGCCGACACCCAGGTAGAAAACCATCCAGATGAAGGCCAGGACCACGGGTCTATGCCGCCGGCGCCAGACGGCCAGACCGAGCAGGGTCAACAGCGGCAGGGTATACAGGGGATCCACCACGCTGATCCAGTTCATTGCCACCCGGTAATCCGAGAACGGCCAGAACAGGTACGTGCCGTAGGACGTGCAGGCATCCAGGAGGCCGTGGGATGCGTAGCCCAGAAAGCACCACAGATAGAGCATTCCGAACGGTGTCCGGCTGCGGAAGAACGGCCACAGAGCGAGCGCCACCACCAGGGCGCCGACGGGTATGAAGGCCAGGGCGTGGGTGAAGTGGCGGTGGTACTCGATGAAGCGAAGTGTGTCTTCGCCTGAGCGGATCAGCGTATCCAGATCCGGCGCCATGCCCGCCAGCCAACCGGCGGCGGCGGCCCGGCGCATCTGGCCGCGGCGCGCGGCCGGCTGGGCCCAAAGGCCGCCGAATACACCTTGGGTAACTGGATCCACGATCTCTGGACTGGTAACACGTGACGATGAAATCAGGCCGGAGTGTAACCGACCGTTCCGGTGTGTCGAATCGTTTCCCGGGCGGTCGGCGCCCGGCCGCGGGAATCAGACGGGGAAGTGGCGGGCAGGGATCGAATTCCGAGACGTCAATCGGCATCCGCCAGCGGCAACGCGACGTGCAGGTGGTCGGCGGTGCCCACATGGCGAATGGTTTCGAAGCCCATCAGTACGAAATAAAGCTCCACCATCAGGTTCGTGATCCGGGACCGGCCAACGGTGCGTATGTCCACGGCATGCACGAATCCGGTGGGCTGCTTGAAGTGCAGCGAGTAATCGCGCGGCGGCAGCCCCATTTCTCGGTATTCCTCCCTGGTTCGCCGCACATCGGTGACGACCAGATCTTCGTCGAGGATGGTGAGATTCTTGACGGCTATTCTCAGGAAGGGATGAAGGGATGTGTAGTAGCTCCGAATCTCCGCCGTCTTCGCATTGCTGACTGCCAGGTGAAACAATGCGAAACCACTGTAGCAGAGCATCGCCGTCAGGCACACGTTCAGCAAGGGCATGTAGAATCGCCTCCGGATCCCGAATGTCCACATGAATGCGGCGATGCAGACACTGACGAGCAGCAATGCCGCAAGTATCCCGATCACGAGAGACTGCCATCCATCATAGGTGCTTTCCTGGTAGGCGAGTACGGAGATGCGCAGGACCACCAGGAAAGGCAGAATGCACAGCACTGGAAACGCGGCCGTCCAGGCCACGATCTTCGCAAAAGTGCGGCCGGCGCCGGTCCACCGCCCCGGCCGTTCGTTCTGCGCAGTCTCGCCGTCGCCGGGTCCCGGCCCCGGCGCGAGAGAGGCTGGCGGGTCTTCCGTCGTCGCCGCAGTGTCGGGAACGGGTTCGGAGCCGTTCTCATCCGGGCGCGGCCCGGGGAGGGAAAGCGCCAGTACGGAGCCGGATCCCGGCGCCGCATCGACGTCGTCGTCGGCCGCCGGCCTCGCCGGTAAGGTGCGTTCCCTGCGCTGCGTGTATTCGGAAACCGTGCGGTCGTCGCTATTCGTCATCGGATCGTTCGTGCGGTTGCAGGTAGGTGTCCCTCAACATTCGGAAGGCTGCCTATTATAGTGTTTCGGAGCGGCTATGTGCCGGTGGGTCCCGTCGCGGCCCGAAACGGGCGAAGGCCAGCAACAAGCCACAGACTACCGCCGCCAGCCCCGCCAGTGTCAGCGGTGTCGGCGACTCGCCGAGCAGCAGGGCGCCCAGCAGCGCCGCGGTGACGGGGCTGAGGGAAAGGAATACGGTCACCTCGGTCGGCGGCAGCCTGCCCAGTGCCCAGAGCCAGCAATAATAGGCGATGCCGCTGGACCCGCCTATGAAGAGTACCGCCGCCCAGGTGCCGGACCCGAGCCGCGGTACAGTGGTGATGATCCCTTCCGGTACGGCCAACACGGCGAGGAAGGCCACCGAAGCGGCCATCGCCAGGGTGCTCACCTGAAGCGTCGGGTATCGCTGCAGGTAGGGCCGGTACAGTACCGAGCACACCGCCCCGGTGAGCGCCGAGCCCAGCACGGCGGCGACGCCGGCCCATTCGCCGGCCGCGGCCTGTTCCACCGCAAGCTTGTCCAGCAGTGCCAGGCCCACCCCCGTAAACGAGACTACCACGCCGAGCGCCCTGGTGAATGTCAATTGTTCCCGGCCCAGGGCGGCGGCCAGCAGCATGGTCATTATCGGGAACGTGGCGAACAGGAGCGCCGCCCGGGCTGAGGAAACGTACAGCAGTCCGATGTTCAGTAGGACGATGAGGATGCCGAACTGGCCGATTCCGAGAGCCGCCACTGCCGCCAGGTCACGGGCCTGAAACCGTACCCGCGGCGCGGAGAGGAAAAAGGGAAGCAGGCAGCAGGCGCCGATGGCGTACCGCAGCAGGGCCAGGGACACCGGGCCGACCTCGCCCACCACGGCGCGGGACGCCACGGTCACGGCGCCGACCTGCACACCCACGACGGCGGCTGCCAGCACCGCGGGCCAGGTTCGCGTCGTCATGGTTCTGTTCGAGATCCGGAACCCGGTTCTGACCGACGAGACCCTGCTCGAAGCTGTTGCGTCTTTTCACTCTCATCAGCTTGAAGCCGGCTGCTACATGGACGCGCCGCTGCGGCGGCGAATCCCCAGCATCCCGCTACCGCCGGGTACTGCTTCGAACAGCGTAGTTTCAATCTCTGGCGTTTCCGCTATGGGTGACTTTCAAACATTATATTTCCAATATGAGTATGCCGCCCACAGCATTTACCGAAAGGCGGTTGTCGGTGAACCTCCGCCGGTGACGATGAATCTCGAGCCTGGAATCCCGCGCTTCTTGACCATGCCGGCGGGCGCGCGGCCGACGGTCCCGGCGCTGTTTCCCGGCATCACCGCATTCCGGATCGGTGATCCGGGGCATCTCGAAGTCCGCAGAGTCGACTTCGCCCGTCCCTGGGACGGTGCACGCCGCCTTGAGATTGAAGGCGCGAATGGGCGCGTGCCTGCGAACAGCCGCGCTCGGAAGGACTCGAATCCCCGACTATCTGTTGGCGCGACGCCCGATCGGGTCAAACGCCGATATATTTCTTCAGGAGCTCGGGCCTGTTTCGCAGCTCGTCGCTTTCGCCATTGAATACGACGCGGCCCTTGACCAGTATGACGTTGCGGTCGGCGAGGTCGAGGAGAACGCTCCAGGTTCTTGTCGACGATAATCGTTGCGATGCCGTCGTTCTTTACGGTTCGGATGATGCGCCAGATTTCCTCCCGGAAGAACGGTGCGAGCCCCTCCGTCGCTTCATCCAGAATCAGAAGCCGGGGATTGGTCATCAGGGCGCGGCCGATGGACAGCATCTGCTGCTCGCCGCCCGAGAGCTGTGAGCCCCTGTGATTCAGTCGTTCCGATAGACGCGGAAACGTGTCCATTACGCGTTCAATGTTCCAGTCCATGCGGCCTTCGGCGCCGGGCCGCGCCGAGACGGGTGAGGTCTGATGCCGACGGATCGTGGAACGACGAGCCTTGAGCTGCAGAGCAGAAACGAGGATCCGACCCGCTGCTAAGCCAGGCTTTGGTCTTTCGCGGTGTCACCGCGCTCTAGAATCCTCAAACCACCACTGAGAAGATCGACCGCGCTTTCGGCGAGCAACTGGCATCGCTGTTCCGGCCTTGATGGCGCTGCCAGGCCGGCGCTTCCACCTCAACCGCTGTCGAAGTCCAGACTCTCCCGCGTCGTATCCCCGGCACGCACGACAATGCCCTCGATGACCTCGTCCGGGGCCTCGATGCCGTCGGGGCGGATCCTGAGCCGGTACTCGCCCACTGGCACTTTGTACGCCACCGCGCCGTCGCCGCCTGTGCGCCCGCGGTCCGTTTCCTTGCCTGTGTCGGCATTGACGAGATAGGTGCGAGCTTTCAGCGGTTTGCCGTTGTGGGTGACGCTCACCTCGAGGCGACCGGAGGGAATGTCCAAGCTGCGGGTCGTGGTCCGGTCCGCCTCAACCACGATGTCCTCGATCACCCGGTCGGGCGCGGCGATGCCTTCCGGGCGCACCCGGAGGCGATATTCGCCTACCGGCACGGCGTAAACCACCGCGCCGTCGCGACCGGTGCTCCCCCGGTCGGCCTCTTGATCGGTTTTCGCGTTTAAAAGGTACGTTCGGGCGTCCAGGGGCTGGCCATTGGTGGTCACGCTGACTTCCAGCCGGCCCGATGGGATCTCCAAGCTGTGCTCGGCGAGCTCGCCCGGCTCGACTACTACCCTCTCGATTAATCGATCAGGTGCGGCGATTCCTCTTGGACGGATAGAGACCTGATAGGTCCCCGGAGGCAGGGTGTAGGAGATCGTCCCGTCGCTGCCGGTACTCCCGCGGTCAGCCTCCTTGCCGGAGTCGACATCGTGCACATAGGTGCGGGCATCCAGCGGCTCCCCGTTGGTGGTGACGGTCACCACCAGCTCCCCGGAGGAGAAGTCCACGGATTCGCGGGTGGTCTGCCCCGCCGCCACGCTCAGGCCGGTCAGGCGCCGGTCCGGAGCCGCCACCTCCTGGGGACGCACCGTGACGGCGTAATTGCCCGGCGGCAGGCTGTACCGAGCCACGCCGTCGTCACCGGTGTGCTCACGGGTCACCTCGTTGTCGGTGCCGTCCTTGTATACGTAGGTCCGGGCATCCGTTGGCCCGCCGTTGGCGGTCACGGTGAGTTCCAGCCGGCCCGCGGAAAAATCCACGGTGCGCTCGATTTCGCCTTCTTCCGGGATGGTGATGCCGCTGATTCGTCGTTCCTGGCCGCCTTCGACGGACTCGGGGAGGACACGCACGTCATACTCCCCCGGCTCCAGGGTCAGGCGCATGGGGTTGGGGGCGTGGCCGGCGGGATTGTCGCCCAGCGTATCACGCAGGACCTCGTCGTCGCTCCCGGCCAGGTAGACGAACACCCGGGCGGAGGTCGGCTCGCCGTTGCGGGTGACCTCGAGTATTAAACCCGGCTTCACGGCCACGGCCTCTTGCAGCGCCTGGCTCAGCTCGGCGGCGTTGGCCGCGGTGTAGTACTCGCCGCCCCCGGCACGGGCCATGCACTGGAGCTGCCCGGCGTCGGTATCGCCGAGGCCGAAACCCACCACGTGCATGCGGAATTCCACTCCGGCCTCCCGCGCCGCCTGTACCGCCGCACAGGGGTCGCCGCCGCAGGATTCCAGGCCGTCGGAGACCAGCACCACGCTGGCGGCCTCCTCGATCCGCCGCAGTTCCTCCACGGCCTGCTTGACGGCGTCAGTGATGGGCGTCTTGCCCTTGGGGCTGAGCCCCTGAATGCGTTCCACCAGCGCCTGGCGGTCCAGTGGCCCCAGCGCCACCAGCGACTCGATATCCGCGCAGTCGCCCTTCTCCCGGTGGCCGTATGCATACAGCCCGGCCCGCGCGTCGTCCGGCAGCTCTCCGACCAGCTCGGTCATCACTTCCTTGGCGATGCTGATCTTGGGGGTGTCGTCGACACGGCCCCACATGCTGCCGGAGCCGTCCAGGATAAACAGCAGGTTCTGCTCGGCGGCGGAAGCGAGGGGAGCGGTGAGAAAAAGCAACGCAGCGAGGACCAGGCGCATGCAGATCTCCTTGTGATTTATTGAGTTGAGTTCGCTGTCATCGGCGCACCTGCAAGGCGCGCGTGAAGAGCGGGAGCCGATTCGCTGTAGAGCACCAAGCGCATCTGCTTGACCGAGGACAGGCAGGGCAGCGCTTCCCGGCAGCACAAGGTCAGCAGCTCTTCGGACGGTGTATCCATGCCGGCGACCGGCCCCAGACAGTGGATCACGAAACGGTTCGGCAGATTGTGCGCGCCGATAATCACCGCCTCACCCGGCTTGATAGGCGCCAATGGCCGGCATTCCTCCTCCCGGTCGCAAGCCATCCCTATGCGGACGACTTTATCACAAGATCTTGTCGTTTCCGGTGCATTACAGCGTGGCGGAGATTGGGTACATGCTCGAACAGGTGGAAAAGCTCGTTACCCTGGTGCACAAACCGAGCTTCTACCTCGTCCGGGCCGAGGCGAAAGGGCCAAATACGGGCCAGTTGGAAACGGACGCTGCGGGATGAACGCTAAGTCATTGATTTATTGGCGCGCCCGGAGGGACTCGAACCCCCGACCACCTGGTTCGAAGCCACCGATATGATCGTAACTTATTGTGTTAAAACGCCTGATGACGGCGCTCGTTGCTCGATTTGCAGTACAGTGCATGACAAAGCAGCACTGATGTCGGAAAAATGTCGGAAATCGGTGTCGGACAGCTCGCCAGTCGTAACGGATACAAAGACTCTCTCGTTCCGTCGCAATCGTTTGCGCCTGGCACGGTTTCAGGACACCTGTACTGCATGGCTTGTATTCGCGGACGCGCACTGACGGAGTGCGAGATGTTCTGGGGCACAGCACCCCGCGCGAAAGTGACCTGGTGTGACAGCGATCGACCGGCGTTCCGCGCGGCGCAGGGTCGGCATCGATCCCGGGAATCCGTGTCACGAATTCCCACCCGCGGTCGTGAAGCCGGCGGATTACGCGTATGACTCCAGGGAGAAACCTGCTGTCCAGCGCCGCAGCGCGTCGGCGTTCACAGGCGGCGAGAACAGAAACCCTTGAAATTCCGTACAGCCCATTTCCATGAGAGCGTCGGCCTGCTCCCGTGCGTCGACGCCCTCGGCCACGACGCGGATGCCCAGGGAGCGCGCCAGCGAGATCGTTGCGGCCACCACACCCCGGGTCCGTGGAGACTCGAGCATTCTGATCACGAAGGAGCGGTCGATCTTCAGGGCGTCTATGGGCAGGCTGGCGACGTAGCTCAGCGACGAGAAGCCGGTGCCGAAATCATCGATGGATATATTGATTCCTTTCGTGGTGAGCCGAACCAGCAGATCGTGCGCCTTCTTTGGTTCCTGCATGAGCACAGACTCGGTGATCTCGAGTTGAAGCAGCTTCGGGCTGACATGCCATGTCCGCAGCATATCCTCGACATGGGTGTCAAAATCAACGTCATTGAAGTTGTTCACCGAAATATTGATCGCCACGGGTATGTAGAAACCCTGCTTGCCCCACAGGGAGCACTGACGCAGGGCTGCGTTCAGGACCAGGTACGTCAACGGATTGATCAGCCCGGTCTGCTCCGCGATACCGATGAACTCGCCCGGCGGCAGCAGGCCGCGCACCGGGTGCCGCCACCGGACCAGGGCCTCTACCGCGGTCACCTTGCCGGCGACCAGATCCACCTGGGGCTGGTAGTGGAGCTCGAACTGGTCGGCCTCGATGGCGGCGCGCAGCTCGGTAATGAGCGCGAGCCTGTGCCGCGTCTCCGACTCTGTTGGGCCTCCGTACAACTCGAATATCGTTCCGGTACGCTTGGCCTGGCGCACGGCTATTGCGCTTCGCAGCAACAGGACCTCGGGGCTCAGGCCATGATCCGGGGCCACGGCCGCGCCGGCGCGCAACTGCACGCTGATGGGTATGCCACCCTGCTGGAAGGGCGGTACCATCGCCTGCTCGATCCGCTGCGTGCATTCGCGGGCACGGTCGCCGCCGCCTTCGCTTAACAGAACCGCGAACTCGTCGCCGCCGACCCGCGCCGGCAGCTCGCTCTCGTGCAGGGCGCCGCGAATGCGGTCAGCGATCTGCCGCAGCAGCTCGTCCGCCTGGACAACCCCAATGCCAGCCTGGATCTCGCCGAAACGGGCCACGTTCAGGGTTACCAGGGCGCATTGCTGCCCGGCCCCCAGCTTGCCGGCCGCCTGCGCCAGCGCTTCCATCAACCGATTGCGATTGGGCAGCGCGGTCAGCTCATCGAAATAGGCGAGATGCGTGATTCTATCTTTCGCCAACTCATACTCGGCGCGGGCGCGCAACGTGACGATGCCGAATGCGAGGTCGCTGCTGAGCTCGTTCAACAGGCGGATCTCCTCGCTGTCAAAAGCGTCGGGCTCGGCGGCGTAGATCGACAGCACCCCGAAGGTTTCCGACGAGTCCTTGAGCGGCAGCGCGATTGCGGACTGGTAGCCGCGCTGGAGTGCTTCATCGCGCCATGGCGCGACCTTCGAGTCGGTGGCGAAGTCCCGGCTCACCTGGCTCATGCCGGTCCGGATCGCCCGCCCGGCCGGGCCGCGGCCGCGCGGCTCGTCCGCCCAGGTGATGGAGATGCTGTCCAGGTATCCGTCTTCAAAGCCCGCCTGCGCGGCGGGGCGGACGGTCTTTGCCGCGTTCTGCTCGGCGTACCCCGCCCATGCCATCCGGTATCCTCCCGCTTTCACGCATATCCGGCAGATCGCCGCCAGCAGTGCGCCTTCGTCCTCGGCACGAAGCAGCTCCGTGTTACCGGCGCTCAGTACGTGCCGCGCGCGGTTGGTCCGGCGCAATGCCGCTTCCGAATGCCGGCGCTCGAGTGCCTCGCCGAGCTTGATGGCGACCAGCCGCAGCAGCTCGCGCTCTTCCGCCAGGAACGGTCCTTCATCGGCCTCCGGGTGTTCCTCGAGATAACCGACTTCGACGACGCCGTCGCCCATGCTGCCGCCGGCGATCGGCTGGACCTGCCGCCAGGGCGTCTCGCGGAAACCCTCGCTGGCGTACTCCCGGCTCCCGAGCGTAATTCTCGCCGCTGCGACGTCGGAGTGTTGCCAGGCAGCCGGTAGCACGTCCACGACCGCCTGCAGGGTCTCGTCCAGCGGGGCATTGGTCGGGAGAAGGAGCTCGGCGACGCGGCTGATGCAGGTCTGCTCCTTGACACGCTCTCGCAGTTGCTCCTCGGTCCGTTTCCGCTCCGTCACATCGCGCAGGTAGACCACGTCGTAGGCTTTGCCCTCCAGCGAGACCCGGGCGGTGCGGATGTCCGCTGTGACGGCACCCCGCCGCGGATGGCGGATCTGGATCTCGGTGGGCTGCTCGGCTCCGACAACGCGGCCAAACGCCTCCCCCAGCAGGTCGCGGGGCGGGCGCCCGAACAGCGTCTCGGTGGCGGCATTGGCATAGACAACGGCGCCCTTCGTGTCGAGCAGCAGAACCGTATCGCTGGCCTGCTCGACCATCTCGCGGAAGGCTTCGCTGCCCGGATCCATCATGAATCCGCTGCCGGCCTGGCGCTTCGCCGGTAGCCGTTGCAGCCCGCGCGATTCCCCCGCCCGGCATCTTCATGGGCGGCCGCACCGGCGGCGTCCGGGGCCGCGGCCCGGCAGTTTCGTCCCGTTTCCCTGGTCTGATAAAGGGCGCGGTCGGCGCGGCGGGTCATCGCCTCCCGGGGCGCCTCCGCTCGCGAGCCGGCCAGGCCGAGACTGACCGTGACACGGAGCGCACCTTCGAAGTCGGTGCGGGCGCTCCGCGCCCGGATACGCTCGGCTACCAGCCCGATGCTCTCCGGGGGCTGCGGCGGGGGATCCATTTCGCCCGAGTCCGTGCTCGGTTTATCGGGCATGGGTCCCTCAGAAGGGACTGTGGTCAATGTCATGTAACATTATGGCACATTGCCCCGCCCATTGAATTCGATATATACGAGACGAACAGGAAGAATAACCGCCGCGCTTTGCTGATGGGGTGAGTGACAAGGCTTTGGAGGAAAAGTTCGGTGTTGGTGAGGCGTTCAGCGGCGCTCAGTGCAGGCGCACCCTCGCCGAGCAGCGGCTGTTCCGTGATGCGTTCGGAGCCCTCTGAGGCTCAAACTGAGGGGATGCCTGCGCCCTCGTGGACGCTTTGGCCTTGTTCATCAGCGATGACCAGCCGGTTGCGGCCCAGATTCTTGGCCCGATACAGCGCCGCGTCCGCCCGCTCCACGAGCTTCTCCGCGGTCGATTCATCGGCCCAAAGCGAGGCGGCGCCCAGGCTGACTGTTACCGGCACGCTTCGATCGCCGCCCGCGGGGAAAGGCTGTGCCTGGATCCGCTCACGGATCCGTTCGCCGACCGCGACGGCGCCCCGGATGTCGGTCCCGGGTAGTATCGCCGTGAACTCCTCTCCCCCGTAGCGGCACACGCTGTCGATTTCGCGCACTTCTTCGCATATCCGTTGCGCGATATCCCGCAGCACCGCGTCACCCGCCCGGTGGCCGAAAGCATCGTTAAACCTCTTGAAGCAATCGATATCCAGGAGCAGCAGAGACAAGTCCCCCTTGTTCCGGTTTGAGCGCGCGATTTCGTTCTTGAGGATACTGTAAAAGGAAACGTGGTTATAAAGGCCGGTGAGACCATCACGCCGGGCCAGGCGATGCAACTCCTCCGTCATCCGGCGCTGATCCGTGACGTCGCGCAGCACGACCAGTTGCACCGGCTCCTGGCGCCACTCTAAGGGATTAGCCCGCATCTCCAGGATCCGCGGCACTCCATCGGGGCGCACAATGGTTATATCGGTGTCGCCTTCACCCGATATGGGAAATCCGAACGACAGTCCCCGGATTTCATGTTCCGACCGGCCCAGAAGGGCACAGGCGGCGCCGTTGGCGTAAGCGACTTCGCCCTCTGAGTTCACCACCAGGATGCCGTCGCGAAGTGCCTTCAACAGCGCGTCGAGCTCCCTCCCTTCGGCTGGAAGCTCCGGAGTCATCGCCGGCGGCCGGCACGAGCGCTGAAAGCCGGCTGCTCCCCGCCGCTAAGGCACATCGGTATCCGGCGTGTCGCCGAGCGGGCGCAGGTCCAGGCCCAACACCACCGCCTCACGGTCTGACAGGTCGCCGAACACCCGGCGAAGGGGCTCGGGCAGCACCTTGATGAGGGTGGGGGTGGCGATGATCCGCTCGTCCTCGGCCAGCGCCGGATGCTCCAGCACGTCGATGACCTCCAGGACGTAGTGATGGTCCAACTCCTCCTCACATATCTTCCGAACTTCTGCGACGACTCGTTCTGAGTGAGAAGTGCCGCCGACGATGTACAGCTTCAGCAGGTATTTCTTATCCATCGACCTTGTCCTCCCTCGCCGCGGTTCCGCCCAGCGCGGCTTCCACCACCAGCCGGATGTCGTCGCCGGATACCGGTTTGTGCAGGAGCTCGAAGTTGATACCATCGCGCTGCGCCTCCTTGAGCTCGGCGAAGTACTCCTGGTGAAAGGCGGTGACGATGTACACAGGGACCGACTGGTCGAGCTCGCGGATTCGCCTCAGAGCGGTGGCGCCGTCCATGACCGGCATCTTGAGGTCCAGAAACACCAGGTCGTAACTGCCGTTCCGGAATTTCTCCAGGCCGGTCGATCCGTTCTCGGCCGTATCAACGTCGGAGCCCGTGTCTTCGAGCGCCAGCATGAAAGCGTTGCGCACGGACTGTTCGTCGTCGATTACCAGCACCTTCCTGTTCATCTCTTCACCTCTCGTTCGGCGGTGCGCACGGTTAAACCGGCGGATTCGACGCGGGAGCAATGTTATCCGCCAACGGCAAACTGATTGTAACAGTCGTTCCCCGCCCCGGCTCACTTTCGAGCCGGAGCGTGCCGCCCATCTCTTCCACCAGGTTGCGAGCGATCGGCAGTCCGAGGCCCGTCCCCTTCCCGACTTCCTTCGTGGTGTAGAAAGGGTCGAACACCCGGGCGACCCGGTCCCGGGGGATGCCCGGGCCGTTGTCCGAGACCAGGACGTCCAGCCAATCCCCGTGCGGTGCCGCGGAAACCGACAGCCTCTTTTCTGCGCCGCGGTCCAGGGCGTCGAGGGCGTCGAGGGCATTCACTGAAACGTTCAGCAACACCTGCTGCAGCTTGTTGGGACGGGCCGCCAAGCGCGGCAGGTCCGGCGGCAAATCCGTTTCGATCTTGACGTCGTGCGACCGATAGGACAACAGGCGCAGCACCCGCTCCATCAGGGCCTCGGCGTCCACCGCCTCCAGCGCCTCATCGGGCTGCTCGCCCCGCCGTGAGAACGTCAACAGATCCCTGACGATATCGATGCACCGCCGCGCTTCTTTCACCGCGTCATCGAGTATTCCGTGTTTCCGGTCATCCTCGGGCAGGCGATCGCGGCAATACTCCACGTAGTTGATCACACCCATCAAGGGGTTGTTGAGCTCGTGCGCAACGCCGGCGGCGAGGGTGCCGACGGAAGCCAGCTTCTCGGCCTCTATAATCTGCCGCTCCGCCCTCTGCCGCCTTTCCATTTCGCTTTGCAGGGCCAGGGATTGGCGCGAACGCTCCTCGGCGAGGGCCGCCGCGCGATCATGGCGCCTGCGAAGCTCACGGAGCAATCCGCTCATGCGGCTGTGATTAAAGGCAACGGTGGCCAGCAACAGGATCATGGCGCCGGCGAACAGGTAGGCGGTCCGGATCTGCGCCTGGTGCAAGCGAGCCCTCAGCTCATCGCCCAGTGCCAGCACGCGGGAGACCATCTCCGAAGACAGGTTTCTGAGCTGTTGGAACAGACGCTGTTGCTGCCAGCTGTTCGCCGTCCCCCCGGAAACGAGGCGGGCAAACACCTCACCCCTTTGCTCATGCAGGTGCTGGATTGGCTCCAAACGTGAAGTGATTCCCGGGTCGTTCCTCTCGAGCCTCTGCAAGCCTTCCCCCAGAGTCTGATGCAGGACGGACCACTGACGCTCGGCGCGCCTGGATCCGTCCAGCACCTCCCCGGCGAGCAGCGACAGATTGTAGGACTGCTCCGTGATGCGCTGCGCGATCTCGTTGCTCCGGCCTACTTTCTGCGAGGCCAATATCGACCATCCGAAAAGGCCGCTGGCGGCCACAGCGACGGCCACGTAAACGAGTGTTGCGACCAGGGGGGTCATGCCAGTACCCGGGCTCCGGCCGGTCGGCTTGTCAGGGTCTGTCATCACGCGCTCCGCTACTCGTATATGCCGACATCGTTCGGCGCCACCCGCCGCAGGGCGTCCGAATGAAAGGCGTCGAGAAAATCGGGCACCGGCCGGGCTGCCCCGTCCCGTTGGTCCAGGAACCATCTCATTTCCTCGTCCATGGAAACCACCAGGCTCTGAGGGAGCGACAGATGCAGATCGATCGCCGGGCTGATGTAGGCCACATAGTCGCTCGAGAGGTCAAAGCGACGCGCCAGGTACTTACGGGTCTCCTCCGGGTGTTCCACGACGTAGGTCTCCGCGTGGGACAGAGCGCGCAGCAGGCGCTCCAAGTCCAGGGAATTCTGCGCCACCCACTGGCGCCGCGACATCAACAGGAACGAGCTTGGTGAGCGCACTATGGGTTTGATGTGAATCAGGCGGTTGCCGAGCTCCCGCTGCAGCGCGAAAGCGTGCGGGTCCCAGATCATCGCCGCGTCCACGGTGCCATTGGACAACGCTTCTCTGGTTGCGATGGGTTCGCGGTTTACCAGCGTGACGTCCTCGGGGGAAAGGCCGTGGTCCGCAAGAACCAGCTGCAGCAGGTACTCGCTGGTGGTTCCCTTAAACACGGCGATGGTCTTGCCACGGAGGTCGCCCGGCGCCTGGATGCCGTGGTCCCGGCGCGCCAGCAGGTGATTGGTGTCGAACCGCGCTAAGCTGGCCACGATGCGCAGGTCGCGCTCGCCGAGCAGGTAATGATCGATGAAAACCGAAACGGAGCCGGTGGCGAGATCGGCCTCGCCGTCCAGCATGGCCTGGACCGCCTCACGGCCGGAGGTGAAGCTTTCGAGCTCAATATCCAGTTCTTGTGCCGCGTAGAGCCCGCGGTCGCTTGCCAGGTACGCCAGCGCGTTCAGCTCGCCCTCGTAAGCGGCAAGGGTCAAACCGGCGGCCGCCGCGCCCGGACCGGACTCCGAGCCGCAGGCCGTAAAGAAAACCGCCGCCAGCACTGCGAACACCGAACGGCTCCTGGAACGCCAGTCGAATAACTTGCCCCGCGAGCCGATTCTCCATCTCGGACGCGCCTCGCGGAACGGCCTCGGTAGGGGCCAACGACGTTCTCCTGCTCCATCGCATATCCCGGCGTTCATTCTTCACCGGCCCGGATTTGGTCGCTCCCGCGAGTAAAAGCCGGTGAACCGCCTTTGTTCCAGGTGGGCGGTGATCTGGTGCAGGTTCTGGGTGGCGCGCTCGGCGTTTGCGGGGGCGGGGCGGCCCTGGCGGCCCGGTGTGTCATGTCGGCGGGGAGGCGACTGTGGCGGGGAGGCACTTCGCCCGAGTCCGTATTCGGTTTACCTAGCATGGGTCCCTCGGACAGGACCGTGGTCAATCTCATATAACATTATGGCACATTGCCCCGCCTGTTGAATACTGTATATACGAGGCACCGGTCGAAGGGTGCCGATGATTTCGATCTCGGAATAGGCCCTACACCTGTGCGGCGTGGTTGGTGTCCAAGAGTATGCCGTTGTCGGAGGTGACAGCGTTGCTCGGTCATTCCGCGATCAACATGACAGAGCGTTATGTGCACCTGGCGCCGGGGAATGCCCGTGCTGCCGTCGCTGTGCCGGACGGTGAGTCACGTTTCGGTCATACTGGGCTTTAAGATCCACCTGCTGTCTGTTGTACGACAGATCCTGTGTGGCGATCGCCGGGCCCCGCCTCCCGGGAGGACCGGCAGGTGGACTTGAATCACTACAACGGAGACATCACCACGCATTACAGCGTGGCGGAGATTGGGTACATGCTCGAACAGGTGGAAAAGCTCGTGACCCTGGTGCACAGGCCGAGCTTCTACCTCGTCCGGGCCGAGGCGAAAGGGCCAAATACGGGCCAGTTGGAAACGGACGCTGCGGGATGAACGCCAAGTCATTGATTTATTGGCGCGCCCGGAGGGACTCGAACCCCCGACCACCTGGTTCGAAGCTCTTTACAGCGTATCCAATCCCTTAGTAAACAGACAGTTACCTTAACCCACAGGGACGCCCACAGCACATAATTGCAGATAGTTCCGTATGGCGTTAGGGCCAAATACGGGCCAGTCGAGAGAGCGAACGCGACGCCG
Source organism: Gammaproteobacteria bacterium (assembly GCA_034520625.1). Taxonomy (GTDB): domain Bacteria; phylum Pseudomonadota; class Gammaproteobacteria; order Arenicellales; family JAANXG01; genus JAANXG01. Next base: position 235,070 of record JAXHNI010000005.1, on the reverse strand, counting down.
CCTTCTGGTCATACAACGATACACGGATGAAAATCCGGCTCCTGGTTGCGTGACGAACTGCATAGAGGAGACCGATGATAGAGAACGATATCCTTGACCGGCTTCGGATTGATCCGGGCCAACGCACCCTCGGGCAACTCCTTCAAGATCGGGAAGCGGCAGCCCATGAAATCAGAAAATTGCAAGCAGAATTGGAGCGACTGCGCACCGTCTAAGCGAGCAAGAAATCACGCGCAGAAGCGGCTGCCAAACCAGCTACTACCGAGCGGGGATTTCCCGCCGGGGCACTGATACGGATCGGAGAAGTTTGTGACTTCGTTGGGGTCTGCCGGACCACGATCTACCGGTGGGTATCGGAGGGGACATTTCCGTCACCCGTGCGCATCAGTGAGCGAGCTGTGCGATGGAGGGTCGACGAAATCGAGGCGTGGCGCGACGCGCTGTGAGACCAAGAGATTGCGTACTAGGGGGTGCGGAAATGCCCAAAGAACAAGTTCTGCTTGTTATATACTCGTCTTTGTAAACCGCGGTTGGCAAAGAGTTTACATATCTGTTATATTAACAATAATGACTAGTGAACCACGTAGCAAAATAAACCGTTTGCTCAGGGTATGGCCCCAGGGCACTGTTGCAGTATCACGTTGGTTGGAAACCCAGGGTGCCTACCAGCAACTGGTGCATGAGTACGAGAAAGGCGGCTGGGTAGAACGAATCGGCCAAGGGGCCTACGTGCGGGCCGGCGACACCGTCGATTGGACCGGCGGCCTGTATGCCGTTCAGGAGCAAATGAAGCTGCCCGTTCACGTGGGATCGAAAAGTGCATTACAAATGCAAGGGTATGCCCATTTCCTGCCGATGGGAAAGGGCGGCACCATATCTTTGTTTGGCAGCCCCGGAACCCGGCTGCCCGCCTGGTTCCGGAAATATGACTGGGGGCCGTACCTTCGCTTTACCACCACCAAGCTGTTCGTCCACAACCCGAATGCAGGTCTCACCAGAAAGGAAATGCCCACCTATGCCATAACGGTCTCGGCGCCCGAGCGCGCCATAATGGAAGTTCTGTATCTCGTCCCCTCGGAAGAGACGTTTGAAGAGGCCGGCTTGCTCATGGAGGGGTTGACCACGTTAAGGCCGCGTCTGGTCCAATCACTGTTGGAACAATGTGGTTCTGTGAAGGTGAAACGGTTGTTCATGGTTCTCGCCGAGCTCTGCAATCATGCCTGGACCAGGAAATTGGATCTGTCCAAGGTGGACTTCGGGAAAGGCAAACGCATGATAACCAAAGGCGGACGGTTCAACGCCAAGTACAACATCACCGTGCCTCGCGCGAACTTCGAATGGGCGGGGACCGAAGATTCGCCATGAAGGACAGTCCTTACTTCAGCCAGGCACAGCTCATGCTGCGAGTCATGCCCCACGTGGCAGCAGAAGAATGCTTCGCGTTGAAGGGCGGCACGGCGATTAATCTCTACGTTCGTGATATGCCGAGACTGTCGGTTGATATCGATTTGACGTATCTACCCCTGGAGCCCCGCGCCACGGCCTTGGCGAACATCGGCACCGCGTTACGCCGCATCGCTGCCGGAATTCGTAAAACCGTGCCTGGAGCGACGGTACAGGAGGGCCAAACAAAGGGTGGGGAGCATGTTTCGAAATTATCCATCAGTACCGCGGAAGCCACTGTCAAGATCGAGCCCAATCTGGTGCTTCGGGGTGCTGTATTTCCGCCCGTCGAGCGCGAGCTGAGCGAGACGGCCGAGCGGCTGTTCGAGGTATCGGCGCCGGCGGTGACGTTAGCGATCGAAGATCTATATGGCGGCAAGCTGTGCGCTGCATTGGATCGACAGCATCCGCGCGATATCTTCGACGCAAAAATCTTGATGGAAAATGAAGGGATCACGGACAATATTCGCACCGCCTTTGTGATCTATCTTGCCAGCCACGACCGACCAATGAGTGAGCTGCTCGACCCTAATCTAATCGACTTCAGACGGGCATTCGAGCAAGAGTTCTCCGGCATGGTCGCTGAAGAGGTCGAATACGATGACCTGGTGTCTGTTCGCGAAGCGCTTATCGACACAATCAGAAGCAGCATGACGGAAAACGAGAAAAGATTTCTACTTTCAATAAAGCGAGGGCAACCCAATTGGGCATTGATGCCAGTAGCAGATATCGACCAATTGCCCGGGGTCCAATGGAAACTGATCAATATCCGGAAGATGAATGAAGAAAAGCAGGAAGAAGCGTTACGGAAACTCCAGGCGGTGTTGGATTTAAACGAATAGAGTCTTTAGGAAGGCCGGACTCGTTTTGCCTGGCTCGGGCCTGCTCCGCGGTCCCTGCTTTCCAAACCTGTTCAAGGACGTGATGCGACCGCCATCATCGCCACCGCCATGGCGATCCAGATGCACTTGTGCAAAGTAGCGACGACTTTCAGTTGGCGATTGTGTCGCCGAAACTCGATAATCCGACCCTGGTGGCACAGGAAAGGAGCCTGCTCGCCCCATTGTCCGGCGCCGCAGCTGCGGAACTTGATCGGAGCGGCGAGCCGGATCTGTCAAACCAAGCCGGGAAATGTCGATACTGGTGGTGCTGGAACAAGAATCAGTCAATGTATAGTGGTCAATAACTGCCTGATCTCCAACGCGAATCTGGCGCGCCCGGAGGGACTCGAACCCCCGACCACCTGGTTCGAAGCCACCGATACGATCGTAACCTATTGTTTTTAAACGCCTGAAGACGGCGCTCGTTGCTCGAGTTGCAGTACAGCGCATGACAAAGCAGCACTGATGTCGGAAAAGTGTCGGAATTGGAATTATCGCTCATAGGCACTTGTCGCTGTTAATAAATCGTATAACACAGTCTAGGCCGGAGTGCGGAAGTAGTGAGGGTGGCGGCCATTTCAACCTTACTAGTTCATGTTTTGGGGAGTTCGTAGAAACTCTTCGCAAGCACGGCGATCGGCCCGGGCGATTTTGGTTCGAGGCTTGTCGTCGGATATCGGACATGGAGATGCAGCGGCTGACTCGCCGCATCGAACGCCTGGAAGGCCGTGTGAGCGACTCTTCGAATCCGCCCCACCCCCCTCTATACAGGAAGATATGGACGCCGATAGCTATGAGGTCAATAAGCTTGAGGTGGAGATCGGCCAGCAGAAGGCCCTGCTACGCGAACTGCTCGAGCATGGATAGCAAGCGCTGACCCAGATTTCGGTCACGATCCAACCGAGCGTGCCGCCTTCTCGGTTAGCAGCTTGTTGGCGAACAGCCCGGCGCCTGATGCTTGGCTCTGGAAGCCAAAGGGCGCCAGCTGAAGCGTGGCGACGATATTGGAATCTGCCGCATTATCAAAGTCCGAGCTTGTCCCGGGTTTGGTCCAGGCTGCGGCGCGCCTTGTCCACTAGCTCGTCGATCTGGCGCTCGTCGATCACCAGGGGCGGCGAGACGATCATGCTGTCGCGCACGGCGCGCATCACCAGCCCGTTCTCGAGGCACAGATCGCGGCACATCTCGCCCACCCGGCCGAGGTTCTCGAAACGCAGCCGTGCCGACTTGTCGGGTACCAGCTCCAGCGCGCCCATCAGGCCTACGCTGCGGGCCTCGCCAACCAGGGGATGGTCCGACAGGGTCGACCAGGCTTTCTGAAAATACTCGGTGGTGTGGTCGTGAACCCGCCGGATGATGTCCTCCTGCTCGAGGATGCGCAGGTTCTCGACAGCCACGGCGGCGCAGGTTGGGTGTCCCGAGTAGGTGTAGCCGTGAAAGAACTCGCCCGCCTCTTCGATGAGCGGGCCGGCGACCTTGTCGCCGATGGCGACTGCGCCGAGCGGCAGGTAACCGGACGTGATGCCCTTGGCCATGCTGATCAGGTCCGGCTCCAGATCGTAGTATTGGGAGCCGAACCAGTGGCCCAGGCGCCCGAAGCCGCAGATGACCTCGTCGGCGATGAACAAGATGTCCCGCTGCGCGCAGATGCGCTTCACCTCAGGCCAGTAGCTGTCCGGCGGGACGATCACCCCGCCGGCGCCCTGCACCGGCTCGGCGATGAACGCCGCGACCTTGTCCTCACCGAGGCGGTCGATTTCCGCCTCGAGGGCGCGGGCCGTCCGGATGCCGTGCTCCTCCGGGGAAAGGTCGCCGCCTTCGTCGAACCAGTAGGGCTGCGCGATATGGGTAATGTCCGGGATCGGCAGCCCGCTCTGGGCGTGCATGGCCGCCATGCCGCCCAGGCTGGCGGCGGCTACGGTGGATCCATGATAAGCATTCTGCCGGGCGATGATGGTGTTCTTTTCCGGCTTGCCCAGCACGTCCCAGTAGGTCCGGACCAGCCGCACCACGGTATCGTTCGCCTCGGAGCCCGAGCCGGTAAAGAAAAAGCGGTTCAAGTCTCCGGGGGTCAGCTCCGCCAGCATCGTGCTCAGCTCGATCACCGGCGGGTGAGAGGTTTGGAAGAAGGTATTGTAGTAGGGGAGCTCGGTCATCTGGCGGCTTGCCGCGTCCACCAGCTCCCGGCGACCGTAGCCGACGTTCACACACCACAGGCCCGCCATGCCGTCCAGCAGCCGGTTGCGGTCCGAATCCACCAGATAGACGCCTTCGGCGCTGGTGATCACGCGCGGACCCTTTGCCGTCAGTTTCTTGGTGTCCGTGAACGGATGCCAGTGGTGGGCGGAGTCCCGCCGCCGAAGGTCGTAGATATCTTTGCTGATGTTCATACGCTTGTTATCCGGAGTTGGAAATTTAAGTCGAACGAAAAGCATAAACACTCCGCTGTGTCGATTTTCGTTCTGCTGCAGGCCCCGCTTCCTGTTGTCAACCGACTGGGTCGGCGCCACTCGGCGCTCGACCATCGGCTTGGTGAAAGCTTTGGCACGGGCGTTGGGTTGCGGGTCGATACCGCGCGACAGCGCGGGCCCAAGTCTCGGAGGTATCGCCGCGCGCGCCGCGGATCCAGACGCCGTTGCGGTATTGGTAGTGTTTATTCGGATACGAGCTCAAATGATTTAAGTTCAGAAAAAGTTGCGTTGAGCTATCGAATTTGCTACAAAACACCATATAAAATGCTAATTATACATAATTCTAGGGAATTTGGTTCATAATGAGCAGAGATAATAGTACCTATCAGCTCGACGACATGAGCTTGAACATTATTTCGGAGTTGCAGCAGGACGGGCGCGCCACATTCCGGGAGATGGCCCAGCGTTTCGGAGTGGCGCCAGGGACGGTGCGTAGCCGATTCAACCAGCTCCGCGATGCCGGGATCGTCGAGGTCCTTGCGGTTCCGAATCCGCGCAAGCTCGGTCTTAGGTTTCACGCCACGGTCGGCCTCAACCTTGAGCCGGGTAGCGCCGAAGAAGCCGCCCGGATCCTGGCGCGCCGCCGAGAGGTGGGGTGGATCGGGCTGGTCGTCTCGGGGTTCGACGTAATATTTGAGATCGCCGTCGCCGACACCCAGGCTTACGCCCGCTTCAAGGAAGAGGTGTATCTCGAGATCCCCGGATTCGTCAGCTCGACCGTCTACGTGATGTGGGGTGTGCGTAAGTTCCATTACGGGGTGAGGCCACCAATGGGTCAGGAAGGCGCCGGCGAAGAGACGGGCGCGGCGCTGTGAAGGGTGCATCAGTAAGCGACCGCGCCAAGACGCGGCCCCGCCAAAGTTACGAAGAAACTATAGGAGGCAAAAATGGATCTGAATGAAATGCTTAACCGCGCTCCTCTGGAACGTGATATGGCGTTCTCGTCGGAGGAGTACAATGGCCGTGTCCGCCGTGTCCAGGAACAGATGCGCGCCGATGGCATCGACATCCTGGTCATCAGCAGCACCCCGAACTTGGGCTACCTGTCCGGTTACGACACGACGATGCCTTGCGGCTACACGGTGGGGATTCTGCCGGTCGACGGTGACATAAGCCTTCATTGCTCGGAGTTGGAGTCGCCCTGCGCGCTGTTGTGCAGCACGATCGAGCAGACGTATGTCTACCGTTGGCACGAAGGTCAGGACACGGCGACGCAGCTCGGGCAGATCCTGATTGATCTCGGGGCTGCGCACAAGCATATCGGCGTGGAGATGGGCAATGCCGAGACATTCTCCAACGTGGCATTCGACACCGAGAGTTATCTGCGGCTAAAGGAACTGATGCCGGAGGCGAAGCTTGTCAATGCCAGTAAGCTCGTGCTCTCGGTCCGCAAGATCAAGTCGCAAGCGGAGCTCGCGTATATGCGCACGGCCGGGGAGTACACGGCCATTGGGCTCGACGCCTCGCTCAGAGCGCTGGAGGAAGGCAGGACAGAGAACGAGGTCGTCGCCGCGGGCTACGCCGCGATGATCGCAGCCGGTTCGGAGCTGATGTCGATTGATCCTATGATCATGACGGGCAAGCGCACTGGCTACATGCCGCACATCGCCTACCGCCGCACGCCGATCCACAGAGGCGATCCCGTGTATCTTGAGTATTCCGGGTGTCACTACCGCTACAATGCGCCGTCAATGCGCAGCGGCGTCGTTGGGCCGCCCTCGGACGGTTTGCGGCGGCTTTCAGACGCGGCTTTAAAGGTGGTGGACCTGCTGCTCGAGAACATCCGTCCCGGCCGCACTGGACACGAGGTAGCAGAGATTGCCGCTCAAGGCCTCAAAGACGCCCCGGAAGACACGTACTTCCATGGTGCCTTCGGCTACTCGATCGGCATGGGATTCCAGCCGACCTGGACGGAGGCTCCCATGTACATTGCCGAGAATTGCCACGAGGAACTCCAACCAGGGATGACCTTTCACATGCCGATATGCGTGTGGGTTCCCACGGAGAAGTACGGCATCGGCTTCAGTGAGAGCGTCGCGGTCACCGGAGACGGCTGCACTCAGCTTACACCGGTGCGCGAGCGACAGCTGGTGGTGCGTTGAGCGCGGCGGCTGACGGCAACAAGTAGCATTCGGGAGTGAGGCGATGCGCAGGATCGGAGTAGACACCGGCGGGACGTTCACCGACTGTGTCCTGCTCGACGACGAGTCGGGCCAATTCACGGTTGCGAAAGTACCATCGCAGCCGACGAATCCCGCTGCTGCCATAATTAACGGCATCCGCAGCGTGCTTGCGGCTAGTGGGTTCGGTCCCGGCGATATTGACAGCGTGGTCCATGGGACGACGATCGCTACGAATGCGGTGATCACCGAAGACATGGCTCGTATCGGGATGATCACCACGCAGGGCTGCCGTGACGTCGTCGAGATCGGCACGCAGAGACGTCCGCTCCTGTACTACTTGAACCAGAAGCAGTCGCTCTGCGTGGCGCCGCGTGAGCTGCGAATCGAGGTCCCCGGCAGGATTGCCTACGACGGCAGCGAGATCGAGCCGTTGGGCGCCGACCAGGTACGAGATGCCGTGGCGCGGCTCGCCGAAGCCGAAGTACAGGCCATCGCCGTGTGCGGGCTGTTCTCGATCGCCAACGGTAAACACGAACAGGCGATCCGGGAAATCTGCAACGAGGCCATGCCCGGCACCTACGTCGCATGCTCGGCTGATATCTCTCCCGAGGTGCGCGAGTACCCACGGTTCATTACCACCGCCATAAACGCGGCGCTCGAGCCCCTGCTGGTGCCCTACTTGGAAAACCTCGAGCGTGCGCTCACCGCTGAGAACTTCCATTGCGCCCTGTACATTATGAAGAGTAACGGCGGGGTTGCAACGACTACCCGGTCAATGGGTGAGAACGCCCATCACTTGGTGCTCTCGGGTCCGGCCGGTGGGGTGGTTGGTGGTATCCACGCCAGCGCCTCGATAGGCTACACGAATCTCGTCACACTCGATATCGGCGGTACCAGTGCTGATATCGGCATTGTCATCGACGGCAAGCCGCGTACGCGCACAGAGATGGGTCTCCCCAACGGCGTGCCGCTGTTCTTGAGCAATTTGGAGATCGAGACGATCGGCGCCGGCGGCGGCAGCATCGCTTGGGCCGACGAGGGTGGCGCGCTGCACGTCGGGCCGCACAGTGCGGGCGCCGACCCCGGGCCGGCTTGCTACGAGACCGGCGGGACGGAGGCAACACTCACCGACGCTCAGGTCGTGCTCGGCCGCCTGAATCCGGAGGGTATCCTCGGCGGTCGGATGAAGCTCAGCCACGAGGCGGCGGCCCGCGCCGTTGAAGGTCTCGGCCGCAAGCTCGCTCTTGAGATTGAGGATACCGCGAAGGGTATTGTCGCTGTGGCCGAGGCCAACATGGCGGGTGCTATCCGCCAGACGGCGGCGCGCAACGGTGACGATCTCCGGGAATTCGCGCTACTCGCCGCCGGCGGGGCGGGTCCCCTGAATGGTGCCAGCCTCATGCGCATGCTAGGCATGCGGGCGGTGGTCGTGACGCCGTATCCCGGCCTGCTAAGTGCGGGTGGCCTGCTGAACTCAAGCCTGCGCCACGATCTCGCGCGTCCAGTGCTGACCTGGGGTGAGGACCCCGATGCCGCGCTGATCGAACGGACACAGGAGGAGCTCGAAGCGTTAGCCGAGAAGCTGCTCGACGAGGACGGTATTGCGCCCGAGAGGCGCCGCTGTGCTTTTCAATTGGATCTGCGTTACATCGGCCAGGAGTATACGGTGTCGGTTGCCTGCCGACGGAATGAGGAATTGGAGGCTATTGTTGACCGCTTCCACGAGGAGCATGAGAAGGCCTACGGACACTCGGCTCGGGGTGAGCCTACCGAGATCGTTATGGCTCGTGCCACGGCTTGGGGAGATTTCGAACGCATCCGGCTAGCGGACCTCGATGCCGGCCGAAAACCGCAAGCGGTCGGCGAGCGCGAAGTCTGGTTCGAGGAGGCATTAGGCTATGTAACCACCGCTATCTACCACCGCGAGGCATTGGCGCGGGAAGCCCGTATCGCCGGACCTGCCGTCGTCGAACAGCTCGATACAACGATCGTGATCCCGCCGGGCGCCGCTGCCAACGTCGAACGCTCGGGGATTCTGGTCATCAGAGAGGAGTCCGGTCATGACTGACCCGGTAACTACGGCGGTCGTGGGGAGCGTGCTGAATGCGATAGTCGGCGAGATGAACGAGGCCCTGAAGCGCAGCTCGTACTCTCCCATTATCCGGGAGATGCTTGATTTCTCCTGCGCGCTGTTCTCGAGTGACGGTGAGACTATCGCCCAGGACGAGAACATTCCGGCGCTGCTCGGCTCCATGGCTTACGCGCTGCCCGCCCTGCTGGAAGATAATGCGGACGAACCCATCCGTCCCGGCGACATGTTCATCGGCAATAATCCCTACCGCGGTGGGACGCATACGCCTGACATTCACATCTTTGCGCCTATCTTTCACGAGGGGACGATTGTCGCCTGGGCTGGCAACCTGGCCCACCACACGGATGTCGGCGGTACCAATCCGGGCACTGAAGGATTCGCCAATCAGTCGATTTTCGAGGAGGGCGTGATCTATCCGTACGTCAAACTCATGGAGCAGGAGAGGCTCAACCGGACGATCCTTCGGATCATGGAGACGAACGTCCGCGATCCGCAGACCAATCTGGGCGATTTACGCGCGCAGATCGCCGCGGCCAGGCTCGGCGTCCGGCGCTTCGGTGAGCTCATTGACAAGTACGGTACTGAGCGGATCGGAGAGGTGGTCCGACAACGGCTGAGCCAAGGTGAGGCACGGATCCGCAGGAAACTGTCGGACTGTCCGGACGGCCGGGCGAGCGCCACAGGGTATCTCGACAACGACGGTCTCGGTGGTCCACCGCAGAAAATTCAGGTCACGGTCGAGGTCCGTGGCGACGAGCTCCACGTCGATTTTACGGGAACCGATCCGCAGATGCCGGGCGGTATGAATTGCTCCCATACCGCAGCGCTCGCGGCGATCATCTTTGGCGTCAAGGCCGTCATCGACCCGGATGGCGAGCAGACGGCTGGCTGCGTGCGCCCAATCCGGACTAATTTGCCGACCGGCACTCTGGTCAATCCGGACTACCCTGCCGCCGTTAGCCTGCGGCACTTGGCCAGCCAGCGAATCACTGATACCTTGATCCGTGCTCTCAGCCAGATCTACCCGGCAGTCAACGTCGCCGGGTCGTTCGTCGGGTTCTCAAGTCTGGCCGCCGAGGGTCGTGATCCGCACACGGGGCGGACCGTGGTTATGGCCGATGATCTCGGCGGCGGAATGGGAGGCTATTCGGGCGGCGACGGTCTCGACACCGTCGATACGTACCTCGGCAACGTCGGGATCCTGCCGGCGGAGATCTGTGAGCGACAGTATCCAATCCGGATCGTCTCCACCGAGCTCATGCCCGACTCCGGTGGCGCCGGCGAGTTCCGCGGCGGACTCGGAATGCGGCGGGTTTACGAGTTTCTCGACCACTGCGACGTCGTTTTCTACACCGAGCAGACCAATCCTAAGTACGCGCCCTGGGGCCGCGAGAGGGGCCACGTAGGTGAGCCGGCGTCTCTGACTCTCGTGCGCAGGGACGGAGACAGGCGCACGATTACGAAGGACCGCATCCTGGTGGATCCGGGCGACCGCATGGTGACAATCACTGGCGGTGGGGGAGGGTACGGTGATCCGAAACGCCGCCGTCGGGACGCGGTTCTTCGTGATCTGCGGGAAGGAAAGATCTCCCGCGAGGCGGCCATCGAGGTGTACGGCATGGTACCGGACCAGGCAGCAAGGAGGTGACGCCCATCGGCAGTCGACGACGGACGGTGGGAAGAACTGGCTCGTAGACGGGCCAAAACACGATAACAGCAGACAATGCGCAGCCTAACAGGCTGGAGGAGAAAGCAAATGGTAGTAAAGAACAGGCTTCAAGCCATCGCAGCCGCAAGCCGGAAACGGTATGGCAATCTGACATCACCGACGCCCATGACCCGCCGCTCGTTTTTGACGCGGATGGGTGCGGGTACAGCCACGCTGTCTCTCGGGCTACCGATCAGGCAGGCGTTTGCCGAGTCCGAGGTGAACTTCCTGGGCTGGCAGGGCTACGACGATGCGTTCATGGCTGGCGGGTTTATGGAGGACAACGACATTCGCTTCGAGACGACCTACATAAGCACCACCGAGGACATCCTCACGCGGTTGCGGGCCGGTGGCAAAGGAACCTATGATCTCGTGACGCTGAATCACATGTATGTCAGCCTATCGGCACAGGCCGATCTGCTCGAGCCGATCAAGCGAGGCCGCATACCTAATCTCGACAAGATGCTGACGCGGCTGCGTCAACCCGCCGAGCTCGGGCTCGATGACATCGAAGTCAACGGCGAGCTCTATGGTGTACCCTTCACGTTCAGCTCCTGCGCCTTGCTCTACAATCCGGACATGGTTTCGGAGCCGCCCACCTCGTGGATGAATTTTCTAAAGCCAGAGTACAAGGGCCGAGTCGCGATGTTCAGCGATGCGATGACCAACGTGCTGGTATGGGCAAGAGCCGGACTGGGCATCGAGACGCCGACACGGATGACCCGCGAGGAGCTTGAGGAGACGATCGACTTCATGATTGAGATCAAGACCAAGCACGCAAGGGCAATGCCCAGCAGCCTCGGCGAAGGTGCCGACATGCTCGCGCGCGGCGAGGTCGCCATGATCATGGGTTGGGAGCCGATGGTCATCTGGAATGCCGCGGCCGGCAGGCGGCCGGAGATTGCCAAGCCGGAGGAAGGCACCTGGGGCTTCTTCGATACCATCAACATCCCAGCCCGCGCGCCCAACTATGAGTTAGATCATGACCTCATCAACCACTGCCTTAGCAAGGAAGCACAGGCAGTGTTCGGCAACCAACATGCCCTGGGCATCGTCAACCGCGAGTCGATCGACCTCCTGGAGCCGGAGGTCAGGGCTCTGTACAACTACGACAATCTCGATGCGTACTTCTCTCAAGCGCATTTGTATCCTATGTTCCCGATGGAGAGCGACGGCAAGCATGTGACATTCGACGAGATGCTGCAGGAATACGAACGCTTCCTGTCCGCATGATCGCCGGTCCGCCAGACAAGGACGCTCGGGCTCGGCTCTGCGAGCCGTCGCTGGAGACGGTCCGCGCCGCGGGAGACCGGGGCGCCCTGCGGAAGGTGTATCGAGTGCGCGGCCGCAAGCTGGAGACGTCGTGACGGACGCGCCGCTTCTGCAGCTTCGGGGAGTGTCTAAGTCGTTCGGCCCGGTGACCGCGGTCGAACACACCGACCTCTCCATCGAGCAAGGAGATTTCTTCGCCCTGCTCGGCCCGTCGGGCTGTGGTAAGACCACATTGCTACGGGTTATGGGGGGCTTCGTTAGTCCGACCCGCGGCTCAGTTTGGATCGGGGGAGCCGACGTCACCCGCCATGGACCGGAACACCGTCCCACGAACATGGTGTTCCAACGCTACGGACTGTTCAGCCACATGACGGTGCGCCAGAATGTAGCCTACGGCCTGCAAATCCAGAGGCTGGCTAAGAGCGACGTCGCGGCCCGCACCCGGGCGGTTCTTGAGCTCGTGCAGATGGAGCACTACGAAAACGAGTCCGTGACTCACCTGTCGGGCGGCCAGCAACAACGGGTCGCGCTGGCGAGGGCTCTCGTGATGGGACCCAAGGTGCTGCTCCTTGACGAGCCACTGGCCGCGCTTGATCTCAAGCTGCGGCGCTCGATGCACGTCGAGTTGCGGCGAATCCACAAGGCCATCGGCGGTACCTTCGTGTTGGTTTCTCACGATCAAGGCGAGGTGATGTCGTTGGCCAGCCGGGTCGCGGTCATGGACTCCGGCCGCATCGCCCAGGAGGGTCGGCCCAAGGAGGTGTACCAGGCGCCGGCCAGTCGCTATGTGGCAACGTTCCTCGGCGAGGCGAACTTGCTCGAGGGCGAGCGTCGCGGGGGTGTCATCACCCTGGCCGCGGGCGCCTCGTTCCCGCACGACGGACCTGACGGCACGGTGACCGTCGTCGTTCGGCCAGAGCAGCTCGAGCTCGTGCAGGAGAGTGCGGAAGACATCGCCATCGCCGGCATGATCAGGGATATCATTTATTTCGGGTCGCACGTCGAACTCCACGTCCGACTCACCAGGGACCAGATCATCGTAGCCCAGGTCCAGGACAGCGAGCAGGTCGGCGACACGCTGCGCGACGGCAGCAGGGTGACGCTGTGGTGGCGGCCCGATCCGCGCAAAGTGCTCAAGGAGTGAGCGCGGCAATGCCGAAAGGTGCGCTGTTGGCAGTACCTGCGACGGTCGTCTACGGCACGCTTTTCGTGGCGCCGCTCGCGTTCTTTCTCGTCGTTAGTTTCTGGCACGCTAGCCTTTTCGAGATCATACCAGGCTTCTCTCTCGACAACTACGTGAAAACGGTCACGACGTATCCGCGTTCGATCGTCTTCACTCTTACCATCGGCCTGAGCATTGCCGCTCTGACGACTCTGATTGCCTTCGGTTTCGCCTACGTGATCCGTTTCAAGGCTGGCCGCTACGGGCCGGTTCTTCTGTTCATGGCATTGGTTACGCTGTTCGGGGGCTACCTCGTCAAGATCTACGCTTGGAAGACTATTCTCGGCATCGACGGCATCCTAAATTCCGCGCTACTTGGCCTGGGACTAATCAGCGAGCCCATCGACTTATTGCTCTACAGTTCATTCGCCGTGGTTATCACGCTCACGCACTACCTCTTGCCGCTGGCGATCCTGCCGATTTACGGGGCCTTGCGGGGCATCGACGATCTCGAGGTCGCCTCAGCTCGCGACCTAGGGGCGAGCAGCTCTCGCGTGATGTGCGACATCATACTGCCGCAGGCGTATTTCGGGATTATAGCCGCGTTCGCTTTCGCGTACCTCATCTCGGCGGGGGACTACGTGACACCGCGCCTAGTGGGTGGAACCGAGACGCGTATGATCGGGAACTTCATCGAGAGCCAGTTCGGCATGCGCATGAACACTCCGCTCGGAGCGGCGATGTCGTTCACGACCCTGGTGCTGTCGGCGCTTGTGATAGTGGCCGTGGGCACGATCTTCAGACTGTTTCTGAGGCGACGATGACTACCGTACAGAGAGCCGGATGGTTTGTATTCACGCTGTGCGTTGTGGTGTTTCTGATCGCTCCGCTTCTGCTGCTGGTACTGTTTTCGTTCGGTGAGAACCGGCTGACGACTTTCCCGATGGGTGGCCTCACATTGAGTTGGTACGAAAAGGTCATCGACTGGTCGAGCTTTTGGAGCGCTTTTGAGAACAGCGCTTGGGTGTCGGGCTCCGTGGGCGCAGTCTCGACAATTACGGGAACCTTGTTCGCGCTGTTCCTCTTGCGCATGCGTGCCCGTTGGGCGGTACCCATGCTGATCGCATTCAGCTTCCCGCTGATGATCCCGCCATTGGTCATTGGGTTCGCGCTGCTGTCGTCGTACACGCAGGTCGGCTTTGACCTCGGTTTGCTCAGCGTCATTTTCGCCCACCTCGTCATCACTCAGCCCTTCGTCATCCTTGTGGTCTATACTCGGCTACTCGGCTTCGACTTCGCCATGGTGGACGCAGCGCGCGACTGTGGGGCGAGGCCAGTCCGCATCTTCTTCACGGTGATCCTGCCGCAAATCCGTAACTCGGTGATTGGTGCGGCGCTCATCGCTGCGGCGCTGTCTCTTGACGATTTCATCATTACCTTTTTCACGATCGGCGGGGGCAACACGCTGTCGACGCTGATTTGGGGTATGCTTCGCACCACCATCGATCCAGGCATCAACGTGGTCGGAACCTTCATTATCCTGCTGACTGTCGGAATGACGCTGGTCGCGCTGTGGGTGACGCGGTATCGCGGCTGAGGCGGGCCAGCCTACGGCAGGCGGTCGCGGAGCCCGAACGCCAGGTAAGCGCCGCGAAGATACCAGGGACGCAAGGCGCGGAGCGGGAAGCGCTTCAGGCGCTGGGTCATGATCGCGGGGATGCGCGCGGCATCCTTCCCTGCGGCGATCAGGCGAGCCATGGCGCGCCCCGACCATGTCGCAGCCGCAACCCCGTTCCCATGATAGGCTAGGGCAGCATAGACGCCCGACCCGGGTGCGCCCACCGGCCCGAGGTGGGGCAGGCGGTCGAGGGCCAAGCAGACGAACCCGGTCCAGGCGTGCGTGACCGGAAGCTGCGCCCAGGCGGGGAACGCGCGGGCGAACTGGTGCTGCAGGCGGGCACGATCGCGCTCGTGGCCGGCGTCGGAGTAATCGAAGCCACCGCGGCCGCCAAAGATCATGCGGCCGTCGGGAAGTAGACGGAACCAGTTGAGAAGGTTTTTGGTGTCGAACACCATGTCGTGGCTGTGCCAGCCCTCGGCAGCAAGTTCATCGCGGCTCAGCGGCCGAGTCGTTAGCGCGCAAGCATTGGCCCGCAAAAGGGCACCACGCACGGGCGAGAAGAGCTGCTCGGAGGTGTAGCCGTTGGTCGCAATCAAAACCCGCTCCGCGGTCATCGTGCCTTCTTCGGTGATTAGCTGGTGGCGGGAGCCGTTGTGTTCCCAGCCGCTCACCGGGGTCCGGGTGTGGATCCGGGCACCGTGGTGCAGGGCCGCATTGGCAAGACTGCGCACGTATTTGCCGGGGTGGAGGGCGAAACCGATCGGGATATGGAGGCCGCCATGCTGGATCGGGCCGCCGAGGCCGCGCTCGCGAAGTTCCTCGCAGCCTTGGAGGCACCCCTTGATGCCGAACACCCCCTTGAGGATATCTCGCTCGGCGATGAGCTCCTGCACTCGTGAGCCCCGGTGAGCGACCAACGTCTCGCCGTCACCAGTCCGATCGACCTCCATACCTTCAGCGTCAATGAGCTCGGCGACGAGCTCCACGGCCGCACATTGGGCCATCATGAAGTCTCGGGCGGCCTCGACGCCGAAGCGCCGGATCTGCGTCTGGTAAGGCATCTTGTGCGAGCCGAGGCAGCAGAAGCCGCCGTTGCGGCCGGAAGCGCCGCTGCCGATAGTGTCAGCCTCAAGGACGCGCGCATCGATGCCATGATCGCGCGCCAGATGCAGCGCCGCGCTCAGACCCGTGTAGCCACCCCCGATGATGGCCACGTCGCACTGGTCATCGTCCGCAAGGATGCCGTGGTCGGTAACGCCAATGCCGGTCGTTGCATCCCAGTAGTTATTCATGGAATCTCCAGTTAGTTGCCTCGGGCCATACCTATTGTATATCAGGTTGACCAGGCGGCGAAACGCAAGGAGGAGTAAAGCACCGGCGAACGATGTCCTTTCTGTACATGGTGAGCTATCCGCGGATGCAGGATATTGACCACAGTTACCTGCGAGCTGCCGGACATCCCGCATTCGATCGCTCTGGGTACGAGGTGGTCGGCCGGGTGGCGGCGACCGGGTCGGGCACCGCCTTCTCGGTGCCGGCGTTCCACTGGAGACCCGCAAGACGTTGCCGGGCCGTGCCAAACGGCGACATCACCGCGCACTCCGCGGCGCCGGAGTTGAGGGAGCTGACCAATGCCGTAGGGAGGACCGCAGATAGAGGAACCGCGCAGACGCCGACACTGACTGTGGCCAAACGCAACATCGAGGAAAGCGGTGGAAAGGCGTCGTAACTTGGTGACATATTGGTGTGCCCGGAGAGAGTCGAACCTGCGGCCACATGATTCGAAGCTCTTTACAGCGTATCCAAGCTCTTGAAAAACAGTCGGTTACATTAACCAGCACATAACTGCATATGGTTTCGTATGGCGTTAGGGCTAAATACGGGCCAGTCGATAGTGAATGAAAATCTGACTTCTCATTGCGTGAAGAACTGCATCGAGGAGGCTAATAGTTGGTCGTAATAAACCGGTTTCTGTAATCTTGCGCAGTAGAATCCGCCAACACATCCAGCCAGCGTCTCATAACGCTGGTATCGATCGACGGGCTTTCCATTTCGGTGCGCAATTCATTTTTGATGTGACGAATCTTGTCGCTAAGGCCCGAGTTTCTCCATTCTTCCGATACGGACCGGCCCAGGCCACATGAAATTGACAGTCGTCGGCCGAATATTTACTCTATACACGAGATATGGCTCATGGGATGAAATCGACTTCTAATTTACAATCGCGTAGCACTATGATGGCAGTAGGCTAGGCACCTGCCTCAATAACAGTCTCATTCAGCCTTCGCAAGTAACTAAACACAAAGAGGGCCTCCTTCATAGCGGCCATGAATTCGACCCACATTAAGCCGCTGATAGTAAGGTTGTTAACCCACAAACAAAATAGTTCCGCTTTCGATTCGTTGCTATGGGCCAGCCCCCCGTACAATACAATATCCACAAGTTGTCTAATGGCAATCCTTTGGGTGCCGAATTCCAGTGTTGCGGCTGAATCCAGATAGTTGTTCAGGTGTGTCCGGGCTTCACGAAAACGAGACGTTGCTTCGGAGGGCATCCAGTCCTGATTATATAATTCGCTAATACGCGCGAGTGATAGACGGTCATTGTTCTGTGTGAGCAAACGATAGGTCAAAACAAACGCATCAATGTCGTCTTCGTCGAGGTCGGGAACCCAGGACTTGAGTTTTCCCGAAAAATAAAGCTGGCCATCACCTAGGTTCTCCACTCTTAAATCATCAAAGGCCAACTACACGTTGGGTGGCTCTGTTTTGTATCGCTTGGCAAAGCGTGTTCGTTCCAGACGGGAAATCTTCTCGTTGAATGACTTAAGGATCTTAAACGTATGATCAATCGAGTATTCTGATGTAGGCGGTTTCTTCATTGCGCGCCTGGTGGTTCCGGAAAGGCGAATGGGATCTGACAACTTTTGCACACGGGCTTGTCCAGCGGATCGGGACGCACAAATCGGTTACGGCCACAACCGGAACAGACAAACTGATCGCGGAACTCTGTGAATTCACGCCAGCGTGCGCGGACATCGCCGACAGATGCACTGGCGTTAGGATCGTTGGAAAAGTGGCTTCCGAATTTCTCGATATCTCCTTTTTGTAAGCTGTTCAGGAACGGATTGGCGACGCCGGACACTTTCGGTACCTTTATCTTTGCCTCTTTCATGTAGGAAGCTAGTGTACCCCGTCATAAATAGTGTACAATATAAGCTCATTTCACTATGGCAGATTCGGTATGCGTGTGGCGGTGGATATTGTTTTGGAACCGTCGGAGCGCCAAAGGTTGAAGCAATTGGCGCGGTCCCGGTCGACCTCGGTCAGGTTGGCCGAACGCTCGAAGATTGTCCTGCTGGCGGCGCAAGGGCGTGACAACGGGGAGATTGCTGAGGTCCTGGGTATCAGCCGGCAGAAAGTAGGTCGTTGGCGCAACCGCTATCATGAGTCGGGACTGGCCGGAATCGAGAAGGATGCGCCCAGAGCCGGACGCAGGAAAGAGATATCCAAGCGCACGGTGAACAAGGTCATCCGGCTCACGACCCAAGAGAAGCCCGACAACGCCACCCACTGGAGCCGGCGACTGATGGCCGAGCGGGTGGGTATCAGCGAAAGCACCGTGGGACGGATCTGGCAGGCGCATGGTCTAAAGCCGCACCGGGTGAGGACCTTCAAGCTGTCGAACGACAAGCACTTTCAGGACAAGCTGGAAGATGTGGTGGGTTTGTACCTGGCGCCGCCGGACAATGCCATCGTGCTCAGCTGCGACGAGAAGAGCCAGATTCAAGCCCTGGACCGGACCCAGCCCGGCCTGCCCATCAAGCGGGGGCGGAACGCCACGATGACGCACGACTACAAGCGCAATGGGACCTCGACCTTGTTTGCAGCGCTCAACGTGCTCACGGGTGAGGTGCTCGGTCAGTGTGCCAAGCGCCATCGCCACACCGAGTGGTTGAAGTTTCTACGGTTCATCAACAAGAACACGCCCCCCGACAAGGAGATTCACATCATCTGTGACAACTACGCCACGCACAAACATCCCAAGGTCAAAAGCTGGTTCAAGCACCACAAGCGGTTTCACGTGCACTTCACCCCGACCAGTGCTTCCTGGCTGAACATGGTTGAGCGGTTCTTCAGAGACCTCTCGGAGCAGCAACTGCGCCGGGGCGTGTTTCGTAGTGTGCCCGACTTGGAGGAGGCCGTGTTGAGCTACGTTGATAAACACAATGAAGCCCCGGCTCCGTTCATCTGGACGCAGTCGGCACAGGATATCCTCGAAAAAGTGAAACGAGGACGCCAAACGCTCAATAAGTTACAGACTGTTTGACGGGGTACACTAGTGCTTTAGCGAGTTCGCTGCGGTCGTACTCATACGGTTTGTTTAGTGGTCTAATAGTAACCTTAACGCGGAAGTCGCGGCATGTATCTTCCAACCATTCCTCTTCGGCCTGCCTTATCAAGTTGGCGGCCCGCTCTCCGCGGTCCAGTTTCTCCTCGATTTCTTTATCCGGCGTTCGGTGATCGTGAAACCGTGGTCCGAAGTCCGGAGCAAGCTCGGTGACGCGCCGATAACGCCAGGTTTGCTGCGGCAAGCGGTCCTGTAAGAGTTGGAAGAATCGCTCGTCATGAGTGACGAGCAGGATTTGATGATCCGTGAAATGCTTCGCTAGCATTTGGGCGATATTGGCCCGGTTGTCCGCGTCGTAAGAGGTCACGACGTCGTCAAGCACAATGAGGGGAGCCGCCATGTTAAACAGGCGGATAGCGGCTAGGCGCAGTGCCAGCGGAAGGGAATGAAGTTGGGAATCGCTCAAATAACCGCTTGGAATGACACCTTTGCGGTTCTCGGCGAAGTCAATCAATAACTGTACACGTTGCTGATTGGTTTCGTCTTCGCCGGGAAGCGAAAGATATATGGGCGGGGCGTTGTCGTCTTGTCCCAGGATTTCCTTGTACAGTTGATTGACATTGTCTTTTAATCGGCCGATCAGATTCTGCGTGTGGTTGACAATCGCCTTGTTGATCGCTTGTGCCTGATCGTTCAGTTCCTCATTAAGCTTAACCAACTCAGCCCTGATTCTGTTGATCCGTGCCAGATCATGCTTGAGATCGATAAGTTGATTGGCGACTGAGAGAGCATTGGTGTATGTGTTGTCGCCCTGGTGATCTTCAATCTCTTTTTTTTCGGCCGAAACCTGGTTGTATAAAGAGTGGAGTTCGGAAACGAGGTTGGCGCCATCAGGCAAAGCGTACCCCGGTTCCCATTGTAGCAATGCCTCTTCATACTGGCTCAGGGATGTCGTTCTGTTCGCATAAGGTGTGTCCGTGAGTGCGGTCTTGATATTGCCAAGGGATGTCGTGAGGGCGTTCTTCGTGGAAGTCAGTGTCTGTTCGGCCGTCTTAAGAGCCAGCTCGGCCTGCTGATAGTCGGAAAGATTTTCGAGTTTGGTGGACAGTTCGGTACGCACGGCCTCGCGTGAGCCGTGAGGTGTCTGCAAAAGGTTTGTATCGCAGACGGGACAGGAATCCAGGGTAAGGTCATCGTTTTCGAACAGCGCCTTCGCTTTCTCCCAGGTCTCCTTGAAAACCGCCTCCGCGGCCTTGGCGCGCTCCTGTTCTTCTTTCTGTTTGGCTTCGTTATAGATGATTACCGCATTCTCGAAGGCTGGGATGGTACCCGAAGGTTTCTGGTCATCCTCCTTTCGAAACTGGAGGACAGTTTTTATGTGTCCCAGGAGTTGCTTCAGAGAAGAGAGGCCGACCCGTTCATCTTCAGCCTGTTTTCGGGCCGTAAGCTCCTGATAGCCACGGTCGGTCTTCGACGGGGATTGAAGGCGGAGTTCTTTGTCAAGTTTTGCCAGAACTTCGTCGTTAAACCAGTGGCAGACTGCTGTGTCATCCCATCGCGTGAGATTGCCGCTTGTAATGCGTGACAGATCACGGAGACGTTCATCGCGTTGGGCTGTAGATTCAGACTGGTTCTTGACCTGCCTCCGAAGGGCGCGCAAGTTCTTCTGGATCTCAAGCAAGGGTGCCAAGCCGAACCACCCGACGATTTCTTCGTATCGCTGTTCGGAGGTCTGGTCTTCAACAAAGCCTCGAAGTTCGTGTCCTCTTATGATGAACGGGAGAACGGTGTGTTCGAGAACGCGGCGGCCAGCGTCGGTAAGCGGTGCGCCTTGCGGCACGACAGGACGCCGATCCTCAAAGCGATCCGTGCCCTGACGTAACGATATGCGGACGCCGGGAGTAATATCGTTGGCTTTGGCGTCGACATGTTCCAGAGCAGAGCGGCCGGCGCGGCGATCGACGGCACGAATCCCGAGCCGGGAAAGCGTTGCGTCTTCGCAGAAATAGAACTCAAAAGCATCGACGAGACTGGATTTGCCCTTGGCGTTCGGCGCGAAAACAGCAAGACTCAACGGTGTTGTTCCGCGGGAGAACGGGAAGGACTGGTGTTGCAGATAGGCCTTGAAACCTTCCAGGCCGACTGATTCAATCGTTATCGGGCTCGTCATCCTTAGCTTCGTTGGCGCGTGTTTCTGCGAGCGTTTCAATGGCCTTTACGCCATCATTTACTGCGGTGTTTTTCGGGTTCGTTATAACGATGTGTTCTGAAAGGATATCGAGAAGCGGCAGGTCCGTCCCGTCGGCGTCACGCAACGTCTCCAGCGTGCTGGAAATCAGATCGCTGGGAGACGGAGGGTCCGGTCTATCGCTGGTATTGGGGCCGCTCATTGGTTTCTTGATGCTGTATGTACGCTTGTCCTTCATTGCGATGCTATCGTGTCTCCGAGCCAGCGTAGGCGGGCAGGTTAACCCCGAAGCCGACGGGGCTTACGGTTAATCTGGGTAGAACCCGACTTCCGCGGGGTTAGAAGTACATCAGCAGGGTGAGAATCGTCAAGAGCCGATGTCATGCGTTTACGCTCTATTTCTATTCCACGTTGGGAACATCCGCTGTTTTTCCGATATAGAAAAGGCCATCAAATTCCGGGTTGCTGAGGACTCAAGGACCGTCAAAGACTACCGTGCCGTAAACCAGGTTATATCCCTTACCTCGCCCAGATACACGGTCCAAAGCGTCCCCTGAATACTGCGCTGCGAAGGGGCGCCGAATTCATCGGGATCGCCGCGGTCCAGATCGAATATACGCGCCCAGCTTTCGCGAACACGGTCCGGATACCGCGAGGCCTGCCGGCGTCTCCATTTCTTCGTCCTCGCGCAGGTCATCATAAAGATAGCCGCCGTTCAGCACGCTATGCCAGCGCATAAAATCAGAAAGCAGGACACGCTCATCAGGCACGTCAATCTCCAGCCGCGCCCCCCGGGTCCCCCGGGGAAGATGGGCGACGCACCGCAAATCCGGTCGCGGTGAATCAGAATCGTAGACCTTCCAGGCCCATACCGGATAACGGCTGCCGCGCGGCGGCGGGCCGAGCCGCCTGCGCATCTGCTCGTTCATCCATTGAAAGGCGCGGCGATGTGCAGGCCAGATACGCCGTCCGTCCCCGCGTAACATACGGGTACGTTCCATCCGCCGGACGGCGGGCTCTGTCTGGATGGTCCAAAGGATCAAGGTAGTCGATGACGAATCGAAAACTACGGCCATAACAGCTTCTCCAGTTCGGAAACCATAAAAGCCCGCGTTTCCTCGCCCGCCTTGTCAAGGTTCAGTTCCCGCCAGCGCACAGCCGGGAGCTGATCCGCACCGGGAAGGCCAAGGCGTTTCCACTCCGGTTTCCGGCGGTAAAAGGATATCAGGAAACGCTTGTGATCCTCCGGCATGTTGGCAAGGATATCCTTGCCAAGCGCGGCCCGCGCCAACAGGAGCGCTTCAAGCGAAATGTCACCCTGCGTCATGCCGACAAAATCCTTCTCATACTCGTGGGTCATGTCCCGGCTCTCGGAAGCCAGAAGCTGGTTCGGCGCATGATCGTGGCTTATAAGGTAGACGATAAGCGCCGTGCGCAACTCGTCCGCTAATCCTTCATTGCGGAGTAGCTCATGGATATCGAACAGGTCGCGCGGATGCTGCCGGTCCAGGGCCGCGGTAATCTTTCCTGCATACAGGTCTGCGAATGAAAGGACATTGATTTCAGCAAAACCAAACTGCTCCTCGACTTGTGCGGACACACTCATCAATTGCGGCTCGTAGACACAGCCGCGTAAAACCGGTGTGACCTCAATCTTGGTCTGGACCCGGTCCGGTGTGCGCACGACAAGCTTGTTGATGGTTTCCTGGGTGGCTGGTGCGCTTTCCTGAATGGTGACCCCGGGAATGGCAGAACGAATGCGGCCCGAGATGCGTTTTAACGCTTGTTCGATTGCGGAAAGTGATTCCTGACGGTCAGCTACGGGCAGAAACGTCAGGTCAATATCGACCGAAAGGCGTGGCAGATCGCGCAGAAAGAGATTGATTGCGGTCCCGCCTTTAAGTGCAAAACAATCTTCTTCCGCGATGGCGGGCAGTGTGCGAATGAGCAGCGCGATCTGGCGGCGATAGTCCTCACGAAACGGCATGTATGAACTCCTTCGGTACGGTGATCTGGTATTTGGAATCGAATTTGCCGCCGTTGACGATCATGCGTTTACCTTTGCCAAGATCGATTTTCTCCCGCGAAATGTGTTTGAGCCAGCGATGGTTGTGGCGATCGGCAAAAAAGAAAAAGAGCCGTTTGACCTTGATACTTGTAGCATCCTGCAGGAGCCGCTGCATACGGCGCGGGCTGAGATCGACGAGCCCTTCCATCGTGACACCGAGCTGATGGAAAGTTTCATTGTGGGGCAGTTCGTCTAGCAGCTCCAGGATGGCGCGCTCCGGCGTAGACATGATGAGGGGCCATTCCACGTGATTCCAATACATGACGCGCAGCGCGCCGGAAAGTATCTGCTCCGACGCAGCGTCCCGGTCGGGTAATGTGACCCCATCAAAATATTTTTCGATAGGCGGCAGAAAGCGGTGCCGGTTATGGATCGCAAATTGAGCATCAACCGGCAGCTTGGATAACCAGCCCGGGAGCCTGGTCTCGGTATAGAGATGGACGGAGTCCTGCGTCCCGGAGACATAGTGGGCGTAGCCTTGCAGGTCGAGCGCGGTCCGCCCGCCAAGGGACACAGGGAGATTGAGGACGATCTGGAGCGATATCACGACCTGCTCCCAGGTCAGCTTGCCGCGGGGACGGCGAAATACCCCTCGTGCGGGTTGCTCCAGCCATCCGGCGGATACGTACTGGCTGCGGAGCGAACGGGAATAACCGCGCGCTTCCAGCCAGGCCGCATCAACGATCAAACCTTCCGCGAGGTTTCGTTCCAGCCAGTTCAGCTTTTGTTTATTTTGCGTAGCCACGCTGTACAAAATAACCTAATAGTAAACTATCGGCAAGTTTACAGTTAGCGCGATATGTACAGCACTACTGTACTTACTCGCATATATATAAACTACTAGCTGTAATGTCCGGCTGAATTTCGTCGCGTCAAGTCGCTAAAAATTGACAATGTCAGATTAGAAGTATATAAATGCTGACATACGAGGATTTGCAGATGAGCGACGGCCCCCACAGAACCCTTGCCATGCGGCGCGGCTGGCAGCAGCTGGCGGAACGTGTCGCGAAACAGGCCTTTGCCCCTCACGAGGTAAGCGAAGCGCTGCCGCTCGCGCTCCAGCAGGACTGGAATGAGGAAATATCGCAGCGCCTCGGCAGGCAGCTCAGGACCATCCTTTGTGAAGGCCAGGCCCCGCTGTTTAAGGACCAGAATCTCGAACAGCTTAAAGCGCTGCGGCAGGAAGCGGCCGGGTCACCGCTGGGTTGCACGCTCGTTGACTGCGCCGTTCAGTCCGTGACCAGAGGAGCGGAGGGTGAGACGGCCCTAAGAGAAGCGGCCGCCAATGCCCTCCTTGATCGGGCTAACCGTGGCGCACGCCAGGTCGAGGAGCATTACCGCCGTGAATCGGGCGAAGCCTCGGCCAGTCACGTCAGGGAACGACTCGACAGCGGTATCGCCCAGTTTGATATAGACAGTATCGCCGGTCGCCTGGTCGGTCTCGATGAAGGTGAACAGCTCCGCGTGATTCCAAAGAAGCCGGGTCTTGACGACGGGGTAGAGTTATGAACGACATCAAGGGGGAGCCGGGCCTGCGCTTACGCATGCATCGCGTCCATGTCGTCGAACGCGGAAGGCGTGCCCGGCGCGGCTATGTTCGCTGCGAGATCGACCGGCACCTGATATTCGATACGGAGCGTCTGGAAACTTACTGCCTTGCAAGCTGGGACGAAAAGGTCTATGACGCCTTCGTCCTCGCTGCCGCTGTACAGTTCTGCGATCACACGAAAAAGCGTCCATCGGCAAGCTGGGGCCGGCACATCGTTTTGCAGGTGCCGGTCCACGATCCCGACCTGTGGAACGCAAAATCCGTGTCGGAGGCTCTACATGATGCGCTGCAATTCCTGACGGGCGATCGATGGGATATTGCGTTCACCCGTATACGTGAACCTGTCAAACCATTGCGGCAGGGAAACCTGCGTATGCCCGGCGGCCCGTGTGCCGTCATTCCATATAGTGAAGGTCTCGATTCGCGCGCCGTCGCCGGACTTGCTGCGCTGGATCAAAGCCGCGAAGTAATCCGTGTCCGGCTTGGTTCAAAACGGCTGAACGGCTGCGGGGATAAAAGGCAACCTTTTGCGGCAGTCCCGTATAGCGTGGGGTTGGATAACAAAGCCCGTTCGGTTGAATCAAGTGGCCGCTCGCGGGGCTTCAAATTCGCCCTTCTCAGTGGAATCGCTGCGGTTTTGTCCGGGGCCGACAAGGTCATCGTGCCTGAAAGCGGTCAGGGTGCATTGGGGCCTGTGCTCGTACCGGCCGGACAGGCCTATGAGGATTACCGGAATCATCCGCTGTTTACTGACCGGATGGAGAAGTTTATCTACGCGCTGTTTGGTCACACGGTGTGCTACAGCTTTCCCCGTCTTTGGTACAGGAAAGGGGAAACCTTGGCCCGGTTCGCAACCGAATGTCCGGATGGCGCGCACTGGCGGCAAACGCGTTCGTGCTGGCAGGGATCAAGACAGGTGTCCGTATCCGGAAAGATGCGCCAGTGCGGGATATGCGCGGCATGCCTGCTCCGGCGCATGAGCGTGCACGCCATGGGCATGACGGAACCGGCTGAAAGCTACGTTTGGGGGGACCTGAGCGCAGAACGGTTTGAAGATGGAAAAGCTCCGGGCTTCAAGTTGAAGAAGCTTGACGGGGCGCAATATCAGTACGCGATTGCCGGAACGCTTCATCTTGACCATCTGGCCGGTTTGCTGCAAACGAGAGGGAGTGACGTTGCGCTCGACAGGCAGGTCTGTCAGTTAGGTCAATCCCTGGGCCTGCCCGAGGAGGAGGTACGTAGCAAGCTGACGCGATTGCTTAACAAACATGAAGAAGAATGGCGAAGTTTCCTGAATACTCTGGGGCCAAAGTCGTTCGTGGCCCGGTGGGCGCGAGGGGGACAATAGATGTCGGTAGAAGAAATAAATTCTGTAGATGTAGGAGAACGCTTGCGGATGGCCCGGGAGGCCGCCGGTATTACGCAGGCGGACGCCGCGGGCGATATAGATGTTGCGCGCACGACGCTGGTCGCCATGGAGAAAGGGCAACGACGTGTACGCACTAAAGAGCTACGCCGTCTGGCGCAGCTGTACGGAACGTCCGTAAACGCGCTGCTGCGCCGTGAATCGGTCTATGTCGATCTGGTACCGCGTTTCCGGAAGCTTAACACGAGCAGTGATAAAGCGTCCGACCAAGCCGCCCGCTTGCTGGCGGACCTTGTGCGGGCCGAAGTCGAGCTGGAAAATTTGCTTGGTGTAAAGCGTACGCGTAATTATCCTCCGGAAAGATCGATCATGCCGGGCGACGTGCGCGTGCAAGCCGAACATGATGCAGCCGAGCTACGCCAGTGGCTTGGTTTAGGGCTTTCGCCTGTGCGTGATTTGATGAGCTTGCTTGAACTGGAGCTTGGTGTGCGGGTTTATGTGCGGCCGCTGGATGCGCGTGTTTCAGGTTTGTTTGCCTATGACGAGGTGCTGGGCGCTTGTATGCTTTTTAATGCCAATCACCCGCGCGAGCGGCGCATTCAAACCGGTGCTCATGAAACCGGCCATTTTGTATCCACGCGGCGAACGCCTGAGGTCTTGCATGAAGGTGACAAGGACAATTCCCGTGAAGAACGCTACGCGCATGCGTTCGGCCGCGCCTTTCTAACGCCGGCACGAACCGTTATGCAGAAATTCAGGGAGATTACGGCGGGTTCGACGCGTCTGACGCGCCGGCACGTTATCGTACTGACGCATATCTTTGGCGTCTCGCGTGAAGCAATGGTGCGGCGTCTGGAAGAACTGGGACTGACGAAACAGGGAACGTGGGACTGGTTTCAGGCCCATGGCGGTATTACGGATGAACAGGCCCGGCAGGTGTTAGGTGACTTGGGGGGTATAGATACCGAGCGGATGGAGGCAGGCCGCCCGACGACGTTGCGGCTAAATCTTCTGGCGGCAGAAGCGTGGCGGCAAGGGCTGCTCAGCGAAGGCCAGCTTGCTGATCTTCTACGCCTGGACCGCATTGAATTGCGCGAGATTGTTGATCTCGCGGGAATCGAAGGGAGCGAGGTAGATGGAGTGCCCGAGCTGCCTGAGTGATCCTGCAAAAATAGTGGTCCTCGACGCGAGCGTCGTTATCAATCTGAACGCAACCGGACATTCGGCAGCGATACTGGATGCATTGCCAAACCGGGTGCTCGTTGTCGATGAAGTCAGGCAGGAAGTTGAACGCGATAGCCGGAACGGCCGTAAAGATGCGGATATTTTCGCCGGGCTCGTCGCTTCGTCGCAGGTGGAAGTCGTCGAGCTCGGAGAGGCCGGTATGCAACAATTCACGAACCTGGTGTCCGGTCCGGCGACGGAGACTCTAGATGACGGTGAGGCCGCAACTATTACCTATGCGTTGGAGCAAGACCTGACGGTTCTCATTGACGAGCGAAAGGCGAACCGCATTTGTGCGGAGCGCTATACCGGACTGGAAACGGCGTGCACGGTCGATGTGCTGGCACACGAAAGCATTGACAGCTTGCTCGGTCGTGAAACCTTGGCAGAGGCTGTGTTCAATGCCCTGTATTACGGGCGTATGCGCGTCCCGAATCAGCATTTGGGATGGGTCGTCGATCTGATAGGAGCTGAGCGGGCCGGGCAGTGCAATTCTCTGCCGCGCTCGGCACGTTCCACCTAGATACGGGACGCTTGGCTATGCTTCATGGGCTATGGCCTCGTCCTGGCCGCTCGCCGGCAAATGTATACAGTCATCTGTCACAAGTTTCGATTTGTCTTTAACGTTTGGCGGCAGTCCGGGACAGGCCACCTGCTCCCCGGAATCCTCCCGGTTCGTGACCTTCTCTTTGAGTTCGAGAAGAAATGAAAGCGGGTCATCACACTGGAGACTAAGAGCGACGTCATTGGAGGACGACCTGCTGCTGTGCCAATTAGGTATGTGAGTGCAATCAATAGAGCAGCGCGCGTCACTGCGGCCGCGCCGGCGTCCGTAGTGACGCGCGCTGGCGCCGCGCGGAAACCCACGCCTGGCGCGCGTTTTCGAGGCATAAACCGGAAAATTCCGGGGGGACGGCGGGGTGACGACCCGTTGAAGCGGCTTTTTGGGGTCGCGTTCAGGGCTCGAATGACGTCAAGCGATGCTGGACGCTATTGACCTTGTGAGAGGTTGGATGTGTGGTTAAAGTTTCATGTGACTGCCGAAGTTCCATTACCGGCAGTTATTGAGAGAAAGGTTTTGTAGCCGTCCGATTACCGTCGGCGCTCCTTTGGAGTAAATCGGTAATCAACAGTCCCTGGACTCGCTGAAAGGGGGCGCAGGCGAAAGCCTGGCGGGATGTTCTGCATCGAGCCGGTCTGGTCGACGCTGTCGGCGGACCGGCGTGTTCTGCATCAAGCGAGTGGGTGCCTGGCGCCCACTCGCGCTTCAATGCTGCCGTAAGGCGGCTCCCACGTGGATGTCCTCTCACGATGACGATTCAGGCGGCCATGAAGTGGCTGTGGCCTGCATGGCCGTTTGAGCGTGTGAGAGCGGCATTCACCGCGTAGCGGGACCGGATCGGCCGTTTCGAGCCGGTCCCGTCTTTCCTTCAACCCGAATCCGGGGCGACTCGCCGCCTCGGGGCGGGGGACCCCCTAGATTCATCGTACTTCTGTACCAAGGAGGTGATGCGTCATGTCAATTGACTGGCCAGCATGTACGGCCTGCACGTCTTGCGACATGTCCTCAAGGGGCATGAAGCGGCCTTTTCAGGCACCGTCGGTGGCTACGTGACCGACGTAAAAATCCGCCCAGTCTGAAGCTCGCAGTTGGAGATTCAGAGTCTGGCCCTGCCGCCGGGTAGCGGTCAGTTCGCGGATGCACACTAACCCAGCGATACCACGTAGAACGCGGGATCACCCCAAACGGGGTGATACAGGCAACGAGCTCAATACGAGGTGGAGCCATGAGTGATGAAACCGCTGGCGTGGGATCTGGTACAGCTGCTTCGGCGCAACCGGGATGGGTCCCGGGCGACCCAGTACGCGCGTAAGAAGATTGTCATGCAATTTGCCCAGAACGTTCAGGCGTCCGGTGCCCGTAACAAGCGGCTGTCGAATCTCAAGCAGCAGGACTTCGCGCGGGCGATCCAGGGTTGGAAGAAGGAGAACTTGAGCGACGCGACGCTCCGAAACCGGGTCACGGCGCTGCGCTGGGTGGCCGAGAAGATCGGCAAGCCCGATCTGGTGGCGAAAGACAACCAAACCCTGGGGTTGCGCCCTCGGTCCGGCACCGCCAGCCAGTCCAAGGCCCGCGTCCTGGTGGATCACACCCTGGGCCGGGTCACCCACGATCATGTGCGCCACAGTCTGCAGCTGCAGGCCGCTTTCGGCCTCAGGCGCGCGGAAGCGATGAAGATCCAGCCGGCCTGGGCGGATCGCGGCGACAAGCTGGTACTGAAGGCGAGCTGGACCAAAGGCGGGCGGCCTCGGGAAATACCGATCCGCACACCCGAGCAGCGGGTGATCCTCAACGCCGCGAGAGTCTTTGCGGGGAATGGCTCCCTGATCCCTCCGATGAAAAGTTACCGGGAACACGTCAATACCTGGGAGCGGGAGACGAAGCAGGCGGGGCTGTCCAAGACCCACGGACTGCGGCATGCCTACGCCCAGAACCGCTATCTCGACCTCACGGGCCGCAAACCTCCCGTTCTCGGGGGTACGCGTACCAGGGATCTGGCGCCCGATCTGAGGCCGGAGGACCGGCGGGTGCGGCTGCAGATTGCTCAGGAGCTGGGGCACAGCCGGATCGATATCACGAACGCCTACCTGGGGCGATGAGGGACTGGCGATGGCTGGCGACAACGGGATTACGGCACTGATATTACCCCGCCTCGTCCGGCTTCGCGATGCGCCCAATTACCTCGGGATGGACCGAAATCGTTTCAACGCCGACGTGCGGCCGGGGCTCACGGAGATTCCCATAGGTGCGCAGGGCGTGGCCTTCGACCGACTTGACCTCGACGCCTGGGTGGATCAGCATAAGTCCTGCAACGGGCGTCGTCCGAAGGCCCAAGTTCCGGAGGACGACATATGCCGAAACGCAACCGAATGCCGGGGCTCCGCTTCAAGAGCGGGATCTGGCACATCGAAAAACGTTGTCACCACGTCGAAGGCGGGTGGCTCAGGGAAAGCACAGGAACGGCTAGCCGAACTGAGGCGGAGCAGTACCTGGTCCAAAGGATCGCGGAGTTAAGGGAGCGGGCTGAACGGAAGGAGGCGGTGGTCTTCACGTTCGAGGAGGCCGCAATACGTTATCTCGAAGAGATCGTACAAAAGCCGTCTTCCGATACCATCGCGATGCACCTGGATCAGTTGTTTCCGTTTATCGGGTCGATGCCGTTGTCCCGGATTCACGATGGCACGCTGAAGCCGTTCGTGGACCACGAGAAGGAACGCGGTTTGGCGCCGAAGTCGATCAATAACGCGATCGGCGTCGTGTCGACGGTATTGAACCGAGCGGCACGGGTGTGGCGGACCGAGGACGGGACGCCCTGGCTGATGCAGGCGCCGGCGCAGCTCAGCCGGTTGTCGACGAAGGGATTGCGGGCCAAGCCGTACCCGTTATCGTGGGACGAGCAGGACAGGCTGGTGAGACGTCTTCCCCGGCATCTGGCGGACGCGGCGTTGTTCGCTGTCAACACCGGTTGCCGGGAACAGGAAATCTGCCGATTGCGCTGGGAATGGGAAGTGAACGTGACGGATCTCGAGACAACGGTGTTTGTTTTGCCGGAGTCGGTCACGAAAACCAGTACGGAACGTGCCGTCGTGTTGAATGGGGTGGCGCGACAGGTGGTGGAGTCACGCCGTAAGCAGCATCGCGAGTACGTGTTCACGTACCACGATAAACCGCTGACCCGCCTTCACAACAGTGCATGGAAGCGCGCGTGGAAAGCTGTGGGTTTGCCTTGCGAACGGGGCATCCTGAAAGGTGTGCACAATCTTCGTCACACCTTCGGGCGCCGCCTTCGCGGCGCGGGCGTTCCGCTGGAGACCCGCAAGACGTTGCTGGGCCATGCCAACGGCGACATCACCACGCACTACTCGGCGGCCGAGTTGAGGGAGCTGATCGATGCCGTAGGCAGGATTGTGGATCGAGGGACCGCGCAGACGCCGACACTGACGGTGGTCAAACGCAACGTCGAGGAAAGTGTCGGAAAATTGTCGGAAACGGGCAGTAACGCCAACAGCAAAAACGCCGTAACTTGTTGATTTAATTGGCGCGCCCGGAGGGACTCGAACCCCCGACCACCTGGTTCGAAGCCAGGTACTCTATCCAGCTGAGCTACGGGCGCTTAGCCGGGCGGCATTCTATCAGACCGGGGCGGCACCGCGCCGGGTGGCCGTGAGCACTCACCAATGGCGGGAGTTCCCGTGAAGGCTGTCGTGTTGCCTGCCTGTCCGCGGCGGCATCGCCGTGCTAGGCTGGACGGCATTCCAGGCGGAGATGTTGATGGGGGCGACGCGTCGGATGCCGCGGGTGCTCCCGGAATTGCGATGCTCGGGGTTACGGTAGTACTGGTGAATGACGGCTATGCGTCGACGGCGATCGCGCCGCTCGAGGTGTTCTCGTCCGCCGGCGTGCTGCTGAATGCCTTCCATGGCCGCGAGCCGCAGCCGCGCTTCCAGGTCACCGTGGCATCGGTGGACGGCGGACCGGTGCGCAGCGCCCACGGCATGGCGGTGGCGCCGCAGGTGGCCATCGACGAGATAGAGGAAACGGATCTGGTCATCGTCAGTGCCGTCGGCCTGGACATCGACGCCGCGATCGAATCCCACCGCCCACTGCTGCCGTGGCTGCGCCGCCAGGAGGAGCGCGGCGCCTGCGTCGCCGCCGCCTGCGCGGGGGTGTCGTTCCTGGCGGAGGCGGGGCTGCTGGACGGCAGGCGGGCAACGACCCACTGGGCGCTGAAGGACGAGTTCGCGCGCCGCTATCCGGAGGTGCATTGGCATACCGAGTCCTTCATCACCGAGGACGGCGGCGTACTCTGCGGCGGCGGCGTGTACGGTGTTATCGACCTGAGCCTGTACCTGGTGGAGAAGTTCTGCGGCCGCGAGATTGCGGTGGAATGCGCGAAGTCGATGCTGGTGGAGATGCCGCGCATGAACCAGCTCGGCTTCGCCATGATGCCGCTGGCCACCCGGCACGGCGACATGGCGATCGGCAAGGCCGAGGAGTTTCTGCAGGGGAACCTGGCGCAGCCCGTGCGCTTCGACGAGTTGGCTGCTCGCATCGGCATGAGCCCGCGCAACTTCGAGCGCCGGTTCAAGGCGGCGACGGGCCGCACGCCGCGCGCCTACCTGCAGGCGCTGAGGATAATCGAGGCGCGACAGTTGCTGGAGCACGGCGGCCGGTCGATACAGCAGGTGGCCGGCAGCGTCGGCTACGAC
The DNA here is from genome assembly GCA_034520625.1 of Gammaproteobacteria bacterium. GTDB lineage: Bacteria > Pseudomonadota > Gammaproteobacteria > Arenicellales > JAANXG01 > JAANXG01. The sequence continues at coordinate 202,281 of JAXHNI010000005.1, read as the reverse complement.
GACGTGGCCCATTTCCGGGCCCTGTTCAAGCGCCACACCGGGTTGTCCCCGGCGGAGTACCGCGGTCGCTTCGGTCCCGCGTCCTTGAACCTGTGATCCGGGCTGGTGCTCTGTACACTGGGCGCGGGGCGGCCGCCCGGGCGCCCCGCGATATCCCGCGACGCGCTACTCGGCCATGCTCTGCCCCGAGCCGCCGAGCTCCGCGGGGATGTCCTTGAGCTTGGTGATACCGTCACGGATGGGCAGCACCGATTCCTGGTAGTGGACGTGGACCCCGGGTTCAAAGCCCAGGTCCGGAATCACCGCCGCGTAGACGTCGGTGAGCCCCATGGACGGGTGCTCGGTGAGGACGTGGCCGCCGCAGGTTTTGCACCACTTGCGAGAGCTGTTGGGCGTCTTGTTGTAGGTGGCGAGGTTCTCCGCGCCGCGGGTGACGGTCACCGCCTCCGGTTTCCACAGCGTGAAGGCATTGACCGGGCCCGCCGACCAGTGCCGGCACGAGTCGCAGTGGCAGTAACCCATTGCTTCGGGCTGTCCGGTGATTTCCACTTGCACCGCGCCGCAGAAGCAGCCGCCCCAGTAGGTCTTGTCATCGCTCATGTGCGTGTCCTCTCTGGCATAGCCCGGCGGCGATACGCGCTGGAGCTGATGCGCCGATTGCGCCGCCTGGCCGGTTGGTGTGGGCATCGAGTGTTGCGCGCGGCGTACGGGCGGCAAAGTGGCAAAAGCGACATCCATGACGGAGGTTTCCGCCAAGCGAACAAAAGGCGCGTCAGGGCCGGGGCAGGCCGGTGCCGGGCGACGGGCTCCTAGTCGTCCAGTTTCTTCCTCAGGATCTCGTTGACCTGCCGGGGGTTGGCCTTGCCGCCGGTGGCTTTCATGACCTGGCCGACGAAATAGCCGAAGACCTTCTGCTGGCCGTCGCGGTACTGCTGGACCTGGTCCGGGGAGTTTTCCAGAACGCCGTCGATGATCGTCTCGATCTCGCCGGTGTCGGTGATCTGCTTCAGGCTCTTGCTCTCGATGACCGCGTCGGCGTCCCCTTCGCCCTCCCACATGGCGCGGAATACTTCCTTGGCAATCTTGCCGGAAATGGTCTTGTCCTCGATACGTTTGATTAGGCCGGCCAGCATGGCCGGTGAAACCGGGGCATCGGCGATGTCCAGGTTCGCGTCGTTCAGCCGGCTGGACAGGTCGCCGACGATCCAGTTGGCGACGGTTTTCGGTGCGCCTGAGCACGCCTCTACGGCCGCTTCGTAATAATCCGCGGTGGCGCGGGACTGAGTCAGGAGGCGGGCATGCTCATCATTGAGCTCGTACTGCTCCCGGAAGCGCTGCTCTTTTGCGTCCGGAAGCTCGGGAAGCGTCCGCCGGACGTCGTCGATGAAGGTTTCGTCGATGGCCATGGGCGGCAGGTCGGGGTCCGGAAAGTAGCGGTAGTCGTGGGCCTCCTCCTTGGTCCGCATGGGCCGGGTCTCGTCATTGTCCGGATCGTACAGCCGGGTCTCCTGGACGATCTCGCCGCCTTCCTCCAGGACGTCGATCTGGCGCTCGATCTCGTGCTCGATGGCCCGCTCGACGAAGCGGAAGGAATTGATGTTCTTGAGCTCGGTGCGGGTGCCGAGCTTCTCTTCACCCGCCGGGCGCACCGAGACGTTGGCGTCGCAGCGAAACGAGCCTTCCTGCATATTGCCGTCGCTGATCTCCAGGTAGCGCACCATGGTGTGCAGCTTGCGCAGGTAGGCGACGGCTTCCCTAGCCGAGCGCATGTCGGGATCGGAGACGATCTCGATGAGCGGGGTGCCGGCGCGGTTGAGGTCGATGCCGGTCATGCCGTGGAAGTCTTCGTGCAGGGACTTGCCGGCGTCTTCCTCCAGGTGGGCGCGGGTAATGCCGATGCGCTTGTGCGCCCCGTCCACCTCGATGTTCAGGTGGCCCGGGCCGACAATGGGCAGCTCGTACTGGCTGATCTGATAGCCCTTGGGAAGGTCGGGATAAAAGTAATTCTTTCGGGCGAACACCGAGCGCTGGTTGATGACCGCGTCCACTGCCAGACCCAGCTTCACTGCCATGCGGGCGGCATTCTCGTTCATCACCGGCAGGACGCCGGGCAGTCCGAGGTCCACGGCGCAGGCCTGGGTGTTGGGCTCGGACCCGAAATCCGTGGAGGCACCGGAAAAGATTTTGCTTCGGGTCCGGAGCTGGACGTGCACCTCCAGGCCGATGACGGCTTCCCAGCTCATGACGGCCAGCCCTCGGGCCAGCGGGTGTGCCACTCGGTCCGTCGCTGATACTGGTGGGCGACGTTCAACACCCGGGCGTCGTCGAAATAGCGGCCGATCACCTGGAGTCCGATGGGCAGGCCGGCGGGGTCCAGGCCCGCGGGCATGGACAGGCCCGGCAGGCCGGCCAGGTTCACCGGTATGGTGAAGATGTCGTTGAGATACATGGCGATGGGGTCGTCGGTCTTGTCGCCGATGGGAAACGCGGTGGTGGGGGTGGTGGGGCCCATCAGCACGTCGCACTCGGCGAAGGCCCGGTCGAAGTCCTCGGCGATCAGGCGGCGCAGCTTCAGCGCTTTGTTGTAGTACGCGTCATAATAGCCGGCAGACAGCGCGAAAGTGCCGATCATGACCCGGCGCTTGACCTCCGCGCCGAAGCCTTCGGCCCGGGTCTTCATGTACATGCCCACCAGGTCGTCATACTCCTTCGCCCGGTGGCCGAAGCGCACGCCGTCGAAGCGCGAAAGGTTGGACGAGGCCTCGGACGGCGCGATCACGTAGTAGCAGGGGACGCACAGCTCGCTGTTGGGCAGCGACACTTCCTTTATCTGCGCACCCATTTCCTCGAAGACCCGGAGCGCATCCCGCACGGCCCGTTCGATGGGCTCGTCCAGGCCGGCGCCGAAGAATTCCGCGGGCACCCCGATCCGGAGGCCCTTGAGATCGTTGTCCAGGGCGCCGGAGAAATCGGGCTGATCCTGCGGCACGCTGGTGGCGTCCCGGGAATCGAATCCCGCCATGACGTCCATCATCAGGGCTGCGTCACGCGCCGAGCGGGCCAGCGGCCCGCCCTGGTCCAGGGAGGAGGCGAAAGCAATCATGCCGTAGCGGGAGACCTGGCCGTAGCTGGGCTTGAAGCCGGTCACGCCGCAGAATGCCGCCGGCTGGCGGATGGAGCCGCCGGTGTCGGTGCCGGTGGCGGCGGGGCACAGGCCGGCCGCCAGCGCCGCGGCGGACCCCGCCGAGCTGCCGCCGGGCACCCGGCTGGTGTCCCAGGGGTTCCGGATGACCCCGTAGTACGACGTCTCGCCGGAGGAGCCCATGGCGAACTCGTCCATGTTCGTCTTGCCGAGGGTTACCGCGCCGCCGTTTCCGAATCGCTCGATGACCGTCGCGTCATAGGGCGAGACGAATCCGTCCAGGATGTGCGAGCCGCAGGTCGTCAGCATGCCCCTGGTGCAGAATATGTCCTTGTGGGCGATGGGGATGCCGTCGAGCGGCGACAGGACCTCGCCCCGGCGGCGGCGCTCGTCCGAAGCCCGGGCTTGCGCCAGGCTGAACGCTTCGTCCACGGTAATGAAGGTGTTGAGCTCCGGCGCCGCGGCGATCCGGTCCAGGTACGACTGCGTCAGCTCGACGCTGGAAAATGCCCCGCCGCTCAGGCTCCGGGCGAGGGAGGAAAGCTCGGTTGTGCTCACGATGCCTCGCTTGGCCGCTGTGAATTACTCGATGACCCGCGGCACCAGGTAGAGCCCGGTCTCCACGGAGGGGGCCACCCGTTGGAATTCGTCGCGCTGGTCGAACTCCGTGACCCGGTCCTCGCGCATCCGCAGTAGCCGGTCCCGGGGGTGGGTGAGGGGCGCCACGTCGGCGGTGTCGACGGCGTTCATCTGCGCCACGAACTCCAGGATTCTGGACAAATCGGCCGCGTATTCGTCCACCTCCCCGGGGTCGATGCCGATGCGGGCCAGGGTGGCGATGTGGTTTACCGTCTTGTTGTCCATGGTCCTACTCCGGGGCATAACTTGCCAAAGAAAATGCAGGGGTTAACCATTCAAGTTACCATACTTATTAATCTGGTTGAATACACGGTCACCCGTTGATAGAGTAGCGCGTCTTTTTATCCAATCCCGAATAACGCATGCTGAAACGACTGCTCGGGCTGTTCTCCAACGACCTCGCCATCGATCTCGGGACGGCCAATACGCTGATCTACGTCCGGGGCAAGGGCATTATCCTCAACGAGCCGTCGGTCGTGGCGATCAAGTACGCCCCGGGCGGGGGCAACAAGCAGGTGCTGGCGGTGGGGCACGAGGCCAAGCGCATGCTGGGCCGGACCCCCGGGTCCATCCAGGCCATCCGGCCCCTGAAGGACGGCGTTATCGCCGATTTCAACGTCACCGAAGTGATGCTGAGGTACTTCATCCGCAAGGTTCAGGAGAATACATTCCTGCGCCCCAGCCCGCGGATCATCATCTGCGTGCCCTGCGGGTCCACCCAGGTGGAGCGCCGGGCGATCCGGGAATCGGCCCTCGGCGCCGGCGCCCGGGAAGTCTATCTCATCGAGGAGCCCATGGCAGTGGCGATCGGGGCGAACCTGCCGGTGGCCGAGCCCACCGGGTCCATGGTGGTGGATATCGGCGGCGGCACCACCGAGGTGGGCATTCTGTCCCTCGGCGGCATGGTCTACAGCACCACCCTGCGCACCGCCGGTGACAAGTTCGACGAAGCGATCATCAATTACGTACGCCGCCATCACGGCATCCTCATTGGCGACGCCACGGCGGAGCGCATCAAGACCACCATTGCCTCCGCCTGGGCCAAGTCTGAGAACCGCGAAATCGAAATCAAGGGCCGGGACATCGCCGAGGGCATGTCGCGCTCCATCGCCATCAACAGCACCGAGATCTACAACGCAATCAGCGATTCTCTGGAGAATATCGTGCAGGCGATCAAGCAGGCGCTGGAGGAGACTCCCCCCGAGCTCAGCGCCGATATCGGCGACAAGGGCATGGTGGTGGCCGGCGGCGGCGCGCTCATGCGGGATATGGACCGCCGGCTCATGGAGGACACCGGGCTGCCCGTGGTGATCGCCGACGACCCGCTCACCTGCGTCGCCCGGGGCTGTGGCCGGGCGCTGGAAGAAATGGACGTGCTGGGGGATGTGTTCGCCCACGAATGATAGTACCCCTTGGCAATGTTTCACACCCGTTCAGAGCGCCTCCCAAGTGCTAATGCAAGGCGCGCTTCGCCGGGAAGGGCCACCCCTTTCCAAGAAGCGCAACGCCGCAGTGGCGCTTGGGAGGCACTCCCTTCGGGCGGGTCGGAAAAGCTCCTCGCCGGTGTCGCGCTCGCTTGAATTGGCTCGCCAGTCCTGCGCACGCGCGCCTTGGCGAGAAGCTTTTCCGATCCCGCTGAACGGGTGTGAAACAATGCCAAGGGGTACTGGCTGATATAACGAGCGCTTATGGCCTTCCAGCGCTCATCGCAGTCGTCCAATTTCGCCGGGTTCTTTCTCATTGCGATGGTGTGCGCCGTGCTCATGTTCACCGACGCGCGGACCCGGTTCCTCGAGCCCGTGCGCCTGGGTTTGGGGGCACTGGCCACGCCCATCCAGTTCACCGCTGACATTCCCGCCCGGCTGGGCACGCTCATCGATCTGTGGCTCCAGTCCGAGGAAAGTGTCCGGGCGGCCTATAATCAAGTGGTGGACGAAAACGCCCGGCTGCGCTTCCGGCTCCAGCGCATGCAGTCGCTGGAGATGGAGAACCGGGACCTGCGGCGTATCCTGTCCGCGCCCCAGCGCGGCGATACGCGCATGCTCGTTGGGGAGCTGATGGGGGTGAGCCTCGACCCCTACAGACAGAATATCCTGGTGAACCGGGGGGCGGTGGACGGCCTGTTCGTGGGTCAGTCGGTGTTCGACCCGGAGGGCCTGCTGGGGCAGGTGAGCGAGGTCATGCCGGTAACCAGCGCGGTGACCCTGATCACCGACCCGGGCCACGCGCTTCCGGTCCAGATATCGCGCAACGGTCTGCGCGCCATTGCGCTGGGGACCGGCAAACCGGACCGGCTGCGCATCGTCTATCTGACCCCCAACGACGACATCCGGACGGGCGATCGGCTGGTGACCTCCGGGTTGGGGGGGCGTTTTCCGGCGGGCTACCCGGTGGCGCGGGTGACGGAAGTCGTGGAGGATGCCGGGGAACCTTTTCTCAATGTCTCCGCGACGCCGATTGCCCGGATAGCGCATAACAAGCACGTTCTGCTGGTCTGGCACGGCGCGGGAACTTCCCGCCGAAACGAAGGGTCGCGATGATATGGCCTGGATAGCTCTCAGCTTTGTCGTCGCCCTGGTGCTGGATACCGTTTCACTGGGTCCGGTTCTGCAGCCCTACAACCCGCCCTGGACGCTCCTGGTATTGATCTACTGGTGCTGGATCGTGCCGTCCCGGGTCGGAATGTTCACCGGATTCTGTGTCGGAGTGATGCTGGATACCCTCGGCGGTGGGGTTTTGGGGGTACACGCCCTGGGTGCCGCCTTCATCGGCTATCTCGCCCATCTCCTCAGGCCTGTGTTCAGCACCGCCAGCCTGAGCCAGCAGGCGGTGGTGGTTTGGGGCCTGGTGCTGGTCTACAGGGCCGTCGTGGGCTGGATCCAGGGTCTGTTCGGCCCGACGAGCCTGGGCATGACCTACTGGCTTTCAACGCTCGTCGTTCTGTTCGCCTGGCCAATCATCTATACACTGATCAAAGAGCTGTTACCCATCAAGAGGCGGGTCTGACATTGAGCAACGGTATTCGCATCCAGGACTATCTCAGCGACACGAAGCTGGTCCAGTCCCGCCTGATTGCGGCCTCGATCTTCGTCCTGTTGCTGTGCGGGGTGCTGCTGTGGCGTTTGTTCGATCTCCAGATCGCCCAGAACCTGCGTTTCGACACGCTTTCCCAGGAAAACCGGATTCGCCTGATGCCGCTGCCGCCCGTCAGGGGCCAGATCTACGACCGCCACGGCGTGCCCCTGGCGCAGAACCTCCCCGTCTACGCTATCGAGATCCAACCCGACCGCATCGACGACATGGAAGCCACGCTGGATGTCGTGTCCCGGATGGTGACTTTGAGCGATGAAGAGCTGGTCCAGTTCCGGAAAGCTCTGCGAACCAGGCCGCGATTCGAGGCCCAGGTACTGAAATCCGGATTGAGCGACGAAGAGGTGGCCCGGTTCTCTGCCAACCAGCACCTCGTAGACGGGGTGGAGCTGACGGCCCGGCTGCGACGCTACTACCCCCACGACGGGGAAATGGTGCATGTGGTGGGTTACGTCGGACGGATCAGCGAGGACGATCTCGGCCGCATCGACCGGGCCGCTTACCGCGGCACGGACTATATCGGCAAGCTCGGGGTCGAGGAGCGCTACGAAAACGAACTGCTCGGCGAGGTGGGCTACGAGGAAGTGGAGACCAACGCCCACGGCAAGATCGTCCGCGTCGTGTCCAGTAAGAAATCGGTGGCGGGAAAGGATCTGTTCCTTAGTATCGACGCGGGTCTGCAGATGGCCGCCCGGGAGTATCTCGGGGACTTCAAGGGCGCCGTGGTGGCGGTGGAGCCGGCCACCGGCTCGGTCCTGGCATTCGCCAGCAACCCGATTTACGATCCCAATCCCTTCGTCGAGGGGATCAGCAGCCGGGATTACCAGGCGCTGCGGCAGGACCCGGACCGCCCGCTTCTCAACCGGGCGCTGAACGGCCGGTACGCCCCCGGATCCACCATCAAGCCTTTTTTCGCCATGGGTGCCCTGGACAACGGTGTCGATCCGGCCAGGACGACATACTGCCCCGGGTATTTCACGCTGCCCGGCAGCTCCCGCCAGTACCGCTGCTGGAGGCGGGAGGGTCACGGCGCTATGAATCTGCATGACGCCATCGTGCGGTCCTGTGACGTGTATTTCTACCAGTTGGCCCGCGCCCTGGGTATCGAGAAGCTCAGCGAAGCCATGCTTCGCTTCGGGCTGGGGCGGACAACCGGTATCGACCTGAGCGGTGAGCCCAGCGGCCTGGCGCCGACGCCGGAATGGAAGCAGAACAGCCGGGGAGAGGTATGGTATCCGGGAGAAACCATCAGCGCCGGGATCGGGCAGGGCTATACACTGGTCACGCCGCTGCAGCTGGCAATGGCCACCGCCACCATCGCCAACCGCGGCAAGCGCATGCTGCCGCGTATCGTCGACCATGCGCGGGATGCGTCAACGGGCACCCCCGATTACGTGGAGCCGCAGGTGCTCGAGCAGGTGGACGCCGACAGTCCCGACCACTACCGCCGTGTGGTGGATGCGATGACCGATGTGCTGCACGGCGAGCGGGGAACGGCTCGAGGGTCTGCCCGGGGCGCGGAATACAGGTACGCCGGCAAGACCGGCACGGCCCAGGTAATCGGAATCGCCCAGGGTGAGCGCTACGACGAAGACGCCATTGCCGAGCAGTTCCGGGATCACGCCCTGTTCATCGCCTTCGCGCCGGTGGACGACCCGAAGATCGCCGTGGCGGTGATAGCGGAAAACGGCGGGGGCGGTAGCCGGACGGCGGCGCCCATCGCGCGGAAGGTGATGGACTATTACCTGATCGGTCCCCCGGAGGCGGTGGAGAACCCCGATGAGGCTTGAGCGCGCCTTCCGTATGGATGCGCCCCTGTTCCTGGGCCTGTTGGCCCTGGGGGGGCTGAGCCTGGTGGTGCTGTACAGTGCCGGCAATCAGGATGTCGATCTACTGTACAGACAGTCGTTCAGGCTGCTGATCGGTCTGGCGGTGATGGGGGTGCTGGCCCGCATCTCGCCGGAAACCTTCACCCGCTGGACGCCGTTCATCTACGGTTTCGGAATGGCGTGCCTGGTTCTGGTACTGGTGGTCGGGATCGTCGGCAAGGGCGCTCAACGCTGGCTGGACCTGGGCGTAGTCCAGTTCCAGCCAGCGGAAATCATGAAGCTGGGGGTCCCCATGATGGTGGCATGGTGGCTGACCCGGAATCCGCTTCCACCGGGATGGCGCGATCTGGGCCTGGCGGTCCTGATCATCGGGGCGCCCACCATGCTGGTGGTGCTGCAGCCGGATCTCGGCACCGCGGTGCTGATCGCCGCGGCCGGAGTCCTGGTGATCCTGCTGGCGGGGTTGAGCTGGCGCCTGATCGTCATTCTCGCGGGAGCCGCCGGGGCACTGGCCCCGGTGGGCTGGCTTTTCCTCCACGAGTACCAGCAGCGCCGCATTCTCACCCTGTTCGACCCGTGGTCCGATCCGCTTGGAGCCGGGTATCACACCATCCAGTCCATAATCGCGGTGGGCTCGGGGGGGCTGTCCGGCAAGGGATGGCTGAACGGCAGCCAGTCACACCTGGATTTCATCCCGGAGCGCGGCACCGATTTCATATTCGCCGTGTTCGCGGAGGAGTTCGGGTTCTACGGCGGTATTGGCATGATCGCGCTGTATATTTTTCTGGTGGGCCGCGGGCTGTATATCTCGTTCTACGCACAGGGCACATATACGAGACTGGTGGCAGGAAGCCTCTCGCTGACATTCTTCCTGTACGTTTTTGTTAATATCGGCATGGTGTCCGGCATTGTGCCGGTCGTGGGCGTGCCGTTACCGCTGGTCAGCTACGGGGGCACTTCCATGGTTACCTTGATGGCCGGTTTCGGTATTCTCATGAGTATTCACAGTCACAAGAAGCTGATGCCAAAATGATCTGCCGTTTCACTCTGTTTGCATGGCTCCTGCTGTCGCCGGCCGTATCACCGGCCGTTTCGGTGGACGACCATCCGTACCTGGATGACATGATTGACCGCCTGGTCAGCCAGCATGGCCTGGACCGGGGCGAGCTCGTGAGCACTTTCGAGCGGGTAACGCTTCGGCCCAACGTTCTCGAAGCGATACAGCGGCCGGCGGAGCGGCTGCCCTGGCACCGGTACCGGTCGTTCTTCATCAATCCTGCCCAGATCGACAACGGCGTGGCGTTCTGGAACCGGCATCGTGAGACATTGTCCCGTGCCGAGCGGGAAACGGGGGTGCCGGCGGAAATCATCGTCGCCATTATCGGTGTCGAAACGCGCTACGGAACGACGCTCGGCTCCCATCCCGTTCTCGATTCCCTGACCACCCTGACCCTGCAGTATCCGCGGCGGCAGAAGTTTTTCGGTGAGCAGTTGGAGCAGTTCATTTTGATGACGCGGGAGGAATCCATGGATCCTTTTGCGGTCCGGGGCTCCTACGCCGGTGCCATAGGCATTCCCCAGTTCATGCCCAGCAGCTACCGGGACTATGCCGTGGACTTCAACGGCGACGGCAAGGCGGACCTCGTGAATCAGCCGGAGGACGCGATAGGCAGCGTGGCCAATTACCTGGGGCGGTTTGAGTGGCAGCCCGGTAAGCCGGTTGCCGTGGAAATTACGCCCGGGGATCCGCCGGATTCCGGATCGACCAATCCGTCCAAGCCGAACACCACGGTGGGCGAGCTGCGCGCCGGCGGCATCGACGTGGATGTCGGCCTTGGCGGCGGTGACCAGGCGGCGATTGTCCACCTGGAAGGGAAAAACCGGGACCTGTACCGGGTCGTTTTCGAGAATTTCTATGTGCTGATGCGCTACAACCCGAGGATTCTTTATGCAATGGCCGTGCACGAGCTCAGCTCGGCGGTGAAGCGGGAGTATTCGGAAGCCTGGTGACCCCGCCATTGATATTGTGGCCATCGTCAAGTAATGGACCGGTGCCGGGGATCCGCCCCCGGGCCGGCCCGATCACGTGTGTGGGGCTTCAAACCTCAATAATGCCCGCGGACCGGGAACCCGGACGAATCGTGCCGCTTCGTCCTGGTGTAAATGCCGGACCGCGCCGGATGCTCGCCTGGGCCGCCGCTCTGGCTGTCGTCATGATTGTGGCGGGTTGCGCGTCCCGGGGCGGATACTACAAGGACGACGGCCCGCCGGCGCGGCCCCCGATGGATATTCAGAGCATCCCGGATGCCACTCCCAGGGATGAGCCCTTGAGCAGGACCGGCAATGATCCATACGTCGCACTGGGGCAACGCTACTCGCCGATGCGCAGCGTCGATGCATACAAGGAGCGGGGTACCGCATCCTGGTATGGCAAAAAATTCCACGGTAAGCGCACCTCCAGCGGCGAGCCGTACGACATGTACAAAATGACCGCCGCACACCGTACACTGCCGCTGCCTTCCTATGTACGGGTCACCAATCTGAAGAACGGCGAAAGCATCATCGTGCGGGTCAATGACAGGGGGCCCTTTTTGCATGACCGGCTGATCGACCTGTCCTATGCCGCCGCCTACAAGCTGGGGATCGTCGGCCGGGGCACCGGGCGCGTGGAGGTCGAGGTGGTGACCGCCGCCGACTCCGGGACCCGGGTTGCCACGGCGGCCCCCGGGCCGGTCGCAAGCGCGCCCGTCCAGGAGGCGTCCACCGACGCCGACCGGTACTTCGTTCAATTCGGTGCCTTCTCCAGAACCGCGAACGCTCAGTCCATGATGCGGAAACTGCAGCAAATTGGAATAGGATTTGCACATATTCAGCATGGAGATGATGGATATTTCCGGGTACGGTCCGGCCCCTTCAGCTCGTCGTCAACGGTCGAGCGCATCCTGATGCGCGGCGTGGACTTCGGCTTGAACACAACGATTGTGATGGAAGACTCGAAACCATGATGAAGAAGTTCCTGATATGCCTGGTGCTGGCCGCGCTGGCGGCGGCATCCCATGCCCAACCCGTTCCCGGGGCCGCCAAGACCGATCTGCCACCGCCGACCCTGACCGCCCGGAGCTGGGTGCTGGTGGACTACAACACCGGCTGGATACTGGCCCAGCACCAGAGCGACGAAATTATAGAGCCGGCCAGCCTCACAAAGCTGATGACGGCATATATGGTGTTCAGCGAGTTGAAGAAGGGGGTTATGAACCTGGATGACAAGGTTCACGTAAGCAAGAAGGCATGGCAGACCGGCGGCTCCCGGATGTTCATCGAGGTGGACACCCAGGTTTCGGTGGAAAACCTGTTGAAGGGGCTGATCATCCAGTCCGGCAACGACGCCGCGGTGGCCCTTGCGGAGCACGTGGCGGGGACCGAGGAGGCCTTCGCGGCGCGCATGAACGACACCGCCGACAGGCTCGGCATGGAGAATTCGAATTTCACCAACGCGCCGGGGCTGCCGGATCCCGAGCACTACAGCACCGCGCGGGATCTGTCGATCCTGGCATCGGCCCTGATCCGCGAGTTTCCCGACTATTACAAGTGGTATTCCATCCGCGAGTTCACCTACAACGACATAACGCAGCACAACCGCAATGTTCTGCTCGGCAGGGACGATGCCATTGACGGCGTCAAGACGGGTTATACGCAGAACGCGGGCTACTGCCTGATCGGTTCCGGCAGGAAAGACGGCATGCGCCTGGTGGCGGTCGTGACCGGCACCGAAAGTCCGAACCGCCGCGCCGAAGAGGTCCATGCGTTGCTCAAGTACGGATTCGCGAGCTATGAATCCAAGCTCCTGTTCGACGGCGGCAAGGCCGCGGCCCGGGTGCCGGTGTACAAGGGCAAGCGCGATAATGTTTCCGTGGCGGTGGAGCGGCCCCTCTACGTTACCGTCGCCAAGGGTAAGGAACCGGAGCTCAAGGCGGATCTGCAGCTGCCAGAATCCACCATGGCGCCGGTGAGCTCCGGTCAGCCTCTGGGAGAGGTCAGGGTGACGCTGGCCGGCGACGCCCTCGTGGACGCCCCTTTGGTGGCTATGAACACCATAGATCGCGGCGCGTGGTGGCAGGTGGCGCTGGACTCCATGCTCCTGTGGTTCAGATAAGCGGGGAAATGGGCGGTTCGGGCAGGACAAACGGCGGCAACGGCGGCGATTCCCACGACCCGTACGACGCCCTGGATTTTCCCTGCCGGTTCGAAATCAAGGTGATGGGCCGGCCGTCGAACCGGTTTCGCGCCGTGGTGGGGAACGTCTTCACCCACCATCTCCACAAGAGCGAGGATCTGCTCCAGGTGCTGGAAAAGCACAGCCGCAACGGCCGGTATGTCTCGATGACCTACATCATCTGGGCTCGGTACAAGGAGCAGATACGCGGCATCTACGTCGACCTGTCGCGGTGTGACTCGGTGTTGATGACGTTGTAAGTCGATTACGGCTTCGAGCCACGGCGTATCGGCCAGAGGGCTGGCCTCCTTCGGGCTTCGTTTGTCAGCCGCACAGTGCCGGCTGAATGGGTCGATATTGGTGGCGGGGCACACTAGCCCCGGCCGTCCAACTCCAACAGTGTCAGGAGAGCGTGAGTCAGATTCTCTTCCACCACCTCGACACTGTCCTGTACCCCCAGATCCGCGAGCTGGGTCACCTCCAGCCCCTCGAAGCCGCAGGGGTCGATGTCGGCGAAGGGCCCCAGGTCCATGTCGATATTGAGACTCAGACCGTGGTAGCTGCTGCCGCGGCGGATCCGTACCCCCAGGGCGGCGATCTTGCGGTCGTCCACGTACACCCCCGGTGCTTTGTCGCGGCGCCGGCCGGTGATGTCGTAACGGCCCAGGAGGTCTATCACGGATTGCTCCAGTACGTTCACCAGCCGCCTGACGCCGAGGCCCCGGCGACGGATGTCCAGCAGCGCGTACACGATCAGCTGGCCCGGGCCGTGGTAGGTGATCTGGCCGCCTCTGTCGGTCTGTATCACCGGGATGGTGCTGGTCCGAAGCGGACTCATGCGGCAGTTGAGCCCGCGGGTATAGACCGGCGGGTGCTGGAGGAGCCAGAGCTCATCGGGTGTGTGCTCGTCCCGTTCCGCCACGAATCGCTCCATATCCCGCCACACGGTCTCGTAGTCCGCCAGACCGAGGCGTCGAACCGCCGGCGGACCGGCCGGATGCGCCGCGGGCATGTCGATCAGATGCCCCGGGCCCGGCCGCTTTCCCAGGCGATCAGTGCCTTCTTGCGCTCCGGCCCTCCGTGATAGCCGCCGAATGCCCCGGTCTTGCGGATCACCCGATGGCACGGGATCAGGTAATGAACGGGATTGCGGGCGACGGCGTTGGCGACCGCGCGCACGGCCCTGGGCGCGCCGCTGGCCTCGGCGAGATCCTCGTAGCTGACCAGTTGTCCCTCGGGAATCCGGAGCAGGGCCTGCCAGACCTGGATCTGCAGACCGGTTCCCTTGAGCTGAACGTACAGCGGGTCATGTCGGGACCAGGAACGCGAAAATACGCGCTCGACGAAACCGGCGGTGGCCCGCGGGTCCCGGGACAGCACCGCGGCGGGCCACTGGGCTCCCAGCGCCGCGAGGGTCTGTGCCCGGTCCGGGGCGACGAAAAGCAGATTGCACAGGCCCCGGTTGTTGCCCGCCGCCAGGCATTCCCCGAATGGCGTTTCGTGAAAACCGTAGCGAATGGTCATGCCCTCGCCGCCGCGACGATACTCCCCCGGCGTTGCGGCGTGGCAGGTGACGAACAGGTCGTGGACGCGGCTGACGCTGGAAAGACCGGAAGTCTCCCCGGCGTCCAGGATGGAATGCGAGGTGCGAAGGAGCGACTTGTTGTGCTCCAGGGTCAGGAACTGCAGAAAGCGCTTCGGGCTGATCCCCGCCCAGCGGCTGAACAGACGCTGCAGGGTAAACTCGCTGATCCCCGCCGCTTTAGCCATCTCCCCGAGGTTGGGCTGGTCCGTGTGATGCTCGTCGAGCCAGTGGATGATCGACTCCACCCGGTGGTAGTCGCGCGATGTGGTCTTGAAAAGTGCGTGGCTCATGACTGCATTGTGACCAATCACGGTGTCTGGAAACAATCCGATACTTGCGGTGATCCCGCGCGGCCGTGGATGAACACGCCCCGCCCGGTGCCGGGTGTTCGATATAGACGGCTCATGGCTCCGCGGCCGCCGAGCGCAGCGCCTCCAGGCGCTCGGGAGTGCCGACGTCGGTCCAGGCCCCCCGGTAGCGAATTCCCGCCACGTCGCCCCGCGCGACGGCGGCCGACAGGATCGGCAGCAAGGGGTAACGACCCGGGGCGCAGCCGTCGAACAGGCTGCGCCGATATACCCCGATACCGGCGAATGTCAAGGTGTCCCCGCCCGGGATTCGAGCCGGTTGTACGACACCATGGTGGAGGCCGAAGTCGCCCCGCGGGTTGTGGGGTGGGTTCTCGACGAGCACCAGCCAGGCCGCACCGCGGATTGCCGAGGGCATCTCCCGGTAGGGAAAATCCGTCCAGATGTCCGCGTTGACCGCCGCGAAGCAGTCCCCGTGCAGGTGTTTCAGCGCCTGAACGATACCGCCGCCGGTGTCCAGCGCGCCCGGGGGCTCCGGGGAGTAGGTGATGTGTGCGCCGTATCGGCTACCGTCCCCCAGGGTTGCCTCGATCTTTCCGCCCAGATGGGCCAGGTTGATCACCAGCCGGTCGTGCCCGGCGGATACCAGGCGGTCGATCTGGCGTTCGATCAGGGTCGTACCCCCGGCCTTCAGAAGCGGCTTGGGGATCCGGTCCGTCAGCGGCCGCATACGCTCGCCGCGGCCCGCGGCGAGGATCAGGACGTCCATTGTACGGGCATGGATTCGATCAGGTCCCGAAACGGGCGGAGCTCCTGGTACTGCCCGCATACGTCGCGGACGTAAGTGTAAACAACCGGAAGATCGTCCAGATACGCGGCTTTGCCGTCGCGGTGATACAGTCTCGAAAAGATGCCGAGGACCTTGATGTGTCGCTGCACGCCCATCCAGTCGAACCAGCGCGTGAACCGTTCCAGGGTGACGGCGTCGTCCCCCAGGATCGGGCGGATCCGCTCGAAGTAACCGGTCAGCCAGTGTCCCACGCGCTCCTTCGGCCAGACGATATAGCAGTCCCGAAGCAGCGACACCAGGTCGTAGGTGACCGGGCCCGAGACCGCGTCCTGGAAATCCAGCACGCCCGGGTTGTCCGTGTCCAGGACCATCAGATTCCGGGAATGGAAGTCGCGATGCACCCAAACCCGCGGCTGCTCCAGAGCGCTCCCGGCGAGGGCCCGGTACGTGCGGTCAATGGTGGCGTGGTCGTCCGCCGAGAGCTCGTGGGTGGTCCGGTAGGGGACGAACCACTGCCGGAACAGCTCCATTTCCCGGGTCAGCTCGGCGTGGTCGTACGCCGGAAACAGGTCCAGGCGCGCGCGACCCCCGCACTGAAGCCGGAACAGGGCGTCGAGGGCGTCGTCGTACAGGTCGCCGGCGTTGTCGGCATCGAGCTCGGCGAGGTAGGTCCGGGTGCCGAGGTCGCTCAACAGAGCGAATCCCTGCCCCTCGTTGACGCCGTGGACCACGGGAACATTGAGCCCGACCTCCCCGAAGCGGGCGGCGGTGCGCGCGAAGACTTCAACGGATTCATGTTCGGGGGGGGCGTCCATGGCAATATAGGTGCGCCCATCGCGGCAGAATACACGGAAATACCGCCTGAAGCTGGCGTCCGCGGACGCCGGCGCCAGTTCCACCGACGAGCCGAGGATCCCCTCAATCCATCGGGAAAGAATGTTCAGCCTTTCATCCAAATCTGAAGTACCTCTATAATCCCGGCACGGCTGGTTGATGGCATACTCCGGAAACGCGTAGTGGAGAATGGCTGTTTTCGGTTGACGAACAAAATGAACGAGACTTTGGGAACATAGATTCTATGCGATTTCGTGGCCCGGATAACAACAATGCGGAGGAGTCGGGGACCATCGGGACCCAGTCCAGATTCAAGCTCAAGCTGGCATCGGTGATCGTGCTGCTCAGTGTCGCCAACGCGGCCTGGGCCGCCGAGGCGATCTGTGTGCCCGACGTGATCAGCCGTCCGGAGCCGGTGGAGCCGGGCCCGGACGGGCCGGCCATCGAGCTGGAAGGGGATGAAGTCGTATCCTCCGGTGAGGATACCGTCATTCTCAGGGGCGATGCCACCATGCGGCGCGGTGCCCAGGCCATGGAGGGCGATCAGCTCACCTACCATCGTCAAACCGGAGAGATAGAGGGCGAAGGCAACTTCACGTTCTATTCCGCCGAGGGCGACCGGTTCAAGGCGGACTACCTGCGCATGCACATGGAGACGCGCATCGGCGAGGCCGATAACGTCGATTATCGCATCGGGCGGCGGGAACGCCGCCACCAGGACCCCACCAAGGCCTATGTCAGGGCCCGCGGCACGGCCGACAAGGCCTACATGGAAGGCCACGACGTCACGCGCCTGGAGAAGGTCACTTACACGACCTGCAACGAAGGGGATGACTCCGTCATACTGGAGGCGGAAGAGCTGACCCTGGACCAGGGGACGGGACGCGGCCTCGCCAAGAACCTGAAAGTAAGGTTCAAGAACGTCCCGATTTTCTATTTTCCGCGCCTCAGCTTTCCCATCAATGACGAGCGCAAGACGGGCTTCCTGTTTCCCGGGTTCGGCGCCCAGGAAGGTTCCGGTTTCCTGCTTACCGCGCCGTTCTACTGGAACATCGCCCCCAACTACGATGCCACCATTTATCCCCGCCTGTACACCGAGCGGGGGGTGCAGCTCGGCGGCGAGTTCCGTTACCTGACGGATACCTCGCGGGGCTCCGTATACGGCGAGTATCTGCCCGCCGACAAGGCGCGTAACGACGAAGACCGCAGCGCCTTCCACCTGAAGCACGAGCAGGATTTCACGCAGCGCCTGTCGGGGGACGTCGATGCCCAGCACGTCTCCGACGAGAATTACCTGGACGATTTCAGCAACGATATCGAGATCTCCAGCGCAACGTTCCTGCCCCAGCAGGCACGGCTGCGGTACAGCGGCACGGTCTGGGACCTCCAGGCCCGCGCGTATGCCTACCAGACCGTTGACCCGAACATACCCGATGCCGCGGAGCCCTATTCCAGGCTGCCGCAGTTCACCGCCGATGCCGAGCACGAGTTTTCGCCGTACGATATCGAGCTCGGGTTCCGGGGCGAGGCCGTGAACTTCACCCAGGACGAGCGTGAGAACGGCTGGCGGCTGGATGCCACGCCGTCCGTCAGCAAGGAATTCAAGAACGTATGGGGCTACGTGGAGCCCAGCTTTTCCGTCCGGCACACCAGCTATTTCCTCGACGACCGCGACCCCGGCCTGCCGGACAATCTGGACCGTACGCTGCCGGTATTCAGCGTGGACTCCGGCATATTCCTGGAACGGCGGACTTCCTGGCTGGACAAGCCCTTCATCCAGACCCTGGAACCCCGGCTGTTCTACCTGTACGTGCCCGAGAAGAACCAGGATGACTTCCCCAATTTCGACACCGGCGGCGTCAATTTCAACAATTTCAACAATATCTACAACGACTATCGGTTTTACGGCGCCGACCGCGTCGGCGACACGAATCAGGTTACCACCGGCCTGACCAGCCGCATGCTGGACGCCGAAACCGGCAACGAATGGATGAGCGCCAGCGTCGGCATGATCTTTTTCCTGGAGGACCGGGAGGTCAATCTGAACCCGGACGAGGTGCAGGATGAATCCAGCTCGGATTTCCTGGCCGAATACAATGCCCGCCTGACGGACAGCTGGCGGAGCTACGGGTATGCGCAATGGGACACCCAGGACAATGAAATCAGCGAGGGCAAGTTCGATCTGCGGTACCGGCAGGAGCAGCGCCGGTACGTGGACCTGTCGTACAGGTTTTCCCGGGACCGGACCGAGCAGCTGCGCATCGACTCCGTGTGGCGGGTGCTGCCGCGGTGGCACCTGTTGTTCGAGAACCGCTACTCCCTGCGGGACAAGGAGAATCTGCAGACCAGTGTCGGGGTGGAGTATGATGGCTGCTGCTGGCGGGTCCGCGGGTTTTTCCAGCGACGGGCCGAGTCGAACAACACTTTCCAGAATGCGATCGTATTCGAGCTCGAGCTGACCGGGCTGGCCAGTATACGCGCGGGCTATTGAGGCCCGGGGGCGTTCGCCCCGGCTCGTTCCGGCAAGCCGGGCCTTCCGCCCGCCGGCTGTCGCGGGTAGTCTCGCGCTTTGAGACAATGCCCCGGGGCGATTCCATTTCCTTTAGTAGTCTGGAAGTTTGGTGCAACAGTAAGCGATGATTCGACGAATTCTTCTGGCAGTACCGGCGCTGGTTCTGGCGCTGGCCATTCAGGCCGACGAAATCGACAAAGTTCTTGTCGTCGTCAACGATAACGTGATCACCGAGAGCGAGTTCGAGCAGACGCTGTCGCGCATCAAGTCGGACATGCGGGCGCGCGGCGGGGATTTGCCTCCGGAGGATCAGATCAGACAGCGCGTTCTGGATCGAATGATCCTGCAGGAAATACAACTGCAACTCGCCGATCGTGCCGGAATCGACGTTTCCCAGGCTGAGCTCGACGGCGCGATGGCGGAGATAGCCAGCCGCAACGATCTCACGCCCCAGCAGCTGCGCGCGGCGATGGAGCGGGAAGGCATGGACTACGATCTTCTGCGCGACAATATCCGGTCGCAGATGGTTACCCAGCGCTTGGCGGAAAGGCAGGTGGCCCGCGACGTCGTCGTGACGGACGAGGAGGTGGACGCATTTCTGTCCCAGCCGCGGTCCGAGGTGACCGGGGAACGGACCCGGTACGATATTTCCCATATTCTGTTCCCCGTTTCCGAATCCGACAGTGAGGAACGGGTCGGGGAGATCCGGGACCAGGCCGTGGAGGTTCACCGCAGAATCATCAACGGCATGGACTTCGAGCAGGCCGCCATGACTTACTCCCAGTCCGACGATGCCATGGACGGCGGCAGAGTGGGCTGGCGGGCGCCGTCGCAGCTGCCGGATCTGTTCCTCGATGCCCTGAACAACACCCCAAAGGGGGGCGTCACCGATGTGGTTCGCAGCCCGAACGGGTTTCATATCCTCAAGTTGAATGATGCCGAGGGCGGCGGCCCGGAAGAAGTCACCCAGTACAAGGTGAGACATATACTGCTGCGGACGGACGAGTTCACGTCCGTTCAGGAAGCGGCCCAACGGCTCGGGCAGATTCGAAACCGCATCATCAACGGCGAGGATTTCGGAGAGCTTGCGCTTGCCCATTCGGATGATACGGTGTCCAGCGTCCAGGGTGGAGAGCTCGACTGGATGTCCCCCGGGGACGTTGTGCGGCCGTTCGAGCAGGCCGTGGAAACCCTCGAAGTTGGGGAAGTCAGCGAACCCGTTCGCACGCCCTACGGCGTTCATATCATCGAGCTGATGGACACGCGTACCGCCACGCCCTCGGATATGGACCGAAGCATCGCCCGGCGCCAGCTGCGCGCCATCAAGACCGAGGAAAAACTGCAGGAATGGCGGGACCGGCTTCGGGACCAGGCTTACGTCAAAATCGTCAATCCAGTCTAGCACGGGTGCCGGGCGGCGGTCCCCCGGGGCAAAAAAAGGCGCCCCTGGGGGCGCCTTGAATTTCGCTTGGAGTGAGCGAGGAGGTTACTTTTTGCCGCCCGAGGAGGTGAATTCCGGATAGGCCTCCAGGCCGCATTCCGACACGTCCACACCGGCGAATTCCTCTTCTTCGGTGACCCGGATCCCCACCACGGTGCGCAGAATCAGCCAGACGATCGCGCTTGCCACGAAAGTCCAGATGAAAATCGTCACGGCGCCGATTGCCTGGGCGCCGAATCCTGCGGCGTCGTTGGTCAGCGGCACCGCCAGCAGGCCCCAGATCCCCGCTGTTCCGTGGGCGGATATGGCGCCCACCGGGTCGTCGATCCTGATGCGGTCCAGTATGACCACCGAGAACACGACGATGACGCCGCCCACCGCGCCGATGAGGGTGGCGGCCAACGGCGAGGGTGTGAGCGGTTCAGCGGTGATGGAGACCAGGCCGGCGATCGCGCCATTGAGCGCCATGGTCAGATCCGCCTTGCCCAGGAACAGCCGGGCGCAGACCAATGCGGCGATCACGCCCCCCGCGGCGGCGGTGTTGGTATTGACGAACACCGCGGCCACGGCGTTGGCTTCGGCAACATTGGAGACGATCAGTTCGGAGCCGCCGTTGAACCCGAACCACCCCAGCCAAAGGATGAATGTACCGAGCGCGGCGAGCGGCATGTTGGCGCCGGGAATGGCGTTGATCTTACCGTCCTTGGAGTATTTGCCGGCCCGGGGGCCGAGAAAGATGACCCCGGCCAGGGCCGCCGCGGCACCGCAGAGGTGGACGACCCCCGATCCGGCGAAGTCGCTGAAGCCCAGCTGGTCGAGAAAGCCGCCGCCCCATTTCCAGTACCCCTGCACGGGATAGATGAGCCCGGTCATCACCACGCAGAATGCCAGAAACGGCCACAGCTTCATGCGTTCGGCGACGGCGCCCGAGACAATGGACATGGCTGTGGCGACGAACACCACCTGGAAGAAAAAGTCGGAACGGCCGGAGTAGTAGCTTCCGTCGTACCAGCCCTCGGCCCCGGTCTGGAGCACCGCGGCCGGATCGTTGTCCGCTCCCAGCAGGAACGATATGCCAGGCCAGACGGAACTGACCGCATCCCCGGGGTACATCAGGTTGTAGCCGACCAGCATGTACATGATGGATGCTATGGCATACAGAGAAATGTTTTTGGTCAGGATCTCGGTGGTGTTCTTGGCGCGAACGAGACCGGATTCCAGCATGGCGAAGCCCGCGGCCATCCACATGACCAGAGCGCCGCACAGCAGGAAGTACAGGGTGTCGAGCGCATAGCGAAGATTGAGAATGTCTTCCACGTTAGTCTCCTAAGTTTTGATTACAGGGCGTCTTTGTCGGTTTCCCCGGTACGGATTCGGATTGCCTGCTCGAGATTGGTAACAAATACTTTTCCGTCGCCGATCTTGTTGGTCTGGGCGGCATCGCGAATGGTCTCTAGCACCCGGTCGCAGATCGATGCCTCCACCGCGATTTCCAGCTTGATCTTGGGCAGGAAATCCACCGTGTATTCCGCTCCGCGATAGAGCTCGGTGTGTCCCTTCTGGCGCCCGAAGCCTTTGACTTCGGTCACCGTCATACCCCGTATGCCTATCTCGGACAGGGCGTCCCGCACCTCGTCCAGCTTGAAAGGCTTGATTACAGCGCTGATCAATTTCATTGCGTGCTCCTGATTTGGGTAGGTTGAACGCCGTCGCAGCCTCCTTTGCAGTAACCGTGCCAACTCGCCGGGTTCACCTGTCCGGGGGGATTTCGGGGCTGGGGGCACGGAGACCGTGCACCGGTATGGCGCGGAACCCGCTCGGCGCGCGCCCAAACGGTGCATGGGAATTGCCCATGGGGGATGTATAATCAGGGCCATGCGACCGAGTACTCAGCTTTTCGAACAACTGTCCCAGACGATCAACCGGATCCTGCCCCGTGAGCTGACCGATGACGTCCGGGAGAACCTCAAGGGCGGGATCGCCGGCGTCCTCGACGGCTTCGACCTGGTGACCCGCGAGGAGCTCGAAATCCAGGAAGCGGTGCTGCGGCGGACCCGGGAAAAACTCGAGATGCTCGAAGCTCAGGTTGCCGAGCTGGAGCAGCGCTTTGCGCAACAGGCCGGAACACCGCCGGGTCCGGGCGGCGAAACAGGTACCGGCCCCGCCGACCGGGACTGAACCACCGGCGAGCCCGCCCGGGCCATTGCGGCATGCCGGCCGGGCGGCAATAATCGTCCAACGGGAACCACTGCAACATCCAGGGAGGGATGCCAATGACACTGTCCATAGTCCGCAGCCGGGCCGCCCACGGCATCGAAGCGCCGCCGGTCGCCGTGGAGGTTCACCTCTCCAACGGCCTGCCCCGGTTTACCATCGTCGGTATGCCCGAAACCGCGGTGAAAGAGAGCAAGGACCGCGTCCGCAGCGCGATCATGACCGCGAACTTCGAGTTTCCCGCCAAACGGATCACCGTCAATCTGGCCCCCGCCGACCTGCCGAAGGAAGGCGGACGCTTCGACCTGCCCATCGCAATCGGGATTCTGACCGCCGCCGGTCAGCTTCAGCAGGCGTCGCTGGAGGGCTGCGAGTTGTATGGCGAGCTCGCACTGGATGGCGGTTTGCGCGCCGTCAAGGGGCTGGTGCCCGCGCTGGCGGCGGCGAAACGGGCGGGGCGCCGAACCGTTGTGCCCGATGGCAACGCAGACGAGGCGGGTTTCATCCGCGATGCAGAGATCTATCGCGCCGCCCACCTCCTGGAGGTCACCGCCGCCCTGACCGGCACGGGGGAGCTGGCTCCGGTTGAACCCGCGGCACCGGTGGTCGCCGCGTGCGGCGAGGACATGCGTGACGTGCGGGGCCAGCACAACGCCAAGCGCGCCCTGCAGATCGCGGCGGCGGGGGGCCACAATCTGCTGATGGTGGGTCCGCCCGGCAGCGGCAAGACCATGCTGGCGACCCGGCTTCCGGGCCTGCAGCCCGATCTGAGCGAGGATGAAGCCCTGGAAGTGGCGTCCATTCGCTCGGTGGCGGGGCAGCCCATGGATATGCCCGGCAGCCGGATCAGGCCGTTTCGCCGGCCGCACCATTCCTGCTCCGCGGCGGCGCTCGTCGGCGGCGGCAGCAGACCCAGGCCCGGCGAGATCTCCCTGGCTCATCTCGGGGTACTGTTCCTGGACGAGCTGCCCGAGTTCAGCCGTGTCGCGCTCGAGCAGCTCCGGGAACCGCTGGAAGCCGGGGCGGTGCATCTTTCACGGGCCGCGCAACAGGTGTCCTATCCCTCCCGGTTTCAACTGGTGGCCGCCATGAATCCCTGCCCCTGCGGCTACCTCGGGGAATCCCGCTGCAGCTGTACGCCGGATCAGATCCAGCGGTACCGGGCGCGGATATCCGGGCCGCTGCTCGATCGCATCGACATCCACGTCGAAGTGCCCGCGGTCGCCCATGACAGGCTGCGCGAGGAGCCGGAGGGTGAAACGACCCGCCGTCTCCGGGAGGCGGTGGTGGAGGCCCGCGCCATTCAGATGCAAAGGCAGGGCTGCCTGAACAAGGCCCTGCAGGTCCGCGCAACGGACCACTACTGTCCGCTCGGTGAGACCGCCAGGTCGCTTCTCGACCGGGCCATGGACCGGCTGGGACTGTCAGCGCGAGCCTATCACCGGGTCATCCGCCTGAGCCGCACGGTTTCCGACCTTGCCGGCAGCGACAGCATCGAGCCGGAGCACATCGGCGAAGCCATCCAGCTTCGCTACCTGGATCGCCGCGCATAGACCGGGCATCGCCGTCAACCCGGGCGCCGTTGACCCGGAGGCCAGCCCCCTGGCCGATGAGGGGTGGCTCGAAGCCGCAATCGGCGAGAGGGCTCGCCTCCTACGCGTTGCTGAAGGATGCATTGTCAGCGGGGCGTGTATGGGTACCGTGTCGGGATCCGGGATTTCTTCTACAATCACGTCCTGTGAGCGGTGTTCCATTCAATCTCAGCAACACGATTCTTTACTGCAGCCGGTGGCGCGACACCGTCGAGTTCTATCGGCGGGTGCTGGATCTGCCGGTCAGTGTGGAGAAAGACTGGTTCGTGGAGTTCCGGCTGACGGCGCATTCCTTCGTGAGCATTGCGGATGCGCGGCGCGCGAGTATCGAGCCATCGGAGGGGCGGGGCATCACTCTCACGCTGCAGACCGACGATGTCCGTGCGCTGCACGACCGGCTCGTCGATGCCGGTGTGGCTACGGGCGGGGTGAGACGCCATCCCTGGGGCTCACTGGGATTCTTCTGTCGGGACCCGGAAGGGTATCGTCTGGAGTTCTGGCAGCCATTGGACGGTTGAGCCGGAACACCGGACCCGGCCGGATCCGCAGTCGGGACGCCTGACCGGATGGCTTCCCCCGGGGCCACTCTGACCGAAGGCCCGGTACGCGGGCATCTGGTTGCCCTGACGGTGCCGATGATCTGGGGCATCGCCGCGATCATGTCCCTGCACGTCGTCGACACCTGGTTCGTGGCCCAGCTCGGGGAGCGTCATCTGGCCGCGATGAGCTTCACTTTCCCGGTCACGTTCACGCTAGTCAGCCTCGGTATCGGCTTGATGGCCGGCACCGCTTCCGTCATCTCGCGCGTTCTCGGGCAGGGGGACATCACCCGGGTAAGACGCCTGACCACGGACGCGGCCCTGCTCGGGACCGCGGTGGCGGTCGTGTTCACGGCAATCGGGTTACTGACCATCGACGGGGTGTTCGTCGCCCTCGGCGCGGACGAGGAAATACTGCCGTTGATCCGCGATTACATGGTGACCTGGTACGCGGGTTTTTTCTTCTTCCTGGTGCCCATGGTGGGTCTGGGCGCCGTTCGGGCTACCGGGGACAGCAGACTGCAGAGCCGGATCATGATCGCTTCGGCCCTCGCGAACCTGATTCTCGACCCCCTGTTGATTTTCGGCCTCGCGGGCTTCCCGCGTATGGAGCTGCAGGGGGCCGCGCTGGCGACGGTGATCGCGCGCGCCCTGAGCTTTGCGGCCGGCTATTGGGCGCTTCATTATCGAAAACATTTTGTGACCCACACGATTCCTCCCATCGCCGAATTCCTGTGGTCGTGCCGGCAGGTGCTGCGCGTGGGGCTGCCGGCGGCCGGCACCAACATGATCATTCCGCTGGCGACGGGAATCATAGTTGCGCTGCTGGCACGCCACGGCCCCAACGCGGTGGCCGGTTTCGGGGCGGCGACCCGGATCGAACAAATCGTTCTGGTGCCGTACTTCGCGATGTCCTCGATGATCGGCCCGTTCGTTGGACAGAATCTCGGCGCCGGTCAGTACGCGCGCATCGAGCAGGCGCTGGAGCTGTCGGGCCGCTTCTGTGCGGCGTCGGGGGTTCTGATCGCCGTCGTGCTGGCCGCGGCGGCGCCGCTGCTCATGGGACAGTTCGCCGACCAGCCGGAAGTGATTCACACGGGAGTGTTGTATCTGTGGATTGTGCCCTTGAGTTTCGGAATGGCGGGCCTGGTGATGGTGGTCAATGCGGCATTCAATGGACTCGGCCTGCCGCTTCCGGGTGTGGCCGTTTCCGTCACCCGGATGGTGCTGCTGTATCTGCCCCTCGCCTGGCTGCTGTCGCTGTGGTGGGGTATCGCGGGTGTTTTTATCGGCGCCGCGCTGGCCAACATCCTGAGCGGCGTTGGTGCCTGGTTGTGGATCCGGCGTGTGTGCCGACGACTCGGCGAACCCGTGCGGAGTGTTGCCGCCTCGATGGAGGCTGAGGACGTGAACCGATGAGCCCACGAAGCGATTGTGGATACGGCCGGGGAAATTTTCGACCAGTTTTGTCGGCCAAGCGCCACTACCCGGGAATCGTCGACGCTGCGGCTCGAGCCCGATGCGGCGGTTCCTGGCGGGCCGGGGGGACTTCGTTATTGCCCGTGGCGAGGATTTCCGTTATTGTAATTCGGACGTCCAAAAAATTAAGACCTGCCCGTCTGTGGGCAAATGTCTTGAATAATTCTGAATCCGCTATCTCACCGGCCCCTGTGGAGGCGGGATAGTAAACCTGGGAGGAGTTGAAATGACTAAACGCATAAAAATCGAGGGCCGGGTACATCCCCTGGTTCACGATCTGGCGGTGGATCTGCAGAACAAGCGGATAGGCCGTCGGAGTTTTCTTCGCAGTGCGACGTTGCTGGGTTTGTCGGCGACGTCGGCGTATGCGCTGTTGAGCCGGATTACTGGCGAGCATATTGTTCCGGTGGCGCAGGCGGCCGAGGGCAAGATGGGAGGAGTGCTGCGGATATCGATGTCGGTGCAGGAGATGACGGATCCGGCGTTGTTTGACTGGACGGAGAAGTCGAATATAGCGCGCCAGATTGTGGAGTACATGACGGTGACGGGAGCGGACAATATCACGCGGCCGTATCTGGCGGAGAGCTGGGAGGCGTCGGAGGATCTGACGGAGTGGACGTTTCACCTGCGCAAGGGTGTGAAGTGGCACAATGGTGATGATTTCACGGCGGAGGATGTAGCGTTCAATTTCAATCGCTGGCTGGACCCGGCGACGGGCTCGTCGAACATTGGTTTGTTTTCGGCGATGGTGGAGGATTACGACACCGGGGAGAAGGATGAGGAAGGCAATGCGAAGATGGGCAAGCGGGCGATCGACAATGCGATCAACATTGTAGACGACCACACCATCCGGCTGCGCAACAAGAGCCCGCAGCTGGCGATCCCGGAGAATCTGTACAATTATCCGGCGGCGATTGTGCACCGTGATTTTGACGGTAGTCTGTCGGCGAACCCGAACGGTACGGGGCCGTACACGCTGGTGGAGCACAGTGTGGGCCAGAAGGCGGTGCTGAGGAAGCGCGAGGAGCCGTACTGGGGCGAGAGCGTGGAGCAGCCCTATATCGGGGGTCCGATTTACCTGGACGAGATTCACTACATAGACCACGGAGCGGCGTCGGCGGCGCAGCTGGCGGCGTATGCTTCGGGCCAGGTGGATGCGATTTACGAGTTTGACATTGCGTCGCTGCAGATGGCGCAGAGTCTGCCGGACACGGTGATTCACGAGACGCAGACGGCGCAGACGGGTGTGGCGCGGATGCAGGTGGACAAGGAGCCGTTCAACAACCGCAAGCTTCGCCAGGCGATGCAGGCGTGCATCGACATCGACCGTTATCCGGAGCTGGTGTACGGAGGGCGCGGGCAGCTGGGTGAGCATCATCACGTGTCGCCGATACACCCGGAGTATTTTGAGCTTGGGAAGCCGCAGCGGGACGTGGAGAAGGCGAAGCAGCTGCTGGCGGAGGCGGGCTACGAGAACGGTATTGATCTGAGCATAGACGTGGGCAATACCAACGGACCGTGGCAGCAGCAGGTGTGCGAGATCATGAAGGAGCAGTTGTCGGCGATTGGTGTGAATCTGAGTCTGAACGTGATGCCGTCGTCGAAGTACTGGGAGGTGTGGGACAAGACGCCGTTCGGATTTACGGCGTGGACGCACCGGCCGCTGGGGACGATGGTGCTGAGTGTGGGCTACCGCACCGGGGTGCCGTGGAACGAGTCGCGGTATGCGAATCCGGAATTCGATGCGGCGCTGGACGAGGCCGAGTCCATACTCGATCCGGACGAGCGTCGTGGGAAGATGGAGAAGGTGCAGCGCATACTGCAGGAAGACGGGGTAATCATCCAGCCGCTGTGGCAGCCGAAGTTCTTCGTCGCCCACAACAAGGTGAAGAACATGACCGCCCACCCGACACAGTATCACCAGCTCCACAAAGTCTGGATTGATGCATAACAACATCGACGCAACCACGAGCCCGCTTCATGCGGGCTCGTGGTTTGCGCCGGGGTTTTGAAATGTGTCGTCGTCCTCAAGGTCTATGCCTCAGACCTGCTGTGAGCCGGTAACCGACGGGAACTTCCAATTATGTTGATTCTCACCCTGAAGAGGCTCACCAGCATGGTGCTTATCATGCTGGTAGTCTCGTTTCTTCTGTTCGCGCTGTTCGAAACCGACAAGCTGGAGGTCGCCGGAAAGGTGCTGGGGCCGTACTCATCGGTGGAGCAGCGGGAGATCTGGCTGGAAAACAACGGCTACAACAAGCCTTTTCTCAAGCGCTACGTGCTTTGGGTGGGCAATGCGCTTCGCGGCGATTTCGGTGAATCCATCCAGTTGAAGGTGCCGGTTTCACAGGTGCTGGGGGACCGACTTGCGAACACCGGTATACTTGCGCTCGCCCTGTTTACCCTGATGATCCCCATCGCACTGGCCATGGGGATATTCGCGGGTATGAAGGAGGGATCGTTCCGGGATCGGGCGATATCCGTGACCGCTGTGGCGACGACTTCCATACCCGAGTTCGCATCGGCAACGTTGCTCACCGCCATATTCGTGTTTTGGCTGGGGTGGCTGCCCGGTACGTCATCCATGTCCTCGGGGTTCGATTGGCAGCAGCTCGTGCTGCCGGTCGCGGTCCTGCTGATGTACGACGTCGGTTATGTCGCCCGGATGACACGCGCGTCCATGGCGGAGGTGATGACCTCCCAGTATGTACGCACTGCGATCCTCAAGGGGATTCCGTACCGACGCGTCATTCTCAAGCACGCCCTGCGCAATGCGCTGATTGCGCCGTTCACGGTCATCATGCTTCAGTTGAACTGGCTGTTGTCCGGCGTGATCGTGGTGGAGGTGTTTTTCGCCTACAAGGGCTTCGGCAGTTTGCTTTACGACGCCGCGTTATTCGGGGATATCTACCTAATCGAGGCATGTACACTGGTGGCGGTATTCGTCGCCGTCTTCTCGCAGTTCATATCCGACATCGGATACACACTGCTGAATCCGCGCATCCGATTCTAGAGGTGACAGGCAATGGCTGACGACGCTGCATCCACATCTCCCTCGC
The DNA here is from genome assembly GCA_034520625.1 of Gammaproteobacteria bacterium. Classification (GTDB taxonomy): domain Bacteria; phylum Pseudomonadota; class Gammaproteobacteria; order Arenicellales; family JAANXG01; genus JAANXG01. Next base: position 173,015 of record JAXHNI010000005.1, on the reverse strand, counting down.
CCGGCTCGACACCGACACCGGAGCGACCGTCCCGGCTCAGGCGCACGACGAGCTCGCTCGCATTGCTGCGGGAATCCCCCGTCGGCATGGTGGGCGCCGTCCTGGTCGCCTTCTGGGTGCTGATGGCGCTGGTCGCGCCGATTCTACCGCTCTACGATCCCCTGGAGCCGTTGGTGCCGTTCCAGGGGATGGGCGCCACGGCGCCGGACGGCGGCACGCTCTGGCTGGGAACCGACCACCGCGGCCGGGACATTCTGTCCAGAGTGATCTGGAGCTCCCAGCGTGTTCTTGTCTGGGCGTCCCTGGCGACCTTCGTCGCCTATATTTTCGGCATGGCCATGGGCTGCATGGCGGGTTATCTCGGCGGATGGTGGGATGAGGTCATATCCTTTTTCGCCAATGTGCTGCTTTCTTTCCCGGTCATGATCCTGTTCGTGATCATCGTCACCGTGCTGGGTGCGTCCGGTATCAACATCGTTATCGCGGTCACGTTCGCGTCCGCGCCGGCGATCATGCGTATCGTCCGTGGGCTCATTCTGGACCTGAGAACGCGGGACTACGTATTTGCCGCCCAAACGCGCGGTGAGTCGCCGTGGTTCATCATGCTGGTGGAACTGCTGCCCAACGCTCGCGGACCGTTGATTGTCGATGCCTGCCTCCGGTTGGGCTATACCGTGGTGGCCATCGCAACCCTAGGCTTTCTGGGGCTCGGCCTGCCTCCACCGGAACCGGACTGGGGAATGATGATCAAGGAGGCAGTACCCCTCGGCAGCTTTGCCGGCCGTGAGATGGTCGTGCCGGCGGTCGCGCTTTCGTCGCTGATCCTCGGGTTCAACATGCTGGCCGACGGCCTGCGCGAAATATCACTGCGCGACTGAAACCGGGAGGCTTTAGACAAATGTCCGAACAAACACCAGTTCTCGAATGCAAGAACCTGTCGATCTCATATTATACCCGGGCGGGTGAAATCCCCGCGGTTGTTGATTTCGACGTCACGGTAAACCCCGGTGAGTCCATCGGCATCGTGGGCGAATCCGGCTGCGGAAAGTCGACCGTGGCCATGGCGATAATGCAGCACCTGGGCACGAACGGCGCCATAACCGGCGGTGAGATCCTGTTCAAGGGGCGCGACATGACCAAAATGACGGACGATGAGCTGCGCCATCTGCGGGGCTCGGAGATCGCCATGATCTACCAGGAGCCCTTCGCTTCCCTGAATCCCAGCATGAAATGCGGGGAGCAGCTGATGGAGGTGCCCCTGTATCACGAAGACATCACCGAAAAGGAAGCCCGGGCCCGCGCCCGGCAGATACTGGACGACGTACAGCTGCCGGACCCGGACCGGGTCATGGACGCCTACCCGCACCAGATTTCCGGTGGACAGCAGCAGCGTGTCGTCATCGCCATGGGACTGTTGTCGAATCCCTCGCTGCTGCTGCTGGATGAGCCCACCACCGCGTTGGACGTGACCGTGGAGGCCGGGATCATCAAGCTGATCTCGGGAATCAGCAAGAAGTTCAATACGTCCCAGATCTACATCTCGCACAATCTGGGCCTGATCCTGGAAACCTGCGACCGGGTGTTCGTGATGTATTCCGGAGAAGTGGTTGAAGAGGGCACCATCGACTCGCTGTTCAGCTGGCCCCGGCATCCCTACACCCATGGGCTTTTCGGCTGTATTCCTCTGCCGACGGCGGACAAGCACGCTGCGCCGTTGAAACCGATCCGCGGCCAGCTTCCACTGCCCCATGAGCGTCCCGCCGGTTGTTTCTTCAATCCCCGTTGTGACCACATGGTTCCCGGGCGCTGCGACCAGGCGCACATCCCGATGGAGCGGGTGACCGGCAGTGCCAAGGACCATCGGGTGCGGTGCTGCCGCTGGGAGGAAATCGACCCCAATGCCGAGGCGCTCAGCGGTGAACAGAAGCCGCCTTCGGAGATCGGCGAGACGGTCCTGGAAGTGGACCATATGCAGAAGTACTACGAGGTTCACGACCGGTCGCTGAAGGCGATTCTCTCCGGTCAAACCACAAAGCATGTCAAGGCGAACCAGGACCTGAATTTTTCAGCCCGCCGGGGCGAGACCGTCGCCATTGTCGGTGAATCCGGCTGCGGCAAGTCGACTTTCGCCAAGGTGCTGATGGGCCTGGAAACCGCCACGGCCGGAGCAATCCGGGTGGGGGAAGTGGACCTCGGCGCCCTCGGGGTTCGGGATCGCACCGCCAAGCAGATTTCCGGCCTGCAGATGGTGTTCCAGAATCCATTCGATACCCTGAACCCCAGCCATACGGTGGGCAGCCAAATCGGCCGGGTAATCAAGCGGCTGGGGGGCGTAGAGGACGACGAGAAAGTCCGGGAGCGCGTTTTCGAGCTCCTCGACATCGTCAAGCTGCCCCGGGATTTTTATTACCGTCGTCCGCGCCAGCTTTCCGGCGGGCAGAAACAGCGCGTGGGCATTGCCAGGGCATTCGCGGGCAACCCGGAAATGGTGATCGCGGACGAGCCCGTATCCGCCCTGGACGTGTCCGTGGCGGCGGCTGTGACGGACCTGTTGACGGATATCCAGCGGGAATATCAAACCACGCTGCTGTTCATCAGCCACGATCTGTCCGTGGTGCGGTATCTGTCGGACGCGATCGTGGTGATGTACCTGGGCTGGATCATGGAGCGGGGCACCACCGATCAGATTTTTCAACCCCCCTACTGCCCCTATACCGAGGCGCTGTTGTCAGCGGTTCCGATCGCCGACCCGGAAGTGACTAAGCGCGAGATCGTGCTGGAGGGGGATCTACCGAGCGCAATGAATCCGCCGAAGGGCTGTCCGTTCAGTACCCGCTGTCCGAAGAAGATCGGCGACATCTGCGACAACGAGCCGCCGCCTCAGCAGGAGGCTGCCCCGGGACATGTAATTACCTGCCACATTCCTCTGGAAGAATTGAAAAAGGTTGAGCCGGTGATTCACGTGCCGACCGCGGAAGAGAGACTGCATGCCCAGGCCCGGGACAAAACGGAGACAACGAGCTGAACCAACAGGGACTCAGAAAAACAATAGAAGTTTAGAAAGGCGGGTCTCCGGACCCGCCTTTTTTTATGTGCGTCAGGCATGGCGCGCAGCGCCTTGACTGGCGCTGTTCCGGTACACGTGGTGGTGGCCGGATGACTTGGGGGTGAAAGTCCCCTGTGGGCCCGGCGCGGGGAACCACTAGCCGAATGGCAAGGGTGCCCGCCGCGAGGTGGGATCTGAAGGAAGCCGAAGGCAAAGCACTGGCCCGACGAACAGGAATCGCATACGAGGCGGCCGCCGTGGGTGAGAAGGCGTATATCTTCAAAGCCCGGTACTTGCACGGAGACGGCGGACGTATATGCGGCGGGCATAAGTGTGAAGGTCGCGCGTCTTACCCTGGGAGGTCTGTTGCCCTGCCCGAGTGCTACCGGTGCCGAGAGGTGCCGGGAAGGGGCGGCAGAAGTCAGCCGAGGCCGTAGTAGTGGCTGTTACCGCAGCGACGAAGGGCCGAACATGAGTCACCGTGAGTAGGCATTGGTATCTTGATGAAGCCGAAGAAGACAGCCATCCATCGACATGCTGGAGCTCCAGCGACGAGGGACGGACGGTATCCGGAGCGAAGCGCTGGGCGCGTCGAGGCGGAGTCAGCGAGCCGATTGCGGACGAAAGCGGAGCCTGAGCGGGCCGACCTGATGGAAGCCGTGGTCGAACGCGGCAACCTGTGGAAGGCCTACGAGCGGGTGCTCAAGAACAAAGGCGCGGCCGGCGTCGATGGCATTGGCCGGGTTGAGTTCAAAGCGCACCTGCAACGGCACTGGCCGACGATCAAGGCCAAGCTGCTGGCAGGGGAGTACATTCCCCAGCCGGTGCGCCGGGTGGACATCCCCAAGCCCCAGGGCGGGGTGCGGACACTCGGCATCCCGACGCTGATGGATCGATTGATCCAGCAAGCGTTGCATCAGGTGCTCTCACCGGTCTTCGAACCGGACTTCTCCGAGTCGAGCTACGGCTTTCGGCCGGGGAAGAGCGCCCATCAAGCGGTGGAAGCGGCGCGGCGGCATGCGGCCGATGGCCACCGCTGGGTAGTGGATATGGATCTGGAGAAGTTCTTTGACCGGGTCAACCACGATCTGTTGATGGGCAAGCTGGCCGAGAAGGTGAGGGACAGGCGCATCCTGAAACTAATCCGCCGGTACCTGGAAGCGGGACTGATGGCAGAGGGGGTGGTCTCACCCCGGCGCGAGGGGACCCCACAAGGCGGCCCCTTGAGTCCACTGCTGTCGAATATCCTGCTGACGGAGCTGGACCGGGAGCTGGAGCGCCGGGGCCACCGGTTCTGTCGTTACGCCGATGACTGCAACGTGTACGTCAAAAGCGAGGCGGCGGGCCGACGGGTGCTGGCAAGCCTGACCCGGTTTGTTGGGGAACGTCTCAAGCTCGAGGTCAATGAGGCTAAGAGCGCCGTGGACCGACCCTGGAAGCGGCAGTTTCTGGGTTATAGCCTGAGTTGGCACAAGGCTTCGAGACTGCGCATCGCGCCGGCCAGCCGCAGACGGTTTGTCGACAAGGTGCGTGAAGCGCTGCGCGGAGCCCGGGGCCGGAGTCTTGCCCACACCATCGAAGCGCTCAACCCGCTGCTACGCGGCTGGGCAGCCTTCTTTCGGCTGACCGCCGTCAAGGGGCCGCTGGAAGTGCTTGATGGCTGGATACGGCGTAAGCTGCGCTGCATTCTGTGGCGGCAATGGAAACGGTCCTACACTCGTGCCCGGCACCTGTTGCGGGCGGGTCTGAGGGAGGAACGCGCGTGGCGCTCGGCCACCAATGGGCGCGGCCCGTGGTGGAACAGCGGGGCCAGTCACATGAACGCGGCCTTCCCCAAGGACTTCTTTGATCGACTGGGTTTGGTGTCGCTGCTCGATACTGTGCGACGGCTCCAGAGTTGCTCATGAACCGCCGTATACGGAACCGTACGTACGGTGGTGTGGGAGGACGGCGGGGGCAACCCCGCCTCCTACCCGTCAGGACGGCTGAAGAGGGACTTTACGCGAGGATATGCTGGTGCAGAAGGCGCGGCCGGGAGTACCGGGAGCATACGCGGCAACCGCCGCGGCGGTCCTGAAGCGGAACCGCCGCGGCGACCGGCCCTGGAGGTGCTTCCGTTATTCGATCCCCAGGATTTCCTTGGCTTCGGCAAGTGCTTCAACGGATTCATCGTGCTTGCCTTCGTTGTGAAGCTGCTCGCCCTGTTCCCGCAGTTCCTTGACCTGGGTCATCTGCTTATCGGTGAGATCCGGGTTGCCCGCGAGATGCTTATCGATGGCCGCCATGTCCATGGGGCACTGCGATCCGAACGCCAGGGTGCTTGCCAGTATCAGTATCATGAAACTCAGGATTCGCTTCATAACATCATCTCCTTCCGGTTGCCCGGATTAGGGGTTGGCTGATTCTTCATTGTAATACACAGGAAAACACCCCGGAAAAGCCCCAGAATACCCCGGGCAGATGACAGAGGATGGCCGGGCGACGAGCCGCAGTGTACGGGTGACCGGCGCGGCGGCGGCAGGTCCGGGCGTGCGCCCCGCCAGCGGCCGTTACGGCGGGGAAGCCGCTCAATCGATGTAGCCGTGCTTGAGGATGTAGCCGATCACCGCGTCGGCGCATTGCTCTGGCGTGCTGCCTGCCGTGTTCAGCACCACTTCCGGGTGATCCGGGGCTTCGTAGGGCGAATCGACGCCGGTAAAATTGGGAATCTGGCCCTGCCGGGCCTTTTTGTAGAGGCCTTTCGGGTCGCGCTCCTCGCATACGCTCAGGGGGGCGGAAACGAACACCTCGAGAAACTCGTCGGGATCGAACAGTTCCCGGACGATCATGCGGTCGCTTTTGAAGGGCGAGATGAACGAGGCGAGCGTGATCAGGCCGGCATCCACGAACAGCTTGCCGACCTCGCCCACCCGGCGGATGTTTTCGATTCGGTCGTCGCTGGAAAATCCCAGATCCCGGTTGAGGCCATGACGTATGTTGTCGCCGTCCAGCAGATAAGTATGCTTGCCGTCGGCGTTCAGTTTCTGTTCAACGATGTTTGCAATCGTGGATTTGCCGGCTCCGGACAGGCCGGTAAACCACAGCAGGCACGGATGCTGGTTCTTGAGCTTCGCCCTTGTCTTCTTGTCCAGGTACAGGTTGTGCCAGACGACATTCGTCGAGCGGTTCGGTGTGTACCGGGCGCTGTCGTTGTCGGTGTCGAGGGCCGGGGATTTGTTCATACGCTCATGTCCTTCGAAGTTTCGGTATTCCGGGCGCATCGCCCGCGTTGAAAAATGACCGCGTAATATACAGAAAATACAGGAATTTTCCAGATCCGCGGACGGCGGCGGGCCGGTCCGCTGTCCGGCGGCGCCCCGCGCTGCGGCATACCGCCTGGTTACCAGTAGCGCATGGCGTCGCGGTAGAGTTCCTGCAGGTGCTGCTTTTCCACCGGCCGCGGCGCGAGCGTCAACAGGCGCTGTTGCCGGTACGCCCCTTCGACGAGGCCCGGGATATCGGATTCCGTGTAGTGCAGATCCCTCAAGCCGTTCGGTATACCCGCGGCGCGCATCATGTCGATGAACCGTCCGGCCAGCGCGGCGCCGGCGTCCTGCGGCTGGATATCCGCCGTTGATTCGCCCAGACACTCCAGCACCTGAAGATGACGTCCGGGCGCGCTGGAGCCGGTGAAGCGAAAGGCCGCCGGTGCATTGACCACCACGGATATGCCATGGGGGCACATGGCGTGGTCCTTCGGCCAGCCCTCGGGTTGATAGTCCCGGATCATGCCCGCCACGGAATAGCTCATGGCGTGCGGGATGTGGACGCCGGCGTTGCCGAAGCTGATACCCGCCATGGTTGCGGCGTACATCATGGCGTTCCGTGCCTCGCGATCCGATGCATCATTGACTGCCCGGATCAGGTATTTACCCGCCAGCCGGACGGCTTCCAGGCTGCCCGCGTCACTGTACGGGTTGGCGCCCTGATAGGGCGGCCGCGTACGCGGGTCGTCCGGCGCCCGTCGGCTCGTGAACGGAATAGCCGTGTAGCTTTCCGCGGCATGAGTGAGCACATCGAAGCCCGTCGCCGCCGTGACCAGGGGTGGCAGGCTGTAGGTGAACTCCGGGTCGATGACCCCCAGGCTGGGTTTCATGTACTTCGAGGAGATGCCGGTTTTAACCTCCTGGGCCTCCAGGTCGAACACGGCGACGGCGGTGGACTCGCTGCCCGTACCGGACGTGGTGGGGCAGGCGATATGTGGTGGCAGGGGCCCCGGGACAGCCCTGCCGCCGCCGATCGGCTTGTTCACCCAGTCCAGAAAATCTCCCGGATATGTCGACAACAGTGATGCCGCCTTGGCCGTATCGATGACCGAGCCGCCGCCGATGGAAATAACGCCGTCGGCGCCGCAGCTTTTCATGAATTCGCCCGCGTCAATGAATGATCCGTCGGTGGGCTCGACGCGCGTGAGGTCGTAAACCTCGAACCCGATACCCGCGCTCCTGAGCGCCTCCAGGGCCCGCCCATAGGGCGCCAGTCGCATTACGGCGCTGTCGGTGAATACCGCGGCGCGCCGGATCCCGAGCATCTCCGCGTCGAAGCCCAGATCCCCGACGGCGCCGGGCCCGACCTTGATCGGCCGGGGGTCCACGGTGAAGAGGCGTTCGCCGCCTTCCTTGTATCGGTAATGCTCTCCAAACATGGCAAACGGGTATCCTGAATCTCGGAAAGGGGAGTCTACAATACCCGGGTTCGGCACGGTAACCGGCGGCGGGGGCCCGATACCGCCGGCCCGCGGGGCGGCCGAATGGCCGGCTTGATGCCGGCTTCTTGATGCAGGGGGGGGGCGGACTACTCGGCCTGCTGGACCATGTAGTCCACCGCGGCTTTCACTTCGTCGTCGCTGAGGCTGGTATTGCCTCCCTTGGGCGGCATCATGCCGCTGTCGCCCTGGAAACCCTCGATGGAGTGCCGGTACAGCGTTTCCATACCCTGGGCGATCCGTTCCGACCAGGCATCGGCTTCGCCCAGCCTGGGTGCCCCGGCGACGCCGCTGGCGTGGCAGGCCACACAGCTGCTTTCGTAGACCGTCTTGCCCGCGGCGACGTCGGATTCTGCGGCCTCGGTCTCTGCGGCCTCGGTCTCTGCGGCCTCGGACTCTGCGGCCTCGGACTCTGCGGCCTCGGACTCTGCGGCCTCGGACTCTGCGGCCTCGGACTCTGCGGCCTCGGACTCTGCGGCCTCGGACTCTGCGGCCTCGGACTCTGCGGCCTCGGACTCTGCGGCCTCGGACTCTGCGGCCTCGGACTCTGCGGCCTCGGATACCGCATCCACCATGTGGTCAACCGCCGCCTTGACGGCCTCGTCACTCAGGCTGGTGTTGCCGCCCTTGGCGGGCATCACGCCTGCGCTGCCCTGGAACCCCTCAATCGAGTGCCGGTAGAGCGTTTCCATGCCCTGGGCCAGGCGTTCGGACCAGGCACCCTCATCCCCGAATACCGGGGCGCCGGCGACACCGCTGGCGTGGCAGGCGGCGCAGTTGTTCTGGTACACGTCCTCCCCCGACGCAACTTCAGCCGACCCGGTATCGCCGCCCGACGGGGAGGCGGACTGGGTGGAGGCGGCGTCGCCGACGTTGATCCGGCCGGCCGGCGCTATCCGCTCCGCGGTTTGGCTTTCCCGGGCCTGGTCGTTGAGGTTGGACTGGTTGACGCCGGAACTCACAAATACCGCCAGAATGATCAGAGCGATGGTCAACACGATCAGCCCGCCGATCATGATGGAAAACAGATTGGTGAACTGCCCGTCGCTCATCTCTGGTTCGCTGCTCATAACTCGCCTTGCTTGAATTCTTGATTGAAGTGTCAGCGCGATGCTCCGCCACGCTCCCCATTTCCAAAGCGGCGCAGTATACCTGATCGCCGGGTATTTTCAGACAGTATCATGGCTGATTGCGGGTCACCGGCGTTTTTGCGGCCCCCCGCTGCCTTCCGTTCGAGCCAGCGCGGCTCCGGGGCGCGCCCCGGCCGGGTTCCCCGACCTCCCGGCCGCGCCGGCGGCGACGGCGTCCGTCAGCCGGAGCCGGCATCCCGCCGGGGTTTCCTGGTCCGGGGCTCCCAGGCGATGCCGAAAAACTGGATGCTGATGTCCGCGGATCGGGGACGGATCCGGATCGTCTCCAGATTCTGTGCTTGCGCGTCGAACCCCCCTTCGATCTGGTCTATCTCGGTCTCGAGCTCGTCGTTCAGGGCCTTGAGCGCCTGCTCGGCCTCTTCCAGAGCGCTTTCCGCGAGCACCGCCTCCGAAGAATGCTTGCGCATGCGGCCCGCCTTGCGGACGGCGCTCCCGGCGCTGTCCACCGACGAGCGTTTGCGGCCCATGAAGGCGCCCAGGATTGCGCTGCCAACCGACAAGGCGGTGTCGAGCCTGCTCTGCGCCACTTCGGCCTGCTCGCGGTCGACCGCCCGTTGCGCCCCCATCACACGCTTTTCGATGCTCCGGATCTTCCGGTCGTACTTGCCGCGCAGGCGCCGGATGGCATCATCCCGCTGCTCCCGGGCTCTGACCTGCAAGCGGGCGCGGAATTCCCCCTCCGTCTCCCCGGGGCCGGAAACGGCCTTTAGTACCGGGCATTTGAACAGTGTCAGTGCCCGGTCGTTGCGAAGCCAGCGCTTGAAGCCCCGCTCCCATTTTCCGAAGTTGGTCGCCCGCCTGGCCGCTTCGGCCGGGGCCGCATAGTCCGCGTCCGCAAGACCGGTATCCGCCAGGACCGCGGGATCCATCGGGATCGATTCGGCGCGGTCCCAGTCGACGGGCACGGGTCCGTCCTCGATATCTAGGCGCGCCATGATACGGCGGCTGGTGCTGACCTGGTATCGGGCGCTGTGGTACGCGACGTCCGCGGCGCCGAGCAGGAAGGGGTGATAAACGACCCGGCCCCCGGAATCCGGATGCCCGGCATAGGGCAGGTGGGCCTGCTTGATTTCGACCGGCAGGATCGGCTTCTCCGGTCTACCGGTTTCTGCCGTCTCCATCGGGCGTTGAAAGGGCTTGACGTCGTGTTCCACCGGCTGACGATCCTGCATCAGGCGCTTGATATGCTCCCGGGTGAAGGGTCCCGCCAGGTAGGACATCACCCAACGGGTGCTGAAAACCACCGCCTTGGGTTCGTGGACGTTGTGGAGGAGGAACCGGCGCTTCCCCAGCCCCGCCAGTGTTCGCTCCATCTTCTGCTTGTCGAACCCGCCGCCGGCGCCTTCCAGGCCTTCCATCACGCGGGCCTTGTCCCGTTCGGTCTGCAGCCGCCCGATGAACCAGGTGCCGGCGTTGGACAGTGCCTTGTAGTCCAGGTCCACGGGATTCTGGGTGGCCAGCACCAGTCCGAGGCCGTATGCCCGCGCCTGCTTGAGCAGGGTCAGGAACAGACTCTTGGACGCGGGACTGGCGGTCGGCGGCAGATAGCCGAACATCTCGTCCATGTACAGGATTGCGCGCAGGCTGGCCGTTCCCGGCTGGCGGCGCATCCAGCTTATGACCTCGTTGAGCAGCATGGTGACGAAGAACATGCGCTCCGCATCGCCAAGGTGGGCGATGGATACCACGGAAACACGCGGTTTCCCGGTCGGAGTGTAAAACAGACCCTGGGCTTCCAGTGGTTGGCCCCGCATCCAGGCGTCGAAGCCCGGCGCCGCCAGCAGATTGTTGAGCTGCATGGCGAAGGCCAGTCGTTCCCTGGCGGGAAAAAACTGATCCATTTCCATGATGCCGACCCGCGCGATGGGAGGATTCTGAATGGCCTGGATGAGCCCCGGCAGGTCTATGTCCCGGTCGTTTTCCCATTCGTGCTTGAGTATGTTGCCAACCAGTATGTGCTCCCGGCTGGTGAGCGGATCGGCGTCGATGTCCAGCAGGGTCAGCACGCCCGTCGCGGTGGCGGATATCCGCTCGTGGAATTGATCCGGATCCTCCCGGAGCTCGGCCGACGGGCTGCGGAACGTCTGCAGTACGGAGACGGGGATACCCGCACTGCTGCCGGGGGTGAATATTGCGGTTTCGGCGCTCTCCTTGAGACGTCGGATCCGTTCCGGCGTCTGTCCCCAGTCCGCCAGGCCCTTTTTCCAGAGCGCGGCCTGCGCTTGCGCGAAGTCCGCCACCGGCTGACCGGCGCTCGCGGCGGCCTGCGGATTGATCCACGGCTGGAAGGACGCGCCGTCGAGCTCGGGGAAGGTGAGCAGGATGTTGCCGAGGTCGCCCTTGGGGTCGATGGCGATTACCGGTATCTTGTCCAGCGCCGCCTCTTCGAGGATCCCGATGCCCAGCCCCGTCTTGCCGCTGCCGGTCATGCCTATAATGACGGCGTGGGTGGTCAGGTCCCCGGAATCGTATAGCACGAGCTCATCGGTGCCGGTGTGGTTCTCGAAGTCGAATATCTTCCCCAGATAGAAGGCACCGAGTCGATCGAAATCTTGCAATGGAATGCTCCCTGGTTTCGCGGGAATCATAGCATTGCCCCGCGTCATTCCGTCCATTGCTGAGCTGCGGGCGCGCCGCTGGTACCGGGCCCCACGGAGGTTTCGATCCTCAAATTCCCATGCCCGGGTCGACGGCGTAGAATCCCGGCCGTTCCCGACCTGGTGTCGGCGGTGGCGGAATCGAGGTAACAGGCAATGAACGTAGACAGACTGACCCAGTTGTATTCCGAAATACTGGACGAGCTCGGTGTGGACCGCGCCCGTGACGGGCTCAGGAATACCCCGGAGCGGGCCGCCAGGGCGCTCGAGTATCTTACCAAGGGGTACCGGCAGTCACTGGACGACGTCGTGAACGGCGCCGTTTTCGATTCCGACAACGACGAGATGGTCCTGGTCAAGGATATTGAGCTTTACTCCCTCTGCGAGCATCACCTGCTGCCGTTCATAGGCAAGTGTCACGTAGCGTATATCCCCACCGGGAAGGTGCTGGGATTGTCGAAAATCGCCCGGATCGTCGACATGTACGCCCGCAGGCTCCAGATTCAGGAGACCCTGACCAAGCAGATCGCCGAAGTGATCATGGGCATTACCAACGCGAAGGGCGTCGGTGTGGTGATCGAGGCACAGCACCTCTGCATGATGATGCGGGGGGTGGAAAAACAGAACTCCATCATGAAGACGTCCATGATGCTGGGGACGTTTCGCAAGGATTCCCGCACCCGGACCGAGTTCCTGCGCCTGCTCAAGGACTGACGCCGCGGGTCCTGCCGCCGGATGGCGGCAGGACCCGCGGCGCCTCTCAACCGTCCCGTTGCGCCGCGGCCTTGTCCACCAGGAAGTTGATCAGCTCCAGAAGCTGTGTGTGACCGCCGGCGCTGGAGACCGTGGCCCGGTAACGGCCGTCAATGATCAACGTCGGGACTCCCGTGGCGCCGTACTTGCTGAATACCTGGGCGGCGTTGCGGACATTGGCGTCGACGGCGAAGGAGTCGAATGCGTCCCGGGCTGCCTCTGCCTCTACGCCATGCCCGGCGACGAACTCCACCAGGCCGCTGACGTTGTATATGTCGTTCCCGCGCTGATGAAGCTCGTCGTAGAAATCCCTGTGCACCTGGTCGGTGATGTCCAGCGCCTCGAAGGTATAGAACGCGCGCGCGTGAAATTCGGACCGCTTGTGGAACACGCCCGGAGTCGGGACGTATTCGGCGTTTCCGGGCTTGTTCTCGAGCCAGTTCTCCATGAACGGCTCCAGTGAGTAGCAGTGCGGGCATCCGTACCAGAAAAGCTCCCGCACCTCGATCTGTTCACCGGTCTGGACCGGCTGGGGCTCGGAAAGCTCGTGATAATGCACGCCTTGCTCCCAGTTGGCCCCCTGCGCCCCGGGGGCCAGGAGGATCGCGGCGAATATCACCAGATGAAGCATTCTTTTAGGATGGAATTTCAAATCAATTCTCCTTCGTTCGTGAATGCGCTACACCGTCGGGTGGCGCGGTTCTGGTTGTCTCCCATCTTCGGTCCTGTAAACGGGCCAGTCCTTGCGGTCCCGGTAATGCGGCCTTGCCTGTCAAGTTAGCAGTTTCGGCGGGATCCGGTCCAACTCGTTGGTTTTCCGACGGGCGTGCGCACCATTCAGCATTTCAGACGCTCCACCAGGCGGCGGGTCAGGTTCTCGAAGCCGCCGTTGCTCATGATGACGATGCGATCACCCGGCCGGCTTTCCGCGAGCACGCGCTCGATGATTACCGCGGTATCGTTGACTACGACAACGGAAGCCGTTTCCAGTTCGTGGACGTCCCATTGAATTTCCGGTGATTGAAACACGAATACCGAATCGGCCAGCGCCAGGGCGTCCCGCAATGCGTCCTTGTGCACCCCCAGCCGCATGGTGTTGGACCGCGGCTCGAGGATGCACACCAACCGGCCGGCGCCCGGGTTCGCGAGCGCGGAAAGGGTGCCGCGGATCGCAGTCGGGTGGTGGGCGAAATCGTCGAACACGGTTATGCCGTTCACCGCTGCCACAACCTCCAGGCGCCGCTTGACCGACTTGAATGATTCGATGGCCTTCCGGGCATCAATCGGCGCCACCCCGGCGTGGTGGGCGGCGGCGAGTGCGGCGGTCGCGTTCAGAATGTTGTAGTCCGCCATCAACCGCCACTGGTACAGGACTTCTATGCCCCCGGGACCCCTCAAGGAGAACTTTCCCGGTGCTTGATCGGCCGTGGTGGGGGACCAGTCCTGGCCGGTTTCGCCGAAGTATTCCGCCGGCGTCCAGCAGCCCAGGTCCAGAACCCGGCGGAGGTTGTCGTCGTCTCCGTTGACGATCAGGCGGCCGCCGCCCGGCACCGTGCGGATCAGGTGATGAAACTGACGGATGATGGCGTCCAGGTCGTCGAAAATATCGGCGTGGTCGTACTCCAGGTTATTGAGCACCAGGGTCCGGGGGTGATAGTGGACGAACTTAGACCGCTTGTCGAAAAACGCCGTATCGTACTCGTCGGCCTCCACGACGAAGCAGGCACCTTCGCCGAGGCGCGCCGAAGTGCCGAAGTTCTCCGGAACACCGCCGATCAGGAACCCCGGTGCCAGTCCGGCCTGATCCAGGATCCACGCCAGCAGGCTGGAGGTGGTGGTCTTGCCGTGGGTGCCGGCCACCGCCAGCACCCAGCGCCCCCGCAGCACTTCCGTCGATAGCCATTCCGGACCGGAGCAATAGGGCAGCTCGTCGTTGAGTGTGCGCTCGACCAGGGGGTTGCCGCGGGACAGGGCATTGCCGATGACGACACGGTCCGGTTCCAGCTCGTCCAGGTGTTCGGGGAGATACCCTTCGCGCAGCTCGACTCCCAGCGCCGCCAGCTGGTCGCTCATCGGCGGATAGATCCGGGAGTCGCAGCCGCTGACGCGGAATCCCAGTTCCTTGGCGAGCTTCGCGACGCCGCCCATGAAGGTTCCGCCTATGCCGGCGATGTGAACGTGTGTCATACCATGACTGCGCCGAAAAGGATGAATACGATGGACGCCGTGAATATCTGGGCCCCGATGGTGATCAGGATGCTCTGGCCGGTGGTGACTTCCATGGCGTGCCGGTTGATGCCGACCGCCACAGCGAATGTCCAGACCCCCAGGCCGATAATCGCGAGCACGGGCACTTGAGCGTCCGGTGTGTTCTCGACCTTGGTGAGCCAGTTCACGAACGGCCAGGTGACGAACTGCAGAATGGCCGCGGTGCCGAAAATCCCGGTAATGGTCTGAACGAACCGCGAGGTCGCATGGGGCAGCTGCCCGAGCTTGCTGAATACCGCCGCGAGAATGAGCAGGAAACCCGCCGCCAGCACCAGCGACATCCCCAGCCGAAGGCGGGACTCGGAGCCGGACAGGGCGAGGACGATACCTATGAGGCCCGTGGCCTGACCCAGGAACGACAGATAGCGGGCATTCTCCGGACGCATCCGGTGCCACAGGGCGCCCCATATTGCGAACCCATAGGCGGCAACATGTACAATAGCGACCAGTATGACCACCAGGGAAGCCTGCTCCTGTACCGGATAACTGACGAAGATTGCAGTGCAAAGCAAGAGCGCGGCGAATGCCATCCGCCCCGGGGAGTAGGGGATATCCTGCGGCTTTGCCTGGAACAGGCAAAGATCAATAAGTATCTTGATTTCATTCATAGCAAGTCATCAGTGGACGTCCCGCGGCGCACGATCATAGCAATGCCCGCAGTACGGTAGCCATCCCGGACATATCTCTTTCTCGCCAATGCCTCATCACCTGATCGATACACAGAAGGAAATCGACGATACATGCAGCCGGCTCGCTGGGGAAACCGTCATCGGCGTGGATACGGAGTTCCTCCGCGTCAGGACCTACTACCCGAAGCTCGCGCTGGTGCAGATATCCAGCGAGGACGCGATCTACTGCGTTGACCCCCTCGTCAAAGGCGTCGAGCTCGCGGCGCTGTGGTCCCTCCTCGCTGATCCCGGTGTCCTGAAAGTCATGCACGCCGCCCGGCAGGATGTCGAAGTGCTGCTTCATACCGCGGGGGTCATGCCCCAGCCCCTCTTCGATACCCAGATTGCGGCAGCCCTGGTGGGTTATGGGGACCAGGTCGGGTATGCCGGCCTCGTGGAAGCGGAATTCGGCGTGAGTCTGCCCAAATCATCGCAGCGGACCGACTGGACCCGCCGGCCGCTCAGCGAAGCGCAGCTCGGCTACGCCGGGAACGACGTTCGCTACCTGCTGCCCCTGTGCAAGCGGCTGACCGCCGGATTGAAGGACCGCGGCCGCTACGAATGGGCGCTGGAGGACTTCGAGCGGGATCTCGATCCGGCCCTGTACGAGCCGGACCCGGAGCAGGCGTACAAGCGCGTCGGGCGGGGTACCCATCTAGACGCCGGCGCCCAGCATGCATTGAAGCGGCTCTGCACCTGGCGGGAGAACGCGGCGCGCAGCCGGAATCTGCCCCGAAGCTGGGTGCTGGACGACGTGGCGGCGGCGGCGATCGCCGCCGGCAGGCCGCGATCGGTCAGGGAACTCGAGCGGATCGAGGAAGTCCGATCCGACACCGTGCGGCGGGACGGTGAGGCGATTGTGGCGTGTCTGCAGGCACCGGGGGATGACGGGGGACCGCTGTGGAGCCGGCACGAGCCGCTTACGCCCGAGCAGAAGTCCACGAAAAGCGCCTTGATCGAGATCCTGAAGGCCCGGGCCGGGGAGCTCGGGATCGCTCAGTCCGTGCTGGTCACCCGCGCCGATCTGGACAAGCTGGTTCGGGGCATGCCCGTCCGGGAGCTGGTCACGGGTTGGCGCCGGGAGGTGGTCGGCCCCGACCTTCAGCGGGTGCTTGATGACCGGATGCGACAACCGTCGTCGGCCAATGCCGGCGTTTTCTGAAAGCGGCGTTGCCGTCGCGCGGCGTACTGTATCGGCCGGTGGGGCGTGGCCGGCCGGATCGGCCCGATGACCACCCTCGTGACCGGCGGCACCGGGTTCATTGGGAGCCACGTGGTGGAGGCCCTGCTGGCGCGCGGCGAGGCGGTGCGTTGCCTGGTCCGCTCGCCGGATCGCCTGCGGTGGCTGTCGGGTCTCGACGTCGACATGGTGACCGGTGACTGTAACAGCCCCGATTCCCTGTCCCGCGCGGTCGCGGACGTCGACCGCGTGATCCACCTGGCGGGGGCCACGTTCGCGCCTACGGAGGCCGCGTTTTTTTACTACAATGCGGCGGGGACCCGGAATTTGCTGGACGCGTGCCTGGCCTCCGGGCGAATCGCTTGCTTTGTCATGGTATCGAGCCAGGCCGCGGCCGGGCCGGGCACCCGGGAAAATCCGGCCAGGGAAACGGATCCGCCCCGGCCGCTGACGCCCTACGGCCGGAGCAAACTGGCGGCGGAGCGGCATTGCCGGGCCGCCGCCGATCGCCTGTCGGTGCGAATTCTGCGGCCGTCGGCGGTGTACGGTCCGCGGGATACCGCATTTTTGCCGTATTTTCGTCTGGTGAAGCGCGGTTTCCTGTTAGAATTCGGCGTTGGCCCGCGCGAGATCAGCCTGTGCTACGTCAACGACCTTGCCGAAGGGATCGTTAGGGTAGCCGATAGCCATTTGGAGTCAGGATCTGTATATTTCATCGCGGACTCGGAACCCTATTCCTGGGACTCCGTAGAAAAGCGGCTTTGCGCCCGGTGGGGTGTGAAAGGTCGGCGCGTAGTTGTCCCGGGGATAGTGTTGAAAACGGCAGGGGTGATCGGCCAGGCCTACGGCGCATTGAGGCGCAAGTCGGTGCTGATCAACCGGGCCCGGGCGGCTGAAATACTGGAAAAGCATTGGGTTTGCGATTCAACGGCGGCGCAGCGGGACTTCGGTTACTCTCCTGAAACAAATTTAGAGAATGGGCTGAACAAGGCGGTTCGTTGGTACGAACTGAATAACTGGTTATGATAAAAGGTTCACTAGCAAAAGGGGCTCCGGCCGCGCCCGCGCCGGAGGCCGAGGCGCTTGGGAGTAAAGATGTCATCCCTTCCAGACGCGCCTCGATCTTCAACAAATGCTCGAAATTCACCCGTGCACAGGACCTGATCAAAGCGGGTATCTACCCGTACTTCCAGGTGGTGGAATCCGCCCAGGAACCCGAAGTCGTCTGCGACGGCCGGCCCATGATCATGGTGAGCTCCAACAACTATCTCGGGTTGACCAATCACCCGGAAGTCAAGGAAGCGGCCATCGAGGCGGTCCGTCGCTACGGTACCGGTTGCGCGGGCTCCATGTTCCTGAACGGGACTCTGTCCATCCACAAGGAGCTGGAGGAGCGGTTGGCGAATTTTCTGGGCAAGGAGCAGGCCATCGTGTTTCCCACCGGCTTCCAGGCAAATCTGGGCGCGATCTCGGCGCTGGTTGGCAAGAACGAGTTGATTGTCATCGACAAGATGAACCACGCCAGCATTTTCGACGGCTGCCGGTTGTCGTTCGGCCAGATCAGGAAGTTCAGGCACAATGACATGGAAGATCTGGAGCGCATCCTGCAGATGAACGAGGGGCGCAATACGCTCGTCGTGGTGGACGGTGTATTCAGCATGGAGGGCGATATTATCGATTTGCCCGGTATGGTGGACGTGTGCCGGCGATACGGGACGGGCATCATGGTGGACGATGCACACGGCATCGGCGTGCTCGGCGAGCACGGCCGGGGGACGGGCGAGCATTTCGGGTTGGAGGACGACGTCGACCTGATCATGGGGACCTACAGCAAGTCGCTGGCGACGATCGGCGGCTGTCTGGCCGGGGACTCGGATATCATGGATTATCTCAAGCATCATGCCCGATCCCTGATTTTCTCCGCCAGCCTGCCGCCCGCGCCGGTCGCGGCTGCATTGACGGCCCTCAAGATTATTGAATCCGAACCCGAGCGGCGCGAGAACCTCTGGCGGAATGCCCAGTACCTGAGTGAGGGCTACAAGTCGCTCGGCTTCGATATCGGTACCAGCGAGACACCGATCATTCCGGTGATGGTGGGCGACGAGGAAAAAGTCCTGGTTATGTGGCGGCGGCTTTTCGACGAGGGCGTCTTTGCGAGCCCTGTGCTGTACCCCGCCGTACCCCAGGGCATGGCCATGATCCGGACGAGCTGCATGGCCACCCACACGCAGGATCATCTCGACAAGGTGCTCGACGTCTTCGCTCGAGTGGGCAGGGAAATCGGGTTGATCGACTAGCGGAAACCCCCGTGGACGGTGTATGAGCTCCGGTATTCCACCGGCATCGCCGTCTCCCTCGGACCGGCGGAAAACCGCACGTGAACCACGTGCGGTTTTTGCTTGTCAGTCTCCTGAAGAATACCTCGCTGCATGCCCGGCGCCGGGCAATGGGGGAGAACCCGCGGTTTCCGGCATCCCGGTGGATGCGGTCGGAGTCCATACTCAATGAGCCACGATAGCAGCAACGACCAATCATCCGGGAGAGTTGCCCGCACAACGGGCCTGTTCGCGCGCTGGTACTGGCTGATTCTGGCGCTTGCAATCGTGTCGGGATGGTACAGCTTTCAGTTCGCCCGGGCGCTGGAGCTCGATACGGATCTGGTCGCCTTGATGCCGGAAGGCGTTCCCAGCGTGGACAATCTGGAGAAAGTCATCCAGAAGACGGGGGGCTACAGCAATGCCATGATCATTGTGGACTCCCCCGACCCGGACGCGGCCCTGAGATTTCTCGACGAGCTCCGCGGGGAAATCCTGGACCTGGAGTACATCAGCAGTGCCGAGTATACGGAGGACACGTCCATCTTCCACCGGAATCAGCTGCTGTATGTGGAGGAGGAGGATCTGGAGGAGATTCACCGGCGCCTCGCCGAACGTATCGAGTTCGAAAAGAAACATATAAATTTCGCGGTCGAGGATACGGCGGTATCCATCAATATCAGGGGTGCCGACTCCGATCCGCCGCCGCTGGATTTCTCGGATATCGAGGAGAAGTACCGGGGGCCCGGGCAGGAAGACACGAGCAACGACCAGAAAGTGTTTCGCAACGACAGCGGAGACGTCACGATCATGGTGGTTCTTCCCTCGGGAAGCACCACCAGCATCGCTTATGCCCGCAAGGTTACCGAGGAGCTTGAGTCACTGATCCGCAAAGTCGACCCGTCGGCGTACCACCCGGAAATGACGGCAGCGGTGGGCGGACGCGTCGCGAACCGCGTGGCGGAATTCGATGTCGTGATTTCGGACCTGAAGAACAGTGCCTTCTGGTCCATCGGCGGCATCCTGCTGATTATCGTGTTGTTTTACCGGCGCCTGATGGCCGTGCTTTACATCGGGATTCCGCTGGCTGTCGCGTTCCTGTGGACCTTCGCCCTGACTCAGTTGTTCCTGGGCGCACTGAACCTGATCACCATTTTCCTGGTGCTGATTCTTTTTGGCCTGGGGATTGATTTCGGCATACACAATCTGCAGCGCTATGATGAAGTCCGGTCGAAGGGCGGCGATATGCGGCAGGCGCTTGCCACGATCATTTTCAAGACGGGTCACGCTTCTCTGCTCGCGGCGATTACCACGGCGGCGGGCTTTTATGCGCTGACACTGACCGAGTTCCGGGCTTTTTCGGAGTTCGGTTTCATTGCCGGTACGGGGGTGACGCTGTCGCTGATTTCCATGTACGTGGTATTTCCTTCGCTGCTGGTTCTGGCCGAACGCATCCGGATATACCGGCTGCCGTTGACGTTCGGCGCCCGCGGGGCCGGTCGCCCGGCAGGGGGTTCAGTGGCCAGGCCGGTGCTTCTGGTCGGTCTGGTGGTTACGGCCTTCAGCAGTATCAGCGCATCGACCATCGAGTTCGACGAGGATTTCGGGAAGCTGGATACGAGTATTCCGAGAATGAGCGTCCTCAAGGATAAGATCCGGGAAGTGTTTCCGCTGCGCAGCGACAAGGCGGTGGTGTATGTGGAAAGCCTGGAAGCCGTGAGTGCGGTGGTGGACGAAGTGGAGCGGATCCGTCAGTCGCGTTCTCCAGATGACGCCACTATCGAGAAAGTGAAGTCCATCTACGACGTGGTGCCGGAAAGCGAGGCCCAGCGCCGCCGCCTTGCCATCATTGAGCGGATTCACGCCCGGATGGTGGAGGCGATTCAGCTCCTGGAGGATTTTGGCGGCCAGGGCGACTCGGAGGACGCGCGTCGAAGGCGGGAGATTGAAGATCTGTTGAAATACGCCGGCATCCAGGAGCTCAAGCCCAGCGAATTGCCGACCGCCGTGCAGCGGGTTTACACCGGCGTGGAGGAGTCCAGAGGCTATCTGGTCTACATCTACAACGCCAAGTCCACTTCCGAGCTGAACCAGGCGGAGGCGTTCGTCAACGATATACGCGAGATCAGGGTGAATGGAAAAACCTACTATCCCGCGACCGAGGCCATGGTGTTCGTGGACATGCTGAATCTGATGCGCAGCGATGCGAAGCTTGCGGTTGCGGTGGTCCTGGGTACCGTGTTCGGGCTGCTGCTGCTGGCCTACCGGAGCGTGTGGGCCGCGTTGATCGTCATGGTTCCGATACTGGTGGGCATGTCCTGGATGCTGGGGATCATGGCTTACTTCGGGATCCGGCTGAACGTCATCAATATGGTCGTGCTGCCCACCGTGCTGGGTATCGGGGTGGACAACGGCATCCACATTTTCCAGCGCTTCCGGGAGGAAGGATACGCCCGCGTGCGGAAAGTTGTCGCTACCACCGGCGGCGCCGCGTTCATGACCACCGCGACGACTCTGCTCGGATTTGCCGGGACCATGGCCGCCAAGAACGGTGGCCTCCAGTCGCTGGGGCTGGCGGCCGCCATCGGTCTGGGGGCGTGCCTGGTGAGCTCATTGACGGTGTTTCCGGCGCTGCTGGCCCGACTCGGGCCCCGCCTGGGCGGGTCGGGGGCGCCGGAATCCCGGAAGTCCTCCCGGTCCTGAAACGACTTGACGAAGCCCGGCGGCTCGGGCGCGTCGAACTTCCGATCCTGTCAGCACGCAACCGCGCGGCCCGGGTCCTCTCCGAAGAATCGCGAACGTTCCTGCTTGGGTGTGCGCTGGTAGCGGGTGCGATAGCACTTGGTGAAATGCGACTGGGATGCGAAGCCTGCCGCGATGGAGGTGCTGAGTATGCTCAGGTTCGTTTCGAGAAGAAGGCGCCTGGCGTGTTCCAGCCTGAGCGTCAGATAGTAGCGCTGAGGGGTGCTGTGGCAGTACTTGTGGAACAACCGCTCCAGTTGCCGTAAAGACAGGCCAACGGCTTGCGCGATACTGTTGGGTGTGATCGGGGTTTCGATATTGGCATGCATCAGGGAGATCGCCGCCGCCAGTCTCGGGGACTGGAAATTCACGATGGCATCCCGGGCGTTGCCCTGCTTGTCGTCGCTGGTGCGGACCCGATCGTGCTGGAATTGCTGGGCGACCGCCAGCGCCGTATTCAGGCCCAGATCGTCCGTGATCAGCTTCAGCATGAGATCCACGGCTGCGGTGCCCCCGGAGCAGGTATATCGGTCCCGGTCGAGTTCATAAACGCTGCGGGTTGCGTGGGCCTTGGGGAATTCCTCCCGGAATCCGGGCAGGCTCTCCCAGTGAATCGTGCAGCGGTACCCGTCCAGCAGGCCGCTGCGGCCGAGTAGGAACGCGCCTGTGCTGACGCTCCCGACGGAAACGCCGCGGCGCGCCAGCTGCCTGAGCCACCGGAAGACGCCTTCGTCCCTATACGTGGCTACGTTCTTGCCGCTGCACACGAACAGGAAGTCGAGGTCGGGTGATTCCAGGCGCTTGTGGGTCGGGGTTATGGTAATGGCGTTGCTGGCCACCACCGGCAGATCGTCCGCCGAGAAGATCACCCATTGAAACGCCTTTCCGCCGGTGAAATCATTGGCGGCCCGCAGCGGTTCCACAGCCGCGGCGAACGCCATCATCGAGAATTCCGGCACCAGCAACAGCCCGATACTACGCGTCATAACGGTGTATCCCAATCGGGTCGGCTTTGTCGGATGTTGAGACTACGACAAACGGAGTCGCTTGTTCAACAACGGGATCTCGTTGTCCGTCGTGGGCAAGCATCGTTCCAAAGCTTCGGGCATTGTAAGCGTGATGCCACCCGTGGATACTCGGGATCTGTGCGTCATCGTTTCTTCGATGTTACCATCCCGCGCTGGCCCCGCTTCGCCTCCGCCGGGAGCTCCGGGGGCCCGATCGTGCATTCCCGCAACACTCAACAGGTCTCTTATGTCCGACGCTTTCAACCTGCATGTCGCCGTGGCCCAGATAGACAGCGCCCTGGGAGATCTGCGCGGCAACACGAACAAACATCTGGATTTCATCCGCCGGGCCGCGGACCGCGGCGTGGAAGTGCTGCTGTTTCCGGAGCTGTCCCTCACCGGTTACAGCCTGGGGTCCCGGGTGCCGGAGGTCGCACTGGCCCGCGATCACGAGATCATCAAGCTCATCGCCCAGACCGCGCCGAACATGACTGTGCTGGTGGGGTTCGTGGAGGAGGGGCCGGCGGCGCAGTTCTTCAACTCTGTAGTGGCACTGCGGGACGGACGCGTCGTATTCATCCACCGTAAGCTCAATATCCCCACCTACGGAAGCCTCGAGGAAGGCAAGCTTTTCGCATCGGGCAGTTATGTCGAGACGTTTCCGGTGCACGGCCGCTGGCGCGGCGGGGTCATGATTTGTGCCGACCTGTGGAATCCCGCGCTGGTGCATCTGTCCATGGTGCATGGCACCACGCTGTTGTTTGCGCCCCTGAACTCAGCGGAGTACGTGGTCAGCGAGGAGTTTTCGAATCCGCGCAGCTGGGATACCGTTCTCCGGTTCTACGCCATTATGTATGCCATGCCGATCCTGGTCGCGAACCGGGTGGGGGACGAGCACGGCACCCGGTTCTGGGGGCGATCCCGCATCATCGATCCCCGGGGCGAAGTGCTGGGCCAGGCCGATGATGTGTCGGAATGCCTGGTCCAGGCCTCCATAGACTACGAGTCCGTCCGCCAGACCCGCTTTCAGCTCCCGACGGTGCGCGATTCCAACCTGGATCTCGTGCATCGCGAGATCGCCCGCCTCGCCGGCACCACGGGCGTTCCCGACTTTATCCGCAACAACTGAAGGCGCCGGGCAACCGGCACCGCCCCCGCCTTCCGGACCGGTGTCGAGGCATCGGGCAAAGGCAAGCCGGGGACGCTCAGCCAACGTGCAGCAGGTCCAGGGACGAGCGGCTCAGGCGCTCGCAGCCGGTATCGGTGACCCGGACGGTATGGCCCAGGGTCATGGCCCGGCCGTTGTCACTGTTCACGAATATCATGTGCAGAAAGAACACCATGTTCGGTTCCGCGATCACCGGGTTGCCGGTATACAGCATCGGCCAGTCCATCCAGGTCGGTGTGAAGGTGGTGCCCAGGCTGTAGCCGCAGGCGTTCAGCCGGTGCTCCCTCAGGCCGTGGGCGTCCGCCACCCGGGCATGTGCATCGAATACCCCGCCGATGGTGCTTCCCGGCCTGAGCGCTTCCTCGCAGGCCTCCATCGCTTCCACGGCAGCTTTGTGCATGGCCCGGTGCTCCGGTGTAATCTCCCCCACGATCACGGTACGCATCATGGCGGCGTGGTAGCGGCGGTAGGCCCCCGCCCATTCGAGGGTAATCTGGTCATTCTCTTCGAGATGCTTCCGCCCGCTGAAGTAGCGGCACAGGAGCGCGTCGCGGCCGGCTCCGATGATGAACTCGTTCCCCGGGTAATCGCCGCCGCCCTTGAAGACCGCGCCCTGCATCGCTGCGAGGATATCGCCTTCCCAGGCCCCAGGCCCGATCAGCGGCAGCCCGGCATCCAGGGCATCGTCGGCCAGTGCCGCGGCGGTCCGGACGTACTCGATCTCGGAGGCCGATTTGACCACCCGCTGCCCGCTCACGATGTCCGAGGCGTCTTCATGGTCGCAGAAACCGTCCAGGGCGCGCTCCAGCCGCCGCCAGTTGAAAGCCGTGAGCCCGTAGGCGTCGAGCTCGATCCCCACGCGGCGTCCCCGGCAGCCGTGCTCATCGAGGATCTGCACGAGCTGTTCGGCCGGGTCGGCGCCGGAGAAGTCCTGCCAGATCCTGATGTCCCCGATATCCGATGTATGCTGCGCCTGGCGGAGGTCCGGCGCGCGGGTGAACAGTGTTACCGTGCCGTCAACACCCAGGTAAAGGCATTGAAAGAAACAGTAGCCGAAAGTGTCGAAGCCGGTGAGGTAGAAGTCGCTTTCCTGGCGGAATACGAGCAGCGCATGCAGCCCGCGTTGATTCAACATGTCACATGTGGCGTCCCGGCGCGACTTGAGCTCCTGGAGGGAAAAATGAATCGCCATTGCCGGCCGCCGTTCCTGTCATTCATTGGAAGTCGGTGAATCATGACGCGTCGGGCGGTGGGGATCAATCCTGCCGGGTGGGCATTAACTGGGCTAGGAGCCTGCGGGTGAAAAGGGTCCCCGGCACGACCCTGGCCGTATACGATTGCAGAATCAGCCACTGGCGCTGGACCGCGTCCGCCGCGCCGGAACAGGAATTTGTAGGGCGCCTCTAAAAATAGCGATATTTTCGTGAGAGCAAGGAAGCACCGCGCGCAGAACCGCAGTTTACATGAAGTAAATGAGGATTCGAGCACGGCGCTGACGCAGCTATCGCGGAAATAGTGCATTTTTAGAAGTGCCCTGTATAGAATCGGGGGTCCATGGCTGCCCTGAATACCTGATGTCTTACCGGATCCGGGACATCGATCCTCCATCCATTGCCATCATCCACGCTATCAACGAGGAGGCGCTGCCCCACGTCAACAGTGTTCCCTCGGCCTGGTTCAGCGCACGACTGCACGACGGCAGTTATTTTCGCGGGGTGTATCACCAGGGCAGGCCGGCTGCGTTCCTGCTGGCGATGGACGAGACGGCCGATTACGACAGCCTGAACTTTCTGTGGTTCCGGGGCCGTTATCCCCGGTTCGTGTACATCGACCGCATTGTGGTGGCGCCGGGCCATCGCCGGTCGGGCCTCGGTGGGCTGCTCTACGATGACCTGCTGGCATGGGCCCGGGAACGGACGCCCCGGCTCGCATGCGAAGTCAATCTCAGGCCATCTAATGAGCCATCCCTCCATTTTCACGAACGGCAGGGCTTCCGGCCGGTCGGCACGCAGGAGACCGACGGCGGCCGCAAGACTGTATCCCTGATGCTCAGGGAAGTGCTCGAATGACCGGCAGCGGGGCGGCGCTGCCCCTGAAACTGAGCGTCCTGCCGGGGACGATGTGCATCGCGCGGCTGCCGCCGGATGCCGTCCTGCCGGACTGGGTTCCCGAAGCGGCGTGGTGCTCGATAACCCGGACTGCGGAGGAGCTTTCGATTGTCTGTGAGGCTGTCCATGTGCCCCCGAACGTCCGTCAGCAGGGTGGATGGCGCCTGCTGCAGGTGGCGGGTCCGCTCGATTTCGCTCTCACCGGCGTCCTGCACCGGATCGCGGCGCCCATGGCGGATGCGGGGGTCAGCATTTTCGCCTTGTCGACCTTCGATACGGACTATGTGCTGGTGAGCGAGGCCGAGCTGGGCGTTGCGGTCTCACGGCTCAGGAAATCGGGGATTATTGTGTCGGAACCGGTTTGAAGGCATCATCCTGATCATTTCTATAGACGGTGCATTGAATGAGCGACACGCCCGCGTTGATTGTCGAGGATATCCACAAGCGATTCGGCGAGCTCGAAGTGCTCAAGGGGATATCCCTGACCGCCCGCAACGGCGATGTGATCTCCATGATCGGTTCGAGTGGTTCCGGCAAGAGTACTTTTTTGCGCTGCATCAATCTGCTCGAGATTCCGGACGAGGGGAAGGTGTCCCTTGCCGGTGAGACTCTGGAAATGACCCGCGACCGCCGTGGTGCGTCGGTGCCCGCGGACCGCCGCCAGGTGGACCGGTTTCGCACCCGGTTGGGGATGGTGTTCCAGAGCTTCAACCTCTGGACACACATGACCATCGAGCAGAACGTCATGGAAGCTCCCGTCCACGTACAAAAACGGCCCAGGGAGGAGGCGAGGGAGCTTGCCATGCACTTCCTGGAGAAGGTCGGTATAGCGGAAAAGGCGGGACAATATCCGGAACAGCTTTCCGGTGGCCAGCAGCAGCGGGCCGCCATTGCACGGGCGCTGGCCATGGAGCCGGAGGTGCTTCTTTTTGATGAGCCCACTTCGGCCCTCGACCCGGAACTGGTCGGGGAAGTCCTTCGGGTGATGCGGCAGCTCGCGGAGGAAGGCCGCACCATGCTGGTGGTGACCCACGAAATGGGGTTTGCCAGGGAACTTTCCACGCAGGTAGTCTTTTTGCACCAGGGGCGGGTCGAGGAACAGGGGCCGCCGTCCCGGGTTTTCGACAATCCGGCATCAGAGAGATGCCGGCAGTTTCTGACCACGGAATACCATTGAATCAGTCAAAGACAACGACAGGAGAGCAGGCAATGAGCACGATGAAATCCATACTGTCCGGAATATTCGCCGTCCTGTTTCTCGCAGGGCCCGTCCAGGCCGAGATTACGCATGTCAAGATGGGAACCGAGGGCGCGTACCCGCCGTTCAACAACATCGACGAGAACGGAAAGCTTGTCGGGTTCGACATCGAGATCGGCAACGCCCTGTGCGATGCCATGGAGGTTACCTGCGAATGGGTGACGTCCGACTGGGATGGCATCATTCCGGCGCTGCTGGCCAAGAAATTTGACACCATCACCGCGTCGATGTCCATCACCGAGGAGCGCAAGGAAAAGATCGCGTTCACCGACAAGTACTACACGTCCCCGGTGCGGTTCATCCGACGCAAGGGCACGAACGCGGACCCGACCGAGATCTCCGGCGCCGTCGTAGGGGTGCAGAGCGCCACGGTATCCGAAAATCTCGTGCGGGGCAGGTTCCCGGACGCCGAAGTGAAGACGTACGCCGAACAGGAGCAGGCCAACCTCGACCTGGCCTCGGGTCGCGTGGACCTGGTGGCCGCGGACGCTTTCGTGCTCATGGATTTCGTGGACTCGGAAGCCGGCAATGACGTCGAGTTCGTCGGCCCGAGCTATACGGACGAGGAGTATCTGGGAGAGGGAATCGGAATCGGTGTTCGCAAGGAGGACGAAGAGCTTCTGCAAATGCTGAACGACGCCATCAGTCAGATCCGGGAAGACGGCACGTATCAGAAGATCAACGCCAAGTATTTCGATTTCGACGTCTACGGCGGCGACTAGCGCGCGCCGGGCCGGCGGAGCTCTGGAGAACGCCCGGATGAAACGGGTGGTCTCGACGGCGTCGGCGCCCGCGGTCCGTCATTCTGCGGATCGCGGGCTCCCCGCTCCGCCGTCGACAGAGTCCTGACCGGAGAGCAGGGTGCCCGACCTGTTCAATCTCCAGGGTTACGGCGGCTCTCTGATGGAAGGGGCGGTGATGACCGTGCTGGTGGGCCTGACCGCCATGGCGATCGCCGTCCTGCTGGGTCTGCTCGGTGCCTGGGGGAAGCTGTCCGGTTCGCCGCTCGCCCGATTCATAACCGATACCTACACCACCATCGTCCGCGGCGTGCCGGAGCTGATCATGCTGCTGCTGGTGTACTTCGGCGTCCCCACGCTGATCCAGGACACCGCCCAGGCGCTCGGTCATGAGCTGGTTATCGACCTGGATCCGTTCACGGCGGGATCGCTGACCATCGGCTTCATCTACGGGGCGTTCTGCACCGAAGTATTCCGCGGGGCGTTCCAGTCCGTGCCGAAGGGGCAGATCGAGGCGGCGCGCGCCGCCGGTATGCACGAGATCCTGACGTTCCGGCGGGTCCGGTTTCCCCAGGCCATGCGCTACGCCCTGCCCGGACTGGGCAATGTCTGGATGGTGCTGATTAAGGCCACGGCCCTGATCTCGATCATCCAGCTCGACGAATTGATGCGGAACGCGCGCATTGCCGCGAACACTACGCACAAGCCGTTCACGTTCTATTTCGTGGCGTCGCTGATATTTCTGCTCATAACCATCGTATCCATGTGGGGACAGCGTTATGCGGAGCGGTGGGCGAACCGAGGCGTGAGGCATTGATGGATATCAGCGTCGTCATCGAGCACTTTCCCCGGCTGATGGAGGGCGCCTGGATCACGGTGCAGATCACGATCATCAGCGTCGTGCTGGGGTTCGTGGTCGCCGTACCGGCGGCGGCCATGCGCCTGTCGGGGAATCCGGTTCTGCGGCTGCCGGTGCAGGGCTTCATGTTCTATTTCCGGGGGACCCCGCTGCTGGTGCAGCTGTTCCTGATCTACTACGGCAGCGGACAGCTGCGTGAGCAGTTGGAGGTCGTCGGATTGTGGTCGTGGTTCCGGGAAGCATGGTTCTGCGCGGTTCTCACTTTGACGCTGAACACGGCAGCCTACACGGCCGAGATTCTGCGCGGCGCCATTCAGGGCGTGCCGCGCGGCGAGATCGAAGCCGGGCGTGCCGTGGGCATGTCCGGGGTACTGCTTTTCCGGCGCATCATCATGCCCAAGGCGTTCCGCATCGCGCTCCCTGCCTATGGCAATGAAGTCGTGTTTTTGCTGCAGGCAACGTCGCTGGTAAGCACCATTACACTGCTCGACCTCACCGGCGTCGCTCGTCGCGTCATAGCGCAGACATTTGCAGTCTACGAAGTGTTCATCGCAGCGGCGGTGATGTATCTCGTCATGGTCTACGCCCTGGTCTTTCTGTTTCGATGGATGGAGAAGCGCCTGAACCCGGTCCGGCAATAGCGGGAAGCCGCGGCCGGCGCAGGCATTCCTGCCAATGCAATATCCGGGCCAGGATGGTGCATCGGTTCTGCTGCACTGCACCCAAATCGCGCGCGGTGGTATGAAACCCGCGGTGAATGCAGTCCCGTTTGTCCCGGGATATGCTTTTGGGTTTGACTGGCACGCCAGGGTTGTGTAGAAATACACCATCCCGGCACCAACAGTAGCGATATATAAAATCAAGCCGGAATGCTGTTTCGCAGTGCCAAATAATTATTAAAAGGTTTGCCGGCACTTGGATCTCCGCCGGTATACCGGAACGGATCGTCACCAAAGGTATCGAGCAGAATCAGTAGACAGAAGGTGATGGAGGCCAGTGATACTCTATTTCAAGCCGCCCCGGGGCGGGACGCCGAGGCGTGCTTTCGAATTGCAAACTCCTGCCGGCGCGCGCAGCCAGCCCCTCTCAAGCCCAAGAAATCAGTGAATAAATGCCATGAGCGATAACGAGCATCTGGTTCGCTTCGAACACGTACAAAAAAGCTACGACGGCGAAACCCTGGTGGTGCAGGACCTCAACCTGAATGTGGCCAACGGGGAGTTCCTGACAATGCTGGGCCCCTCGGGTTCCGGTAAGACCACGTGTTTGATGATGCTGGCGGGATTCGAGCCGGCCACTCACGGGGAGATCTTTCTGGATGACCGGCCCATCAACAATGTCCCGCCGCACCGCCGGGGTGTAGGCATGGTATTCCAGAACTATGCGCTGTTTCCCCATATGACGGTGGGGGAGAACCTCGCTTTCCCGCTTCAGGTCCGCAAGATGGACAAGTCGGAGATCGAGCAGCGCGTCAAGAAGGCCCTGGACATGGTGCAGCTCGGTGCGTTCGGTGACCGCCGGCCCATGCAGTTGTCCGGTGGCCAGCAGCAGCGCGTGGCCGTTGCCCGGGCGCTGGTGTTCGATCCACAGCTGGTGTTGATGGACGAGCCTCTGGGAGCGCTGGACAAGCAGTTGCGGGAGCAGATGCAGCTGGAAATCAAGCACATCCACGAAGACCTGGGCGTTACTGTTGTATACGTTACCCATGACCAGTCCGAAGCGTTGACCATGTCCAACCGCATCGCAGTGTTCAACGACGGTGTGATTCAGCAGCTGGCGCCCCCGGACGAGCTTTACGAGCGGCCACAGAACGCATTCGTGGCGCAGTTCATCGGCGAAAACAACATGCTGCATGGCACCGTCGAGTCCATTGAGGAGGACATCTGCACCGTCGATATCGGCGGCGGTGACAAGGTGACGGCGCTAAGGATCAACGTCAACAGCGTGGGTGACAAGACCACCTTGTCGCTGCGCCCGGAACGGGTGGAAGTGGATCCCGAGCCGGGCAAGTATCCCAATCAGTTCGAAGGAAAAGTCCAGGAGCTGATTTATCTCGGCGATCATATCCGGACCCGGGCCTCGGTTTCCGGCCATGATGATTTCATCGTCAAGGTCGCGAATTCATCCGAGCACGCCTCCCTGAAGGAAGGCGCTACAGTGAAATTCGGATGGACCTCGGAGGACTGCCGGGCGCTGGATGTGTATGACGGTGAAGTCGTTTGATCGCGCCGTCGTCGCTCCGGCACGGGCACCCCGGTGACGGGATGGGAGTCGGGGAAATGCGCGCCACTGCCCTCGGGCAGCGGCGCCAACAGCACGAACAGGCACTTTTGCCGATTCGTGACAATTATCTGTTAGACAGAGGAGCGTAGTATGAACAAGCACATTCTGAAAATTGCCGGCGCGGGCGGGCTGTCGAGCCTTCTCGCCTTCGGCGTGGCCCAGGCGCAGGACCCGATCACCTTGACCGTGGTGTCATGGGGCGGCGCATATACCGAAAGCCAGGTACGGGCCTACCACGAGCCCTACATGGAAATGAACCCCCACATCACCATCGTCAACGACGATGGCTCGGCCAACGCCCTGGCAGGTCTCCGCGCCCAGTCCCAGGCGGGCAACGTGACCTGGGACCTGGTGGACATGCTGCCGTCGGACGCGCAGCTCGCCTGCGACGAGGGTATCCTGCTGCAGATCGACCACGACGAGATGCTGGAGCCGGCGCCGGACGGCACCCCCGCCAGCGAAGATTTCTATGATGGCAGTCTGGGCGAGTGCTACGTGTCGTCGATCGTGTACTCCACGGTGCTGACCTACAACCGGGAGATGTTCCCGGAGGACAAGCAGCCTTCCACCATCAACGACCTGTTCGACCCCGAAGGCTATCCGGGTCGCCGCGCGCTCCAGGACCGCCCGGGCACCAACCTGGAATGGGCGCTGTATGCCGACGGTGTGGACCGCGACGAGATCTATGACGTGTTGAGGACCGAGGAAGGGCAGGATCGCGCTTTCGAGAAGCTCAGCACCATCAAGGATCACCTGTTGTTCTGGACCGAGGGCGCCCAGGCTCCGCAGCTTCTGGCGGACCAGGAAGTCTCGTTTACCACGGGTTACAACGGCCGTATCTTCAATGCAGCCCAGGTCGAAGGCCAGCCCTTCGAGATCATCTGGGATGGCCAGATCGTGGAATGGGACGGCTGGGTCATCCCCGCCGGCGGCCAGCACGAGGAAGAAGTGCTGAAGTTCGTGCGCTGGGCAACGGATACACAGCGTCTGGCCGACCAGGCGAAGTATATTTCCTACGGACCGGCCCGTGCCTCCTCGGCGGACCTGGTGGGCGAGCATGCCGATCTCGGCATCGATATGGCCCCCCATATGCCGACCGCGCCCAAGAACTACCAGACGCCCATCCTCCTGAACAATGACTTCTGGACGGACTACGGCGACGAGCTGCGGGAGCGGTTCGCCAACTGGATGCTTCAGTAACAAGAAACAAGCTTGTACCGGGTGGGGGCGTTCGCGCCCCCACCCTTTGATTTCAGACGGGGACACACACCATGACACAGGCCGACGCCAGCGCTGGATCGACCGCTTCCAGCCCCACCGAGGGCCTGGTTACGGCCGATGGGGTATCGCTAAAGCGCAGTCTTCAGCGCGCCGAGCGCCGCCGCAGGCTCATGGCGTTTCTGCTTGTTAGTCCCCTGTTGGCATTTATTCTGATCATATTCATATGGCCGATTGCCCAGATGATGTGGCGGTCGGTGGACAATCCGCAGGTGGTCGAGGCGCTGCCGCGGACCCTCGAAGCGCTGGAGGAGTGGGACGGCGAAGGCCTGCCCGGAGAGGAGGTATACGCGGCGCTGGCGAGGGATTTCATCGAGGACCAGAAACTGCCGCGAATCGAGCAGAAGGCGGGCCCGCTGGGTATCCGACTCAACTATGAGCTCAGCGCGGCGCGCGGGGCGGTGGCACGCACCGTGGGCGACGTACCGGACTTCGAACCCCCTTACAAGGAAGCGTTTCTCGACGCCCACCGGCTGTGGGGGTCGACGGAGCTGTGGCGGGTGATAGAAAGAGAGGGCAGGCCGCTCACCGCGTCCTATTACGTAGCGGCGACAGACCGGGAGTACAACGCAGACGGCGATATCGTGCTGCGGGACGAGAACCGGCGCATCTACGTGCCGTTGTTCGGCCGGACATTGGGGCTGAGCCTGACGATCCTGGGCCTGACCTTCCTGCTGGGCTTCCCCATCGCCTACTATATGTCCATCCTTCCGATGCGGACCGCCAACCTGCTGATGATCTGCGTGCTCCTGCCGTTCTGGACCTCGCTGCTGGTGCGAACGACGGCCTGGATCGTACTGCTGCAGCAGCAGGGTGTCATCAACGAGACCCTGATCGCCGCTGGGTTGTTGACGGACGACGGGCGATTATCGCTGATGTACAACATGACCGGCACCGTCGTGGCGATGACGCATATTCTGCTGCCATTCATGGTGCTGCCCCTCTACTCGGTCATGCGCACCATTCCGCCGAGCTACATGCGCGCTGCCAAGAGCCTCGGCGCCACGCCGTTCACTGCGTTCCGCCGGGTGTATTTCCCGCAGACATTGCCGGGAATCGGTGCAGGTGGGGTGCTGGTGTTCATCATTGCCATCGGCTACTACATCACGCCGGCATTGGTGGGCGGCCAGGACGGACGAATGATATCCAACGAGATCGCGCGCCACATGCAGCAGTCCCTGAACTGGGGCCTGGCGGCGGCGCTCGGCACCATGCTGCTGGTCGGGGTGTTGATCCTGTACTGGGCGTACAACCGTCTCGTCGGGACGGACAGTCTGAAGCTGGGTTGAGCAGGAGAAAAAACCGATGACTACACTGCCCCCTTATGCCACGAACCTCGAGCGCGTCTGGTTTTACGCCTTCCGCGTGATCTGCGGGCTGATATTCCTGTTCCTGCTGGCGCCGATCCTGATCATGATTCCGCTGAGCTTCAACGCGGAGCCCTATTTCACGTTCACCCGGGACATGCTGACGTTCGACCCGGCCGGCTACTCGTTACGCTGGTATCAGGACCTGTTCGCGTCCGACAGCTGGATGCGGTCGATTCACAACAGCTTCATTATCGGTATCGCTGCGACTTTCCTCGCCACCACCCTGGGCACGCTGGCGGCCCTGGGGCTCAGTCGCCCGCAAATGCCGTACAAGGGGTTGATCATGGGTATCCTGATCTCTCCCATGATCGTGCCGCTCATTATCTCGGCGGCCGGCATGTTCTTTTTCTTCTCCTCGGTCAACCTGGCCCAGACCCACATCGGGGTGATTTTCGCTCACACCGCGTTGGGAACACCCCTGGTGGTGATCACCGTCACCGCGACCCTGGTGGGCTTCGATCATTCGCTGACCCGTGCGGCGGCGAACCTCGGCGCTTCGCCCACGTATACGTTCTTCAAGGTCACCATGCCGCTGATCGCGCCGGGCGTGATTTCGGGCGCGCTGTTCGCGTTCATTACCTCCTTCGACGAGATCGTGGTGGTGTTGTTCGTGGCCGGCGTGGAGCAGCGCACCATCCCGCGCGAGATGTGGTCGGGCATACGCGAGCAGATCAGCCCCACTATCCTGGCGGTGGCCACCCTTCTGGTGGTGATTTCCGTCCTTCT
Source organism: Gammaproteobacteria bacterium (assembly GCA_034520625.1). Taxonomy (GTDB): domain Bacteria; phylum Pseudomonadota; class Gammaproteobacteria; order Arenicellales; family JAANXG01; genus JAANXG01. Next base: position 138,754 of record JAXHNI010000005.1, on the reverse strand, counting down.
GATCACCACCCTGGAGCTGCTGCGGCGGCGGAATGAACGGATCCGCGGCGTTAGCGCTGGTTGAATAACAACAACAACGCTCCCGGCCGGGCGCACAAGCGCATACGGCCCTTAAGACGCGGCCTCCGGGCCGCGCTCTTGTATGTACTCCCCGCCGCGCCCCGGCGGGGACGGAGGCGCGATTAGCTACGCACCCGTCGCGGATGGACGGCTCAACCCGGGCGCGAATCACTACACTCGCCGGGCGTTATGAAACAGAAATACTCGATCTTCGGCGTCGTCCGCAACGCGATCCGGTACCACGAAGGCTGGCAGGCGGCGTGGCGCAGCCCCGAGCCCCGGAGCCACTACGACGTGATCATCGTCGGCGGCGGCGGCCACGGGCTGGGGACGGCCTACTACCTCGCCCGCGAGTGCGGCGTCCGCAACGTCGCCGTGCTGGAGAAGGGTTGGATCGGGGGCGGCAACACCGGCCGAAACACCACCATCTGCCGCTCCAACTATCTGTGGGACGAGTCGGCGGCGCTCTATGACCACTCGGTGGATCTGTGGCACGGCCTGAGCCGCGAGCTCAACTTCAACGTCATGTATTCGCCCCGGGGGCTGATTCATCTCGCGCACAGTGTCAGTGACATGCGGGAAATCGGGCGCCGGGGCAATTCAAACCATCTTAACGGCATAGATGCGGAATACCTGACTCCGGAGCAGGTCAGGCAATGGGTGCCCTTCATCAACCTCAACACCCGTTATCCGGTGATGGGGGGGCTGCTGCAGCGGCGCGCCGGCACCGCTCGTCACGACGCCGTGGCCTGGGGTTACGCCCGGGCGGCGGACGACCTCGGGGTGGACATCATCCAGAACTGCGAAGTGACGGGTTTTCGTATCGAGGACAACACCGTCAAAGGGGTTGAGACCTCCCGGGGGTTCATCGGTGCGGACAAGGTGGGCTGTGTCGTAGCGGGACACTGCAGCGTACTGGCGGGGAAAGCGGGCTTCAGGCTGCCGGTGGAATCGTTCCCCCTCCAGGCCCTGGTGTCCGAGCCCGTCAAGCCCAAGATCGACTGCGTGGTCATGTCCAACGGCATCCACGCCTATATCAGCCAGTCCGACAAGGGCGAACTGGTGATCGGTGCGGGCTCGGACCCGTACAACTCCTATTCCCAGCGCGGAGGTTTCGACCTGATCGAAGAAACGGTCGGGGCGGTGGTGGAGCTCTATCCGATATTTTCCAGAATGCGCATGCTGCGCCAGTGGGGCGGGGTAGTGGATGTCACCGTTGACCGCTCCCCGATACTTTCCAAGACACCCGTCCGGAACCTCTACTTCAATTGCGGCTGGGGAACCGGGGGGTTCAAGGCGACGCCGGGATCCGCCCACGTTTTCGCCCACTCGCTGGCGGGGCAGGACATGCACCCTGTGGCGGCGCCGTTCTCCATTGACCGGTTCAACACCGGCGCTCTGGTGGACGAGGGCGCGGCGGCGGCGGTGGCGCACTGATGGTCGACCCGGACGAGATGTTCCGGAGAAGCGACGTCGAGGCGCAGACGGCGAAGGCCGGTGAATCGAGGCGAATCGACACATGCTTGTAGTGACTTGTCCCTGGTGTGGAGAGCGGGAAGTCTCCGAGTTCAGCTACGGCGGGGAGGCGCATATCGCCCGCCCGGAAGCCCCGGAAACCCTGTCCGACGAGGAGTGGGGGGACTACGTCTTCTTCAGAAAGAACTCCAAGGGCGTCCACTTCGAGCGTTGGGTGCACACCCACGGCTGCCGGCGATGGTTCAATGCCGCGCGCAACACGGTGACCGACGAGTTCTACGGCAGTTACAAACCCGGTGAGGACCCGCCGGATACGCCCGAATCCGAGCGCTGACGGAGGCCGCCGGTGAGCCAGATCAATCGCTTGAAAGAAGGCGGCCGGATAGACCGCGGCAGGCCGCTGCAGTTCATCTTCAACGGCCGGGCCTATACGGGCTGCCAGGGGGATACCCTGGCCTCGGCCCTGCTGGCGAACAATGAGCATCTCGTCGGGCGCAGCTTCAAGTACCATCGACCACGGGGTATCTACTCCGCAGGCGCCGAGGAACCCAATGCCCTGGTGCAGCTCGAAGAGGGTCCGTACACGGAGCCCAACATGCGCGCCACCCAGGTCGAGCTCTACCGGGGCCTGCGCGCGGCCAGCCAGAACTGCTGGCCGAACGTGCGCTTCGACATCGGCGTCGTCAACTCCTGGTTGTCGCGTATTTTCCCGGCGGGCTTCTATTACAAGACTTTCATGTGGCCGCCTTCCCTGTGGATGACCTACGAGCGGTTCATCCGCCGGGCGGCGGGACTTGGAAAGTCGCCGGAGGAATGGGATCCGGACCGCTACGAGCATCGCCATGTTCACTGCGACGTGCTGATCGCAGGGGGCGGGCCCGCCGGCATTGCCGCGGCGCTGGCCGCTGGCCGCAGCGGTGCGCGCGTGGTCATGGTGGACGAGCAGGCGGAGCTCGGCGGGCAGCTCCTCGGCGATGGGGCGGAGATCGACGGCAAGCCGGCGCTGGAATGGGCGAGTAGCTGTGTGGCGGAGCTGGAGGCCATGGACGAAGTGACCATACTGACTCGAACCACTTGTACCGGCTACTACGACTACAATTACTTCATCGCCCTGGAGCGTGTTTCGGATCACCGTCCTCCGGCTGCCGACAACCGAGCGCCCCGGCAGCGCCTGTGGCGGATCCGGGCGAAGCAGGCGGTGCTGGCGACGGGCTCCATCGAGCGACCCCTGGTGTTCGCGGACAACGATCGCCCCGGGGTCATGCTGGCGGGCGCCCTGCGCACCTACATCAACCGCTACGCCGTTCTCCCGGGCCGGGACATCGTGGTGCTGACCAACAATGACTCCGCGTATCAGACGGCTCTGGACGCGCATGACCGCCGCGCACGGGTAGAGATCGTGGACACCCGTCCCGATCCGGACGGTCCTCTGGTGGAGAAGACGAAACAGGCGGGCATCCCGGTGCACCCCGGGGCCGCCGTTACCGGTGTGCACTACGGAAAATCCATCCAGGGCGTGGATATCATGGGATTGACCGACCGGGGCGACGATGTCCGGGGTCCCGTGCAGCGCATTGACTGTTCAGTGGTGGCTGTATCCGGCGGCTGGATGCCGACGGTGCACCTTTTCAGTCAATCGCGGGGCAAGCTGCGTTTCGACGATGATATTGCTGCCTTCGTTCCCGGCGAGTGCCACGCCACCAGCCCCAACCGTTCAGCGGGCGCCTGCCGCGGCAGCTTCGACCTCGGGGATTGCATCGCCGAGGGATTCGAGGCCGGTGCCGCCGCCGCCACGGACGCCGGATTCGTGGCCGCAGCACCGGAAACCCCCGGAACCGAGCGGATTGCGCAGGGCGCGCCGAGAACCCTGTGGACGATTCCCTGCGACCATCCCGTGGGCCGGGGCAAAAAGAAGCATTTCCACGAGCTGCAGAACGATGCCACCGTCGGCGACATCATGCTCGCGGTTCGCGAGGGATACAGGGAGGTCGAGCATCTCAAGCGATACACCACCACGGGCATGGGTACGGACCAGGGCAAGACTTCGAACCTGAACGCGCTCGGTGTGCTGTCGGAGCTGCGCGATACCGCCGTGGAAGACCTCGGTACCACGACATTCCGGCCTCCCTACACGCCGTTGACGTTCGGCGCCATCACCGGCCAGAACCGCAGGGAGCTGTTCCTTCAGACCCGCAAGACGCCGATGCACCCGTGGCACGAACGCAACGGTGCGGTCTACGAGGATGTCGGGGACTGGAAGCGACCCTGGTATTTTCCACGTCCCGGCGAGGACATGCACGCGGCCGTGCAGCGGGAATGCAGAATGGTGCGCAGCGGGGTCGGCATTCTCGATGCCACGACACTGGGTAAGATCGACATCCAGGGGCCGGACGCGGTGAAGCTGCTGAACATGGTCTACACCAACGCCTGGAACAAGCTGGACTTGGGGCGCTGCCGCTACGGCGTAATGTGCAATGAGCACGGAATGGTGTTCGACGACGGCGTTACGAGCCGTATCGCGGAGCATCATTTTCACATGACCACCACCACCGGCGGCGCCGCCCGGGTACTGGGCTGGCTGGAGGAGTGGCTGCAGACCGAGTGGCCGGAAATGCGGGTCTACTGTACCAGCGTCACTGAGCAGTGGGCGGTGGCATCCATCAACGGGCCCGCGTCGCGGGAGCTGCTTTCGGAGCTGACGGACATACCGCTGGATCCGGAAAGCTTTCCATTCCTGACCTGGCAGAACGCGGAGGTCGCCGGCGTACCGGCGCGAATATTCCGCATCAGCTTCACGGGGGAGCTGTCCTTCGAGATCAATGTGCCCGCCTGCTACGGATTGTATGTCTGGGAGCAGATCATGGCGCACGGAGAAAAATACGATATCTGCCCCTACGGGACGGAATCCATGCATGTCCTTCGCGCGGAGAAGGGATTCATTATAGCCGGACAGGACACGGACGGCTCGGTTACGCCCTACGATCTGGACATGGACTGGATCGTCTCGAAGAAGAAGGATTTCCTGGGCCGGCGTTCACTCGACCGCAGCGACACGAAAAAGCCCGACCGCAAGCAGCTCGTGGGCCTGCTCACGGAGGATCCCAACGAAGTACTGCCCGAAGGCGCTCATGTCGTCGCCGAGCTGCGGGACGAGCCTCCCATGCCTACTCTGGGACACGTCTCATCCAGCTATATGAGCCCGAACCTCGGCCGCTCCATCGCCATGGCGCTCATCTACAATGGCAGGAACCGCAAGGGCGAGAAAGTGAATGTCCGCCTGATGGACGGCCGCGTGGTTCCCTGCCGCGTTGCCGACTACGTTTTCTTCGATAGAAAGGGGGATCGCGCCCGTGCCTGATTCCACCGGCTTCAGTCCCGTGAAGGCCGGCCCGCTTGCCGGCCTGCCGGTCCCCAACGGGGGCATAACCATGGAAGACCGCGGCTTCCTGGGGAAAGTCAACCTGCGCGGGGACGCTGCCAACGGGGGGTTCGCCACGGCCGCCGGCGAGGTTCTGCACTGCGCGCTGCCTGTCGAACCGAATACCGTGACCAGCGGCGGCGACTTCACTGTATTCTGGCTGGGCCCGGACGAGTGGCAGATTCATTGTCCCGAGGATGCTCGGCATGCCCTGGTCCGCGGCCTGCAGCAGGCGCTGGCGGGGCAGCACAGCGCCGTGGTGGACGTATCGGACTACTACGTCGTGGCTCGCCTTTCGGGCGACAGAACCCTCGAGGTGCTTTCAAAGGGCGCGCCGATTGACCTGCATCCACGCGCATTTCCCATCGGCACCTGTGCCCAGACCCGCTTTGGGCACGCCACCATCCTGCTGCACAAGCTTGAGGAAAACATGGTGGATCTGCAGGTCCGATGGAGCTTCGCCGAGTACGTCTGGTGTTATATTGTCGATGGCACCCTGGAGTACCGGTAGCGGCCACTCCCGCCAGCATCGATCCCGCGAATGGGTTCAGCCGGGGGATCGCTTTCCGATTCCAATCAGAATAAAGAGGCCGATCAGCATGTCGAAATTCACCACTGTGTGCTTGCTTTCCATCTTGTTGTCACTGGTCGCCTGCGGCGGCGGCAGCTCTTCCGGCGGCGGCGACTCCGGCGGACCCGCCGGCTCGGTCTCTGACTCGACGTCAAACGGTACGGACGACAGCGACGGCGCACCGGGCAGCATCGCGGGAACCTACAGGGGTACCGGCACGGCGACGTTATCCGGCGGCGGGTTTTCGGAAACCGTGACCGAATCTGTCCAGATTACGATCTCTGACGACGACACCATATCGTTCGGGAGGCCGGGGGAGCCCCCGGTGGGCACGGCCTCGGTAAACAGGAGCGGCGATACCTTCTCGATTTCCGTTCCCGGCTCTTACTTCAACGAGCCCGGGTTCGACTGTTCGGGCAACGTCATCGTGGCCGGCACGGTGAGCGGCGACACCATCACGGGAAACATCAACAGCTCCGATGCCAGCTGCAACAGCGTTCCGGTCACCCTCACCGGCAGCTTCAACCTGAAAAAGACCTGATCCGGCTCCGACTTCGGACCGGCGCCGCAGCCATTTCCGGGTCTATCGATACAGCTCTTCGTCCGGTAGATTCATGTCCTTGTAAAGGTGGGCAACCTGCTCCGCGTAGCCGTTGTAGAGCAGGGTAGGCACCTTTTCGCCCGTGTGGAGTATTTCCTCCCGGGCCTGGCTCCAGCGGGGGTGGGGCACATCGGGGTTGACGTTGGCCCAGAATTTATACTCGCTGCCCTGCAGCTCCTCCCAGAAGCTGACCGGCCGCTCGTCGGTGAACGTGAACCGGACAATGGACTTGATGGACTTGAAGCCGTACTTCCACGGTACGACCAGACGCAGGGGGGCGCCGTGCTGCTTCAGCGCGGTATGGCCGTAAGTACCCACGGCGATCATTGACAGTTCGTTGGTCGCTTCCTCGAGGGTCAGGCCCTCCACGTAGGGCCAGGGGTTCCAGGGCTGGGTCTGGCCCGGGGCGATTTCCTTGTCCATGAAAGTCTCCATGCGCAGGTAGCGGGCGCCGCTGTCGGGCTCGGAGAACTTCACGAGCTCGGCGAGCGGGAACCCGGTCCAGGGTACGGTCATGGACCAGGCTTCCACGCAGCGAAGCCGGTAAAGTCGCTCTTCCAGGGGCATGCGGCGTACCAGCTCATCGATATCGATGACCTTCCTTTCTGCAACCATGCCGTCGATGGTAATTTGCCATGGAGAGATCTCCAGGGCCTGGGCCTCCTGCCAGATCGACTTCTGCGACCCGAACTCGTAGAAATTGTTGTAGGCGGCGTTGACCGCCTCGGGAGTCAGCTCGCGGTCGAGCTGATATGCTTCGTTGCGCTTCGCGGGAAATAGCCCGGACCAGGGCACGTCGGGGATAATGACGGCTTCGTCGGCTCCCGAAGCGCCGGATTTCAGGACCCTGTCGAACAGCCCGGCGTGTGCGGCCCGGGCACCCAGCCCCATGGCGGCGGCCCCCGCACCCAGGCCCTGGACGAGCCGCCGCCGGTCCAACCACACCGATTCCGGGGTCGCTTCGGATTCCGGGATTTCCCAGGGACGCTTGCGTCTCATCCACATCGTTCTCACCTCATTTCGTTTTGCCATGCTTCCACATTGTGATCGCAACGAACAGAACCATTGCGATGGCCGACGTGACCATGAACACTCCGGCGGCGGGCATCAGCAGTACGGGAAGAATGCCGTGTGTCCAGGCCGCCGGGTGCAGGTACCTCTGAGTCACGGCCTGGGTCAGGTTCAGGCTTTCCGGCGCAGCGCCATGCCACAGCGTTCCCAGTTCCACATCGCCGGATCCCGTCAGCAGGCACAGGACCGCTGCGGCGGCGGTGAAGGCCGCGATTGCCAGGAGCACTAGCCTTCCCAGGCGCATTGCCTCGCCCGCATCGGCCCCGGAAGGAGTCCCTCCCCGGTGCGGCAACGTCCGATCTGCTGCCGAAGCCGCTGCGATGTGCCTGATTCTGCTGCGTTCATGCCACTCATACTCCCGGTTGGACCGCGCCGAATCCTCACGATTCAGTCACAAATCCCGACAAGGGGCGTGTTCCTCCCAGCGTGTCGATCGACCCCCGATTCCGGGACGAGCCCCCGGTCCGGGATCAGCGGATAGATGCGGGCGCCGTCCGGGCGGCACGCAACGGAGGATCGTGGAATTCTGACCGGTGGCACTTGAACGTGCTCAAGCCATTCATATACTGGACCCATCGTCAGTGCCGCGTGTATAGCAGAGTTGAACAGTGCATGAACCCGCGTCTAGATTCCGTTTTGGCACCGCCGTGTTGCTCGCGGTGGCGCTTGCCGGCGGGTGCGCCACGTCGGGCGACGCGCCGGGGTCGGGTGAACCCTCGGCCGGGGAGCGCGTCGAATCCGCCGCCATCGAGCAGGCATTGTACGACCAGGCTGCTCGGTGGCGCGGCACCCGGTACCGACTGGGGGGGCGGGGGCGAGACGGCATCGACTGTTCCGGCCTGACCCAGGTCGTCTATCGTGATCTGTTCGGCAGGGATCTTCCCCGTACCACGGAAGACCAGGAAAAGGTCGGCCGCTCCGTCAGGCGACATGCCCTGGCGCCGGGTGATCTGGTGTTCTTCAAAACCGGATTGTTCCAGAGACACGTCGGCATCTACGTGGAGAACGGTATGTTCCTCCATGCGTCGCGGAGCAGTGGCGTCCGGTTGTCGAGCCTGGAAAGCGGCTACTGGCGCAGTCGCTACTGGAAAGCACGGCGCCTGACCGTGGCGGAGTATTCGGCGCACCTGGAACCCTGAACTCCCCCGCGAATGTCGCCTGTTGATCAAGCCGGGTCGTAGCCCGGTTAACCCGCTTGCCCGATACTGGCTAGTGTAACCCGCCACAGATATAGCTCTATTGAGCGACACGCGGGCATAAGTCGGGTATGGATACACGCGTGAACGGGGAGGCCGGTGCCGGGGGCCGTCCCCATTCTCTGGCACCGGCTCTCAAACCGGGCCGTGGCCGGCGCAGGGAGACGATTTGAAGGTAGCGGTATCAGTGGCCGGGTACACCGGCTTTCACCTTTCACGAATACGGAGACACCGAATATGGCTTTCCCCACGCGCTGCCCCTACATCATAGTCGGGGCCGGAATCCACGGGCTCAGCACGGCCTATCATCTGGCCCTGGAGCTCAAGGCGCGCGGGCGCGGTGACGGTTCGGATATTCTCGTGCTCGACAAGACGGCAATCGGGGCGGGCGCCTCCGGCATCGCCTGCGGGGTCGTGCGCAACAACTATTTCCAGCCCGCCATGCGGGAGCTGATGGCGCAGTGCGTGGAAGTGTGGGAAAGCGACCCGAAAGCCTACAGCTACCATCCCGTGGGTTACATGCAGATCTCGCCGGAGTCCATGCACGAGGACGTCGCTGCCATTGCGGCGCAGCAGCGGGAGATCGGCTACGAATCGGAGTTCATCGAGGGAGAAAAGGATTCCATGAACTACATGAAAGGCCTGTTTCACGACTGGCAGGCCCGGGGAATCACTTCCGTCCTCCACGAGAAGAAAGGGGGCTATGCCAACAATACCAGCTCGCTGTACGGGCTGGCCGGAAAAGCCGAGGCCGAAGGCGTCCGGATCCTGACCGGGGTCGAGGTGACGGGTTTCGAACGGTCGCGCAACGGTGCAGCGGTCTCCGCGGTGAATACGCACCGCGGCGACATTGCCTGCGACCAGGTGGTGATCGCGGCCGGCCCCTGGGCCAAACAGTTCTGGGACATGCTCGAGCTTCCCCGTACCGTCGATATCAAGGACGGGGAGGGGAGGCTGCATGCCGGCGTTCCCATGTGGGTGTACTGGTCCCTGCAGGAGGGGACGCTCGGCGTTGACCCGTCGTTTCAGGTCACCAATGCCGGCGACATGCCGCCGGTGATCCACGTCGATTCCGACGCGCCGCTGTACTCGGTGGTCGACGGCTCCCTGGTCACCGACCAAATGTGGGGCATCTACTACAAGCCGGACTTTCATTTCGGCGGCGTGCAGGGCGGGGCCGCCCCGTTTCGGGTGGAAACCGACCCGGATGAGGTTCGCGTCGATCCCTACGGCACCGAGTCCCCGGAATTCGTCGTCGGGGCCGATTTCGCCCACATGTGGTGCTCGGCCCTGGCGCATTGCCAGAAGCGTTTCGAGGGACAGATCGACCACTACCGCAACGAGCCGTCCGGCGGCATCGGTGCATTCACCCCCGACAGCTTCCCCGTGTTCGACACGTTCCATGAGAACTGCTACTTCATTGCCGACTCCAACCATGGCTACAAGATGATCGGGGTCGGCAAGCTCGTGGCCCGCGAGCTCTGCGGCGACCATAGCGCCCTGCTGGAGCCGTTCCGCTTCTCCCGCTACGCCGAAGGCCGTCTGCACCCGGTCTCCCACAGTCCGTTCCCCTGGAGCTGATCTCGGCCGGCTCCCGTGTGCACGTTCTACTATCCGCGCCGCGGGGCGGCTATGGTGGCGAGGGCTATACGGTATGCGCCGGTGAACCGGAGATGGCCGCGTGCCCACGGTTTCATCGACGCCCGCTTCATTGCCCGGACAGGTGAGTTTCGAGGACAATCCCGTTCATGACCAGACTCTGCGCCAACCTGTCCATGCTTTTCCGCGAAGTCGATTTCCCGGACCGTTTGGCGGCCGCTGCCCGGGCGGGCTTCAAGGCGGTGGAGTGCCATTTTCCCTATGATTACGACCGGGAGCTGCTCGCGGAGCTGCTGCACGAACACGGCCTCACCCAGGCGCTTTTCAATCTGCCCGCCGGGGACTGGGGTGCGGGAGAGCGGGGGATCGCCTGCCATCCTGATCGTATCGGCGAGTTCCAGGATGGCGTTGGCCTGGCCATCGAGTATGCCCGCGCCCTGGGCTGCAGCCGGGTCAATTGCCTGGCGGGCATCGCGCCTTCCGGCGCGGACCCGTATCTCCTGCGGAGTACGCTGCTGGACAACCTCGGCTATGCGGCCGGCAAGCTCGCGGAAGCCGACATCGGGCTGCTGCTCGAGCCGATCAATACCCGGGATGTCCCGGGCTTCCAGGTCTGCCGCACCCGCCAGGCGATGGAGATCATGGACGCGGTGAAATCGGACAATCTATCCCTACAGTACGACATCTATCACATGCAGATCATGGAAGGTGATCTGGCCTGTACCATCGGGAACCTGATCGATCGAATCGGGCATATCCAGCTGGCCGACAACCCGGGTCGCCACGAGCCCGGAACCGGCGAGATCAATTTTCGGTTCCTGCTGGCGCATATCGATTCGCTGGGCTACGAAGGCTGGATCGGGTGCGAATATTCGCCCGCCGGTGAAACGGGCGCTGGACTGGAATGGGCCGGACCGTACCTCTAGGGAAACTCTGATCAATTCAGAGTTTTCCGTGCTCTGAGAATTCATGGACGAATTATTCAGAGTTTCCCTAGTACACTTTCAAGCTGATATTGCCGTATTCAGCGAGGCGACAAGGGTGCAGATGCGCGGCGCGCGGCCGCCGGAGACCCTGAATCGGCCCCCGCCCGGGTCACCCGGTCCGGCATTTTGCCCTATAATCAGTCGTTTGTCTCCGGGGGGGAGCATGACTACGGCAATTCTGGTAGGCGAATCGCGGGTCCAAATCTGGAGCCTGACCGGCCGTCAGCGGCTCGAGCGGCAGCTCCGGGCGCTGGACGGCGTCGCACTGGCGGTCGATTCGTCGACGCTGCCTTCGACGGGGCGGGTTCTCCTGGTCAGGGCGGATTACGTCTTCGAGCAGCGTGCGCTGAAGGGTCTGCTGAACCTGGACGGCCTGCTGCTGCAGGAAGGGATCCCCGTGGCGGCGCATGTCGACGCCGGTCTCGCGCCCCGGGCCCTGCGCGCGATCGAGAGCGGCGTCTGGCAAGCCGACGACATTTCGACATTCGGCATTGATTTGCTGCAGCCTTTCGAACGGGATTTGCGCAAATCCGAGCTGCCTCTGGTGGCGCCGGTCTCCCCGGAGAATCGAAGCGAGATCGAAGATCAGCTCTACGGTGCTTCCTACAAGGGCATTACCGACTTCGTTACCAAGTGGTGGTGGCCGCGGCCCGCCAAGCTCGGTGTCCGCTGGTGCGCCAGTCGGGGGATCCCGCCCAACGCCGTGACCGCCGCGGGATTCGTTTTGATGATCGCCACTTGCTGGTTGTTCTACGAAGGACACTACGCACTGGGCCTGCTCCTCGGATGGTTCATGACCTACCTCGATACGGTCGACGGCAAGCTGGCCCGGGTGACGTCACAGTCGAGCCGCTTCGGGCATTTTCTGGACCATGGCATGGATATCGTGCACCCACCGTTCTGGTACTGGTTGTGGGGGCTGTCCCTGGTCCACTACCAACCGATCGCCGACATTGACCGGCCCGATTTGTATCTGACGATACTCGCCGCTTACGTGGGGGGGCGCATAATCGAGGCCGCGTTCCATTCCCTGGGCGACACCAGCATATTTGCCTGGCGGCCATTTGATGCGTACTTCAGGTTGTTTACAGCCCGCCGCAATCCCTGTCTCGTGCTGTTGACCGCGTCGTGGGTCATCGGTAATCCCGCTCTGGGGCTGTGGCTCGTGGCCGGGTGGACGGCGCTCAGCACGACGGTGATGCTGGCGAGGTTCGTCTATGCCATGCGGGTCAGGTATGTCGACGGCCCGCTGACGTCCTGGCTGGCGGAGCCCGATGCCGCGAGTCGTCATCCCAGGGCGTACGAAGAATTCTCGGCGACAAGGCAGGCCTACGCTTGAGCGTGGGTCACCCGCGGGCGCCCGGAGTTCGGTCCCGTGTCAGTCGGCTTCCGCCAGCTGCCGTATTTTGTCCAGCAGTTCCGGGTTGACCCGGCGCGGCCCGGTATCCTGACGATTCCTGTGCCGCCGTTCGCCGGGCAGGCGGACATCCTTGTATGACTTGAGCTTCTCGAAGAATGCGTCGGCGGCCGCCGACCAGCCTTCCGCGCCGGAAGTGATATCGGGGGATATCGCGAGTATGAACTGCCCGCCCGGGGGTGGTCCGCCGTCGCCGTTGTCCCTGCGCCCCGTTTCGTAGCTCACCGTTTCTCCGACCAGTGGTCCGGCGAGCAGCTCCACCATCATGGATATATGAGAACCCTTGTATCCTCCGAATGGAAGCAGCATACCTTTGAGGATTTCCTTCGGATCGGTGGTTATCTCGCCATCCTGGTTCAGGCCCGTTCCCAGGGGTACTTCGTGGTTGTCGCGGGCGGCGATCTGCACGTCTCCCATGGCCATGGCCGCCGTGGCCATATCGAAAACTACGGGCGTGCTGCCGGGGCGCGGCCAGGCAAAAGATACGGGATTACTGCCGTACAACTTCTCGGTCGCGCCGTGCGGCGCCACCATGGGCATGTAGTTGACGCAGGTAAAGCCCACCAGCCCCTGCTCAGCGAGGGCCTCGGTCTCCGGCCACAGTGCGGCGAAATGGTGGGAGCGGATGATGGAGAGCATCGCAATACCGTATTCCTTAGCCGCTGCCGTCAAGTGCCCCAGGCTGCGCGCATGCGCCAGGGGGGCATACCCGTTGTCCGCGTCGCATCGGATCATTACCGGTGTGACGGCTTCCACGCTGGGGTCGGCATGGGGATTGACCTTACCGCTTTTCAGTGAGGCGACGTAGCCGGGAATTCTGAACAGTCCGTGGGACAACGACCCGTCCCGTTCCGCCCGCATTACGGTATCGGCGACGATCGCCGCCATCTCTTCGCTGGACCCGGCGCGCAGCAGCGCGGTCCTGGCGAGATCCTCGATCTCGTTTAATCTGAGCTCGACTGCTTTCATGGGCTTGCCCCCTTGTTCTTTTGGTCTGGACGGGTGTAATGCAACTACGAACGATGCCTGATCTTAGCCTCCGTCTTCTCCGGATGGCCGAGAATGTGGCGGTAGTGCTTGACGGCGGGCTCCGCGAAGCGCGCCAGAACAGCGTTGATGTCAGAGTGTTTCTTCAGCTCCCTGAAGACGGCGGTGCCGGTCACGCGGTCGCTGATTTCATAGCAGGGAGAGCAACCGGGTTTCAGAACCGCGTCGTTGTCGTTGACTGAAACTTCGTTGTTCATGGCCCGGGCCAGGAGGTGTTGAATCGTTCGGGAGAAAAATTTCTTGATGTCTTCTTCGGATTCCGCGTGATTGAGCTGGTCGCGGTACTGATGCATCAGTTCCCGCTCGACATGGACGTAGGAGCGAACGTAGGTCATACATGCCCCCCTGGGGATCGCTGGGTGCGTGTCGTGGAAAGCATTCTCTCGGGTCAGTTTAGCATGACGCCCGTGGTTCGTTGGAACGTCCGACACTCCACGTCCGACCACCGGTTGCTGCGCTGTGCGTTTACCCGCCGATGCTTTCCGCGGCGATGTCCGCCGGCGCGAAACAGCCCGCGCGGGCCAGGGCATCGTCGTCGGGCCTCTGTCGCATCCACTCCCGGGCCTCGGCGACAGCCCGGCCCACCCTGCGGGATTGCCAGTCCGCGAAGGACCAGGGCGCGATATCGAACTCGCCATATTCCCGCCGGATCGCTTGCGGGTCGGGTACGAAAGCCTGTACCGGTCTGCCGTCCGTCAAGGGAAGAGGGCACAGCAGGTACTCGTTCCATTCATACCACGCCATCATGGTCTGTTCGAACCGGCTCAACCCCTGGATCACGATGCCCTGGACTTCCGAATCCGCGGACCCGGCGTGTGGAAACAGGCCGGGGAGCCCCGGTTCGGCATTGGCGACACCGAGGCGGTAGCCCCTGATCGTCGCTTTTTCACATTCGCACGTACCCAATGACCGTCCGACCACGGTTTCGAATACCCGGGGATCGCGCAGGGATGCATAGGAAAAGCTGGGCAGGCCCAGGGAAATCGTGGCGGATTCGAGAAAGGACCGCTGATCCTCCCGGAGTCCGGCTTCGGCATCTCTGGCCGGATAAAACGCGCTTGTACCGGACTGCATCGCGAACGATTACTACGAGGAGGTTGAGGGGTTGTCGAACAGCACTCCGCCGCGGCCCGCGAAGGGCACGGCGAACTGTCCATCTATTCTCCATTTGCCGGGGTGGTAACGCAATACTCGTCCGGGTGCGAACCGGCGGATGAGCACCGCATACCGGTGGCCCACTGTGATATTTACGCCCCCCACGAGCGAGTGCTCATAGGGAATCCGGTCACCGACCGGAACGGAGTCCGGGGGGTTCCCGACGCTTCACGGAAACCGGCATCGGGCCAACGCAGTCGTTCTACCGGTGTCCTTGATCCGTCAACCGACCAATCGGAAACGGGATCCCGCCGACGCGGAACCCTGCGCCCGGCCGGAAATCACCAGTCAGGATGCACTGGTGGCCCGGGGTTTGGTGCCCGACGCGTACTGATTGACCTTGGTACTCGAACTCGAGTCGGGTGCTGGCTTGGACTCCTGCCCCGGTTTCGATTCCTGGGACTTGGCGCTTGCCGGCTCACGGGCAACCGTGGCGTCAGTGTTCATTTCGACGCTACCCTTGAATTGACAGCCGTCTTCCAGCACGACCCGGGGTGCGACGATATTGCCTTCCACTTTGCCGGAGTGCTTGATCACGACCCGTTCACTGCCACGGATATCGCCGGTGACATGGCCTTCGATGGAAACCTTCAGAGCGGTCAAATCGGCCTTGACCTTACCATCGGGCCCGATGAGTATTTCGTTCTTGGGAAGATTTATGGTCCCCTCCATTTTTCCTTCCAGAACCAGATCCTCGGTACCGCTGATATCGCCCTTGATGGCGATGGATGGGCTCAGGACTGAACGGCGGTGCTCCCTGACGCGGTTCTGGCCAGGGCGCTCCTGGCCCGCGGATCCCGCGGACTGGCTGCCGGCCGAGACCGGAGATGGGGACACGTCCTGATCGTTTTCGTTCGAATGTTCGCTCGACTTCTTAAACATATTGTTTCTCTCTCTGACGCTACATGAGTAAGTATAGAATAGCGCACCGATATCTAACACACGTAATGTGCACAAGTTATGGTTGCCGATGGACGGGGTCACTAGAGCGATATAGCGTCAACTCTGGACCCCGGGCGGCGGGATGAGCGGCAAAACGGGCTTTTCTGTCCCATGAAGTTCCGCGGTGCCGTCTTCGGGCACCGGGCGGCCCAGCGAGCTCAATCCGGACCCGCAGCCCGACGATAGTGATAAGTGTAATACAGCACCGGAATTACCACCAGAGTAAGCAGTGTCGATACCAGGATTCCGAATATCAGCGAGACCGCGAGCCCGCTGAAAATCGGGTCGTCCAGGATGAACGTCGCACCGAGCATCGCTGCCAGCGCGGTCAGGACGATGGGCCGGGCCCGGACGGCACCGGCCTGGATGACGGCCTCCTGGAGCCCCGTCCCGTGCTCCGCCACCTCCTGCCGGATGAAGTCCACCAATAGAATCGAGTTGCGGACGATGATGCCCGCGAGGGCGATCATACCGATCATCGAAGTGGCGGTGAACTGCCGGTCGAGGAGGGCGTGGCCGGGCAGGATCCCAATGATCGTCAACGGTATCGGGGCCATGATGATGAGCGGTATCGCATAGGAACGGAATTGTGCAACGACCAGCAGGTAGATGAGCACAAGTCCGATGGCATAGGCGATCCCCATGTCGCGGAAAGTTTTGTAGGTGATCTGCCACTCCCCGTTCCATTTGAGGCTCCAGCGGAACGGATCTTCCGGCGGGGCGATAAAAGTCTGCTCGATGGTACGGTTCTGAATGATGGGACGGTCCGCCAGTCCGGTGGCAATGCGGCCCATTGCGTAAAGCGGACTGTCGATTGCGCCCGCTACATCTCCGGTTACGTACACCACGGGCAGGAGGTCCTTGTGATGAATCGCGGGATCACGGGTGGTGTTCCTGAAGGACGCAACTTCTCCCAGCGGTACCAGCGAGCCGGACCGGGACCGGACGCGAATTCCGCCCAGTGCATCCAGCTCCGACTTGTCGCCTTCACTGAGCTCGAGACGCACCGGGACGGGTACCCTGGTGTGATCGTCATGCAGGTAGGAGACATCCTCGCCTCGCACAGCTGTATTGACGGCCTCCACCAGGGCGGCCTGGTCGACGCCCAGGCGCGCCGCACGCCGGCGATCGACATCCATGACCAGTCTGCGCTGCGGAGCTTCGATGGTGGTGTCTACATCGACGACCTCCGCCGTGTGCCGGAACGCCTCCGCGACGGCCAATGCAGCCTCGCGGCGGCCGCTGCCGGTCGGGCCGTAAATCTCGGCCACGAGCGGTGACAGAACCGGGGGGCCGGGCGGTACTTCCACGATCTTGATGTTGGCGCCAAACGGCGCACCAATGGCCTGCAGTGGCCCCCGCAGGGCCAGCGCGATATCGTGGCTCTGCCGGTCCCGATCCTTTTTGTCCACCAGGTTTACCTGGAGATCACCCATGTGCGCCTCCGCGCGCAGATAGTACTGGCGTACCAGTCCGTTGAAGTTGATCGGGGACGCGGTTCCGGCATAGCTCTGCACGTGGGTAACATCCGGCTCGGACATGAGCCGATCCGACAATGCATTGAGCACGCGGTTGGTCCGTTCCACGGGGGTGCCTTCGGGCATATCCACCACAACCTGGAGTTCCGATTTGTTGTCGAACGGCAGCATTTTCAGGACAACCGATCTCGTCGCCACCAGGCTGGTGGCTGCTGCTATCAGCAGGATTACGGACACCAACATGCCCAGGCGCCACCGCCGACCCTGTTCTTGGCGGAGGAATGGAGACAGACAGTACTTGAACCCGCCATACAGGATCCGGTAGGTGCGGTCGCTCTGCTCGCCGGTGCCGTGGTCGTTTCCCGCTATGCCGGCAGCGCGGCGACGAAATATCTTGAGGAACAGCCACGGCGTGAACACGAAAGCCACGATCAGGGAAATGAGCATTCCCATGCTGGCATTGATGGGTATCGGACTCATGTACGGGCCCATGAGTCCCGATACGAAGGCCATCGGAAGCAGTGCCGCGATTACGGTGAATGTTGCGAGTATGGTGGGTCCCCCGACCTCATCGACGGCGACCGGGATCGCCTCGGCGAGCCGCCTGTTTCCCATGTGCATGTGCCGGTGAATGTTCTCCACCACCACGATGGCGTCGTCCACCAGGAGTCCGATCGAGAAGATGAGTGCGAACAGCGATACCCGGTTCAGCGTGAATCCGTACGCCCAGGATGCGAACAGGGTAATGGTCAGCGTTATTGCCACGGCCGCGCCGACGATGATCGCCTCGCGCCAGCCCAGCGTTGCCAGCACCAGCAGAATCACCGACACGGTGGCGAACGCCAGTTTGGTCATCAATGTCTGCGCCTTGTCATTCGCCGTTTTGCCATAGTCGCGGGTTATGGTCGTGTTGACGCCCTCGGGTACAAGCGTGCCGCGAAGTTGTTCAAAGCGATTGATTACAGCCCTGGCGACGGTGACGGCGTTTTCTCCCGGCTTCTTGGCCACGGCGATGGTCACCGCCGGATGGCGCGTACCCGCTGCCGGGGCCGGCTCGGGGTGCGCGGCGCCCACGCCAAACTGCACGTAGCGTTCAGGCTGGTCCGGACCCGACTGGACGGCTGCGACGTCCCGGAGGAAAACCGGTGCCCCGTCGTTCATGCCGACCACCAGATCACCGATCTCTTCAGGCGTGGCCAGAAACGTACCGGCCTGAACCCGTATCGCCTCGTTGCCCCGTGTGATCGACCCTGCGTCCATGGAGGTATTGGCCGCCCCCAGCGCGCCGCGAAGATCCGAAATGGCGATATCGAAACCGGAGAGGCGTTGCAGATCGAGCTGCACGTGAACCACCCGGTCCGGTGCGCCGATCGTTTCGATGTCGCGCGTACCCGGCACCCGCTGCAGCTCGGTTTCCACGGAACGGGCGATCATCGAGAGTTCATGGGCGCCGCGCTCCGGGTCCTCTGTCCAGAGAGTGCCGGCCACGATGGGTACATCGTCGATGCCGCGGGGCTTGACCAGCGGGGTTCCGATCCCGATGCCGGTGGGCATCCAGTCGCGGTTTTCGTAAACCGCGTTGTAGAGGCGCACGATGGCTTCCGTACGGGGCTCGCCGACGACGAACTGGATCGTCAGCGTGGACAGCCCCGGGC
The DNA here is from genome assembly GCA_034520625.1 of Gammaproteobacteria bacterium. Taxonomy (GTDB): domain Bacteria; phylum Pseudomonadota; class Gammaproteobacteria; order Arenicellales; family JAANXG01; genus JAANXG01. The sequence goes on along the minus strand of JAXHNI010000005.1, from coordinate 120,082 downwards.
TCGAAACCGAGTAGACATGCTCGACGCCCTGGATTTCCGCGAGTATCTGCTCGGCGGGGCTCGTCACCATGCTCTCGACCTCTCCGACCGACGCGCCGGGGTACGAGATGAATACATTCGCGAAGGTTACGTCGATCTGGGGCTCTTCCTCCCGCGGCGTAACCAGCACAGCGAACAGCCCCATCAGCAGGCCGACCAGAGCCAGCAGCGGCGTAATCTCGGAGTCCAGGAATTTCCGCGCCAGCGCGCCGGACAACCCCGGTTGCGGCGGCGTCATTCGGCGGCTGCCCCGCGATTCCGGTGAGCCATGGCGGCAGCCACCGGGTCCGTGACCACGGATTCCCCGACTTCGAGGCCGGCAAGTACAGGTACCTGTCCGTCCTGGTGCGCCGTACCGACACGAACCTGGCGAAAATGCACCCGGTCGTTCTCGTCCAGAACATATACGGCGGTGACTTCGCTGCGCCTCACGATCGCGGCGGCGGGAACCAGCAGGCGTTCGCGCCGGCCGCTGACGAAGGCCACCTTCACGAGCATCCCGGGGTAAATACCGTACCGGCCTTCGGGCAGTGAGGCCCGAACGCGGAACGTGTGGGTTCGCTCCGAGGCATAGGGGAAGATTCGCAGTGCCTCCGCCGGCAGTGATCCGCTATCCGGCAGGATGACGCGGGCGCTCTGATGGCTGCGGAGCGCACCGATGTGCTGCTGCGGAACCTCCGCAACGACGCGCAGATGCTCCAGCGACAGACCGGTCATCAACGGCTGGCCTACCGTGGCGGTTTCACCAATCTCCACATGTCGCGCCGTGACTATACCGCTGAAGGGTGCCTTGACTACCGTATTCTCCAGCGCCTCTAGCGCCTCATCGAGACCTGCCCGGACCGCCTCCGCCCGGGCCTCGGCCGATTCGAATGCAGCGCGCACCTGGTCCAACTGGGAGCTGGATACGAGATTCTTCTCCCGCAGGCCGAGGTATCTATCGTAGTCCGAGCGCGCGCGCTCCAGCTGGGCCCGGGCCTCCTCCAGGTTGGCCCGGGCGCCCTCCACCCGGGCTTTCTGCTCGGTGTCGCGGAACCGGACAATGACTTCTCCCTGAGTTACGAAATCATCGACGTCGAACGGCAATGCCACAACGCGGGCCGAGACCTGGGCGGAAACCGTGGATCGGTTCACGGCTTCGACGACGCCGTCCAGCACCACTTCGGTGTCCACATCGGCGGCGCGGGCGCTGATGGTCGGCAGATCCGTCTCTGCGGCGGTTGTCGCCGGGGCGATCGTCAGGCACATCGCCATTGCAAGGGCACGCCAGTTCGAAACCGTGGACCGTGCCGGCGCGGCGGCTTTTGCCCGGTAGCTGCGCGCCGGGGAGAGATGTTCGCTCATGGTTTTGATCTGGGGACCTCCCGGTTGAAGGCATCAACGGTGATACCACCGGCTATCATGCCGCGCAGCCGTCCGTTGTGGTTGATCTGGATCAATACGCATACCGGTTCGGACGAATGAACCGGCATTCGCGTCCGCTGGCGTCCCGGCACCGGCGGGCTGCGTTCAACCGGGGGATGCACCGCCGTCGGCCGGGTGTCTGCATTCGCCCACAGGAGTGAACGTTGGAAACACCGCTCCGCTGGCGCGTGTCGAGGGGCTCCGTCCCTGTGCAGCCGCCTCTGATGTGGGGAATGAGCGACGGTACCGGGGCCAAACCCCGGATTCCGTGTCCCATCGGATCTGGCACGGGCATTGCACCATCAAACGACCAGACGATCAATGCGAAGCGACCGCATGGACGGGTCCCATGGTCCGATTGCCGGAAATGAGCCGGGGACAGGTTGCTGCGGGCCTGGGCTGCGACAGCAGGCAGCGTGACGGCGCTTCCCATACAATCTTTACACTCAGAAGCATTTTCGCCTCATTGATACGCTGGAATGGCTGAATCCGGGCCACCCGGAACGGAGTTCAACAACGAGAACTTCGAGAAGCTGGTGGCACTCTCCGACAACCTCAGGTTCTTTTCCAACTCCGCCATCCGCAGCCAGTTGGATGCCGCTGCGCAGAGGGTCGAGACGGCACGGGTGACGCTGTACTGGATATGGGGAACCTCCTCTGTGTTCGTCGCCGCATTTGTTGTTATCTTCGCGTGGTTTATCGCCAAACCGATTCGCCGGATCGATTCGCACATCCGGCGACTCGGTCAGGGACACTTCGACGAAATGATCAATATAGAAGGGCCGTCCGACATTGCGGAGCTCGGAGCACGACTGGATTGGCTTCGCAACCGCCTCGGGGAGGTGGACCAGATCAAGGAACGATTCTTCCGGGAGATGTCCCATCAGTTGAAAACGCCACTGGCAAGTATCCGCGAGGGCGCCGACCTGCTGAAGGACGAATCGGTCCGAGGCGATCCGGACCGGCAGGACGATTTCGTCGCGTTCAATTGCGCGGCCATCCCCACTGATCTGCTGGAGTCGGAGCTGTTCGGCTATCGCAAGGGCGCGTTCAGCGGTGCCACGCGCAACCATCCCGGTCTGTTCGAGCAGGCGCACAAGGGGACCCTGCTGTTGGACGAGATCGGCGACATGCCGAAGATTCTCCAGGCGAAAGTCCTGAGGGTGATCGAGGATGGGAAGGTGCGGCCCCTGGGAAGCGAACAGGTTGTCGATGTCGACGCCAGGATAATTTCCGCGACCAACCGGAACCTGGAGGAGGCCATGGAGGCCGGCGAGTTCCGGGAAGACCTGTTCTACCGCCTGAATGTCGTATCCGTTGACCTGCCGTCGTTGTCTGATCGTATCGAGGACATCCCGCCGCTGGCGGCCAGTCGCCTGCATCGTCTTGCCGAAGAAGCGGGTTCCAGTAGAAATTCGTTCTCCCCCGAAGCCATGGAGCTGCTGATGTCGCAGAAGTGGCCGGGCAACGTGCGCCAGCTTCAGAATGTCGTGGACCAGACCGTAGCGCTGTCGCCGTCCCGGGTAATCAGCGCAGAAATCGTTGAGAGCACGCTCGGGTCCAGTGCCACAAAGCTGCCGTCCCTGAGCGAAGCACGGGATGAATTCATGCGGGGCTATCTCATACAGCTCCTGGCGGCAACCAACGGCAATGTCACCCAGGCGTCAAAGCTTGCCCGGCGGAACCGCACGGATTTTCACAAGTTGCTGGCCAAGCACGATATCGACGCTGCCGCTTTCAAGCGTTGACGGCGGGCGCCGCCGGCCTGCGCGGGGTCGAGCGTTCGTTCGGTTCCCGCGCATCAGGCCGCGGGGGACGGGCCCGAAACCGTGTCCGGAGATGCTACCGCCGAGGGGACATCGCCGTTGGGCCGGCCCGTTTCCGAGGCGGCGCCGCCCTGCATGACCGGGTCGGACGGAGGAGTCGTTTTCGATTCCGCGGTTTCGTTGCGGCGGCTGATCGGAATGCGGGTGACGAACCCGATCCGCGAGGAGATCGGCGAGGTGTCCGACCTGGTCATGGATGAATGCGGCCGTATCGAGCGTGTTGTCGTGCACGCAGGCGGCTTCCTGGGAATCGGAGGGCGCAGTGTCCACCTTCCCATGGACCAGGTTCGAATCAGGCCATCGGAAACTTCGGAGGGACTGGTGGTGGTAGTGCGCCAGACCCGGGATAACATCATGAGCGACAAAAACACGGTTTCCGAAAGCGGAAACGGCAATTGACGGGGCCGCACCTCTCGACCGACCATGGCTTCGGTCGCCGAGCCATGACCAGTTCCCTTGAACCAGTCCGGGGCGTCAGAAATGGGCGAATATATCCGTGATGCCGACAAACTCCAGTATCAGCAGCACGACGAACACGACGCCGATGACCTCGAGCGCCCCCGCGCCGGCGGGTAAGTCCTCAATCTGGTCGTGCAGCACGCGAAGCTCCTCCCCGGTCATTCCCGCCACGCGGTCGGCAGCGTGCGCCGGGTCGACCCCCATGGCAACCAGCTGGTCCTGAACACCGCCCTGCATGATCCAGCTCTGAATCTCGGCGATCCGGGCCGTGCGCTCCCCGCTGCCAACGGCCGTCTCCGTTCCCACCATGGCGGCGTTGACGCCGCCGGTGAGCGAAGTGAAAAGGAATGTCAGGCCTGTCAGGAAGACGGCCATGCGTTTCGAGTTGACTGTCAGCATTGTGTATCTCCGAGCCGTAGGGGGGCGCTACTAGGATAGATGGCGCGCTGCCGTGTCGCGGCCGAGCTGAATCAGTTCCCGGGCGCGGTGAAACTCGTGGGCGCGCGCCGCGTCCCTGCTGATGGTCAGATAGTAGTCGGGCGTGTAGGGCGCCATCTTCATTCTGACAATGGTACTTTGCATTGTTTCGATAGACAGCATCATGACGTCGAAGAATCCCCAATCCGGCTCTTTGTCGGGCATGAATTTCCCCTGGAGTTCCTGGATGAACGCATTGATACGGTCACGGTAGGACTGGCTGTCGTCGTCACCGTCTTCCGGGGCGGGGTCGGCGGACGGTTGACACTCGCCGGCTCCGGGTCTTCGCCCGGGCGGGGCATCGACATTCACGGCAATGGTGATGTCATTCTGATCACGCAGGGTTGGGGCGACGGGCAAGGGGTTCAGCAGCCCGCCGTCCAGCAGCTTCCGGCCGTTTATCTCGTAGGGCGTGAATACCAGTGGCACGGCAATGGAAGCGCGTATGGCGTCGAACAGCGATCCCCGGGACAACCAGACTTCCTTCCCCCGCTCAATGTCCGTGGCAACGGCCGTGTAGGAAATCGGCAAGTCCTGGATCTCCCGGTCGCCGATCAGGTCGCGCAGCTTGCTGATAATTCGTTCACCCTTCAGTAGCCCGCTCCACCCGAAGGAAAGATCCAGCATTCGAACGACATCGGAGCGGGCCAGCGCCGTGACCCAGAGCTTGTAGGTCTCGAGCTCCCCGGCGGCATAGATCCCTCCAACAAGCGCGCCCATTGAGGATCCGGAGATTGACGTGATTTCGTAGCCGTTCTCCTCCAGCCATTCTATGACGCCTATATGCGCCAGGCCACGGGCGCCGCCGCTGCCCAGCACCAGCGATACGCTCGTCTTCCTGGTCATGGGTGAATGTCGATATGCCTCATTATGCGGTCAACATAGCAAATCACGGCCGCAACCGGAACACGACGTCCCGCGACATGCCTGCGCGCCGGAAGCGGTATTGGTGTGTTATCTTACGCAGTCGGGGCGGTGACCGTCCCGAGCCAAGGAATACTCCACTGTCGCCCGCGCGGCGGTCTGAAGCCACCTGACATGCATCATATCGTTACGGACATAGAAGTGGAGGCGGACCCGGTCAGAATCTGGTCGATTCTGACGGATTTTCCGTCCTACCCGGAGTGGAATCCCTTTATACGCAGTATTTCCGGCACGCCGTCAACGGGAAGCCGGCTGGAGATTTCTGTCCAGCCGCCCGCGGGCCGTGGAATGAGCTTTCAACCCGTGGTGCTGGCGTGCGTCGAGAACCGCGAGCTGCGCTGGCGGGGCGGGTTGCCGGTGCCCGGCTTGTTCAATGGCGAGCATTACTTCCGGATCGAATCGCTGGCGCCCGGGCGTGCCAGGTTCATCCACGGAGAGCGCTTTTCGGGCGTGCTGATTCCATTTTTCGGAAAACGCCTCGACGGCCCCATCCGAGCGGGATTTATCGAGATGAATCAGGCTGTAAAGTCCCGGGCGGAGCACGAGTGATGCCGTCCGGGCGCAAAGCGCCGGAATCCGGGGAGGCCCGGGCGTTCGGGGGAACCCGCCGCCGCGCGCCGCGCGGAAGCCGCCTCGCTACCGGAATCGGGACCAGGCGTTTCTGAACGTCTCTTCGACGCTTGCCCACATTTTCTCGGCGCCTTTTCTCATGTCGTCCCAGGCGGCGTCGCTGGACTGCTGGAGCTCCTGCATTTTCTTCTGAGCCTCGTCGCGTTGTTCGCGGAGTTTCTGCAGGCTCTCCTCGTACTGCGTCTTGGCATCGGCCTTCGCCTTGTCTGCGTGGGCTTCCATCTTCTTGATTTCGGCGTTCCATTCGTCAATCTGGGTCTTGAGCTTTTCGACGAACTCGTTTTTGTCGGTCATGATGGGGCACCTCGTTGATGAAGTCGCTGTGGATACATTATAAACATAAACCCGCAAGCCCCGGCGCCGCCGGAATCCCATATCGGCGCAGCGGTCCCGGGACGCCGCCGGTCCGCGCATCGCCACGTCGGCGCGAGTCGAGTACCATCGGCGCCATGGCGACACCTTAGCGGAACCGACACCGTACCACGACTTGAGGGACGTCGATCAATCCGGGGCCCGCGGCAGCCCGCGCTCCCGGTCTTTTTCCGCCGAACGGGGGGACAAGCAGGCATGACCATAGATTTTCTGATCATAGGCGCCGGTTCCGCGGGCTGCGTCCTGGCGAATCGACTCTCGGAGGAGGCGTCGAGCCGGGTGCTCGTGGTGGAGGCCGGCAGACGGCCGCCCTGGTGGGATTTCCGGGTTCACATGCCGGCCGCCCTCACCTGGCCGCTGAACGGCCGAACTTACAACTGGGGCTACCAGTCGGATCCCGAGCCCCGGATGGATGGCCGCCGGGTGATGCACCCCCGTGGCAAGGGGTGGGGCGGCTCGTCGAGCATCAATGGCATGATATTCGTCCGTGGGCATCCCGGTGACTTTGCCCGCTGGGCCGCCCGTCCCGGTCTCGAGGCATGGCGTTACGAGCATTGCCTGCCGTACTTCCGGAAGATGGAGACCTGGCTGGGCGGTTCGAGCCCCTATCGCGGCGACAGCGGCCCGCTCGCGGTATCCGTGGGTGCGGGCGACAACCCGCTGTTCGAAGCCTGGCTGCAGGCCGGCCAACAGGCGGGCTACCCGTATACCGAGGACTACAACGGGCGCAGCCAGGAAGGCGTGTGCCGTTTCGACATGACCGTGCACCGCGGTCGGCGCATGAGCACGGCGAGGGCTTATCTTCAGCCGGCCCTGAACCGGCCGAATCTGGAAATCCGCGACCGGACCCTGGTCGCCCGGATCCTGTTCGACGGCACCCGGGCAGTAGGTGTTGAGACCGCCGGCGGGGAGAAGATCCGCGCCGGCCAGGTTATTCTGTGCGGCGGCGCGTTCAATTCACCGCAGTTGCTGCAGTTGTCGGGGGTCGGACCGGCGGACGTACTCCGGGACCTGGGTATCCGGACGCTGTCGAATCTAGATGGGGTCGGCCGCAATCTGCAGGACCATCTTGAGATCTATCTGCAGCAGGCCTGCACCCGGCCGGTTTCGCTGTACCCGGCGCTGAAGCCGTGGCGTCAGGCATTGATCGGACTGGAATGGTACCTGTTCAACACCGGTCCCGGCGCCACCAACCACTTCGAGGCGGGCGGCTTCGTCAGGTCAAATCCGGATTGCAGCTATCCCAATCTGCAGTTTCATTTCCTGCCCGTGGCGATCCGCTACGACGGCACGCCGCAGAAACAGCACGGCTTCCAGGCCCACGTGGGCCCCATGCGCTCCGATTCCCGGGGCCGCGTCGTGCTGCGAAGCGCCGACCATCGGGAGGCCCCGTCCATACTGTTCAACTACCTGTCCACGGAGCAGGACCGGCGGGAATGGGTGGAGGCGGTCGAAAAGACCCGGGAAATCTTTGCCCAGCCGGCGTTTGATGCCTTTCGTGGCGAAGAGCTGTCACCCGGCCCGGATGTCCGGAGCGCCGAGCAGGTCCTCGACTTTGTACGCCGCAATGCCGAGAGTGCCTACCATCCCTGCGGCACCTGCCGCATGGGCGAGGACGACGGGGCGGTGGTGGATGCGTCGCTGCGCGTCCGTGGCGTGGAAAACCTGGCGGTGGTGGATGCCTCGGTGTTCCCGGAGATTACCAACGGAAATATCAACGCGCCGGTCATCATGGTGGCGGAGAAGGCTGCCGATATCATCCTTGGACGCGAGCCGCTGCCGCCCCAGGCAGTCGAAGACGCTCCGTAGCCCTGGGACGTTTCCGGTACGCTGGTATACACGGCCACTTGTATCGTGACTTTCGGAGGGCTTCTGAACCGCCAGAGGTCTGAGAGCTCCCGTAGGGCGCAGCCCGGATCGAGAATCCCCGCTCCCCGGCACTGGCCTCCCTCATCATGCAGGCGCCAAAACGGGGCCAGTGCCCGCGGTTCGCTGATAGGTGTAGTCTAGAACAGACCCGTGATCCGGCCCTGCTCATCCAGGTTGATATGGTCCGCGGCCGGTACCTTCGGCAGCCCGGGCATGGTCATTATGTCGCCGCAGACCACCACCAGGAACTCGGCGCCGGCGGAGAGCTTCACCTCCCGGATCGGGACCACGTGTCCCCGGGGCGCCCCCTTGAGATTGGGGTCGGTGGAGAAGCTGTACTGGGTCTTGGCGACGCAGATCGGAAAGTGGCCGAAGCCCTGTTTCTCGAAGCGCTTGAATTGCGCGCGGACCGACTTGTCGCCGATAATGTCGTCGGCGCCGTAAATGCGCGTCGCCACCGTCTTGACCTTCTCCCAAAGCGACAAACCGTCGTCGTAGAGGGGCGCGAATTGCGCGCTGTCCGCCTCCACCAGCTCCACTACGGCCCGGGCCAGGTCTTCCGCGCCGGCGCCGCCGTGTTCCCAGTGCGTGCAGTTCACCGCCTCCACCCCCTGCTCTGCGGCGGCTTTCTGCACCGCCTGGATCTCTTCATCAGTGTCCGTCAGGAACCGGTTGATGGCCACCACCACCGGCACGCCGAAAGCCTTGACGTTCTGTATGTGGCGGGAAAGGTTGCTGCAGCCCTTGGCGACCGCGTCCGCGTTGGGTACGCCGAGCTCATCCTTCTCAATGCCGCCGTGCATTTTCAGTGCGCGGATCGTGGCCACCACTACTGCGGCCTTGGGGTGGAGGCCCGCTTTGCGGCATTTGATGTCGAAGAACTTCTCGGCGCCGAGGTCCGCACCGAAACCGGCTTCGGTCACGACGTAGTCGGCCAGCTTGAGGCCCGCCTTGGTCGCTATGGCGGAGTTGCAGCCGTGGGCGATATTGGCGAAGGGACCGCCGTGCACCATCGCGGGATTGTTTTCCAGCGTCTGTACCAGGTTGGGCATCAGGGCGTCCTTGAGCAGCACGGCCATCGCGCCGTCGGCATTCAGGTCGCGGGCGTAAATCGGCTTGCGGTCGAGGCTCTCGCCGATGACGATGTTGGCGAGCCGCCGCTGCAGATCCTTTAGATCGGTGGCCAGGCAGAAGATCGCCATGACTTCCGAGGCAACCGTGATGTCGAATCCGTCTTCGCGCGGGAAGCCGTTGCCCGCGCCCCCCAGGGAACACACGATCTGCCGCAGGGCGCGGTCGTTCATGTCCAGTACGCGCCGGAATGCGATCTTGCGCGCATCGATCTTCAGCGCATTGCCGTGGGAGATATGGTTGTCGATCAGGGCGCATAACAGGTTGTTGGCCGTTCCGATGGCATGAAAGTCACCGGTGAAGTGCAGGTTGATGTCTTCCATGGGAATGACCTGAGCGTAGCCGCCGCCGGCGGCGCCGCCCTTGACTCCGAAGCACGGTCCCAGGCTGGGCTCCCGGATGCAGATCATGGTCTTCTTGCCGACGCGGTTCAGGGCATCACCGAGCCCCACCGTGGTGGTGGTCTTGCCTTCCCCGGCAGGGGTGGGGGTGATGGCGGTAACCAGGACGAGGTTGCCGTCGGGCCGGTCGGACAGGGTACTCAGGTAGCCCAGGTCGATCTTGCCCTTGCTGTGGGCATACGGGTAGAACGAGTCCTCGGGAATGCCCAGTTCCCGGGCGATTCCCCCAATGGGTTTCGGGCTTGCCTCGCGGGCAATCTCGATATCGGATTTGTAAGACATGTCCCACCTCTTGTTGATTTAAGACAACCGGCCGATACTGTCGGAATTTGAAGGTCGCGGAACCGCACGGTTTCCGGGAAGCACGACCTTTCGCAGAAGCCGCGGAAATCTAGCAAACGGCGAATTGGACGGTGAAGGGTATTAGCGACATGCGCTATCCCTGGATCGACAGACCAGCAAATCAACGGATTTTTGGTGTCGTTTTCCGCACACCTCATGTCGCGGGCGTGCCAGCATATCGGGGGAATCGGGGCCTAAATAGCGGCCCAGACACTATACCCACATATCTGGTGTCGAGGCAGTTCCGACTACCCGTTCGGGTAGTGGCGGGACCAGCACCAAAACCGAATACGAGACGACACACCATGGCCGAGTCCGACCAAGCCCAAGACGATTTCGAAGACGAGGAAATCATCCTTTCCGAGCTGCCGGATGACGAGCTTGTGGAGCAGATGCATGCGGACCTGTACGACGGGTTGAGGGAGGAAGTCGAGGAGGGGACCCGGATTCTTCTGGAGCGGGGCTGGGGCCCGGATAAGGTCCTCGGCGAGGCCCTGGTGGAGGGCATGAGGATCGTCGGCATTGATTTCCGGGACGGCATCCTGTTCGTGCCCGAAGTGCTGCTGGCGGCCAACTCAATGAAAGGCGGTATGGAGATCCTGCGTCCGCTGCTGGCCGAAACCGGGGCCAGGCAGATCGGCAAGATGGTCATCGGCACCGTGAAGGGCGATATCCACGACATCGGCAAGAACCTGGTCTCCATGATGATGGAAGGCGCCGGCTTCGAGGTGATAGACATCGGCATCAACAACCCCGTCGAGAAATATCTCGAAGCCCTCGAGGAGCATAAGCCGGACATCCTCGGCATGTCCGCGTTGCTCACCACAACGATGCCCTATATGAAAGTGGTCATCGATGCCATGGCCGAGCAGGGCATCCGGGACGACTACATCGTGCTGGTGGGCGGCGCGCCCCTCAACGAGGAGTTCAGCGAGGCGGTCGGCGCCGATGCCTACTGCCGGGACGCGGCGGTGGCGGTGGAAACCGCCCAGAAGCTGGTGCAGGCGCGTCAGGCGGCGGGCTGAAGGGGCCCGCCGCGGGTCGACTTCCATGGCGGAACCATCCAGAAGCCTGATCATCGCCTGCGGTGCACTGGCCCATGAGCTGACGACGACCATGGAACGCAGCGGTTGGCGGCACCTGGCGATACAGTGCCTGCCCGCAAGCCTGCACAATACGCCGGAACGGATCACCGATGCGGTGCGCAAGAAGATCCATGAGGCCCGCGGGCACTACCGGCACATCTACGTCGCCTACGCCGACTGCGGCACCGGGGGGCGCCTGGATGCCATGCTGGAGCAGGAGGGGGTCGCGCGTATCGGCGGCAATCACTGCTACGAATTCTTTGCGGGTACGGACGTTTTCACCACCATCAGCGATGCCGAGCCCGGGACTTTCTACCTGACGGACTACCTGGTTCGCCACTTCGACCGCCTGATCATCCGCGACCTGGGAATCGACGCCCACCCCGAGCTGCAGTCCATGTACTTCGGCAACTACCGGCGCCTGGTTTATCTGGCCCAACGCCACGACGAAGCGCTGCTCGAGAAGGCGCGCGCGGCCGCCCGCCGGCTGAACCTCGAATTCGAGCACCGCTTGACGGGGCTCGAGCCGTTCAACCGCGCGCTGCATGATATGGACCCGGTGAGTTTGCCATGGCCCGGTTGACCATCGTCTACTGGCGTGACATTCCGGCCCAGGTGATCGGCAAGGCGGGCCGCCGGACGGTCAAGAAGCAGCTGTCCGAGCGGTTCCAGGTAGCCATCGACCGCGCCGCCATGCGCGCCGGGCGGGGCAGCAGCGACCTGTACCTGAGCGAGTGGCGCCGCGAAACCCGGGAACTACCGGGGACCGATCTTGCGGCCGAGGTGGAGCGAACCGCCGGGGAGTTCGAGTCCACCATGAGCGACGCGGATCTGCTTCGCCTCATACGCTCGAAGGGCAACAACGAAGAGCCCGCAGCTGCGCAGTAACGACTTCCAACGATGCATACGATCTAGAGAACAGCAATGACCGATACCGTAGTAAGTTCCGCCACCAGAGAGGTCGTCATCGGATTCGGCCGGCCATTCGTCCTGATCGGGGAACGGATCAATCCCACCGGCCGCAAGGTGCTGGCCCGGGAAATGCGGGAAGGCAACTTCAAGCGTGTCGAGTCCGACGCGCTGGCTCAGGTCGCGGCCGGTGCGCAGATGCTGGATGTGAACGCAGGCATTCCGCTGGCGGACGAGCCGGCGATTCTGGCCAAGTCGGTGCAGCTGGTGCAGTCCCTGACGAACGTCCCATTGTGCATCGATTCCTCCATCGTGGCGGCGCTGGAGTCGGGGCTGAGCGTCTACCAGGGCAAGGCACTGGTGAACTCCGTGACCGGCGAGGAGGAGCGGCTGGAAACCGTCCTGCCGCTGGTGGCGAAGCACGGCGCCGCGGTGGTGGCCATCAGCAACGACGAGACCGGGATTTCCGAGGATCCGGATGTGCGCTTCGAGGTGGCAAAGAAGATCGTGCACCGGGCCGCGGATTACGGGATTCCCGCGTCGGATGTAGTGATCGATCCGCTGGTCATGCCCATCGGTGCCATGGGTTCCGCCGGACGGCAGGTGTTCACGCTGGTGCGCCGGATCCGGGAAGAGTTGAAATGCAACACCACCTGCGGCGCCTCCAACATCAGCTTCGGCCTGCCCAATCGCAACGGCATCAACGGCGCGTTTCTCTCCATGGCGATCGCCGCCGGCATGACCTGCGCCATCACCAATCCGCTGCATGAAGAAGTCGTCCAGTCGATCCGGGCCGCGGACGTCCTGATGGGCCACGACAGGGATTGCGCCCGGTGGATCCGGGTCTACCGCGAGCCCACGCCGGCGCATCTGCTGGAAGCGAGCGGCGGCGGAGCGGCGCGCCGGGGCAGGCGCAGACGCCGTGCCGCAGGTTGAGCCCGGCTGCCGCAAAGGCCGCTGCCTGCGCGGAGCCATGCGGGACCGACTGGACGGCGCAACCGGTCCGCAGACCGAGGCGCATATCTTTACGGCCGACAAGGGGGACTACCACTCCCTGGATGACGACATACCCTGTTTCGCCGCCGGCGGTTGACAGCCGCCGGCCTCCCCCCGTTATCCAGACTGTAACGGTTCACCATGTCCCAGCGACCGGCTAAGTACCCCTTGGCACAAATACACACACGTTCAGCGGGATCGGAAAAGTTCGTCGCCAAGGCGCGCCAGCGCAGGACTGGCCGCGTCAATTCAAGCGAGCGCAACGCCGGCGAGGGGCTTTTCCGACCCGTCCGAAGGGAGCGCCTCCAAAGCGCCACTGCGGCGTTGCGCTTCTTGAAAATGGCTGGCCATTCCCTGCGAAGCGCGCCTTGCATCGGCACTTTGGAGGCGCTCTGAATGTGTGTGTATTTATGACAAGGGGTACTAAGGTAGTCTTTCTTCCCAGCGGCAAGCGCGGCGAATTCGAGCCGGGCACTACGCTGCTCCACGCCGCCCAGACCCTGAATGTCGACCTGGACTCGGTCTGCGGCGGCCGCGCCATGTGCGGCCGCTGTCAGATTTTGTGCGCCGAGGGGGAGTTCGCCAAGCACGGCATCAGTTCCAGGCACGACCACCTGAGCGCCCGCGGTGCCGTCGAGACGCAGTACGACGAGCAGTACGGCCTGGCCGCCGGCAGGAGGCTGGCCTGCCAGACCCGCCTGCTCGACGATGCCGTGATCGATGTGCCGGCCGACAGCCAGGTACACCGGCAGGTGGTCCGCAAGCAGGCGGGGCTGCTGGACCTGGACCTGTTTCCCATGGTTCGCCTCCATTATGTCGAGGTGCCGGAACCGAACATGCACAATCCCGAAGGTGACCTGACGCGCCTGAAGCTCGCCCTCGAGTTCGAGTGGGGCATGACCGAGCTGAGCTGCGACGTCGCCCTGGTCCGGGATCTGCAGAAGGTTCTGCGGAAAGGGGAATGGCGGGTGACCGTGGCGGTGTACAACGACCGCGATATCATCGCCCTGTGGCCGGGATTCCACGACCGCATATACGGCGCCGCCATCGATGTCGGCTCCACCACCGTCGCCGTGCACCTGTGCGAACTCACCGACGGCCGGGTACTGGCGTCGTCCGGCGCCATGAATCCCCAGATCCGCTACGGTGAGGATCTGATGAGCCGGGTGTCCTACGTCATGATGAACCCGGGCGGGGATCGGGACATGACCAATGCGGTCCGCGAGACCATCAGCCGCCTGATCACGGAGGTGGCGATGGAAGTGGGGGCGGATCCCCACGACGTGCTGGACATCACGTTCGTGGGCAACCCGGTGATGCACCATCTGCTGCTGGGTATCGACCCCGTTGAGCTCGGCGGTGCACCGTTTGCCCTGGCCACTGACGAATCCGTGGCCACCTCGGCGGCGACATTGAACCTGGACGTCAATCCCGATGCCCGGGTCTACGTGCTGCCCTGTATCGCGGGGCATGTCGGGGCCGATGCCGCCGCCATGGTGCTGTCGGCGCGGCCCTACAACGACGAGGCCATGACCCTGCTGGTGGACGTGGGCACCAACGCCGAGATCGTGCTGGGAAACCGCGATCGCCTCGTGGCCTGCTCCAGCCCCACCGGGCCCGCTTTCGAAGGGGCGCAGATCAGCGGCGGCCAGCGGGCCGCCCCCGGTGCCATCGACCGGGTGCGCATCGACCCGGAGACCCTGGAGCCCCGGGTGCGGGTGATCGGCTGCGAGGACTGGTCGGACTCCCCGGCGTTTGCCGCCAGCGAGACGAAGGTCACGGGTATCTGCGGTTCGGGCATTATCGAGGTGATCGCCGAGATGTACCTGGCGGGGATTCTCAGTGCCGACGGCATTATCAAGGGCGAGCTGGCTGAGCGCAGCAGCCGCGTATTCCCCCACGGCCGCACCTTTTCCTATCTCCTGTATGAAAACGAGAACGTACGCGTCGTCGTTACCCAGAACGACGTGCGCCAGATCCAGCTGGCCAAGGCGGCGCTGTACGCCGGCGTCAGATTGCTGATGGACCGGATGCGGGTCGACAGCGTGGACCGGATCAAGATTGCCGGTGCCTTTGGGAACAACATCGACACCAAGTACGCGATGGTGCTGGGTCTGATCCCGGACTGCGATCTGGACAATGTCTTTTCGGTGGGCAACGCGGCCGGCGACGGCGCCCGCATGGCCTTGATGGACCGGAATGCCAGAGAAGAGATCGAGCACGTGGTCAAGCGTATCCACAAGATCGAGACCGCCGTGGAGCCGAAGTTCCAGGAGCATTTCGTCAAGGCCATGGCCATCCCCCACAAGACCGACCCCTTCCCTGAGCTGCGTAAGCGGGTTGCGTTGCCGGATCCCGAATTCCTCGGAGGCGAGGACACCCCGGACCGCCCCCGCCGCCGGCGGCGGGTGTCCAATCGTACTTAGTGTACCGGGCCGTAGCCTGCGGAGGTGCTCTGGCCACTGACGGCTCGGAAACACTTTGAAAGGAAAGTCACAGGTTCAGTCGCGGGGTACGCCGGGACGCCTTGCGAAGCCCATGCGACCCTGAATCCGTCGGACGGGGCGGAGCGCGGCAGGATCGCGGCTCCTCACGTATAATCCCCGCGCCTGTTGTTTCAGTAATAGGAGACCCTTAATGAAGATCATCGTGATCGGTGCCGGGGGGCGCCGTGGGCAGCGCGGCATGTGAAGCACTTGGCGCACGCCACGAACTGATCCGGGCCGGCCGCAGCAGCGGCGACGTGCAGTGCGACATCACCGATGCCGATTCCATCGATGCCATGTACCGGCAGACGGGCCGAGTGGATGCCGTGGTCTGCGCCACCGGCCACGCGCACTTCGGTCCCCTGGCGGAGATGACCGCGGAGCAGTTCATGCTGGGGCTGACGGACAAGGTCATGGGCCAGGTGAACGTCGTGCTGCGCGGCCTGGACCACGTCAACGACGGCGGATCCTTCACCCTCACCAGCGGCGTGCTGGACCGCGACCCGATCCGGCAGGGCGCCAATGCCTCCACCGCCAACGCCGCCCTGGCCGGGTTCGTTTCCGGGGCATCCATAGAGATGCCCCGGGGCCTGCGGATCAACGTCGTGAGCCCCGGCCTGCTGGAGGTGTCCGCCGGCAAGCTCGGCCACCTGTTCCCCGGCCACGATCCCGTGTCCTCCCGGCGCGTGGACCTGGCTTTTGCCAAGAGCGTCGAAGGGCCGCCGAGCGGGCAAGTGATCAGGGTTGACTGAGCGGGTGGCGCGCCCGGGGCCGGCCGCATTCCACGTCGATCATCGCCGCGGCGTGCTGCTGGCGGCCACCGGGGTAACGGTGTTGAGTGTGGACGCCCTGCTGATACGCCTGGCGGCGGCCCCGGCGGCGGATATCGCGTTCTGGCGCGGTCTGTTCATCGCGCTGTCGCTGACCCTGGTGTTCCGGGTCCGGCGCCGGCGCTGGGCCTGGACGGCGCTGCTGGAGGGCGGCCCGCCGGCCGCGGCGCTGATTGTCGGCTTCGGCCTGATGCAACTGTGCTTCGTCGGCGCCATATCCAACACGCGGGTCGCCAACGCGGTGGTCATTCTTACCGCCGCGCCGCTGTTCGCCGCGGCGTTTTCCGGCGTGTTTCTCCGCGAGTGGGTGCCCCTGCGGACCTGGCTGGCGATAGGGATCGCGCTCGTCGGCATCGTGGTGGTGTTCGGCGGCTCCCTGGGACTCGGCCACTGGCTCGGGGATCTCATCGCCCTGGGCGGCTCGGTGGTAGTCGGAGCGAACTACACCATGCTCCGGCGCACCCCGGATCTCAGCCGGCTGGCGGCGGTGGCCGGGGGCGGGCTGGTGTGCGCCCTGCTGATCGCTCCGGCCGCGCAGCCCTTGTCCCTGGACGCGCGGAGCATGACGGTGCTGGCCGTCATGGGTCTGGTGCAGATGCCCCTGGCCCTGGTACTCATGACCGAGGCGACCCGCTACCTGCCCGCCGCGGAGGCGACGCTGTTCTTCATCGTCGAGGCGATTCTCGGTACCTTCTGGGTCTGGCTGATTCTGAGCGAGCAGCCGCCGCCCCTGACCCTGGTGGGCGGCACGCTGGTCATCGCCACCCTGGTGCTCCATTCCTGGATGGCGCTGAGAAAACACCGCGCCGCCTGATTGCGGCGAATGTCATCATTCAGCGTTCCGTGGGCATTCGTCCAGTTTGATGGCCCGCATGCATGACCCGGGAGGCCAGTGCCGGGGGCCATCCCCCCAGGGCCGCTGTAAATACATCCCTGTACGCTCTGGCTCAAACTTCCCTGTTTTCGACAGCCCTGGGGGGATGGCCCCCGGCACTGACCCCACCTCCCCGGCGCCGGTCCTTCAACTGGGCACGGACCGCAGTAGCGTCATGATTGCTTGAACAGGTTCCTATGTCCAGCTGCCGCGTGCCCTCAGCCACTGGCCGGATTTCTTGACCCCTCCGAACGGAAACACGTGAACCTGGGTGATGGGCGTATCGCCGGATTCCTGGATGTGCCGCTCGAGGGGCTGGACGACTTCTTCGGGATCGAATCCCCTCACCATGGTGGCGATGTTGGCGGCGCGCCTCTTGATGAAGTTCACTGAGTTGCCGACCCCGCACATGATCGCGTATTTCACCAGTGTCGTCAGCTTGGCTGGACCGGCCACCCCCAGGTGGACCGGCAGGTCGATTCCCGCATCGCGGAGGTCGTCGGCCCACCTGATGAAGCCGGGAGCATCGAAGCCGAACTGGGTGACGATCCGCATCTCGGCATCGGTGCGTTCGGCGAAGGCCTGTTTCAGGCGCAGGGCTTCCTCCGCCGTCTCGACGCTGAAGTCGGGCGAGCCCTCCGGGTGGCCGGCGACTCCGATGTGCTTGACACCGTACCGGTCGAACAGGCCAGTTTGCAGCACTTCCATCGTCGACGGGAACTCGCCCGCGGGCTCGTCCAGGCCGCCCCCGATCACCAGTACGTCCCGGACGCCGGCTTCCTCGCAGAGGCGCCCGATCCGGGTCTCCAGTGCTTCACGGGAGGTGAGGCGTCGGGAAGCGAAATGGGGAACCGCCGTGCATCCGAGATCGTTCAGCCGGGCGGCGCCCCGGACGATCGAATCAGTGGTATCCGTCCCGACATCCGTCATGTACACGCGCACGCCATTCGGGATCAGACCGGGCAGGTCCGCGCTTTCCATCGCCTGGTAGGGAGATACCTCGATCGACGCTGCAACTTTGTCAGCCATGGGAGCCTCTGGCGTCTGTCGTGTCTGTCAGTGGACGCGCCGCTTCACCGCGCCGTTCGCGCACTCCCGGGGCCCGGGAGTGTCGGCGGATGTTAGAAGAGAGGGCTTGCCGGGGTCTTACTTCCCTGCGACCCCGTGTGGGGTGAAAAGCGTCGCTTCGATCCCCGTCAGGCGGCGCGGCGGTCCCGGTCCGGGGATTGCAGCGCCGAGCGGAGGGTTTGGCGGTGCTCCCGTGCTTCCCGGAGGGCCGCCAGCTTGATGTCGCCGAATCCCCGGACGGACTCCGGCCAGCGCAGCAGGTCCACGGCTGTCGCGTGATTGCCGGCGTCGAGATACCGTACCACCAGTTCGATGTCGTCGAAATAATCCTCGATCATGGCGCGCTCCATGCGCCGCTCCCGTGAATATCCGAACACGTCCAGGGGTGTGCCACGCAGGCCGCGGAGCCGGCCCACAAGCCAGAATATGCCGCCCATCCATGACCCGAACCGGATTTTGCGCGGCCGTCCGGTGCGGGGATCCGGCCGGCTGAGAATCGGCGGCGCCAGGTTGAATTCGATCCGGTAGTCGCCTTCGAATGTTTCGGCAAGCTGGTTCCGGAAATCCGGCGACGAATACAGCCGGCCGACCTCGTACTCGTCCTTGTAGGCCATCACCGCGTGCAGGTTCCGGGCGGCGCCGAGGGCGAGCCCGACGAAGCCCTTGGCACGCTCGTTCTCCACGTCCCGGAGCCGGGCGACGGCTTCGCGATAGCGTCGGGCATAGTCTTCGTTCTGGTAGGCGCGCAGGTGCTCCGCCCGGTGTGCCGTGATCTCGTCCAGCGTCTCCGGCGTTCGCCGCGCCGGCGCGGCGCCGGGGTAGGCCAGCCGCTGCACGCGGTCGGGATCGATGGCATACAGCCGTCCCAGGGCGAAGGCGCGCTTGTTCATGTCCACCGCCTGGCCGTTGAGCTCCAGTGCCCGATGTATGGCGTCGTGGTGCAGCGGCAATCGTCCCGACTGGTAGGCGCAGCCCAGGATGAACATGTTGGCGCCGATGGAGTTCCCCAGCAGGCGCGTCGCGAGGGTCGTGGCATTGACGAACAGCGCGTTGTCTGCACCGGTGTGGGCGCGGATCACCGACTTCAGCTCATCGGCCGGGTACTGCTTGTCGCGGTCGTGGGTGAAGTCGCCGGTCATCATCTCGAAGTCGTTCACCACCGCCCACGTAGCGCCGGGCCGGGCCCGTGCCGCGGCGCCGGGGCTGGCCGCCACCATCATGTCGCAGCCGAGGATCAGGTCGGCGCCGCCTTCCGGTATGTGGGTGGTGGAAACGTCCGCCGGGTCGTCCGCCAGGATAATGTGGCTCATGACGGCGCCGCCCTTCTGGGCCAGGCCCATCATGTCCAGTACCGAGCACCCCTTTCCGGAAACATGGGCTGCCATGCCGAGCAGTGCGCCGATGGTGACCACCCCGGTGCCGCCGACGCCCGTCAGCACGATGCCGTAGGTCCCCTCGATGTCCGCCAGGCCGGGATCCGGCAGGCCGCCCACGGCATCGTCGATGGTGCCGGTATCGCTGATGCCCTTCTTCGGGGTTCCGCCGTACACCGTGACGAAGCTCGGGCAGAAGCCCTTCAGGCAGGAGAAGTCCTTGTTGCATGCCGACTGGTCGATCTCCCGCTTGCGGCCGAACGCCGTATCCTTGGGCAGGATGGCGACGCAGTTGGACTGGACCCCGCAATCGCCGCAGCCCTCGCAGACCCGGTCGTAGATGAATACCCGCTTGGCGGGATCGGGAAACGTGCCGCGCTTCCGGCGCCGCCGCTTCTCCGCGGCGCAGGTCTGCTCGTAGACGATGACCGTGGTCCCCGGTATCTCCCGCAGATCCTTTTGCACGTCGTTCAGCTCGTCGCGGTGGTGAACGGTGACACCCGGCGCCAGATCCTCCTTGCGGAACTTGCCGGGATCGTCGCTCACCAGGGTGATGCGCGCCGCACCCTCGCCGTGCACCTGCCAGGTTACCTGTTCCGGGGTCAGGGGCCCGTCCATGGGCTGTCCGCCGGTCATGGCCACGGCGTCGTTGTACAGGATCTTGAAGGTGATATTGGTGCCGGCGGCCACGGCGGCCCGCACCGCCAGCAGCCCGGAGTGATAATACGTGCCGTCGCCGATATTCTGGAACATATGGCTCCGGGTGCTGAACGGGGCCTGGCCCACCCAGCTCGCGCCTTCGCCGCCCATGTGCGTGAACCGCGCCGTGTCACGATCCATCCACTGGGCCATGTAGTGGCAGCCGATCCCCGCCAGTGCCTTGCTGCCCTCGGGGACGACGGTGGAGGTGTTGTGGGGGCAGCCGGCGCAGAAGTAGGGGGTGCGGATCATGGGGGCCACGGAGCCCGACGGCGCCGTTTCCAGGCGTTCGATGAAGCGCTGCAGCCGTTTCTCCAGTTCGGCGTCTGGCTGTTGATCGAGAATATGCCGGCCGAGGGCCCGGGCGATGTGATTGGACTCCAGCCGCCCAGCGGATGGGAAAAGACTGGAGCCGTCAAAGTCGCGCTTGCCGGCTACCCGGGGCTTTTCCACATCGTTGAACAGAATGCTCTTGAGCTGCTCCTCCATGAGGCCGCGTTTTTCCTCCACCACCACCACGCGCTCGAGACCCCGGCAGAACCGGCGCACGCCGGATGGCTCCAGGGGGTAGGGCATGGCGACCTTGTAGAGCCGGATGCCCAGGCGCTGCGCCTCGCACGCATCGATGCCGAGCTCGAACAGCGCCTGCCGGACGTCGAGGTAGGACTTGCCGGTGGTCATGATCCCGAAGCTGGCCCGTTCCGGGTCGTGGACCAGGCGATCGAGGCCGTTCGCGCGCACGAAGGCCTGGACGGCGAGGTGCTTGTGTTGGTGCAGCCGGCGCTCCTGCTCCTGGGGAGTGTCCGGCCAGCGTATGTTCAACCCGCCTTCCGGCACCTCGAAGTCCTCCGGCACGACAATGTCGACCCGGCCGGGGGAAATATCGATGGAGGCCGTAGCCTCCACGGTATCGTGGACACATTTCAATGCCACCCAGCAGCCGCTGTAGCGCGACAACGCCCAGCCGTACAGGCCGTAGTCGAGGATGTCCTGGACGCCGGCGGGATTCAGCACCGGAATCATGGCGTCCATCATGGCCGGCTCGCTCTGATTGCAGGTGGTGGAGGATTCGCAGGTGTGGTCATCGCCGGTGAGCACCAGCACGCCGCCCAGGGGCGAGGTTCCGGCGAGGTTGGCGTGGCGCAGGGCGTCCCCGGACCGGTCGACCCCGGGTCCCTTGCCGTACCACATGCCGAATACGCCATCAAAGCGGCCTTCACCGTCCAGCTCCGCCTGCTGGGCGCCCCACAGGGCGGTGGCGGCAAGGTCCTCGTTGACCGCCGGCGAGAAGGTGATGTCATGGGCGTCGAGATATTCCCGGGCGCGCTGGAGCTGCTGGTCGAAGGAGCCCAGGGGCGAACCGCGATAGCCGGTGATGTAACCCGCCGTTCGATGGCCGGCCGCCAGATCCCGCTGGTGCTGGAGCATGGGCAGGCGCACCAGGGCCTGGATGCCGGTGACGAAGATCCGGCCGTCCTCGACGGTGTATTTGTCGTCGATGCGAACGTTTTTGAGAATGCTGTTCACGAATGGTCCTTCGGGGGTTCCGGTTTAAAGCGCGGATTGGACACCGCCAGCTTTTGTTCAACGTGTCGCCGCAGACCGGTGATCAGCGCACCGTCGAGCACCTCCGATTCCTCGGCATGCCGCACCCAGCGGGTGAATGCGTCGTCGTTCATGGCTTCCCGGACCGGCGCGGGGGGTTCCGCCTGCATGGCCCGGGCGGCGATGCCCATGGCGTTCATCGCCATCAGGATCGAGTACCCGTGGTCGCTGTCCGGCTCCCGCAGCACGGTCTTGAGGGCCTCGCGTGCCGTCAACAAAAGGTCGTCCGGCGCCGGAACGTTGCAGAGCTTGTAGGTCATGGGCGGACAGACCCGGTGGTAGTGGTTTCGTTCCCGGGGAAAAGGTGATGGGGGATGAATACACGCACGGTGGAGATTATAAACCACACGTACAGGCCCGGAAACGTGCGCCAGGTCTCGACGTTCCATCGCCGGGGGTGGGAACTATTCCGTCTCTACGGTCATTCGACTCGGCGTGCTCCACTGGTCCCCGGCGGTAACGGCGCGCGCGATCACGGTGCTCCCCACCGCTGCGATGATTGGTCCGGTGTAGCGCCGGCCTGCATAGGTGCCGTCCGTGCCGCGCGGATCGGTGCCGTCCAGAGTGTAGTACACCGCGTTGCCCGGGTCCCCGGAAATCCGGATCATTCGATCTCCGTCATGCATATCCCGTGTGATCGTCGGCGGCGCCGGCAGGCGGCCGCCGTTGAAGTCCCGGCGGTCCAGCCAACGGGCGTGGCTGATCACCCATTCCCGCAGGCGCCGGACTTCGTCCCGGAAGCTGCCTTTCTGGTGATAGCGCACCGGCCAGCGCTCGGTATCCCGGGCCATCGCCGAACCCAGCGCGGAATCCGCCGCGTCGAGCTCGTCCGCCATGCGCTGGATGCGGGCGGCGAGCCGCTCGTCCGCGAACTCGGTTTGACGCAGCGCCGCATACCGGTCGTAGTACGCTTGGGCGAAATCGGGGTCCGCCACCAGCAGCTTCCACCAGTGGCGCCTGAACAGCGGCGGCAGGTCTTCGTACGCATCCCAGGTGTTCGAGTACTGCCAGCGGGCGTCCCCGGAGCCCATGGAGCGGTCGAAGTCCCACACCGGTCCGGCCGACATCCGGCCGTTGCGGTGCTTAACATAGTGGGTGCTCAGGGTTAGGGAATCACGGTTTTTGGTGAACAGGTTGATCAACAGGTGGTCGACCCACGTTTTCATGTCGATGAAGTCCCGGTAGTCGCGGGAGGTGAATCCGGAGTCGTGGTCGCGAATCAGGGCG
Source organism: Gammaproteobacteria bacterium (assembly GCA_034520625.1). Lineage (GTDB taxonomy): Bacteria > Pseudomonadota > Gammaproteobacteria > Arenicellales > JAANXG01 > JAANXG01. The sequence continues at coordinate 97,056 of JAXHNI010000005.1, read as the reverse complement.
TCCTCGAACGCCTCGTACCAGGTCTTGATGTAGCGCACTTGCGCTGAGTGCTTACCCGCGCCGGCCCGGTCCCGGTACGGGCCGCCGTCCAGATTGCGCAGTTTCGGCGTTTCCAGCGTGACGCCGGATGCCGGGTTGGTGTGCAGCTGCCGCAGCTTCGTCGACCAGGCGAACTCGTCGCTGTCCACGTAGTCGAGCTTGACGATGTAGCCGCCGGTCCACGGGCCCGGTGCGTTGATATCGATTTTCCCCGGCGGCGGCACATCGGAATCGTCCACGGCCCGGCCGGGAATCCGGTCGCCGCCGAAATCCAGCGTCTCCATGACGTCGTAGACGCCGGCGTAATGCTCCGGGTCGAGCACGTTGTTATCGTTGTTGACGAACAGCTCGACGAATCGTGTGCGCGGCGCATAGCGGCCGGCGGCCCGACTCAGCTCGTAGGCGAATGCGTTGCGCATGAAGGTGTGGTCGACGATGTACCCGGGATAGAACGCCCAGTTGCGGTGTGCGGGCATGCCGAGCAAGGGGCGGGCTTCGCTCCGGTTGAGCGCGTCCCGGAACTGGACCGAATAGGGCTTTTTGGGCCAGCGGAGCGTACTGGTGCCACGGTACCGGCCGCCCTGGGGAACAGCGAGGTCCGGTTGCCGCGCCAGTACGCTGACCCCGTCGTTGTCCGTGTCGAAGGTGAAGATGTAACCCGGATAACGGCGCTTTCCGCGCGGCGTCACCGTCTTGGTCAGGGAGTGCCCGAGGGTGTCGATCACCACCATGGGCAGGTTGGACCGGCGCGCCGAGAGTTCTTCGCTGATTTCGAGATAGCGCTGTTCCGTGCTGCGGCTGCCTGCTCCCTCGGTATTGAAAATGCGCGTCTTGAGCGTCGTGGCTGCGGTGATCGCAAGCGGCGCCGAATATACCGGCGATGCCTGCGTCGGTTCCGAGCCGTCGATGGTGTAATGGATGGTTTCGCCGTCCCGGGCTCCGTCCAGGGCCACCTCCAGGATGCCCGTGAAGGTGGTCGAGGCGGGAGAGAAGGACACGGACGCGTCCGCCAGGTAACCGGTGTAGCCGACGTTCGGGCTGCCCGGCGTGGGGACAGAAAAGGGCGCCCGGCTCGTGCCCCGGTCACCGGGACGGCCAACGGAAACGTCGCGGTGCATGGCGACGGCGTCGCTGCGGTCGAACTCCCTGCCCAGGGGGGATGTCAGCACGACCGCTTCGCCGTCACGATCCAGCGCGAAATTCGTATGCAGGGGGCGCTTCGGGTCGATGCGGTCCTGGCGTGATGCCCAGACCAAAAGGTGGCCGTTCTCCGGAATGACGGCGCCGCGGGGAAACATCCATTTGAAAGGACGGTCGGGATCGTCGGTCAATCCCCAGCCGCCGAGATCGATGGCCCGGTTGCCCGGGTTGTGGATTTCCAACCAGTCTTCGAAATAGCCGTCGTCATCCGACCGTGTCCGGCCGTTGGAAGCCATGAGTTCGTTGATTTTCGGTTCCGCTCGATGGGATGCATACAGCGCGGACAGGACGTCGTGCCACGAAGACAAGTACCATCCGAGCGCAAATACGCCCAGGGCGGAAGCCAGCAGCGCCCCGTACATGACGCGGCCGCCCCGGCCGCGCCCGTGCATATCGAAGCCGACGCGCCGGGCTGCGGCCATTGCCGCGGTGCCCAGCAGGACGAACCCCGCCACGATGGCGATGCCCCGGGTAAGCCCGATTTCCCCGTCCAGGACGCCTCGATACGTGATGGTGTGCAGACCGGGACCGTCAAGCTGCGCAATGGCCAGCCAGAGCCCCAGGCAAATCCCGTATATCGCGGCCAACAGCCCGAGCGGCGTGGCCCACCGGCCGCGCACCAGAAGAGCGAGTGCTGTCAGTGCCACCAGGAAAAGCGCCTCCACGGCATGATAGCCTGCCATGGTGTCGAGAAGCTCGAGTGCGTATTCCAGTTCCATCCAGGCCGGGTGTCCCCGCCCGAACGGCCAGATGCCCTGGCGATGGAACACGGCGCCGAGTCCGAAGAACAGCAACGGGGACAGCAGCAGATAGGCGAGAAGGCCGGCCCGGCGCATCAGTCAGTGGACGCGTCGACGGCCGCGCTTTGTGTCGAACCCGGGTTCGTGAAGCCGAGGCGACTCATCGCCGGCATGAATCGGTTGATCTGGTGAACCTGCCCGGTGACGCCCATTCCGATACAGTACTTGGAGCAGCCGCGGACGGGGCGTTGGCCGAGGCGTCTGAGCAGGCTGTCCAGCTGCCCGCTGCATCGGGGCCCCTTGGTTTCGATTATCCAATGGCCGGGGGGCACATGATCGAGACGGCGGTTCCCCAGAAACGAGATGTCGCGGTCGATGGTGACGCGTTCGCCGCCCGTTCGGGAAATCAGGGTCGAGCGTGCGTACTGCACCTCGAGTGTGGGGACCAGGGGTGATTCCTGGACCATGCCGTAGGCCTCGTCCAGAACACTATTGACAAAATCCATCGCAATGGAACACGACAGCGCGCCGCCGTCGTGGCGGTACGGCCTGCGCAGCTTGAGCGTGGTACCGCGCAGGGCTTTCAGTTTCACCTCCAGGTAGTGAAGGTCGGTGTCGAGATAGCTTCGTGCACGAATCTTGTATCGTCGGCGGCGGCCCTGGCGATGGTCGTGGTAGCACCGGAGCGCATTATCGTCGAAGTAGCAGGTTTCGTAGCGGAACAGGCGACGGCCGTCGATTTCCAGCACGAGGAAATCGCGGGCTAGCGGCCCCGTCAGGCTCTTCAGGATTTCGGGTGCAACCACGTACTTGCGGTCGTGGCGCCTGGGGACGACCGTGGTGGTCTCGACGACGTCGAGCGGGACCGGCTCTAGACCGGCAAACAGTCCGTCACCGGCCGGCATGTTTGCGGTAGTAGACGTCAACGACAACCATTTCGGTGATGTAATCCACCGACCGCACATTCGTGGACAGCACCATGACCCCAAGGCGGGACGACAGCTCGCGGCGCAGCGCCTCCGGATCCGACAGCGCGGGCGACGGTATCCTGTCCAGAGTCAGACGGATCCGCTCCTCGGACTGGAGAATGAGCGGGTGATCGAGCAGGTAGGCGCCGATGAGCACGAGCGCCAGCATGAGCAGCACGAAGGACAGCGACGTGCCGAGCACCGCGGTAATCACCGCAATCGATATGCTGCCGAAGAAATAGGTGATCTCGATCTTGGTGATCTGTTCCGAGCGCAGAGTGAACAGGGCCAGAATGGCGAACAGGCCGAATCCGGCCGCGAGGCTGAACTCCACGCTTGACAGGACGGCCAGCACCGCGAAAACGAAGACATTGAACAGCGAGGCGGCGGTGACGGTTTCCTTGTCGCGGTACCGGGGGTAGTACATCCCGAACAGCAGCAGCGCCATGGCGGCCAGGTTCAGGGCGAAGCGGGCGAACAGCTCGGTGATGACGTACGATTGAAGGCCGAAGGACATTTTTCTTTTCCATGTGCGGGTCAGCGCTCCGCCGCTGCCGGGACGCGTCGACTCCCGGGCAGATTCGGACCGGGGCGTCGCGGATTATGACAGATTTGTTACGCGTCCGGCCACGATGCGCGGAACCGAGCCGCTACCGGGCCGCCGTCGTACAGCCGGTCGATGGTCGTCAGTGAACGAAGGCCGTGCTCACGAGGTACGATGTGTACGCGACATAGCACGCCAGCAGGACCGCGCCCTCGACCCGGTTGATGCGTCCTGGGCCCCGGAAGCCGTACCCGACAATGAACAGCGACACGGTCAGCGCCGCCATGACCGGGATATCCCGGCCTAGTACGTCCGCGCCCACGGCCATCGGATGAATGGTGCCGGCGATGCCCACTACGGCCAGGGTGTTGAACAGGTTGGAGCCGAGCACGTTGCCCAGCGCGATGTCGTGCTCGCGCTTGCGAATCGCGGCGATGGACGAGGCGAGCTCGGGCAGGGAAGTGCCCACCGCCACCACCGTCAGCCCCACCACCAGGTCGCTGACGCCCAGGCCCCGGGCGATCTCCACGGCACCCCAGACCAGGATTCGCGAGCTGGCAATGAGGAGCACCAGGCCGGCGGCGAGCCAGAACACCGCCCGGCCGAGGGGCATGGTGCGGACGTCCAGTTCCTGCGCCACCTCGCCGCCCAGCGCGTCGCCCGTGTTCCGCATGCCCTGGGTAATGGTCCAGGCCATCAAGGCGGCGAACACCCCCAGCAGCACCAGGGCGTCGATGCGCGTGATGGCGCCGTCCCATACCTGCCACGCCGCCAGGGCGGTGACCGCGGTGAGGGTCGGTAGTTCCTGGCGCAATACGCGGGACTGGACCGCAATGGGGCTGATCAGCGCCGTGATCCCCAGGATGAGGGCAATGTTGGCGATATTCGAGCCATAGGCGTTGCCCAGGGCGATGCCGGGGTTGCCCTGGGTCGCCGCCAGCGCCGATACCATCATTTCCGGCGCCGAGGTGCCGAAGCCGATGATCACCATGCCGATCAACAGCGGGGGCACGTCGAAATGTCGCGCCGTGGCCGCCGAGCCGTCCACGAACCGGTCGGCGCTCCACACGAGGAGCGCCAGGCCGAAGGCGACTGCGAGAAATGCCGGGGTCATGGAGATTCAGGGGTACTCAGCGCCGACCGCCGCACTCATTCGTGATCGCCCGTATCAGGTTCGCCTCCATTTCCGGCACCATGTAGCCGGTGAGGGCGAGCTCCAGCGACGCTTCCTCTCCCGAGAGGTGGCGTCCCGCCTGCTGCAGGGCGATGACCCCCCAGCGCACTTCCGCCATGATCCGCCACCAGGCCAGCTCCCCGCGGTCTACGCCGCGTCCCGATTCCCGCTCGTACGCCGTTACGAAATCCTCCCGGTGGCCGAGGCCGCCGGCCTCGAGGGTGTCGGCGCCGAAACGCCAGCAGCGGGCGCAGAACCAGCCGAGGTCCTCCACCGGGCCGCTCAGCGCGGCGAACTCCCAGTCCAGGATGCCGGTGACCCGGTTGCCATCGATCATGATGTTTCCAGTCCGGAAGTCGCAGTGACAGAGCACGGTTTCCCCGTTGTCCGGGGTATTCAGCTCCAGCCAGCGCAGCCCCCACTCGAGCACCGGCTGCGGCTGGTCCAGGGTATCCAGGTAGGCGCGGTATTGATCGATGCGGGCCCCGGCCGGCGGCGCGCCGGGCGCTTCGAGAAACACCAGTCCGGGCGCCGTGGTGTCGACGGCATGGATGCGTGCGAGCTCCCGCCCCAGGGCCGTCATGATTTTCCGGCGCTGCTCCGGTGAACGTTCGGCCTGAACCAGACGGCGGCCGTCCGCGGTGCCGGAAACCCGCTCCATGATATAAAAAGGCCGGCCGGCGACGCCGGTGTCCGTGCACATCCACAGCGGCTGCGGAACCGTGACCCCCGCCTTGAACGCCGCGGTTAACAGCGCGAATTCTTCCGACCGGGAGCGGCTCACCGCCACCCCCGAAGGAGCGTCCGTGCGCAATACCCAGGCGTGGCGGCCGGACATCGGGCCGTCGTCGATCACGGCGTCCAGGGCGTGGTTTTCCTGGATGGCCCCGCCACCGAGCCGCTGCGAGGTCAGCGATACCCGCCGGGCGCCGGCGCGTTGCTCGATGAACCCGGCAAGATGGTCTAGGTCGAGCCCCATGCCCAGAATCCGTCCGGATTGTCGATGAGCGCCCGGGCCAGCACCATCTTGTGTACCTCGGATGCGCCGTCCACGAGCTTTGCCTGGCGGGCGTAGCGGTAAATCCATTCCAGCACGGTGTCCCGCGAGTAGCCCTTCGCGCCGCAGAGCTGTACGGCGGTGTCGACCGCCTTGTGCAGGGTATCGGCCACGGTGACCTTGGCCATGGAGATCTCCTTGCGGGCGAAATCGCCCTGGTCCAGCTTCCAGGCGGCATGCAGGGTGAGCAGGCGGCCGGTCTGCACCGCCATCGCCGCTTCACCGAGCATCCACTGCACGCCCTCGTGCTCCGCCAGGGTGGCGCCGAAGGCTTCGCGCTCGTCGACGTATTCACCGGCGATTTCCAGGCAGCGGCGCGCCAGGCCCAGCCAGCGCATGCAGTGCGTCAGGCGCGCCGGGCCGAGCCGGATCTGGGTCACCTTCAGGCCGTCGCCGACCTCCAGCAGGCGGTTCTCGTCGGGGATGCGCAGGCCGTCGTACCTGATTTCGCAATGGCCGCCGTGCTCCTCCGGGCCCATGATGGGGATGCGGCGTATGATCTCCCAGCCCGGATCGTCCCGGTGGTGCAGGAACGCGCTCAGACCCTTGCGCGGGTCGTCCGAAGTGCGCGCCACCAGGATGAAATGCTCGGCCACGCCGGCGCCGGTAATGAACCATTTGCGGCCGTCGATGACCCAATGGTCGCCGTCCCGCGTGGCGGTGGTGCGCATCATGCCCGCCGGGTCGGACCCGGATCCCGGATGGGGCTCGGTCATCACGAAAGCGGATCGCACCCGGCCCTCGACGATCGGTTCGAGCCATTTCTGCTTCTGGGCATCGGTGGCCACCCGTTCCAGAACCATCATGTTGCCGTCATCCGGCGCGGCGCTGTTGAATACGACCGGGCCGAAGATGGACCGGTTCATCTCCTCGTAGCACAACGCTATCCCCACCTTGTCGAGGCCCCGGCCGCCCCGGCTCTCCGGCAGCTGCAGGCACCACAGCCCCTCGGCGCGCGCCCCGCGGCGCAATTCCTCCAGGCGTGACGATGCGATGTTGTCGCCGTCGTCCCGGGCGTCCGGGTCCTGTTCCAGGGGAATGATATGCGTGTCCACGAAGGCCCGGACGCGGGCCCGGAGATCGTCGACGAACGGGTCGGGCTGGAAGTTCATGGTATGCCTCACAGGGTGGAGCAGAGGTGGCCACCGTCCACGACGATGGTGCTCCCGGTCATGTAGCTGGACGCGTCGCTTGCCAGCAGCAGCAACGCCCCGTCGAGCTCCGCCGGCGTGCCGGGGCGGCGCTGGGGGATGCGCTTGATCAATGCCTGTCCCGGGTCGCTGTGCAGAAAATCCCGGTTCAGCTCGGTTTCGAAATAGCCGGGCGCGATGGCGTTGACCCGGATCCGGTGGCGGGCCCATTCCAGGGCCAGGGAGCGGGTCAGGTGCTCAAGAGCAGCCTTGGACGCCGAGTAGGGCGCCACGCCTGCGACGACCCGGCTGCCCAGTATCGATGCGATGTTGATGATGGAACCGCCGGTTTCCCCGGCGACGGCACGGCGCGCGAAGGCCTGGGCCATGAGCCAGGCGCCCTTGAGGTTGGTATCCATCAGGCGGTCCCAGTCGTTTTCGCTGATATCGACGGCGGCCTGGCCGATGGCGACACCGGAGTTGTTGACCAGGATATCGATGCTTCCGGAGCGTGCAACCGCTTCATCGAATGCCGAATCCACGCTCTTTGAATCCGTGACATCGAGAGCGACGCAGTGGGCTTCGGTCCCCGACGCTTCTATATCGTTCCTGAGTGCTTCGAGCCGATCGAGCCGCCGGGCCGCCAGCACCGTCCGCGCGCCGGCGGCCGCGAGGGTCCGCGCAAAGTGGCCCCCAAGGCCTCCGGAAGCACCGGTGATCAATGCCGTCCTGCCGTCCAATCTGAATGCTGCGGTCATGTTCTTCGGTTTTGTTTCGCTGCAGTGTGGCGCGGTATAGTCAGCCATTCTACGCGAGACGCGCGCCATACTCTAAGCCCAGCAACGAAGGGGAGCACGAATGACCGTAAAACGCATCAAGGTGGGACAGCGCATGAGCCAGGCGGTGATCCATAACGGGGTGGTGTACACCGCGGGCCAGGTCGCCGCGGACGCGCCCGGGGAATCCGTCACCCTGCAGACGCGCAATATCCTGGCGCGTATCGACGCGCTGCTGGCGGAGGCCGGTTCGGACAAATCGAAGCTCCTGAGCGCAACCATCTGGCTCGCCGACATGGCTGCTTTCGAAGAAATGAACGCGGTGTGGGATGACTGGGTAAGCGAGGGGGACGCGCCGGCCCGCGCCTGCGTCGAGTCGCGGCTGGCGGCGCCGGAGTTTGCCGTGGAAATCGGCATCATCGCGGCGGTCTGATCCCCGTGCAGGTAGTGATCATCGGCGCCGGCCTCGCCGGCGTGACGGCGGCCTGGGAGTTGTGTCAATCGGGCCATACCGTAACCGTGCTGGATCGCCAGCCGGAGGCGGCGGCGGAAACCAGCCGCGCAAACGCCGGGCTGGTGGCACCGGGGCACGCCACGCCCTGGGCGTCGCCGAGGGTGCCGGGGATTCTTTTCAAGTCACTGTTCAGCACCGGCCAGGTATACCGTCTGAGGCCGCGGCTGGACCGGCACATGCTGCGCTGGGGCCTGCGCTTCCTGGGCCAGTGCACCCATCGTGCTCTGGTGGAGAACACGGGGCACGAATACCGCCTGTGCCGGTATTCCCAGACCCGGCTGCATGCCGTCACCGAGGAAGCTGGCCTGGACTACCACTCGCAGCAGGGCGGTCTGTTCTATCTGTACCGCAGCCAGTCCACATTGCGGGCGGGGACCGAGCACATGAAGCTGATGCAGGACCTGGGGCACGATGTCAGGACCCTCGGGGTCGATGACATCGTGGCGCTGGACCCGGCCTTCGAGCAGGCGGCGGACGGAATTGCCGGCGCGGCATATTGCCCGACGGATGAAAGCGGGGATTCGCGGCTGTTCACCCTAGGGCTGGCGGACGCCTGCCGGAGGCGCGGCGTGGAGTTCGTTTTCGACTGCACCGTGGAGCGTCTGGTGACCGGAGGAGACCGGATCCGCAGTATTCAGACTTCGTCCGGCGGCTACGAGCCCGATCTGGTGGTGCTGGCCTCCGGCGTCGAAGCGCCCCGGCTCACTCGGCCCATTGGCTTCGATCTGCCGATCTACCCGGTCAAGGGCTACTCGGTTACCTTTCCCATCGATGAGAAGCACCGGGCGCCGGTGATCGGCGGCCTGGACGAAGACAACCTCATCGCCTTCAGTCGCCTGGGGAGTCGTCTGCGGGTGACGTCCGTCGCCGAGATCGCCGGCTATGACGCGTCCTGTCGTCCGGCGGATTTTAAGCATATGATCGGGGTGTTCTCGCGCCTGCTGCCGGACGCGGCGGACTACGGGAAACCGGACTACTGGGCCTGCCTGCGGCCGATGACACCGAACGGGCGGCCGATCCTGGGGCCCAGCCGGTACGCGAACCTGTATCTGAATGTTGGCCACGGCAACATGGGCTGGACCATGGCATGCGGCACTGCACGCCTGGTCGCCGATGTGATCAACGGCAGGGATACCGATATACCCATGGATGCGCTGACCCTGCACTGAGGAGGAATCGAACATGTTGTCTCAAGCCGACCGGGAATCTTCACAAGTGGATCTTAAGCATCTTCCCTATGAGTCCGACGAGGGACTCGGGACGCGGGCGACCATCGGTCTGGTGGTGCTGTCCAGTGACCAGACCATCGAGTACGAGTATCGCCGCCTGTTGAATCTGCCCGGCGTCGCCGTGTACCACAGCCGGATCGCGAATGCGAACACCATCTCCCGGGACAACCTGAGGTCGATGGAAGCCGGCTTGAGCGAAGCGACGCGCCTGTTGCTGCCAGAGGTGCCCGTCGACGTCGTCGGCTACGGCTGCACATCCGCCAGCATGGAGATCGGGGAGGAGCGGGTGATCGGCTTGATGAAAGCCGCCCGCCCCGAGAGCCGGTGCACCACCCCCATCACTGCGGCCAGGGCCGCCTTCCGGGAGCTCGGAATGAACCGGGTCGCGTTGTTGACGCCCTACCCGGTGGAGGTCAACGACCACATACGGCAGTATCTCGAGGAGCGGGATGTCGGCGTGCCCGTGATGGGCTCATTCAACGTCGACGACGATCGGCAGGCCTGCCGGATCCGGCCCGACTCGATTCGAGACGCGGCCATAGAAATCGGCAGGCATCCCGGCGTCGACGGGGTGTTCGTGTCCTGCACCGCCCTGCGGGTGGCGGGTGTCATCGAGGAGATTGAAACGGCCCTGGACAAGCCGGCCACCGCCAGCAATCATGCCATGGCCTGGCACAGTCTCCGGCTGGCGGGTGTTGACGACAGACAGGAAGGGTTTGGTCGCCTGTACCGGATTTAGCTCGAAGCCGTAATCGGCGAGGGGGCTCGCCTCCTACACGACGGGGCCGCGGTGAATCCGTCTGCCTGTTGCGGTCCGTTGTGAACGCTCAACGAGCCCCCGGTCAATCGAGTCCGACCAGCTCGCGCAGCTCGGCGAGACGCGAGAAGGTTTCGTCCGTCTGCTCAAAGGGCAGCTCGCCGGAGAACGTCGTCGCCGCGGACTCCTCGAGCAGCGCATAGGCTTCCACCGCGTGACGGCTTTGCGGCGCCGTTCGAATGGCCGCTTCCCAGAAACGCTCCATGACGGGGAGAGCGGTATACAGGCCGATGGTTCGAGCTTCCAGGACCCCGAGCATGTAATAAACCTCCGCAAGCTCGGCGGGGGACATATCGGTGGCTTCCGAATCTGACAGGTTTCCGAGGCCGGCGGACAGGACGAGGTCGGACACAAGCTGCGCATCGTTCCAAAGCAGGCCGGGGCTCGTATCCGGACGCCGGAATCGTTGCCGGGCGCGTTCCATGGTAAGCGCCTGGCCCTGGTTCTGTTCGGCCGCTTCCAGGTCGTCGACCCAGGTGGCCAGCCTGCGCCTGAGGTAGAACGGCGTATCCTCACGGTTGGCCACGGATTGCAGCTGCCGCGCGGCGCGCTCGAACGCTCCCCGGACCCGGACCGCCACCGTCAGATACTCCACGAAGTTGCCGTCCAGGGACATATCGACCGGAGAGACCGCGGGGTCGGAAAGCGTGCTCTCCCAGGTGTCCATGGCGCCGTCGAACTGTCTGAGCGCGACCTGCAGGCGGGCCCGTTCCCGCTCCGTCAGGGGTTGCTCCGCCAGGTACTTGTTCAGCGAGCTCGACAGCGGGAAATCCTCGCCGGCCGCATTGCCGGAATGGCAGGCCACGCAGTGCTGCGTCAGGTCCATGAGAAAGTATCTGGCCTCCTCGGGATGGAGATATTCGAAGTTGGTCCGGATCCGGTGCGCCGCCCGCTCGAACGCCGCGGCCCGGAGCTGAAAGTCCAGGGACTGCGGTTCGCCGTGATCCGCGAGTCCGTCAGCCGATTCCTCGAGCCGTGACAGGTTATCCATGACGGTTGAGCGATTGGCCGGGTCCAGGAACGCATCGCTGTCCAGGGACAGCGGCAGCAGGACTTCCAGGGAATCCGCGACGTTTTGCATGAGATGGCGGGTCTGGGAATCCGCCGTGGCGGGGCCCGTCAGCACGGTGGCGGACAGCAGGATGAGCAGGAGTTTCTTGATCATAATATCGGTGTTACTCGGTGGTGTTCAGTCTCGATGATCCCGGTCAATGATATCACCGGCTCCATGTTGCACCATGCGCCGATATCTGTGAAGTTGCAATTCCATGATCACAGGTGACGACGTATAGTGAATCCCGAAGAGTTCCTCCAGCTTGTTGACGGTCTCAGGACACCCGGGGCGTACTCGCATCCCGTCTCCGGGGTGGAAGTCATCGAGACGCACATCTCGGGGGTGCTCCTGGCCGGGGATTACGCCTACAAGATCAAGAAGCCCGTGGATTTCGGGTTCGTGGATTTCTCAACTCTCGAGAAGCGCAGGCATTACTGCGAGGAAGAGCTGCGGCTCAACCGGCGGTTCTCGCCGGATCTGTATCTGGACGTCGTCGGCATCCACGGCACCCGCCGGGCGCCCCGCGTCGGCGGTGACGGGCCCGCATTCGAATATGCGGTCAGGATGAAGCGATTCGACCAGGACGCCCTGCTGGACCGCTGCGTCGGCAACGGTGATCTGGTCACGGCTTCGATGATCGAGGCTTTCGCCCGGAGCGTAGCCGGTGTGCATGGGGATGCAGCAACGGCGACGTCCAGCGACGGGTTTGGATCGGCTGAAACGATCGTTGCGAATGTCAGGGAGTGCTGGGATCCGATTCGCGCCGCGGGGATACCGGAACACGCGGGCGTCCGGCGGCTCGCGGCGCATATGGATGCCTTGGGCGGCGCATTGCACGAAGAGTTCCAGAAGCGGCTGCGGGCCGGCCGTGTCCGCGAGTGCCACGGCGATCTGCATCTGGGAAATCTCTACCTTTCCGACGGTGCGATCCGGGCCTTCGACTGCATCGAGTTCAATCCATCCCTGCGCTGGATCGATGTCGCCAATGAAATCGCCTTCACCATTATGGACCTGCGGTATCACGGCGAGGCCGGGTTGGCCCGCCGGTTTCGCAACGCCTACCTGGATGCCTCCGGGGACTACGCGATGCTGCGGGTGCTGATCTACTACGAGATTTACCGGGCCCTGGTCAGGGCCAAGGTGGCCGCGCTGCGGGAAAGCGAGCAGGCAGGTGCGGGCCTGGAGGATGCCGGAAGCCACCTGGAGCTCGCGCTCGGGCTGATGAATACTGCCCCGCGTCCGGCGTTGATCATTACCTGCGGTCTGTCGGGCGCGGGTAAGACCCACGCGTCCTCCGAGCTGATCTCGTGCAGTGAAGCCGTGCGGATACGCTCCGATGTCGAGCGCAACCGGAACGCCGGCGGGGCGGGGAATCGCTACTCGGAAACTGACATTGAACGCGTCTATGAACGCCTGTTGGCGGAAGCCGAGGAAATCATGGACGCCGGCCACCCGGTGATCGTCGACGCCACGTTCCTCAGGCGCGCCCGCCGCGGCCAGTTCCGGGCCCTCGCGGAGCGCCGGGGCGTCCCGTTCCGGATTTTTCACTGCGTTGCACCGGAGGCAGTGCTGCGCCAGCGTATCCGGCGACGCATCGTCCGGGGCGCTGATGAGTCCGAAGCCGATCTCGCGGTGCTGGATCGGCAGCTTAACGAGATGGAGCTTCCCGGGGAAGACGAAAAGCCCTGGGTCGTGGCCTATGACACCGAGTCGCCGCCGCTGCTCGGCAGCGTTATGCACGCCCTGGCACTGGCCGTGGACCGGAGCCCGTGATCGTTCCGGGCGCATGGGCGCCGGGTACCGGCGTGGACGGCGTGCCCGTTGATGGCGTAATCTCCCGCCAAACAAGACAAGGGCGGGGCGCGGCGCATTTCAATCAGGCGTGGCGCGCCGCCCCAAGCCACCACATGCTGCGAATCCTGCCATGATCGAGATTACAGAACTGCGCGGGGACGGTATCGGCCCCGAGCTGGAAAAGTCCGTGCATACGGTCGCTGATGCCCTGCCCATCGAATTCCGGTTCAAGAGCATTGACTGGTCCCTGGAGACCCGGGAACGAAAGGGAATCGAATCCATCGACGAGGCGGAGGCGTCGATGCGCGATACAAAGCTGGCGCTGAAATACCCGACGGTTACCCGGACCCAGAGCCCGAACGCCCTGATCCGGCGTCGTTGCGGATTCAGTGTCATCTACCGCCCCGCCATATCCATCCGCGGCATTTCGTCGAACTTCAAGGAGAACGTCAATCTCCATGTCGTGCGGATCGCCACCGGTGGCACCTACGACGATCCGGGGCAGCTGATCGGCCGGGACGCCGCCGTGTCCTTGAGAATGGTGGAGCGGGAACCCTGCGCCCAGGCAGCGACGTTCGCGTTCGAGATGGCGCGCAAGAAGGGCTGGAGCATGACGGCCTCTTCCAAGCACACCATCCAGAAAGTCACCGACGGCCTGTTCCAGGAAGTAGTGGCCGGTGTCTACAAGGACTACCCGGACGTGGAGTACCACGTCGAGCTGTTCGATGCCCTGCTGGCGAAGGTGATCCTCAGCCCCCAGCAATACGAGGTGGTTCTGGTGCTCAACGAGTACGGTGACTTTCTGTCGGACATGGCGTCGGGGCTGGTGGGGAGCCTGGGGACCGGTGCCAGCGGAAATTTCTCGTTCAACGAGAAACGCGAGGTGGATATCGCCATGTTCGATCCCGCGGGCGGAACCGCGCCCGATATAGCGGGAACGAACGTATGCAACCCCACGGCCATTCTGCTGGCTTTCGGCATGCTGCTGGATCATATCGATCGCTATGACCTGGGGCATGCCCTGCGCCTGAGCATCCTGGACTCTATCGCCGAGAACATCTGTACGCGGGATCTGGGCGGCAGGCTCAATACCACGGAGTTCACCCAGGAGGTGGTGAACCGACTGTCCGATCACCTGCCGGCCTGATCCGGCGGCCGGCATCGGCTCAATGCCGATATGCCAGGCGCAGCAGGAGCAGATCGAAAAACGCCCAGAAGAAGTACGGGTAGCTGATCTTCGACCCGGAGACATCCCGCCAGGTATTGAGCGGGACTTCGTACACGAGTGAATCGACGGGCAGTTGCCGGCGGGTTCCTTCCTGTTGCCGGATGCGCATGATCAGCTCCAGGTCGAACAGCCAGCGGGAATGGAACGGGTGTAGAAACAGATCCCCGGTTTCGGGCGTGCACCGGAGCAGCTTCGCCCCGCATTGCGTGTCGTACAACCGGATATCCAGCAGCAGCGACGCGGCGCTTGCGAATACCCGGCCGAGGAAGTGGCGCGCCGCGCGCCGTTCGATGGTTCGGCCCATGAGCCTGACCCGGGCCCCGGCCAGCATGACCCTGTCCGGCATACTCCGGTACCGGTCCATGAACCGGGGGATCTCATCCAGCGGAGTGGAAAGGTCGGCGTCCCAGTATCCGACGTACTCGACCTCCCGGGTCAGCGCCTGGATCATCCCCGCACGCACGGCTTCCGCCTTGCCCCGGTTGCGGGTGAGGGACAGCGACGAGCAATGCGCCGGCATCCGCGCCGCCAGGCGGGCCAGGACGCCCTGGGTGTTGTCGCTGCTGCCGTCGTTGACGAACAGGAAGCCGATATCGTCGTGCTGCGCGTTGAACTCCAGGAAGTCTTCCACGGGCAGCCGCTCGGCTTCGTTGTAGCAGGGGATCACCAGCAGGGCTTTCATCACGGGAAGATTCATTGGTGGTTCATCGTTGGCCGGATTCGTGATTCGGTACCCGCCAGTGGCGCTTGTCCAGCCGCGTCGCCCATTCCCAGAAGATTTTACCGAGCCGGGCCCGCATTTCGAGACGGATCCCGGTTACCGACAGGGGCTCCGCCGGTGGCGCAATGACGTACGGGTCGTCATTGGCCGGCTATATCCTGGCGCCGTGGCCGGATGCGGGCAGCCAGCGGCAGTTCCGGCGGGACCAGTCCGAGAAGTCATCGCCGGCGGGATGGGCGTTCCCGACTGTATCCAGAAGGTGTACGCCAAGCAGCTCGACTTCGGTGACGCTCGCACTGTCGCCCGGATCGATGCGCCGGATACTGACCGAACGGGTACGGCGGACCTGATCGTGCATGTATACGCATCACCGTCTACGCTCACGTCGAAATGGCGTGACCGCGCCTCGGCAAACGGCGCCACGGCCGCCAGCAGCAGTATGAACACCAGTGCCTGGCTGTTCCGGTGAACGAAGTCCGGGGCCCGGTGGACCTGAAAGTTGTCAGGAACGCCGCGCAATGAACCCGGTCAGCTTGACGAAGTCGCCCGTCTCCGGTCCTCCCGCGGCGGGATGCCGAAAATCAACCGGTAGCACTTACTGAAGTGGGGCGCCGATATGAAGCCGCACGCCAGGGCGATGTCCACCACCGGCATGCTGGTCTGCAGGAGGAGCTGCCGGGCGCGTTCCAGCCGCAGCTGCAGGTAGTAGCGGGTGGGCACGCAGTCCAGGTAGGTCTTGAACAGCCGTTCCAGCTGCCGGCGCGACAGACCGATATGCCGGGACAGCTCGTCCAGCGCCATGGGCTCCTCGATGTTGGCTTCCATTAGCGAGACGGCCTCGAGAAGCTTGGGCTGCCCCGTTCCCAGGCGGTGGCGGAGCGGTATGCGCTGTCGATCGTTCTTGTCCCGGATCCGGTCGCAGATCAACTGCTCGGATATGGCCGCGGAAAGCTCCGTCCCGTGCGCCCTTCGCATCAGGTGCAGCATCATGTCCATGGCGGCGACACCGCCAGCGCAGGTGTAGCGGTCCCGGTCCACTTCGAACAGCTCCTGGGAGACGATCAGGTTCGGGTGGGTTTCCCGGAGCGTGGCGATGTGCTCCCAGTGGATGGTGCAGCGATAGCCGTCCAGCAGCTGTGCCTCGGCGAGCAGGAAGCTTCCCGTGCACAGGGCGCCGATCGGGCTGTGCTTCTTTGCCGCTTTCTTCAGATAGCCCTGGAGCTCCGGTGTATTGGCGCGATGGATCTCGACTCCCCCGCATACCAGTAAAGCACCCTTCGGCAGCTCGTCGCTGATCGTATAGTCGCCTGGAATCCGGATGCCGCTGCTGGACGGCGTGGGCTCTCCGGAGACCGAGACGGTGTTCCAGGTATAGATGTCCTCGCCGGACAGCTTGTTCGCCATCCGCAGCGGCTCCACCGCGGAGGAGTAGGCCATCAGGGTGAAATTCGGCACCACCAGGAAGTTGAATACGCGGGGCAGCGAATTTTCAGTGGGACTGGACATAGGCAGTGTTGTGCGCCTCGTTGTGCGGCGTACCGTGGGTAGACGGGCGGCTTCTGCGGGCGGCCTGGAGGCAGAATCGGTATGGAATATAGGGGTAATCCATCGACGGCGCAATTGGAAAACGGCCTAGAATCCCGGCTCCCAAGGGTTTGCCATGGGACCGGTCCGCGGGGTCCGGAAGCACGACCTTGTCGGCGCGGGACCGGGTGGGGATGCCCGTTCCCGGAAGCCCGCCGGCGTGCTTACTCCCCGCTGTCCGGCAGCTCGGCCCTGCGCCGCTCGATGTATGCCAGCAGCGCCTCGTCTATGGCGGAGTCCAGTGCCGGCTCCTGGTAATCGGCGAGCCATTTCTTGTACAGCGTGTTGGCACGCCGGGCGGCATCCTGCCCGCCTTCCGAATCCCATTGCTCGAAACTGTTGTTGTCCGCGGTGTTGGAACGATAGAAAGCCGACTGGAAGTTCGCCTGCGTATGGGCGCATCCCAGGAAGTGCTGGCCCGGTCCCACCTCCCGGATCGCGTCCAGGGCCTGGCCGTTGTCCGAAAGGTCCACACCGTTGCAGTAGGCCTGGATCATCCCCGCCTGGTCGGCGTCCAGCATGAACTTCTCGTAGCCCATGGCGAGCCCGCCTTCCAGCCAGCCGGTGGTATGGAGCATGAAGTTCACTCCGGCGGTCACCGCGCTGTTGAGTGTGTTGGCGGATTCATAACCCGCCTGGGCGTCGGCGATCTTGGATGCCGTCAGGCCGCCGCCGCTGCGGAAGGGAACACCCAGGCGCCGGGCCAGGGATGCCGCCACGTTGGTGACCAGGGCGGGCTCCGGGGTGCCGAAGGTCGGAGCGCCGGACTGCATGGATATGGAGCTGGCGAAGGTTCCGAACACCACCGGCGCGCCGGGACGAATCAACTGCACGAAGGCCATGCCGGCGAGGGCTTCGGCCAGGATCAGCGCGGCGGTACCGGCCACGGTCACCGGTGACATGGCGCCGGAAAGTATGAACGGCGAGATGACGGTACCCTGGTTGGCGCGGGCGTAGACCTTGGCCGCGCCCAGCATGGTGGCGTCGAAGGTGAGGGGGGAATTGGCGTTGATGAGGTTCACCACGCAGGTGCGTTCATCGCCGGTATCCGGATCCGTGTATTGATCGCCGAACAGAATCCGGGTCATTGCCACGGTGTCCTCGGCGCGCTCGGGCGCCGTGACGGATCCCATGTAGCATTTGTCGCTGTAGCGCATGTGGCTGTAGAGCATGTCCAGATGCCGTTTCGGCACCGGAATGTCCACCGGCTCGCACAAAGTGCCCCCGGAATGGTGCAGCCCCGGAGCCATGTAGGCGAGTTTCACGAAGTTCCGGAAGTCCTCCAGGCGCGCGTAGCGGCGGCCTTCGTCGAGGTTGCGGATGAATGGCGGTCCGTATCCCGGGACCAGGACCAGATTGTCGCCCCCGATCCGGACGTTGTTGGCGGGGTTCCGGGCGTGCTGGGTAAACTCCACCGGCGCCGACGCCTGGATGATGGAACGGCACAGCCCCGCGGGAAAGCGCACCCGCTCGCCGTCGACCTCGGCACCATGCTCCTTCCACAGGGCGAGGGCTTCGGGATCATCCCGGAACTCGATGCCGATCTCCTCGAGAATGGTCTCCGCGTTGGCTTCAATGGTCGACAGCGCTTCATCTCCGAGGATCTCGTAGACGGGAACGCGTCGCTTGATATACGGGATACGGACCGCTGCCGCGTCGCTGCGCGTACGCTGGCGCGCCTCGCGGCCGCCGCCACCCCGTCGTCGTTTGGTTGCGCTGTCGCTCATATCGGTTCACCGGCTTGCTGTGGCGCGAATCATTGACCATTCCCGGGCGCATTTCAGCACGACTCGCGACCGCTATGTTCTTACCTGCGCCATTCCGCCCTCGCGGGGTATGGCGCGCCTCACGGGGTGATCTGATAGAATCCGCGCTCCGCCAAGAATTACGTACCTGAACAACCGGGAAGCAGAGCGAGCATGAAAATACTCGTAGGTGTGAAAAGAGTGTTGGACCCCTATGTCCGCGCTTACGTCAAACCCGACGGCAGCGGCGTGGACCTGTCCAACGCCAAGATGTCGATGAATCCCTTCGACGAGATTGCCGTGGAACAGGCCGTCCGCCTCAAGGAAACGGGGGTCGCCGAGGAGATCATTGCCGTGTCCATCGGTCCCGCCAAGTCCGAGGAGACCATCCGCACGGCCCTGGCGATGGGCGCGGACCGCGGTATCCTGGTTGAGAGCGACGCGGAGCTCGAGCCACTTGCGGTGGCCAAGGTCCTGAAACAGGTGGTGGAGGACGAGTCGGTGCAGCTGGTGCTGCTGGGCAAGCAGGCCATCGACGACGACTGCAACCAGACGGGGCAGGGCCTGGCCGCGCTGCTGGGCTGGCCCCAGGGCACGTTCGCTTCCGGCGTGGAGCTGGCGGACGGCAAGGCGAAGGTGGTGCGCGAGATCGACGGTGGCCTGGAAACCGTCGAGCTGGACCTGCCCGCGGTGGTTACCGTTGACCTGCGGCTGAACGAGCCGCGGCATGCCTCCCTGCCGAATATCATGAAGGCCAAGAAGAAACCCGTGGACAAGAAGGCCGCGGCGGACCTGGGACTGGACCTCGCGCCCCGCATGAAGGTTCTCGGTGTCAGCGAGCCTCCGGCCCGTGCAGAGGGTGTCCGGGTGTCCAGCGTTGAAGAGCTGGTGGATAAACTGAAGAACGAGGCAAAGGTGATCTGATGACCGTCCTGGTTGTTGCCGAGCACGATAATTCCGAGCTGTTCGAAGTCACGCTCCATTCCGTAAGCGCCGCTGTGAAAATGGGCGGCCCGGTGGAGATCCTGGTCGCCGGTTCCGGCTGCGGAGCCGTTGCCGAGGCCTGTGCCAAAGTGGCGGGCATCGAGCGGGTGCTGCTGGCCGACGACCCGGCCTACGAGCATCCGCTGCCGGAAAACCTGGCGCCGCTGCTCGTGGGTCTCGCGGGAGGCTACAGCCATGTCGTGGCCGCCGCGACCACGTACGGGAAGAACGTCATGCCGCGAGTCAGCGCCCTGCTGGACGTGTCCCAGATCTCGGATATCAGCGAGGTGTTCGCCGAAGACACTTTCGAGCGCCCCATCTATGCGGGCAATGCCCTGGCAAAGGTTCAGTCATCGGACGCCATCAAGGTGGTTACCGTCCGGACGACGAAATTCGACGCTGCGGATGCCGAGGGTGGCAGTGCGGCCGTAGAGTCAGTCGAGGCGGCGGAGACCGGCGCCGGCTCGCGTTTCCTGGAGCAGAACCTGTCGCAGTCGGACCGGCCCGAGCTGACCTCGGCCCGGGTCGTGGTCTCCGGGGGCCGGGGCGTCGGCAGCGCGGAGAACTTCCAGATGATCGAGGACCTGGCGGCGACGCTCAATGCGGCGGTCGGGGCATCGCGGGCGGCGGTGGACGCCGGCTACGTGCCGAATGACTACCAGGTCGGCCAGACCGGCAAGGTGGTGGCGCCGGATCTTTATCTGGCCATCGGCATCTCCGGGGCGATTCAGCACCTGGCGGGGATGAAGGACAGCAAGGTCATCGCCGCCGTCAACACCGACGAGGAGGCACCGATATTCCAGGTCGCGGACTACGGGCTGGTGGACGACCTGTTCGAAGCGGTTCCGAAACTGACCGAGGCCCTCAAGAAGTAGGCGGGAACCTGGTCGGTATTTCCGTGCTCCTGCCTTGACCCCCGGCCGGAAGGCACTGTGTGGACCGGCTCACACCGGCGGCCACACGCCCGCCTGAATCGAGCGCATAATACCGACCGATGACCGACCTTTTACGCAAGCTCCTGGACACCCGGCCCTGGCTGCTGGCGGACGGCGCGACGGGCACCAGCCTGTTCGACCTGGGCCTGCAAAGCGGCGATGCCCCGGAATTGTGGAATTTCGACTATCCGGAGCGCGTCGCAGCCCATTACCGCGGTTTCATCGAGGCGGGCTCGGACATCGTCCTCACCAACTCCTTCGGCGGCACCCGCTGCCGGCTGTCCCTGCACCAGGCCCAGGACCGGGTCCACGAGCTCAACCGGGAGGCGGCCCGCATCCTG
This sequence comes from Gammaproteobacteria bacterium, assembly GCA_034520625.1. Taxonomy (GTDB): domain Bacteria; phylum Pseudomonadota; class Gammaproteobacteria; order Arenicellales; family JAANXG01; genus JAANXG01. The sequence continues at coordinate 76,482 of JAXHNI010000005.1, read as the reverse complement.
CGAGCCGTCATTGATGCTTCCGGGCGTACGGTGGTGGCGGCCGGATCCATGGGGCCGACGGGAGAGATCCTGCAACCCGTGGGCAACCTGAGCTTTGACGATGCCGTGGACGCGTTCCGTGAGCAGGCCAGAGGTCTGCAGGAAGGCGGGGTGGATGTGCTGTGGATCGAAACCATGTCCTCCCGGGAGGAGGTGGAGGCGGCGGTCCGCGGCGCCGCGGAGACGGGACTGCCGGTGGTGACCTGCTTCAGCATCGATACCAACGGCCGGACCATGATGGGCGTTACCGTCCGGGACATCGTCGCCATGCAGCCGGGGCTGGTTCCGGTGCCGGTCGCTTGCGGCACCAACTGCGGCATCGGTGCCGCGGAAGTGGTGACGGCGATTCTGCGGATGAGCGAGGAAGGCGGGTCCGACGATCCCAGGCCCATCCTGGTGGCAAAGGCGAACTGCGGCATCCCCGAGTACATCGACGGCCGTATCGTGTACAACGGCACACCGGCGCTGATGGCGGAGTACGCCCGGCTGGCCCATGCGGCGGGCGCGACCATCATCGGCGGCTGCTGCGGCACCACGGCGGAGCACATCCGGGCGATGCGCGAGGCCCTCGAGTCCGGACCCCGGGAGGCGCGGCCGGATATCGACACCGTGGTGCAGCGCCTCGGCGGGGTGACCGACGGAATGCGGGCGCAGATTTCCGGCGTGCCCCCGGCTTCGCAGGGGGCCGGCAGGAAATCGCGGCGACGCAACCGCGCCCGGATCACTTGAGCTCCGCCGTTCGATGAAAAACGACCCCCTGTTACAGCCTTACACACTGAAGCACCTGCAGCTGAAGAACCGCATCTTCAGCGCATCCCACGAGCCGAGCTACGGTGAGAACGGGCTGCCGACCGAGCGTTATCAGCGGTACCAGGAGGAAAAGGCGCGCGGCGGCATTGGCCTCACCATGTTCGGTGGCTCGGCGCTGGTGGAGCGCGAATGTTCGCCGGCCTTCGGCAACCTTGATGTGGGCGGCGACGAGATCATTCCGTACTTCAGGCAACTTGCCGGACGGGTGCATGAGCACGGCGCCGCCGTGATGTGCCAGATTACCCACCTGGGCCGGCGCACGTCGTCGTATTCCGGGCACTGGCTGCCCACGCTCTGGCCTTCCTGCGTTCGCGAGCCCGCCCATCGCGCCTTTCCCAAAGCCATGGAGGACTTCGACATTGTCCGGGTGGTGCGCGCCTACGGCCAGGGGGCACGCCGCTGCCGGGAGGGCGGTCTCGACGGCATCGAGATCGAGGCTTACGGGCACCTGTTTGACGCGTTCTGGGCGACGCGCATGAACCAGCGCTCGGATCAATACGGCGGTGGGCTGGACAACCGCATGCGCTTCAGCCTGGAGGTGCTGGACGAGATTCGCCGGCAGGTCGGGGACGACTATATCGTCGGTGTACGCATGGTGCTGGACGAGCGCCTGGACGGCGGCCTGGATCCCGAGGAAGGCCTGGAGATCGCCCGTCGGCTGGAGGCCTCGCGCACTATCGACTTCATCAACGTGATTCGCGGCCACATCGACACCGACAAGGGCCTGTCGGAGGTCATACCCAACATGGGGACGCCGAGCGCTCCCAATCTGGCGTTCACCAAATCCGTCAGGCAGGCGCTGGACATACCGGTGCTGCACTCGGCGCGCATCAACGATGTCGCCACGGCGCGGCACGCCATCGCCGACGGCGCCATGGATCTGGTGGGCATGACGCGCGCTCACATGGCCGATCCGCATATCACCCGCAAGATCGACCAGGGCATGGAGGCGCGGATCCGGCCGTGTGTCGGGATGGGTTACTGCATCGACCGACTCTACGAGCCCGGTGATGCCCTGTGCACACACAATCCGGCCACCGGCCGCGAGACGTATCTGCCCCACGAGATCGGTGCCGCGTCAAGACAGCGGCGGGTGGTGGTGGTGGGTGCCGGGCCGTCCGGACTGGAAGCGGCGCGGGTCTGCGCCCTGCGCGGCCACCGGGTTACGCTGCTGGAGGCGGCGGGGCGGCCGGGCGGCCAGGTGCTTCTGGCCGCCAAAGTGGAACGGCGCCGGGAAATCGTCGGTATCGTCGACTGGCTGAGCAGCGAGGTGGAATCCGCCGGCGTCGACATGGTGTTCAATCGCATTGCCGGAATCGACGACGTGCTGGCCGTCGATCCGGACATCGTGATCATTGCCACCGGAGGCCTGCCCAATACCGGGCTCCCGGAAGGCGGCGAGGAGCTGGTCACTTCGTCCTGGGATATCCTCGGTGGCCAGGTGCGGCCCGCCGGGGCGGTTCTGGTGTTCGATGACAACGGCCAACACCCGGGCCTGGCCTGCGCCGAATACCTGGCTCATGCCGGCAGCAGCGTGGAGCTCGCCACCCCGGACCGCATGATCGGGCAGGAGGTGGGCGGCACCAATTTCCCCGCTTACCTGAAGACTTTCTACGAATACGGCGTGGTCATGTCCCTGAATCGCAGGCTGATGAAAGTCGAGCGCATCGACGGCCGGCTGCGGGCCCTTCTTTACAACGAATTCGATGACAGCCGCGAGGAACGGCTGGTGGACCAGGTGATCGTCGAGCACGGCACCCTGCCCATGGATGATCTGTATTTCGAGCTCAAGGACATGGCCCGCAATCGAGGGGAGGTCGATACCGGAGCGCTCATGCAGGGCCGCCTCGAAACCCCGCATGCCAATGAGGCCGGCCGGTTCGACCTGTTCCGCGTCGGGGACGCCGTTGCCAGCCGCAATATCCACGCGGCGATCCTCGACTCGCTGCGGATCTGCAAGGACTTGTAGTTAACGAAAATCGATCATTGGTGGATCGGCGAGGCCGCTATTTTCCGGATCGGCCTTGAAGGCCGACATGTCGGGCATCAAGCCCGGCCTGCATGTGTTGGCAAAACCCATGTGGGTCAGCCTTTAACGAAGGGTCCCCTCGCCCCCGAAGGGGGAGAGGGACAGGGTGAGGGGACGAACAATCATTCCTCCGAATCAGCGCATGAACACATCTATTATTCCTCCCCTCACCCCAGCCCTCTCCCCCAAAGGGGGAGAGGGAGCAGGCTGACATGTCAGGCATGAAGCCTGACCCACAATGGCTTCGTTTTGTCGTATCAAGGCCAGGCAGGTCTCATCCCCGTCTCCCATCCGGGCGCGGACGGGGATCAATACCCCCTTCGCTTGTCGACGACGTTGTCCAGCGGCTCGTCGCGAATGAACCGTCGCAGATTGTTCACGAACTGGGCCACCAGGTGTTCGGTGCTTTCGGAGACATCGCCGGACATGTGCGGCGACACGATTACGTTGTCGAGCTCCCACAGCGGGCTCTCGGCGGGGAGGGGCTCTTCGGCGAATACGTCCAGCGCCGCGCCGCCGAGCCGCCCCCGGCGCAGGGACTCCGCCAGGGCCTCCTCGTCGACGGCATCGCCCCGCCCGACATTGATGAACCGTGCCCCGGCCTTCATTGCCTGAAACCGATCAACGGAGAACAGGCCCCGTGTTTCCGGCGTGGAGGGCGTGACGTTGATGACGTAGTCGGCGCCGCCGAGCTTCCGGTCCAGCGCATCGAATCCGTGGATCTCTCCAAACAGCGGATCACCACTGCGGCCAGTGCGCCCGATGCCGGTAACTTCCATGCCGGCACCGTGCAGCAGGGCGCCAATGGCGCGGCCGATGCTGCCTACCCCCACCAGCAGGGCGGTCCGGCCCTGAATGGATTCGGAATACCGGAAGTCCCAGCTTTTCCGCTCCTGGGCGCGAACGGTGCGGGGGAAGTCCTTGGCGAAACAGAGCACCAGGCCCAGTACGTACTCGGCGATGGGCTGATCGAACACGCCGCGGGCGTTGGTGAGCACGACATCGCTGTCGCGGAATGCGGGAAACAGGACGGCGTCCACGCCGGCGCCGGCCCAGTGCACCCATTGCAGGCGTTCGGCCTGTGGCCATACGCGTTCCAGGATCCCGGCACGGAAATCCCAGCCCAGTATCACGTCGGCCCCGGAAACGACCCGGGCAAGCTCCTCACCGTTGCTGGCGAAATGGAAGCGGGCATCGGCGGCGACCGCCCCGACACCCGGCAGGTCGTCCAAGCTGCTCGCGCCGAAGACCACAACGCGGGGAGCGGCCGCTACCTCCATGCGCCGCCTGCCGCAGCGGCTGACGCCGGCGGGCTCGAATCGTCAGCCATCCGCCTCTTCCGGAAACGAAGTGCTGAACAGAAAGGGAATATCGAGCCACTCCGTGGCCTCTTCGAGATACGGCAGGCGTCCGTGGGCGTAGAACCAGGAGTCCACGACCCATCGGGTGGCGGATTCGATTTCCTCGATCTGCCCCGCGTAGTGTTGGTCCACTGCAGACCGGCGAAGGGCCCGCTCCACGACCCGGTGGTGGCGGAACAGGCCGGCCTGCTCCATCAGGGTCAGATAGGTCGTCACGTTCCTGGATTCGTCGATGCAATCCAGTTGCCCGATGGTGCTGGCGGGCATCGTGTGTCCGTCCGGGTTGCTGCGGACGTTATCGAACCGCCCCGGTATTTCGTTCTTGGCCAGGTCCCGGTGAATCGGCGAGTAGCGGCCGGCGATGACGTCGAACCACCCGACCGCCCGCTTGATCTGGTCGCGCTCTTCGGCCGGCGTCGAGGCCGGTTCCCGGAAGAACGTGCGCACCTGTCGCCATTCCGATTCCGAGATCGATACGGTTTCCTGGATGCGGCAGCCGAACCCGTGGCAGATCGGGATATCCTCGAGCCCGCCGCCACGGGAAACCTCCGGGAGGACGAGGACGGCGATCGCCAGGGCGAGAACGAGTGGTCTGTGGTTCAATGGATGGTTGCGTCGTTGCGTTCGGTTGTTCGACAAGGATATTCCGCGGGGGGTTCAATATCAAATCCGCGCGGGAGTCCCGGCGGGGGATGGATCAGCGCTCGTACCCGAATCCGGCGAGCAGCTCCCCCAGGTTTTCGTGAAAAGGCGCCAGCCATTTTTCGTAGTGTCGCCAGCGTTCGAGTGAGGTGTGGTAGAGGCGGCGCGTGACCTGCTCGTAACTGGCCGTCATGATCGGCGCGGAACGCGCGGCAATGCCGGCATAGTCCTCGATCCCTTCGTTCCAGTCCAGGCCCATGGCATCCAGGACGCGCTTCACCTCCTCCTGGTAGTCGACGACCAGGTCCTCGTAGCGTACGCGGGTGACCTGCTCCGGGCAGGCCGACTCGTAGAGTTGCATGAGCGCCAGGAACTGTGCACAGATTGCGGCGGTGCTGCCGAGATCCAGGAAACGGGCGGTCACCGGGCCGGGATCGAAATCCTGCATGAAGCAGCTGAGCGCGGCGTCGTACGGGTGGCGGAGCATGAACACGACCCGCGCCCGGGGGAACAGCCGGGGCAGGACGTCGAGGTGCATCACGTGCATGGGATTCTTGTCCACGATGGTCGCTCCCGGCCTCAGATCGACGTGCCGGTTCACGAATTCCCAGTACTCCCGGCGTGCTTCTTCCGGCGCGGCGCCCCCGGCCAGGGCGTTCTCCGCCATATGCAGCCCTTCCAGCTCTTCGAGAACCTGGATATCCGGATGCGCGGCCAGCATTCTGTCCAGCAGCGTCGTGCCGGATCGCGGCAGGCCGGTGATGAACACCGGGCCGGCGCCGTTTTCCCCCGGCTCGTCGGGCGCCGGCGCCGGTGGTTGAATCCCCGCCTCGATCTTGCGGCGCAGGTAGTCCGGAACGGGTTGGGACAAGAGCCGTTTGTAGTCGTGCTGTGCGGCCGTGGCCCGGTTCGCGCGCTCGAATGCCGCCATCGCTTCGTCGTAACGCCCGAGGCGGTCGAAAATCAATCCTTCGCGGTAGCACAGGAAATCCTCGCCGGTCCGCTGGCGCGCCGCGCCAAGCCCGGCAAGCGCGGTGTCCAGGTCGCCTTTTCGAACGAGCAGTTGGGCTCGCAGGTACTCGACTCTGGCTTCTTCGGACTTGCTGCCAGCGTGCCCGGGTTCCGGGAGATATGCCGAGGCTTCGTCCGGGCGGTTGGCCTGCTCCAGAAACTGCGCGAAATCCACCCGCAGCACCGGGTCGTCGGGAAACCGCTGCAACAGGTCTTCGTAGGCATCGCGGGCCTGCTCGAACCAGCGCAGCCTTCCCAGGACCGGCGCCCGTCGGCGCAAGGCATTGACGAACCCCGGGTCCACTTCCAGGGCGCGGTTGTATGAGTCCAGGGCATCCCGGGTGCGCCCCGTGTCCTCCTGCACGACGCCCAGGTTGTTCCACGCCTCCGCGTTGCCCGGCGATCGGCTCGTCGCCTCCATGAATGCGGCGGCCGCATCCTCCATGCGCCCCCGGGCATGCAGCACGTTGCCCAGGGACAGCCAGGCCTCGGTGGATTCCGGATTCATTTCGACCGCCTTCCCGAGAAGGTCGATGGCACGTTCCGTATGCTCGAGCTGGGCCGCCACCACCCCCGCCAGCAGGAATGTCGTGGCATCGGCCGCGGGATGCTCGAGCAGGGGCTCGAGGGCGCGCCGCGCCCGCGCGGGGTTCCCCTGCTGGTAGGCGTTCACGGCGTCCTGCCAAAGCCGGGCGGGGTCGCCGGTCCGGATGCTGCGCGGCGGTTTGCTGCGCCGTCCACGCTGGGAATGTTTGCGAGCCATGAAATCAGGAGTCCGGTGAGTACAGGTGGATCAACCGGCTTGTCCGGTCCAAGTAACTGATAATTAAGAGAATAGCAGTACAGCATTGCACGCGGCCGCCGGGTTTCGTGTCCGCCGGACGGGTGTTCCACGCCCCGTCTTTCACGTGTAGCCTTCTACCAACAATCCCGCCGGATTGCACCACGCAATGGGCCGTGTGCTTCGCGCGGCGGGTCCTGATGCCACCCGTAGAAAAAAGACAAATCCGAATATAAGTCTTTGTTTTTCAAAAACATAGCGCTTCATTTATTGTCTTGCAGGGGGTATTTTTTTGTGCTATAAACGCATTGCGCTTAGAAAGCAACAGTTGTTGCAATTCTGCAACAGCAATGATGTTGAAGTGGTTGAGCGACGGTTGCTTTCGATAGTGACGACAAAAAATTCACACTAATTGACAAAGGGTCAGTGAACTATGTTTAAAAAAACCGCAATTGCTTTGGCCGTAGCCGGCGCCTATGGCGCTTCGCTGCCGGTTCAGGCGCAAGAGACCGAGAGCGGATTCTACGGTTTCGTCAACGTCTCGGCTGACTACGCCAAAGAGAAAAACGGCGGCAACCCGGCCAACATCTTCCTGCCGCCGGGTTCCGACGGTGACATTCATCTCGGCGACCAGGCCAACTCGCGCTTCGGTTTCCGTGGCCGCACCGATCTGGGCAACGGCATGAGCGCCGGCGCCCACGTCGAAATCGGCATGGGTACTTCCGCGTTCAACCGCGGCAGCGTGCGGGAAGACGCCGCGCCCTGGGACAAGCGTCTCGCCTACGTTGACCTGACCGGGAGCTTCGGTGCGGTCAAGGCCGGTAACATGTGGGGCACCCTGTACGAGTACCTGGGCTACAACACGGTCCGCTCGCACGGCTTCGGCGGTTCCACCTGGTATGAAGCCACCAAGGAGCTGAACTACGACACCTACGGCTTGCGTGTTTCCGACGCCCTCAGCTACACCTATGGCGCCGGCGGCTACGGCAGCGATCCGTTCACGTTCTCCGCGCAGGGAATATTTGACCAGCGCAACGACGATCCGTTTGGTGGTGACGAGACCCTGGACGCCTACACCCTGGCAGGCCAGGCCACCTTCGGCAACTTCACCGTCAATGCCGCGTACTATGGTGAGAACAATCCCGGCGGGGTTCCGGAGCCGAGCCTGATCGGCGCGGGTGTGCGCGTGAGCGTCACCGATGCGCTGTTCCTGTCCGGCACCATGATGTCGGTTGACCGCGACGCCCCCGGTATGGACGACGTCGAGACCGTCGATCTGCACGCCGAGTACGACTTCGGCAACGGCCTGTCGGCCATGGCCGGCTACGGCATGGGTTCGGACGACACCAACGGCGACCTGGACAGCATTTTCTTGCAGATGAACAAGAATCTGGGTGCCGGTACCGACATGTACATCGAGTTCGAAACCAACAGCAGGGACACGGCCGGTGGCGACGCAGAAAGCACCGTCGTTGCCGTTGGCATGAAGAAGTCGTTCTAAGACGGTTTTTTCATCCCGGCAGTTCAAGAAAGGCGCCCGCAAGGGCGCCTTTTTTTTGAGTACCACCACCCCGAAGTTATAATCCTCGACTCGCGGCGGTGCATCGTCGACGGCTTCCATTCACTCACGGTTTTCCTCAATCCCGCAACGTCATGAGCGCTTCCGAGGGTGGCAAACGAAAAGGCCGCGGCGAGAACCGCAGCACCCGCGGACAACGCCCGGCGGAAGCCGACGTCAATGCGCTTATTGCCCTGTTCAGGGCGAACCGGTTGAATGAGGCCCGGTCACGGGCCCGTGAATTCGTGCGGACCTGGCCGGATCTGGGAATCGGATGGAACGTGCTTGCGGCGAGCCTGCAGGCCCTGGGCAGCCTGGAGGAAGCCGCGGACGCGTACCGCCGGGCCGTCGGCATAGAGCCCGGCAATCACGATGCCCGGAACAATCTCGGCAACGTGCTGCACGAGCTGGGTCGCTACGACGAGGCGGTCGAGAGTCTTACCCGGGCGATCGAGCTCAACCCCGGGCTGCTGGCGGCCCACTACAACCTGGGGCTGGCGCTGAGTGCCCTGGGCCGGCATCGCGATGCTGAGGCGGCGTTTGCCCGGGTGGTGCGCTTGCGGCCCGATCTGGTTGATGCGCACAACCACGTCGGCAATCAGCTCAAAGCCCAGGATCGCCTCGAGGAAGCGGTGGAGGCGTACCGGCGCGCTCTGGCCGTATCGCCGGGGCATGCCGCGGTGCTCAGCAACCTGGCCCTGGTACAGGCAGCGCTGGGTCTTCCCGACGACGCGGAAAGATCCTGGCGACAGGCTCTGGAAACGGATCCTGAAGCACCGGATATTCTGAGCAACCTGGGGACATTCCTCATGGGGCGCGGCCGCCCGGCGGAAGCCGAGTCCTGCTTCCGTGCCGCGCTTGAAGCCCACGCCGCCGCCGCCCCGGAGCTGCTGAACAACCTCGGCGTCGCGCTGCAGCAGATGGGGAGGCTGGCGGAAGCGAAAGCGGTTTTTCAGAACGCCATCGACTCCGCGCCCGATTCACCGTCGGCGTGGCACAACCTGGGCAACGTCGAAATGGACCTGGGCCGTCTCGAGGAAGCGGAGCACTGCCACCGGCGGGTGACGGCCCTGGACCCCGAATCCGCGGTCGCTCATCGACATCTGGGCGTGACCCTGGCGGTGCTCGGGCGCCGGGACGAAGCCGAGGCATCCTACCGGCGGGCCCTGGCGATCCAGCCGGAGCGGGCGGAGGTCTGGTACCGCCTTGCCGAGATCGGGGCATTCGGGAAGAAAGGTTCGGATATCGAACGAATCGAGGCGCTGCTGGAGCGCGGCGACCTGGAGCCTGGTGACCGTGTCCACCTGCATTATGCGGCGGGCAAGGCGTACGCCGATGCCGGAGCGGATACGGAGAGCTCCTTTCAGCACTACCTCGATGGCGCCGCCGTCCAACGGTCGCGGATCCATTACGACGTGTCCGGGGACGAGACCCGGTTCGAACGAATCGCCGAGGCGTTCCCGGCGGAGGTCGTGGAACGATTCGGTGCCGCGGGGTGCGACAGCGATGTCCCCGTCTTCGTGGTGGGCATGCCGCGGTCCGGCACGACGCTCGTCGAGAGCATTCTGGCGCGTCATCCGGACGTTCACGGTGCCGGCGAACGCTTCGACCTGGACCGGCTGACCGACGAGATGAATCGCGCCCGGGGCCGTGACTTCCCGGACTGGATACCGGATCTGGATGACGCGGGCCTGCGGGACCTGGGCCGCCGGTACGCGCAGGGTCTGTCGGAAACCGCGCCGGACGCAGCACGCGTCGTCGACAAGATGCCGAACAATTTTCAGTATCTCGGACTGATTGCCGGCCTCCTGCCCCGCGCCCATGTCATACACGTGCACCGCGACCCCCTGGACACGTGTTTTTCATGCTTTACCCACATATTCGAGAATGAGCAGCTGTTTTCCTGGGAGCTTGAAGAGCTCGGGCGATACTACCGGGCGTATTCGCGCCTCATGGCGCACTGGAAACGGGTGCTCCGCGGTGATTTCCTGATCAGCGTGCGGTACGAAGACCTGGTACGGGATCCCGAGCCGTCGGTGCGGGCCATGCTCGCCCACTGCCGCCTCCAATGGAATCCGGCGTGTCTCCAGCCCCACCTGGGCAGCAGGGCGGTGACCACCGCCAGCCTCGCGCAGGTCCGGCAACCGATATATCGAAGTGCCATCGGTCGCTGGAAGCCCTATGCCCGGCAGCTGCGCCCGCTGGTGGACGCGCTGGGGGATCTAGCCAAGGCATGACGGAAGAGCGGCGGCATATCGAGCAGTGGGACCGGTACTGGTCCTACGGCAATATTCATTCCTTCAGCCAGGTCAGTGAAGGCAACTACCGGGGCGCCATTGCGGATTTCTGGCGCACCCGGTGCGAACGCCTGCCCGGAAGCGGCCGGTTTCTGGATGTCGCGACGGGCAACGGCGCGGTGGCGCTTCTGGTGCTGGAAACGGGTGATCGGCTCGCCGGGGGCCTGGAAGTGCACGGGGTGGACCTCGCCGACATCGCGCCGGGATCCCGGGTGTCCGACCCGGAGCTGGCGAAATCGCTGGGCCGTATCCGGTTTCGCGGCCGCACCGCCGTGGAGTCGCTTCCCTATGACAGCGCAAGCTTCGACATGGTGGGCAGCCAGTTCGGAGTCGAGTACAGCGACCTGTCGCGCTCGATTCCCGAGATCAGCCGGGTGCTCAAGCCCGGCGGCGGTTTTTCCGCCATCATGCATCATCATGACTCCGTGCTGTTGCGGTCCACACGGGAGGAGCTGGCGCAGCTCGATTTCGTGCTGGACGAGGTCAAGCTGTATCTCCGGGCCCGCAACCTGCTGCGGGAAATGGCGGATGGCGGGCGCGGCACGGCAGGCCGGGGGGGCAAACCAAGCCCGAAGCTCGAGAAGAAGCGACGGGCCCTGGGCGATGCCATGGAGCGAATCAAGAAAGCCGCGAACGCCAGCAACACCCCTAACATGCTTCTGGGGCCGGCGCGCTACGTTCACGAGATTTTCGGTGCGCTGGACCGTATGCCGGCGAAGGACCTGCTGGATTGGCTAGACGAGGCCCGGAGCCGTGTGACCGCGAACCGGCAGCGGCTTCTGGATATGATCCGCGCGGCGAGAAAGGAAAGCGACCTGGATGATCTGCGGCAGTGGTTGACGACAGCGGGCTTTCCCGATCTCGAACTCGCGCCATTCTACCAGGATGATGGGGCGCTCCTGGGCTGGCGGCTCGACGCCGGCAAGGAAACGGAACGAACGCCCGGGTCGTGATCCCGTTTTGAGAACCGGCGTTGTCGTGTTGGGCCGGTGCCGGGGGCCATCCCCCAGGGCCGCTGTGAGTAGCGGCACAGGGAAGTGCCGTTCGCGGACCGAAGGATGGAATACATCCCTGTACGCTCTGGCTCAAACATCCCTGTTTTCGACAGCCCTGGGGAATGGCCCCCGGCACCGGCCTCCCCGAGCACGCGGGCCGTCAAACGGGGCCGAGGTCTGCGGCAGTGCTCCGGCCCGTGGCGGATATGCCCCAGGATAAACGTTCGAAAGTCACGATGTCAGTGCCGGGGTACACCGGCGGCCGGCCCCGCTGACGACCCGGGAACTTCCGTGTTTCCGCCCGCATCCAAAGCAGGGAACCAATACGGTTAACCACGGAGTGCCGGAATGAACGCCACTACAACGAGGCTGCTGACCCGCGCGGCTGCGCTTTGCATGCCTGTGTTTCTAGGCGCCTGTGCCGCCACGGGCGAAAATCAGTCCGCCGGGCAACGGGTCGCGGATGGCACCCGGGTGGAGCTGAACCAGCCACTGCGATTCCCGGGCCGCTCGGCGCGGGCCTATGTCCAGTTCGGTGAAACCCTGCGCCGGAATGACGTCAACGAGTGGGCGCCCTATTGCAGCTTCGGACTGAACCGAAACCGTGATGGTGCGCCCCTGGTCCGCGAGGTCGGGCCGACCACGTTCACCGTGAGCGATTCGCGATCCGGCGTGGACGTGTCGCTGGTCCCGGATGACGCCGGGCCCGCGGGCCTGATACGGGACCGGGGGATCATGGTGGCGGGTCAGTTCGGCGGCGGCCGGGGCGGCACCCCGGCCCTCCACATCTACTATACGACGATGAGCCTGTACTCCGAACAGCAGCCGCAGGTCGACGACCTGACTTGCGCCTATCGCGGCTCCCTCCCTGACCGGAACCTCACGGTAGAGGAGATCCGCGATACGCTGGGTGATATCGCCCGGTTGTACTGACCTGGAGCCGGCCGCCGGGCTTCAGGACGTGCCGCCCTGCAAGCCGTAGACGATCGACGACAGGGCGCGTCTGATCTTGGCGGGATCTTCATCGGTTTCCACCCAGTCCCAGTCCGCGTTGGTGCCCACCGACGATCGCTGGGTCTGGATCTTTTTGATGCCCCGGTGCGCCACGTCGATGCGTGTTCTGTCCTCGCCGAGCCGCTGAAGCGTCAACGTGTACTTGTCGAGTGCCGTGTTTTCATCGAAGAGCTTGCCGAGAAACTGGTCGACGAGCACTTGACCGAGATTCGATTCTTCCTTTTCCGAGGTTGTGGGTTTCACCCAGTCGGTTTCCATGATGCCCTCGCCGGGATTGCTGACTACGAGATCCACGCCCAGCGCGCCCCAGTGAGCGATCAGCCTGCGCCAGACCTGGTCGGCGGGGGCGTCCACCTCGAGCCAACCCTCCTCGTCGTTTCGCACGACATCCAGGCCCTCTGGTTCCGGGAGGACCTCCTCGCTCGCGGCCTCGGCGGTGGCCTGGTTGGCCGCCAGGGCGTCGCTGGACGTGGTGCTCAGATCCGGAGGCAGTTCCAGGTTGGCCCGCGAGCGGGCGGATTCCTGGCCGGGCTCGATCGAGCTGAATGTGTCCGTTTTACCGCAGGATGCCAGGGAGAACGCCAGTACCAGCGGGCAGGCGGCATTGAGTAGGAACCGAATAGTGTTCGTCATCGAAATGGTTGCTCAGGTAAGAGGAAATCGAGTATTCCGTGCGCCGGGCGCCCGCATTGCGGCGCGCCGCCCGGTCAACCTTCAGGCGCGAAAGTATATCAATGATGCCCCGGGTCGTCACTGAGCCCCGCCGCTGGGTAGTGGCTCGGGTCGAAGCGGAATACGGCTGGTGTACCTCCAAAGATACCGCACCGTTTCGCGACCCGCGGGCATTGGTCCGGGTTGAAGGGCCGAATGATCGGGGAGGCCGGTGCCAGGGGCCGTCCCCCAGGGCTGTCGAAAACAGGGATGTTTGAGCCAGAGCGTACACGGATGTATTCACAGCGGCCCTGGGGGACGGCCCCTGGCACCGGCCTACACCTCGACACTTGTTCTCGAATCAGATCGCGGCCTGTGGCAGTGCACCGGCCGCTTCCTTCCGCTCTGTATTCAAACTGAGCCACTACCCGCCGCCGCGTAAGCGTCGTCAGGAGCCGGAACCCGGCCGCCGGGCCCTGGGTGGTCGCCCCGGGATTCGGCCCGACCCTGACAACGCCGACGGAATGCCACTATAATCGCGCGCACCCGGTAGTTTCAGATCCGTTCGAACGCGATGAAACAGATACAGATCAAAGACCATGCCCTGAGCCCGGCGCAATGCGACGGCATTATCGACTGGTTCGAGAGCAATACCGGGATCCAGCAGCCGGGGCGCATCGGCTCCCAGGCCCTCAATGCCGCGTCCAAGGCATCCACGGACATACCCAGGTGGTTCCACCTCCGGGAAATGCCCGAACAGGTCATCGAAAAAGCCCTGGAGGCGGGCGCGGGAGACTACGGCCGGAAGCGGCTGCACGTGTTCCGAACGCTGTCGAGGATGATCATCGACAACAGCTATGTGCTCCAACGTTACCTGCCGGAGGAAGGTTACTACGCGCTGCATTGCGAGGTCGGCAGCCCGGCGAACATGATGCGTGTACTGGCCTGGATGATCTACCTGAACGACGTGCCGGACGGCGGGACCCATTTCAGCGAACAGGAATTCGACTGCGAGGCCAGGCAGGGGAGGCTGGTGATGTGGCCGGCGTATTTCACCCACATGCACCGCGGCATCGTCAGCAGCACCACCACGAAGTACATCGCCACCGGATGGTTTATCTGGGACGGGGTCAGGCTGGATTGACCGGCCGACCGGACCCGGTGCGGCCTCCGGTTGACCCGGTGCCGGGCACGCCCCGGCCTGGGTGAAGAACAACGCGCGAGCCCGCGGCACAGCCCGGAAACCGCGCATCCCGCTCGCGAACCACGAATCATTGGGGGTGGACCCTGGCCGACCAAAAATCGCCCCGAACCGGCATCATCCTGATGCTCGCAGGGGTTTCCATTGTCCCGGTCATGGACGGGATCGCAAAATACCTGGCAGCCAGCTATCCCGTTACGCAGATCGTATGGGGCCGGTTCTTTTTCCACTTCATGTTCATGCTCCCTGTGGTTCTGATCCACTATCGGCATGTGGTATTCAGGGTGCAGCAACCGGTGCTTCAGGTGCTGCGCGGCGGGTTTCTCCTGGCGGCGACTCTGTGTTTTTTCTGGTCCCTGAAGTATCTGTCCATTCCGGACGCGCTGACGCTGCTGTTCGTGTCACCGTTGATCGTGACCTGCCTCTCCCCGGTGCTGTTGGGGGAGCACGTGGGCGTACGGCGGTGGTCCGCCGTCATCGTCGGGTTTCTCGGGGTATGCATCATCCTGCGTCCCGGCGGCGGCGCCTTTCATCCGGCATCCCTGGCGGCGCTGGGGGCCGGGGTGGGTCATGCCTGCTATATTCTGGCGACGCGGCGCCTGTCCGGGACGGCGCCGCCTCTGGTTACGTTGTTCTATACCTCGCTGCTGGGGATGGTGGTGCTTTCATTTTACGCGCCCTGGCACTGGCAGCCCCCGGACCCACTGGACTTCGCTTTGATGGTGGCTGTGGGGGCAATCGCCGCCGTGGGGCACTATCTGTTCATCAAGGCGTTCGATTATGCTGAGGCTTCAGTGCTGGCGCCGTTCGGCTACGGCGAGATCGTCATGGCCACCGTTGTCGGATATATCGGCTTTGGCGACTTTCCGGACCTGGTCAGCTGGCTGGGCATCGCCGTCATCATCGGCAGCGGCGTATATATTGCCGTGCGCGAGCACCAGGCTCACGTGGCCGTCCGGCCGGACGAAGGCCAGGTTGTCGGGTAACGCGGGATGACGGTGAACCAGGCGACGCTGGACAGCGTGCGCGCATACCGGTTGCGGCGGGTGCGTGAGGAGATGGCCGTCCGGGATATCGGCAGCATCGTGCTGGTGGACCCGGTGAACGTGCGCTATGCCACCGATACCCGGAACATGCAGATCTTCTCGGCCCGTAATCCCGCCCGCTACGTGTTCATTCCCCTGGAAGGGCCCGTCGTCATGTTCGAGTTTGCCGGCTGTGCGCACCTGTCCGCCCACAGCGCCAGCGTGGACGAGGTCCGCACGGCCACCACCGCGAGCTACGTGGCGTCGGCCCAACGGCTGCCGGAGAGCGTTCAACGGTGGGCCGACGAGATCGGGGATCTGGCGCGCACCCACGGCAACCTCCGGGTGGGGCTGGAAAGGTTCAACGTACATTGCGGTTTCGCGCTGCGCAAGATGGGATTCGATGTCGTCGACGCCCAGGAGCCGGTGGAGCGGGCCCGGGCTGTCAAGTCCGACGATGAGATCACACTGATGCGGGAGTCGGCGGCGCTCACCATGCACGGCGTGAACCGCTTGCAGGCCAGCATCCGGCCCGGGATTTCGGAGACGGCCTTGTGGGCGGAGCTGTGGCACGAGGTGATCGCCCGGGGCGGCGATTACATTGAAACGCGGCTGCTCAGCTCCGGGACGCGGACCAATCCCTGGTTCCAGGAGGCGTCGGAGAAATCCATCGAAGCGGGTGAGCTGATCTCCCTGGATACCGACGTGGTGGGCGCATACGGATACTACTGCGATTTTTCACGGAGCTTTGTCTGCGGCGGCGATGCGACCGGGGCCCAGAAAGAGCTGTACCGGCTCGCCTATGACCAGATACACCAAAACATGAGCCTGATCCGGCCCGGCGTGACTTTCGCCGAGCTTTCGGAACAGGGCTGGCGCATCCCGGAGGCTTTCTTCCCCAACCGCTATTACCTTATGGCTCATGGTATAGGAATGACGGGAGAGTATCCCTATATCCTGTACTGGAACGATCATCAGCGGGGCGGCTACGACGGCGTCGTGGAAAAGAACATGGTGCTGTGCGTGGAAAGCTATATCGGCTCGAAAGACGGCGGGGAGGGGGTGAAACTGGAACAGCAGCTGCGGGTCGTGGACAATGGGGTTGAGCTGATGACCGATTATCCATTCGACGACGACCTGCTGACCGTGGAAATGTGACCGGCGCCCGAAATACCGGAGGTGGGAGAGCAGCGATGACCAATGAGACCATACTCAAGTTCAATTATCCGGAATCCCTGATACGCGAATATGACCATTGGGTGGTGCTGCTCCGGCCCGCCCAGGTGACGGTCGGCAGCCTGGTGCTCGCGAGCCGCGAGGAAGCGCTGCGGTTTCCGGACCTGTCGCGGGACGGTTTCACCGAGCTCCGGATCGTTGCCGGGGACCTCGAAAGCGCCCTGTCCGAAGCGTTTCAGTACGAAAAAATCAACTATCTCATGCTCATGATGGTGGACAAATACGTGCACTATCACGTCATTCCCAGGTATTCGGCGCCGGTGCGGGTCGGAGACGGCGAGTATACGGATGAATCCTGGCCCGGGCCGCCGGACGTGACCCGGGCCCTCGATCTCCCCGGCGGGGCGCTGGCGGCGATTCAAGGGCGGATCACCGCCGCCTGGCCCGGCTGATGGGTGGCGCCCCCGGATGTGGCCCAGTTTGAATACAGGTGGGACGGAAGGGGCCGTGCCCTCCGGATTCTTTGCATTCCGGTGACCAAATTGTTATAAGCCGTGACTTTTTTTCCGCCACCAGAATCACAATGAAAGCAATCATACTCGGAGCCGGCCAGGGCAAGCGCCTGCTTCCCCTGACCTCGGATCGTCCCAAAAACACCATCGAGCTCGCCGGCCGCACCATGCTGGCCTGGCAGGTGGAGCAGTTCGTGCGCTGCGGGATGACGTCGATCTCCGTGGTGACCGGGTTCAAGGCCGAGGCCCAGGAGAAAGAGCTGGACAGGCTTCGCGGCCGCTATCCCCGGTGCAGCTTCGATACCGTCTTCAATCCGTTCTACAAGGTTGCGGACAACCTCGTGAGCTGCTGGATGGCCGGTGATCGGATGGACGATGACTTCGTCCTGGTCAATGGCGATACGCTGTTCCACGAGTCCGTTCTGCGGCGGTTGCTGTCGCACCGCAAGGCGTCCATTGTGCTGGCGGTGGACAAGAAGGAGCGCTACGACGAGGACGACATGAAAGTACACCTGAACGGCACCCAGCTCCTGGAGATCGGCAAGGATCTGCCCAGCGACCGGGTAAGCGGGGAATCGATCGGGATGATGTACTTCCGGGGCGAGGGACCCGGGATTTTCCGCAGCATGCTCAACCGGATAATGAGCGGGGACGGGGCGCTGGATATCTGGTACCTGTCCGCCATCGGCGCCATCGCCCAGCAGCATGTCGTCCATACCCAGTCCGTCAGAGGGCTGGAGTGGTGCGAGGTGGACTTTCCGGTGGATAAGACCCGGGCGGAGGAGATGCTGGTGGGCTGGTCCCGCCGGGTCGTGGCGCAGTAGGGCGGCGGCCCGGACCCGGGGCGGCACTGTGCGGTGACCGGGGGTTTTGCGTTATACTGGCTGCCCGGGGTTGCAATAGTCCGTTTTCATCCCTATGTGACCAGTTGTGGCGCCGCATTCCGTGGCACCACGCTCACGACTTCGAAATGTGATGCTCGACAGAAATACTGTGCCGATTAAAGCCGTTGCCGCCGCACTGCTGCTGGCCGGGACCCAGGCCGTCCAGGCTGCGACGGGCACGGACGAGGTTTCGTGCGAGGCCAAGCCGACGATCCGGGGGATAAGCCAGGCTGCGGAGAAGAATGTCGAGATCCTGGCCGACGACATCTCGTTTCCCGAGCGGGGCGTGGTGCATTTGAAAGGCTATACGCAGCTGATCCGGGGCGGCCACCGCGTCTACGCGGACGAATTGACCTACGACAAGAACACCAACACGGTCGTCGCCCGGGGGGTGGTCAAGTTCGAGACGCCCCAAGGGGACGTGATACACACGTCGGTGCTGACCTACGATATCCAGTCCGGGAAGATCGTCACCGGTCCCGCGGAATTTCTGCTCGCAGACCGGGAGAGCCGTGTGCTGGGCGACGGGCACGGCACGGTCAATGCCTACGGTACCGCGCAGAAGATCGTCCTCCAGGACGAGAAGATACTCGATCTCACTGACGCCCGGGTCACGAGCTGCCTGAACGGCGAGAAGGACATGACGTTTACCGCCAGCAACCTCACCGTGGACACGGAGAAAGGCGTACGCACCGCGGAGCGCGCCAAGGTCCGGATCTCCGCCCCCGATCGGCACGACAAGCTCGACCGAGCGATCAGATCCCTCGATTAGAGTACTAGCCCGTGGCCCGAATGTTACGCGGCGCGACCGATCCTGCCGTGAATGCCCGAGGCGACCATCCCGGTCATGCCGGATTGAGGCGCGAGGTCGCGGATCTGTTCGATGCCGATCCGCGGATGTACTGGTTGGATTTCACCTTCCACGCGATCCTCGGCTGGACCGCGTTCGCGCTGGCGGTGACCCAAAGCGGCTGGCCGGCCGTCCCCTTCGTTGCTCTCGCCGCACTGGCGCTGTACCGCGCGGTGGTGTTTACCCACGAGTTGGTGCACCTGAAGCGGGGCAGGCTGCCGGGCTTTCGCATCGCCTGGGATGCCCTGTGCGGTGTACCCCTGATGGCGCCGTCCTTCCTCTACGACGGCGTTCACCAGGAGCATCATTTCCGGCATCACTACGGCACGCCGGGGGACGGCGAGTACCTGCCCTTCGGGCACCCGCCTCGCTGGTCGATCGCGCTGTACATTGCCAGTCATGCGGTGATCCCGCTGCTCGCGATTCTGAGATTCGGGGTGATCGCGCCGTTGAGCTGGATACTGCCCGGGTTGCGCCGCTTCGTGCTGCAGCGGATGTCTTCCCTGTCCATCGACCCGCGCTACGTGCGCAAACTGCCGGCGAAGATACCTCCCGATTGGCACGTGCAGGAGGCGGCATGCGCCGTAGTGGTGTGGTCGGCCGGGTTGCTGTTGTGGGCCGGCTGGCTCCCGGCGGGGCTGCCGGCGGTCTGGTACACGGTAGTGGCGATCATCCTGGTGCTGAACGGCATACGGACCCTGGCGGCGCACCGGTACGGGAACCTGGACGGCACGATGAGCCGCGACGAGCAGCTCCTGGACAGCGTCAACATTGCAGGCAATTCGCCACTCACTCCACTGCTGGCGCCGGTGGGACTGCGTTATCACGCGCTGCATCACCTGTTCCCCACCATGCCGTATCATCATCTCGGCGCGGCCCACAGGCGCCTCATGCGGACGCTCCCGGATGATGCGCCCTACCGGGCGACGGTGGAGCAGGGATTCGGCTCCGCCCTGGCGGATCTCTGGAGACGCGCGGGGCGGGCCGAGCGCGCCGAAGTGCTGGAGGAATCCTCTCTGTAGGCCGGCGCTTCGTCCGGTCCTGCGGCGGGGTACGCGGCGCCGCCCGCGCTATTTCGGCAGCAGTACGAACAGCCTCCCCGGTTCCTTCATCAGCCCGGCCTTCCTTTCCGCCTCCCGGCCCGAGCCCCAGAACACGTCCGCACGGTTCCAGCCCCTGATGGCGCTGCCGGTGTCCTGTGCCATCAGCAACCGGTTCAGCGGCGCGCCCGATTCACCGGGCATCGAGGTTGCGAGCCAGACCGGCGCCCCCAGGGGGAGCTTGTCCCGGTCCACGGCCAGGCTGCGTCCCGGGGTCAACGGCACGTTGAGCGCGCCGCGCGGATTCTCTGACGATCCGGTATCCAGCCGGAAGAAAATGTACCGGGGGTTGTGGTTAAAGAGTGCCCGGGCCTCGCCGGGGTGGGCCCGCAGCCAGCGTCGGATCGTGAAGAGATTCACGTTCTCGAGGGTCATCTCCCCGGAGCGGACCAGTTCCCTGCCGATGGACTGGTACGGGTGCCCGTTGTGGTCGGCGTAGCGCACGGCGACGGTTTGCCCGTCGGGAAGCGCCACCCGTCCGGAGCCCTGGACATGCAGAAAGAATGCGTCCACGGCGTCGTCCACCCAGAGCAGCTCCGAGCCGGGCAATGCGTCGGGAGACGCCGTCAGTCCGGCCCTGGTGGGGTAGGGCACCACTGTACGGCCCTGCAGCCGGCCCCGCAGTTGGAGGTCGCTCAGCTCCGGGTGGGCGTCTCCCGGGTCGATGACCAGCAGATTCTCCGGCGGCGCGTGAAGGGGGTACTTGAACCGTTCATCCGGCTCGAAACTGCCCTGCAGCAATGGTTCATAGTACCCCGTGATCAATCCCTCAGGCTCACCGTCGTCGCCGATGACCGGATGGGCTCGGAACCGGGCTTCGAAGAACGCCCGGGCGCGGGCGTCCGTGGGTGCCCGGATCCGCCCGGCGTCGCGGCAGATGCTCTGCCAGCGGTCCACATCGGCGAGCACGGCGCAGCCTGCCAGCAGCGCCGGCCACGACTCGGCGTGGTTGTCGGAATGCCAGCCGTCGAGCCGTTCCCAGGATACCGGTTGTCCGATGCCCGGTTCGAGGGGGCGGACCGGGCCGGAGCACCCATGAATAACGGCCGGCAACAGCAGTGTCAATGTCAGGAGACGATGGAACATCCGGCGTCGAATCGGCTATTGACCGGATATTGTAAACGACAGGACGACTTTCCGGCGTTGTCGACGAATCATGGTAAATGCACCGGGATACGGGTGATTTGCCACGGTCGGGTGTCAATGCCAATATGCGGCCTCTACATCCCGCGCACTCAACAATGACCAGAAAGTTCACCGGTACCGCAGATTTCGTCGCAACCGAGGACTTGATGACGGCAGTCAACGCGGCCGTCGCGCTGGAACGGCCCCTGCTCGTCAAGGGGGAGCCGGGCACCGGCAAGACCCGGCTCGCGGGTGAAATCGCCCGCGCGCTGGATATGCCTCTGATTCAGTGGCATATCAAGTCCACCACCAAGGCCCAGCAGGGACTCTACGAATACGACGCCGTGGCACGCCTGCGCGATTCTCAGCTCGGAGAGGAGCGCGTCCACGATATCTCCAACTACATCGTCCCCGGGAAGCTGTGGGAGGCGTTTACCAGCGACCGGCAGCCGGTGCTCCTGATCGACGAGATCGACAAGGCGGATATTGAGTTTCCCAACGATCTTCTCCTCGAGCTCGATCAGATGGAGTTCTTCGTCTATGAGACCCGGGAGCAGGTCCGGGCCGTACACCGCCCGGTGGTGGTGATCACGAGCAACAACGAGAAGGAGCTGCCCGACGCATTCCTGCGCCGCTGTTTCTTTCACTACATCCGGTTCCCGGATGCGGAAACCATGGAGCGAATTGTCAATGTCCACTTCCCGGACCTGAAAAAAGAGCTGCTCCGCGACGCGCTGGAAATGTTTTTCGGGCTGCGCGAGGTGCCGGGCCTCAGGAAGAAACCCTCGACGTCGGAACTGCTGGACTGGATCAAGCTGCTGGTGGTGGAGGACATTCCGTCCGAAGCCCTGCGCAGCGAATACCCCCGCGAGGCGATTCCGCCATTGCACGGGGCACTGCTCAAGAACGAGCAGAACTGGAGCCATGTGCATTCCGTGACCCTGATCCGGGAGATCATGGAAGACCGCATGTTTCCGTTGACCGTCCAAGGCCTGGAGCGCGGCATTGGATGCCTCAAGGGCAGCCACAATCCACTTCATTGACCGGCGGTTGAGCCGCCCGCCGCGTCCGGATCGCTCATGCCGGGCGGCGGGCGAACAGGTTGGTCATCTCGTAGGCAATCGTTGCGCCGGCCAGGGCGGTGATCTCCGCATGATCGTAGGCGGGGGCTACTTCCACGATATCCGCCGCGACGATATTCAGCCCCGCCATGCCCCGGAACACCTGCAGCAGCTCGCGGGTCGACATGCCGGCTATTTCCGGTGTCCCCGTTCCGGGGGCATGGGCCGGATCCAGAACGTCTATGTCGATGGAGAGGTACAGCGGCTGCCTGCCGACCCGGTGCCGTATCCGCTTCACCACCGAATCGATCCCGTCGGTCTGGAACTCGTCGCAGTGCACGACCCTGAATCCGAGATCCGCGTCGCGCTTGAGGTCCTCCCGGCTGTACAGGGGGCCCCGGATCCCGATGTGCATCGAGGCGTGGTCGAGAAACAGGCCTTCCTCAGCCGCGCGACGAAACGGTGTGCCGTGGGTGTACGGTGCGCCGAAGTAGGTATCCCAGGTGTCGAGATGAGCGTCGAAATGCACCAGGGCCACCGGACCGTGGTGATGGTTCACGGCACGCAGGAGGGGCACGGCGATGGTATGGTCGCCGCCCAGGCTGATGATCCCCGAGGACACACCGCCGATCAGCTCCGTAGCGCCGGCCTGGATCTGCTCGATGGCCTCTTCGATGTTGAAGGGATTACAGGCGATGTCCCCCGCGTCGGCGACCTGCTGGGTGGTGAAAGGCTCCGCGTCATAGGCCGGGTGATACCGGGTACGCAGGTGCCGGGAAGCCTGGCGGATCGCCTGGGGCCCGAACCGGGCGCCGGGCCGATAGCTCGTGCCCGCGTCGAAGGGGATGCCCACTACTGCGACATCACAGCGGGGCACGTCCCGCAGCTCCGGCAGGCGGGCGAAGGTCGACGGCCCCGCGAAACGGGGTACCTTGGTGCCGTCCACCGGCTGAATGGGCTCGTTTTTGTCCGCCATGGTGAATCGGGATATTATAGCGAAAGGAAGGGGCCGTAGTCCGTCTACCGGTACAGGACTTCCACCTGGGCCACGCGCGGGTCGCCAGCCACGGAGTCCCGCAGCTTTCGCGCCGTTTCGACGGCCTGCTCGACGCCGGAGAAGGCTCCGATGGGCAGGTGTATTTCCACGTGGAGTTTGCCGTCGAGATAGTGGTAGACCCGCCGGGCAATCAACTTCGATTCGGGGATCGCCGACCAGTGCTCGTTCAGCAGGGCGTCGGCGTCCGGGCGCAGCGGCAGATGGGCCGATCTTTGATATGCCTCGTCGTCTTCCGCATCGATATGGATGGTGATATCGGTGATGTCGGAGAATCCGGTGCGCAGCCGGTGTCTGACGGCTTCTCCGATGCGATGGCCCTCGGAAACGCTCAGCTTGGGATCGACGAGGACGTGTCCGTCCAGGTAGACCTCGTTGCCCATGCGGCGTGTGCGCAGGTCATGCGCGTCGCGAACACCGTCCACGTTCCTTACGGCCTGCTCGATTTCCCGGGCGGCGCCGGGATTGACACCGGTATCTATGAGATCCTGGATGCCGCGCCAGACCATCCTGCCTCCCACCCAGATTATCATCGCGGCCACGACGACGGCGGCGAGGGCGTCGAGGGTTGTGTGACCCATGATGGTGCCGGCCACGCCGATGATGACCACGATCGAGGAAAGGGCATCCGACCGGCTGTGCCAGGCATTGCTGCGCAGCAGCCCGGAGTCGAGCTCATTGGCGATATGCATGGTATAGCGAAAGATCGCTTCCTTGCTGATCACCGAAAAGCCGGCCACCAGCAGGGCGGCCGCGCCCGGCGTGGGTGCTCCAGCGCCCAGCGCCGATTGACCCGCATCCCAGGCGATGCCCAGAGCGACCGCCGCCAGGGCCAGGCCCAGCACGATGGTCGCCAGGGTCTCGATGCGCTGGTGACCATAGGGGTGATTGGCGTCGGGCGCGCGGCTCGCTTCGCGGGCGGCCCAGATCACCATGAAGTCGGTGGCGAGGTCTGACATGGAATGCACGCCGTCGGCGATCAGGGCCTGGGACGAAGCGAGGTAGCCCGTGACGAGCTTGAGAACCCCCAGCACCAGATCCAGGATACCGCCGATGAGCGTCACCCGGCGGGTGGCCCGGTAGCGTTGGTTTCTGGTGCTTGTCGAGGCTGCGGTCATGGGCTCCGGCGTCGGGTTGGATGAACTGTCCGGGCGCACAATTATACCTGTCCGGTCCGGGGACCACGGCGTTCAATGCGCTCTCCAAACAGTGGTGCTCTCCCGGTTGCGTGGTAGGCTTCCGCACGCGCGTGTCGGACTACGCGCCGAAGCGGCAATTTCACGCCGTCGTCACACGACTACAACCAGACTCCCGTCATGAACGCTGAAGAAAACCCCGGGGCAGTGCTGCTGATCGAAGACCATCAGGATATCGCCGAGATGGTCTTCGCGTATTTCGAGAATCGGGGCTATACCGTCGACTACGCCGCGGACGGCATCACCGGGCTGCATCTCGCCGTGACCCAGGAATTCGACGCCATCATCCTCGATCTGATGCTGCCCGGCCTGGACGGGCTGGAGCTGTGCGAGAAGCTCAGGCGGGAGGGCCGCCGCTCCACCCCGATATTGATGCTCACCGCGCGGGATACGCTGGAGGACAAGGTTGCGGGACTGGAGGTCGGAGCGGACGATTACCTCATCAAGCCATTCGAGATGCGGGAGCTGGAGGCGCGCATCAAGGCGCTGATCCGCCGCCGACGAGGTAACGTCAGTCCGGAGACTTACCGGGTGGGAGACCTGGTGCTTGATACCGGTACCCTGAGAGTGACCCGGGCGGGGAAGGAGATCCAGCTCTCGCCCATCGGCCTGAAGATCCTTACCGTTCTGATGCGCGGATCGCCGAGAGTCGTGACCCGGCGGGAGATCGAACGCGAGGTCTGGGGCGATATTCTTCCCGACAGCGATACCCTGCGCAGCCATCTTTACAACCTGCGCAAAGAGGTGGACAAGCCTTTCGATCGGGCGCTGATCCATACCGTCCAAGGTGCCGGTTTCCGGATCGCCGACACCAATGAGTGAACATGCGTAAAGTCGGCCTCGGTCACACCCTCGGCAAGGCTTTTCTTTTCCAGGCGGTGATCATCGGCGTGGTCGCCGTGCTCAGCGTCTGGGCGGCTGCGTTCGTGCTGGAAGAAGTGCTCATCAAGGAGGCCCTGAGGGACGAGGCGACGTATTTCTGGGAGCAGCGGGACACCGATCCGGCATTTCCGCTCCCGGATACCCGGAATCTCACCGGCTACCTGGAAAACGATCCCGGCACGCCGGTACCCGAGGCGTATCGCGGCTTTGAAGCGGGATTTCACAAGCTCGGCACCGGATCAGGCTTTTCGCTGGTACACGTTTCCGGGGACCCCGGGGGCCGGCTGTATCTGCTGTTCGACGGTGAGAATGTCGGTCACCTCGCATTTGTGTTCGGCCTGGTCCCACTTGCGGGGGTGTTGGTGGTGCTGTACCTGTCGGCCTGGATTTCATATCGCCAGTCCCGGCGCGCGGTGTCGCCGGTGATCGCCCTGGCCCGGACCGTCCAGACCCTGGACCCGGAACATCCGGACAAGGAAGCGTTTCAGGCGCCCGAGTTCACGCAGGATGCGGACCACGAGGTGGCCACGCTGGCGGAGGCGCTGGCCCGCTTTGCCGAGCGAATCAGCGCTTTCGTGGAGCGGGAGCGCAACTTCACCCGCGACGCCAGCCACGAGCTGCGCAGCCCCCTCACGGTCATTCGCATCGCCGCGGACATGCTGCTGTCGGAGCAGGAGCTGTCCTCCCCCGCACGGACGTCGGTCCTTCGGATCCAGCGTTCCGCGAAGGATATGGAGGAACTGGTGGAAGCGTTCCTGCTGCTCGCCCGGGAGTCCGAGCAGGCGCTGTCGAGGGATCCGGTCCAGGTGAACGCCCTGCTGCGGGATGAAATGGGACGGGCCGTGGAACTGCTTGGAAACGAAAGGATCCAGGTCAATCTCACGGAGCATGCCCAGCTGAGCGTGGTTGCATCCGAGCGGGTCTTGTCGGTCATTTTCGGCAATCTCATACGCAACGCTTTGTCCTACACCGACGAAGGGCAGGTGGAAATCACCGTGGACGAGGACCGGGTACGAATCGCCGACAGCGGTATCGGCATGCCGGAGCAGGAGATTCAGCAGGTCTTCAAACCGTTCTATCGCTCCGGGGACTCCAGGCGCGGGGGACACGGTGTGGGCCTGACCATCGTCAAGAACTTGTCCTCGAGATTCGGCTGGACCGTTGATATCGACAGTCGGCCCCAGCTGGGCACCACCGTAACCGTGCGCTTTCCCCCGGTCATCATCGAATGAGGCAGGGCTTTACGGGGCATGCTTTCTTCACCTCGTCTTCACTCCACCACTACCCGCCTTTCACGCCTTTCGCCGCAGACTTCCGGCTATGAATACATCGACCCCACCCTCGGCGGGCCTGCGGGGCCTGGAAAGGCTCTGGGCGTGGCTCAGCAACGATGACCGGTACAGCCGGACACCGGAGAGCGACGACGCAGTGGACTGGCTCCGGTCGATTCCATTCTGGTTGTTCCACCTGGCCTGCCTGGGGATGATCTGGACGGGGGCGTCGACGGCCGCGGTAGCGTTTGCGGCGGCATCCTACTGGGTACGCATGTTTTTCGTGACCGCCTTCTATCACCGTTACTTCTCCCACCGAGCCTACACGGCTTCACGACCCATGCAGTTCCTGTTCGCCGTCCTGGGCTGTACCGCCGGACAGCGGGGTCCCTTGTGGTGGGCGGCTCACCATCGGCTGCACCACGGCCAGGCCGATACGTCCGGCGATCCGCATTCCCCCGCACACAAGGGTATTCTGTACGCTCACACTCTCTGGTTCCTCACCCGGTCCAGCTTCTCGGCGCCCCAGCAGTACATCAAGGACTGGCGGCGATTCCCGGAGCTCGTGCTGCTGGAACGATTCGATTGGGTACCGTTCGTCCTTTACGGCGCGTTCTGCTACGGCCTGGGTGAATGGCTGGGTGCAGCCTACGGTACGAACGGCGCCCAGTTTCTGATATGGGGATTCTTCGTCTCGACGACGTTGCTTTACCACGCGACCTATACCATCAATTCCCTCGCCCACAGGTACGGCTCCCGCCGCTTCGATACCAGGGACAACAGCCGGAACAATCTGTGGCTCGCCCTGCTTACGCTGGGAGAGGGTTGGCACAACAATCACCATCGGTACCCGTCCGCGGCCCGTCAGGGGTTTTACTGGTGGGAAATCGATGTCAGCTACTGGGTGCTGCGTCTCATGAGCGCTCTGTCGGCGGTGGGAGAGCTCCGCCCGGTCCCTGCCTCGGTACTGGCGGAGGCGGGCGAACCGCGCCGCCGGGAGCGGCGATGAAGATCGCCGTGGTGGGAGCAGGGATTTCCGGCCTGACCGCGGCCTGGGTTCTGGCGCGCCGGCACGAAGTCGTCCTGTTCGAGGCCGGTGGCAGCGCCGGCGGCCACGCGAATACCGTGCGGCTCAGGGAAAAAGACCGGTCCATTGACGTGGACACCGGTTTCATCGTGTTCAACGAGCTGAACTACCCCGGGCTTTGCCGGTTGTTCTCGCTTCTCGGCGTGGAAAGCATCGAATCCGACATGAGTTTCAGCGTGCACTGCGAATCCACCAAGACCGAGTACAACGGCACGTCGCTGAACAAGCTGTTCGGCCAGCGCCGCAACCTGGTCCGTCCGGCCTTCTGGTGGATGGTGCGAGACATACTCCGCTTCAACCAGAAAGCCGTTTCCGATCTGGAGAACGGGCTCGCCGACGACATCACGGTGGACGACTACTTGGCCGCGGAGGAGTACTCGCGTGTGTTCGTAGATCAATACCTGGTTCCGTTGGGCGCATCGTTGTGGTCATGCGATGCCGGGACATTCAGGTCGTTCCCGATGAGGTTCGTCATCGAGTTTCTCCACAACCACCGGATGCTGCAGGTGGAAGGGCGGCCCGTGTGGCGAACCGTCGCCGGCGGGTCCAGAAGCTATGTCGGAAAGATGCTCGCCGGGTACCGGGGCCGGCTCGTTCTTGGAACGCCAGTGAAGGGGGTGAAACGAGGCCGGCGC
The DNA here is from genome assembly GCA_034520625.1 of Gammaproteobacteria bacterium. Lineage (GTDB taxonomy): Bacteria > Pseudomonadota > Gammaproteobacteria > Arenicellales > JAANXG01 > JAANXG01. Next base: position 48,235 of record JAXHNI010000005.1, on the reverse strand, counting down.
GGCGTGGAGCTTCGCTTCAACGGCGACAGGCGTGAAGATTTCGACGAGGTGGTCATGGCGACCCATGCCGACCAGTCCCTAGGCATCCTGCACGACGCCCGTGACGATGAGCGGGGCGCCCTTGAGATGTTTCCTTATCGAAAAAACCGGGTCACGCTGCATACCGATACCCGCGTGCTGCCCGACCGCCGGAATATCTGGGCGGCATGGAACTATCGTATTCCGGAGGCGGGATGCGGGCAGACATCCGTCACCTACAACATGAACATGCTCCAGAATCTCCCGAGCCGGAAAACCTATTGCATATCCCTGAATCCCGATGCGCCTGTGGACGAAAGCCGGGTCCTGCGGCGCATCGACTATGAGCACCCGGTTTTTCTGCCCGGCCGGGACGCGGTTCAGCAGGAACACCCTGCATTGATTCGCCGCGACCGCGTCTCCTACTGCGGCGCGTACTGGGGATACGGCTTCCACGAGGACGGTGTCCGCAGCGCGTTGAATGTCTGCGAGGCATTTGACATGGGCCTGGCGCAATGAGAAGCCGTGTTTATGAAGGCCGTGTCCGGCACAGGCGGGAATTGCCGCAGCCGCATGAGTTCGAGTATCGCCTGTACATGATGTACCTGGACCTTGCCGAACTGACCCGGGTATTCCGGGGTCGGTGGCTGTGGTCCGCGAACGGTGCGAACGTCGCGTGGTTCCGGCGCGCGGATCATTTCGGTGATCCCGGCGAGCCGCTGGATACTTCGGTGCGGCACCTGGTGGCGAAAGAGACCGGGCGTACCCCCCGGGGCCCGGTCTGCCTGCTCACCCATCTTCGTTACTTCGGTTATTGCATGAATCCGGTGAGCTTCTACTACTGCTGGAGCGCCGATGGCGGCAGGCTGGACGCCGTGGTAGCGGAGGTCCACAACACGCCCTGGGGCGAAACGCACTGCTATGTCCTGGACGCCCGGCACGGTGTGCGGCACGGCTTCGATAAGGCGTTTCACGTGTCGCCGTTCATGGGCATGGACCAGCAGTACCGCTGGCGCCTGCCGCCGCCGGGCGACACCCTGACGGTGGTCATGCAGAGCTTCGAGAGCGACCGGCGCGTCTTCAGTGCCTCACTGAGCCTGCGTGCAGCGCCGGTCACGGGACGGCGCCTGGCTCGCGTGTTGGCCCGCTATCCCGCCATGACCGGGAAGGTAGTCAGCGCGATTTACTGGCAGGCCCTGAAACTGCGCCTCAAGGGCCTGCCGTTCCACGAGCATCCGGGCAATTATCAGCCCAGCCGGTTGGAGAGATAAGATGCAATCGATGACCCGTTCCACCCCGGCCGCCTCCCGCCGGACCCATTCCGCGATCACCCGGCTGTGCCGTGGGCTCGCCCTTTCCCGGCTCGAGCGCTTCGACAACGGACGGCTGGTCATCCGGGACGCGCTCGGTGTTGCGGAATACGGGGACCCGTCCGCCGACAGCCTCGTCGAGATCTCCGTGGATGACCTGAGCTTCTACCGCGACCTGTGTGTTTACGGCAGTCTCGGGGCGGCGACCGCCTACATGGACGGCAAGTGGCACTGCCGTGACCTGACCGGCGCGTTCCGTCTGTTCGTGAACAATTCGGAACATGCCGACGGCATGGACCACGGCCTGGCCCGGCTTTCCACCCGCATCGAATCCCTGAGGCACTGGTGGCGGCGCAACACGCTCGCCGGCAGCCGGAGGAACATCCGCGAGCACTACGACCTCGGCAACGAGCTTTTCGCGCTGTTCCTGGACGAGACCATGACGTATTCCGCCGGCATTTACCCGGCTCCGGAAAGTTCCCTGTTCGATGCATCCGTCAACAAGCTGGACAGGATCTGCCGGAAGCTGCGGCTGGGGCCCGGCGATCATGTCCTGGAGATCGGCACCGGGTGGGGAAGCTTCGCGATCCATGCCGCGCGCCACTACGGATGCCGGGTTACCACCACCACCATTTCCGATGAGCAGCATGATCTGGCGAAGAAGCGCATCGCCGAGCAGGGGCTGCAGGAGCGGATCCAGCTGTTGAAGGAGGACTATCGGAACCTTAAAGGGACATACGACAAGCTCGTATCCATCGAAATGATCGAGGCCGTTGGACACGAGAATCTGGGGACTTACTTCGGGTGCTGTTCGCGACTGCTCAAGGACGACGGACTGATGCTGATCCAGGTGATCAGCATGCCCGATCAGCGCTACGACCGATACCTCAGGAACCGGGACTTCATACAGCGCTACGTGTTTCCCGGAAGCTGCTGCCCCGCTCTGGGTGCGTTGCTGGAAGCGGTGAAGAGGTCGACGGATCTGAAGCCCATTCACCTGGAAGACATTGCCGCGCACTACGCGCGTACCCTCCGGGACTGGCGAATCAATTTTGACCGGCGCGAGCAGGAGGCCCGGGCCCTGGGATACACGGACCGGTTCATCAGGATGTGGCGCTATTACCTCAGCTACTGCGAGGCCGGATTCGCCGAGCGCTACCTCGGCAACTACCAGATCGTTTTCGCGCGGCCGGGCAACAGAATGGAAGAGGTGGGTCGTGGCTAGTCCAGCCCTTGTCGCCAACTTTGTCCTTTTCCAACTGGGATGGCTGGTCAGCGTAGTGGGAGCGGCGCGGGGCTATCCCGCTGCCGGCGTGGTCTACGCCGCCGCCTGGGCAGCGTTGCACCATTGGTATCTCCGCGGGGGCCGTTTCCACGAACTGCTGCTGATTCTGGCCGCCGCCGGCCTGGGCTTTGTCGTGGACTCGCTGCTCGTCCTGGGCGGCGTTATTGCGTTCCCGGCCCATGCCAGCCTTGGTGCTCCGTCCACGGTCTGGATGGTCAGTCTCTGGGTGATGTTCGCCATGACCCTCCGTCATTCGCTGGGCTGGCTGCGAAGCCGGTACCTGCCCGCCGCGCTGCTGGGCGCGGTGTTGGGGCCCTTGGCCTACTGGGCGGGCAGCCGGATTGGCGCCATCCACATCGGCGACGGCGCCCTCCCCGCGATCGCGGCGGCCTGGGCCGGGAGCATGGTCGGCCTGCTGGGGCTCGAGCGGCTCACCCGGGCCACGATGGCTGAAGCAACGGTTCGGGAGGGGCTGTGAATTCCGGGTTCCAGTGGCAGGCATTGCTGATCGCCTGGGCCGGCGCGGCGCTGGTGATGTTCGCGTTCTGGCTGGTGCAGAGGCGGACACGCACGGCGGGGATCGTCGATGTGATCTGGGCGCTGGTCACGCCGGCGGCGGCGATCGGCCTGATCACCGCCGCATCGGGTGTAGTGCTGCAGCGCGGTGTCCTGTTGTCACTGTTGATCGGTGTATGGGGGGCACGGCTCGGGTGGCATCTGTTCGAGCGGCTGCGCCGGGAGCGCGAGGATGGCCGTTACCTCGCCATGAAGCAGGCCGTGGGGGAGAAGCGCGTGCAGCCGGTCATGTTCGTGTTCTTCCAGGTACAGGCGCTGTGGGCCGTGATGTTCGCACTGCCGGTGGCGGCGGCCTCGCTCGCTCCGCGGGGCGCGCTGGACTGGCTGGACGCCGCGGGCGCCGCCGTATGGCTGATTGCCCTGGGCGGTGAATGGATGGCGGACCGCCAGTTGGCCACCTTCCGGACGCATCCGGAAAACCGGGGCCGGGTCTGCCGCCGCGGGCTCTGGGCGTACTCCCGGCATCCGAATTACTTTTTCGAATGGCTGCACTGGCTGGCCTACGTTCTGATCGGCTTCGGGTCCCCGTACTGGTGGGTCACCATGGCCGGACTGGGGCTGATGTACTTGTTCCTGAACTTCGTGACCGGTATCCCGTTCACCGAGCAACAGGCCCTGCGCTCGCGCGGAGACGCCTACCGTGAATACCAGCGCACCACCAGCCGGTTTTTCCCCATGCCGCCCGGGAACGGGAAGGAGCAAACATGAAACAACAGCTTGCACAGGTCGCCATGGACGCAGTGGAGCGGGGCTGGATACCCGACGCGGTGATTCGAAAGGGCATTCAGTCCCTGGTCCGGACACGTCTCCGGACGTTGCCCGTGGATAACGCGGCCCGGGCCGCCCGCGAACGGGAAAGCTTCGTGGCGATGATGAAATCCTCGCCCGTCGCTCCGCTTCCGGAGCTGGCCAATGCGCAGCATTATGAAGTTCCCCCGGAATTCTACGCCATGGTGCTCGGTGGACGGCGCAAGTACAGCAGCTGCTACTGGACAGATGCCACCGCGACGCTCGACCAGGCGGAGGAGGAATCGCTGAAGCTCACCTGCCGGAACGCCGCCCTGCAGGACGGCCAGAGAATTCTGGAGCTGGGGTGCGGCTGGGGGTCGTTGACTCTCTGGATGGCGGAACAGTATCCGGCCGCGCGGATCGTTGCGGTTTCCAATTCGAACTCCCAGAGACGCTACATTGAACAGAGTGTTGCAGACCGGCGGCTGGACAACGTGCAGGTCATCACGGCGGACATGAACGACTTCTCCATCGATCGTACGTTCGACCGCATCGTATCCGTGGAAATGTTTGAGCACATGCGCAACTATGAAGAGCTGTTCCGGCGGATCAGCGGCTGGCTGAATGCGGACGGGATGTTCTTCATGCATATTTTCTGCCACCGGCAGGTGCCTTACGAGTTCGTGGACCGCGATGCGACGGACTGGATGAGCCGGCATTTCTTCTCCGGCGGAATCATGCCGTGCGACGACCTGCCGCTGGCATTTCAGCGGCACCTCGAATTCCGTAATCGATGGACGTGGAACGGCGGCCACTATCAGAAGACGGCCGAGGCCTGGCTTCAGAACATGGACCGCAACAGGCCCCGGATCATGCGGGTCCTGGCGGATGCCTACGGAGAAGCCGAGGCGAATCGCTGGTGGATGCGCTGGCGCGTCTTTTTCATGGCCTGCGCCGAGCTCTTCGGCTACGAGTACGGCGAGCAGTGGCACGTCAATCACTACCTGTTCCGGAAAAGACGCGGCAAATGAGCAGGCCCCTCCCGGTACGCGGATCCTTTCCTTGTGTGGCGCTGGCGCTGTCGGGTCTAGCTGTGATGACTCTTGCCGTTGCCTACGGTGTGATATTCGGCGACTTCAGGGAGGAGGGCGGGGCGCTGATTCGGATGCCATGGGGTATTGTGACGCTGGTGGACGTGTATGTCGGGCTGCTGCTTTTTTCCGGCTGGGCGCTGCGGCGGGAACGGAACGGTCTCGTAGCCGGGGCCTGGATCGCAGCATTCATCGCCGCGGGCAATCTCGCCACCTGCTGTTATGTTCTCAAGGCGGCGGCCGAGGCCCGGAATGAGCCTGGTACGTTCTGGTTGGGGAGACGTCGGGATGCGTGATATCGGCGTGACGGTGTTATTGGCCCTGGTTTTGACACCCTTGCCCGCCGCGGCGGGGGGGACGGCGGAGCAGCGCAAGGGCTATGCGTACAATCTGGGGACGGACCAGCTCCTGTACACCGAGGAACATCACGAGCACCTCGAGCAGGGGCGGGTGACCCGAAGCGAGGTCGTCTACAGGAAACCCGAAGGCGGGATAATTGCCAGGAAGCGGCTGGACTTCCGCCGCAACGCTTCCGATCCCGACTTCCGTCTGGAGAACGCGGTAAACGGCCACCTGGAGGGGGCGAGCCAGGAGGAAGATCGGCTCCTGGTGTTCTTCCGGAAAACCGAGGACCATGCCCTCAAGGAGCGTAAACTGCGGGCTCCCGACGACGCGATTATCGACGGCGGCTTCGACAGGTTCATCGAGAACAACTGGACCTCGCTGATGCAGGGAGAGGTGTTCGAACGGCCGTTTCTCGTTCCCTCGTTTCAGCGTTTCCTGGAATTCAGGATATATCTTGAGCGCATGACGGATACTGAAGTAGTATTTATTATGGAGCCGGCATCCATGCTTTTGAGATTCTTTGGGGACGGCATCGTCGTAGCCTACGACCGCGACAGCACCGCCCTCAGACGCTACGAGGGGGTCTCGAATATTCGTGACAAGGACGGGGAGAACTACGAAGTGCGGGTAGAGTTTCCCGCCGCTGGACAGACCGGCGATGTCGCCGGCGACTCAAGCCGGGATCGCAGCCGGCGCTGAGAGCACGGGCCGGGGTTCCAATGCGGTCGCGGCGGTGCCGATCCTCGACCAATCGAATTTGGGGCATGTCTAAAAACAGTGATATTTTCGTGAGATCAAGGAAGCACCGCGCGCAGAACCGCAGTTTACATAAAGTCAATGAGGATTCGAGCAAGGCGCTGAGGCAGCGATCGAAGAAATAGCGCATTGTTGGAAGCGCCCTTCAGTATATTCCATATGACCGACTGGGATGCCCGCTTCTACAGGCAGCACACGGGGTTTGTCTCGGATCTGGGACTACCGGTGGTGCAGCTGCTGGCCCCCCGCACCGGAGAGCGGGTGCTGGACGTCGGATGTGGGGATGGCATTCTCACCGTCAAGCTCGTCGAAATGGGATGCGACGTCGTGGGGATCGATGCCAGCCCGGACATGGTCGCGGCCGCACGGCAGAGGGGGGTTGACGCCCGTCTCCTGGATGCCGTGGACTTGGTCGTCCGTACGGACTTTGCCGGGTCTTTCGACGCGGTGTTCAGCAACGCGGCGCTGCATTGGATGCGCCCCATGGAGGCCGTGGTTAGGGGTATAGCCGGGGCATTGAAGCCGTCCGGACGCTTCGTCGCCGAGTTCGGCGGACACGGCAATATCGAACGGATACGGCGGGCGATCCACCAGGCGCTGGATAAGCGAGGTATCGCCGGGCGTGAGGTCGACCCGTGGCATTTCCCCACTTCGGAGGAATTCTCGGCGCTCCTGACAGGTTCGGGTTTCGATGTCGCGCACATCGAGCGTTTCGAGCGGCCCACCGACTTGCCTAGCGGCATCGCCAACTGGATGGGATCCGTCGGGCGGCCTTTCCTGGACATTGTTCCGGACCATGAACGCCAGGACTTCCTGGCCGAGCTTGAAGACCTTCTGGCCGGCGAGCTGCGCCGGGACAATGGTTCCTGGTGGGCCGACTACGTGCGACTGCGGGTTCACGCTGTTCGGGAGCCGCTGCCGTGATCCTGTACCAGGCGGTAATCGTGCCGTTGCTGCTGTTGTTCGTGTTCGGCTACATCGCGTTGCGGCCTGCCACCGGACGGGGGCCGAAAATGGCGTTGTTCGACGGCGGGGTGATCGGCGCCGCGATCGTGCTGAGCATCGCGGCGGGCTGGTGGGTGTCCGCCCTGGAGCCGGAGGCCGAAGGGTCCGTATGGTCAACCGTGATGATCACTGTGTCGACCTTTCACGTGTTCCCTGCGGTGTTGCTGGTGGGCGCATATCTGCGGCGGCGCATATTCCGGACCCGGTAGGATATCCCGCGGCTGACCTTGTGGTAATCAACGACCCGCGGGCAGTGGCCCGGTTTGACAACCGGTGCCGGAGCCAGAGAATGGGCCAGTGCCGGAGGGTATCCCCCAGGGCCGCTGTAAATACATCCGTGTACGCTCTGGCTCAAACATCCCTGTTTTCGACAGCCCTGGGGGACACCCCCCGGCACTGGCCACCATAATCATGCGTGTCCTCAAACCGAGCCACTGTCCGCGATCTGACGAACGGACCAGCATCAATGTGGGTAGCGGGGTGCCCGGGAAACGCCTCGGGAGAAGACAGCGACTCACCAGCGATACTTGTTCCAAAGCTCCGGATTGGCCCAGTCGTCGGGATTGAGCCAGCCCGGGGTGGGCTTGTAGGTGGCGATGTCGTACTTGTAAAGGTGGGTCTGCCGGTTGTCGTCGTCCACGTAACTGTTCACCAGCATCATGCCGATGCCGAGGAGCTCGTTCCGGGTCCAGATGGTCTTCTGGTCCGGCCAGTCGTCGCCGATCCGCACCACCGTGCAGAACCGCGCCGTGTAAAGATCACGCAGCCGGGACAGCAGCAGCAATGCTTCCCGCTTGTCCATGTGCTCGATGGTCGTCGCCACGATCCCCATGTCGTAGCGCTCGGCGAGGGCTCCGGCCGGCCTGTCCCGCCCGATGTGCTCCACCTGGCATTCCTTTCCCAGTACCCGCTTCTGCTCCCGGTAATTGTCGACGGCATGCTCCACGCCGCTTCCGATAACCACTATCGACGCCGGCTGGCTTTCGTTCAACAGAGTTTCGATGTCAAAGCAGTATGGTTCGGTCATTGACGACCCCCGGAATGTTCGGAAGGTTCTTCATTGACACTACGCACCCGCGCCCGCGTGCTGTCAACATCCCGGCGCATGATCCGCCGCGGGGCGCTCATTCGTCTTGAATGCTTCGTGCCTCGAGCTCGACGGCCATTCAGCAACGCTGCCCGCTGCAACGGACCCGGTCCTCCGGGTGGCCGTGGACGGCGTCGGGCTCCGGTTCCCGGGCCGGGTCGAGCCCGGCAGCCGGCAATGCGCCGCCGAGGTGGTGCCCCTGCGCGAAATCGACGCCGATGGCCCGCAGAGCGTCCAGGGTGTCCCGGGATTCGACGCATTTGGCCAGCGTCTGCATGCCGTGAGCCTGTCCAATCTTGTGTATCGCCTCTACGATGGCGTGATTGGCCGGCTCCATGGTCATGGTTCTCACATATCCGCCGTCGATGGCGAGGTAGTCGCCGGGGAGCTGCTTGAGGAAGGAGAAACTGGACCGCCCGCCGCCGAAGTTGTCGATCACGAGTCCGCAGCCGAGCCGGCGAAGCTCTGTCATGAATCCGGCGGCGTGCTCAATGCGGGTCAACGTCGAGGTTTCCGTCAGCTCGAAGCAAAGCGCACCCGGTGCGATCCGGGCCTGCTCGACGAGACGCGCAATCCGGTTCGCGATCTCCTTCTGTTCGATGGACGTTGCGGACAAGTTGATGGACAGGCGGAGGGCATCGTCCGTCAGCATGGAGCCCCATCGGTCGAGTGCCTGTTCCAGCACCCACACGTCCACCACGCCCATCTGGCCATAGCGCTCGGCGGCGGCGATCAGGCGGGAAGGCGGAGACACGGCTTCACTGCCGTCGCTGTACCTCAGAAGTACTTCGTACCAGGGAGTGCGATCCGGCACCCGGAGCGCGCAGACCTTCTGTATATGGACAAGCGCCCGGTCGTCCTTCAGCGCCCGCGTCAATTCGCCAGTGCTGCGGGTGTCCTCGGTGAACGGGTCCAGATCAGGTTGATAGACGCATACGCGATTGCCTCCTCCATTCTTGGCGCGGTAGCAGCTCGCGTCAGCGTCCGACAGAACCTGGTCGGATGTTTTGTAAGACTTGGTGACGGGAACGAGCCCTATGCTCGCCCCCACGCTGAAGCGGGAGTTGTCCCAGTCGAATCGGGCGCCGGCCAGAGCGCTGACCAGGCATTCCATGAGTCCGATTGCGCTGTGGATGTTCTTCGCTGAAAAACTGATGCCGAACTCGTCCCCTCCCAGCCGGCCGGCCACCGCATCGCCGGGCAGGCCGTCACGCAGGATTTCAGCGATGCGCTTCAGCGCGGCGTCGCCGGCGGAATGTCCGGCGGTGTCGTTGATCAGTTTGAATCGGTCGAGGTCGATGAAAGCGACGAAGCACTCACGTGGCTGCGAGTCCGCGGCCAACAACTCGCGGAGTCGGCGGTCGAACTCGCGGCGATTGACCAAGCCGGTCAGGCTGTCGTGCGTGGCCTGGTGCCGGATTTCCCGTTCCATCTGCCGTTCGCGTGTCACATCGCGTCCGACGCCGCGCCAGCCGGCGAGTTCGTGCCGGGTGTCGTAGACGGGCTTCACCAGCGTCAACACTTCCATCTCCGGGCAGTTCGGCAGATCTACGGTGAATTCTAGCTCCACCGCCTGCCGGGCGTCGGAGTTTCCCGCCGTCGATGCATCGCCCGCCGTGGCTTCACACAGCCTTTCCCGGGTTTTCTCCAGGACCGGCGGCTCCGGTCCCGCGTTCGCTTCGCCGGTTTTTTCCGACACATAGCTGTACTGCAAGGACGGATCCATTTCCCAGAACCAGTCCGCCGCGGCGCCCGCGAAGTCCCTGAAACGCTGTTCGCTGAGCTGTATCCGTTCGCTGTTCCTGACGTCTTCGATGATCAGCGCCATCAGCCGGCTCATGCGGCTGACCGTTTCGAGCTCCTGTTTGGACGGCGTTCGGGGAGCACGGCGATAGATCGCAAATGACCCGAGCACGGCTCCGGAGCGGGACACGATGGGTGTCGACCAGCAGGCATGAAGATCGTGGGCCAGGGCCATTTCCCTGTACTCCTCCCACAATGGATCGTCTGCAATATTCTCCACGATCACCTGTTCCCGCCGGTGCATGGCGGTGCCGCAGCTGCCTGCCTCCGGACCGATTGGCAGGTCTATTAGTTGCTTCACGTAGGCCTCGGGGAGACTCGGTGCGGAGCATTCCTCGATGCGGCGGTCGTCGTGGCCAAGGATGACGACGGAACACAGGCTGCCCGGAAACAATGCCTCGATGTCCAGGTTCAGCTCATCCAGGATCGTCAGAAGCGGCATATTCCGGGCCACGTTCTCGAGGACATCGCGCTCCGCGCCCAACAGGTTCTCCGCTCTCAAGCGGGCATCGATGTCCGTTTCGAGCTTCCTGTTGGCTTCCTCCAATTGCTGAGAAAGGTGCTGCATCTCGTATCCCATCCGTGTGGTCGCGTGCACATCCCGATGGTAAAGCGTCGCCACGGACCACATTGCGCCGCAATAAATCAGGGACAGCACGGCGATACCCGGCGACCCGGAAGAAGGTGACGCCAGGAGTACAACGGCCACGGGAAGAACGGCGCCCAACAAGTATCCCTGGTAGCCCCGCAGCACCGCTCCCTGATACGCCACCGCTGCTGCCGTCATGGCGGCAATCACCACCAGAATGGCGGTCTGAATCTGCGGGGCCGGGGCGAAGTGAAGCATCGCCGCGCCGCCGATGCCCCAGACGAGGCCGGTGAGGGTGACATTGCGCACATGACGGCGCTGCCACTCAGTGGCAGTGTCCCTGGTTGCACGGGATCTGAACTGCCTCGCGGTGACCAGCCGCAGCAGCACCGCGGCGGCCATCACCAGCCACCACACGAAAGGCAGGCGGCCGCCCGGCGCATACACAGCAACCACGGTCGCCAGTACAGTGGCAACGAGCATCGTGAACAGGCAGCTGACGGCTTCGCTTCCGTAGACGCGCCGCAGCAGATGCCAGTCAACCTGCTTGTCCGGCGTCGAGTCGGTGTCGTCGGGACGGGCGGGCATTGTGGTTACCGGGTGGGGGAAACCCACCCGGAACTCCTTAAAAGTTGATTGGAGACGCCTGCAATTATAGGAACCGATCGGCGGGACTGCAAAGACGGCGCGGCAACGCCTCTGCGTTCCGAAACCCCGTGGGACCATCTTCCCTGTCGCCGACCGGTTTTGGCTGCCTCCGGTAATGCTGGCGGGGTATCACATCCTGTCGTATATTCGACCCGGGACAGAAACCAACAATACTCGGGAGGCCGGTGTGAAATTTCTGCGATTCTGGAACGACCTCAGCATGTGGAACAAGTTCGGGCTCAGCATGATCGCCGCCGTTGTGCTGCTGGTGCTGCTTGTTGTCATATTCTAGCCGCGTATCAATCACTTATGTACGGGTGCTGCCGGCCGGGACGCCGCGAAGGCCCGGAATCGGGCCGGTAAGGTATCGTTCCCCCCGGGGGTGCCGCCGCTCCGTGGACGGGATCATGAGAGTGCCCACGGATGCGGTGTCCGTCGCCGCGGATGCCGCTTGCCGGCTTTTGCGGCTATACTCGGAAGGTATGGTCAGTCCGCCGCCAACATCGCCATGCGAAATTGCCGAATCACCCTAGTCGTTTCCTGCCTGATGGTCGGTTTCTTGGCCGTAGCGGGCGTTTCACCGGTTATCGCGGTAGACAGGCTCACGGTACTGGCCCTTTTCGAGGGCAAGGTCCTGCTGCACGTGGATGGTGAGCGGCGGCTGATCGCGGAAGGTGAGACCAGCCCGGAAGGGATCACCCTGCTGGAGGCCGACTCGGACCGGGCGCATGTCGAAATTGACGGCAGGGAGGAGGTGCTGGAGCTCGGTATGGTGACGGGCTTCCCGGGCGCGTCCGGCGATGTGTCGCCGACCTGGGATGGTCCCGAGAAATTGACGCTGTGGGCGGAAGATGACGGCTTTTTCTACGCCCCGGGAAGCATCAACGGCGCGTCCGTACGATTTCTGGTGGATACCGGGGCTAACACCATTGCGTTGAGCCGAAGCCTGGCCGAGCGCGTCGGCATCGATTATCGGGCGGGCCGACAGGGCGTGGCGACGACCGCCAGTGGCGTAACGCCCATGTACATGGTGACGCTGGACCGGGTCAGTATCGGCGAGATTACGCTGCGCAATGTCGAGGCAGGGGTTCTTCTCGGCGCTCATCCCGACATACCGCTGCTGGGCATGTCGTTTCTCGGTAAGCTGGACATGAACCGCACCGGAAATCGCCTGGAGCTGCTGCGCCGCTGACCGCGCCCCCGGGTGCCCCCCGGCAGCCTGGCCTCAAGCTTCCTCGTCCGATCTCCGGTGCGTGATCTGCGCATAGGCGGAGTGGTTGTGAATGGATTCGAAATTCTCCGCCTCCACCGTGTAGCCCATGACCCGCTCGTCGTCATTCAGGCGCGCGGCGACATCTCGCACCATATCCTCGACGAACTTCGGGTTGTCATAGGCCCTTTCCGTGACGTGCTTTTCGTCCACGCGTTTCAGCAATCCGTAGAGCTCGCTGCTGGCCTCGCTCTCGACGGTTTCGATGATCTCCTCGATCCAGATGAAAGCATTCGATTCCACAGAAACCGTCACATGGGAGCGTTGGTTATGGGCCCCGTAGTCAGAAATTTCCCTGGAGCAGGGGCACAGGCTCGTCACCGGGACCTGGACTTTGAGGTGCATGGTGGACCGGCCTTTCTCCAGCTCGCCTATCAGAGTGACATCGTAGTCGATCAGGCTTTCCACGCCGGAAACGGGTGCCTTCTTGTTGACGAAAAAAGGAAAGCGCATTTCGATATGCGCTTTCTCGGCTTCCAGCAGTTCCGCGGTTTCACCGATCATGTGCCGGAAGGTGCGAACGGAAATTTCGCGCTCGTGCCGGTTCAGGATCTGAACGAAGCGCGACATGTGGGTGCCTTTGAAATTGTGGGGCAGCTCGACATACATGCCGAAGGTCGCCACCGTGTGCTGTTCGCCCCCGCTGCGGTCGGAGATCCTGACCGGGTGGCGAATATCCTTGATTCCCACTTTGTCGATGGAGATACGGCGAGTGTCGGGGCTGCCCTGGACATCCGCCATGGTGGTGACGTTGTCGTTGTTCAGTCCGGCTTTGCTGGTCGACATGAAAAGTAGCTGCCTGTTCGGTTCCGGAGATGAGAGTTTAAGTATTTGCTTATATTGCGGCAAGGCCTGCCGCCGTGTTTACGACGAGCGTTCGACCACCATGCGGGCGATGGCCCGCAGGGAAGAGGTGTCGACCGGTATGGCGTCCAGGGCTGCGAGCGCTGACTGCAGGTGATCCCCGGCGAGCCGTCTGGAATCCTGCAGACCGATTGCCGCCGGATACGTCGACTTGCCGGACTCCCTGTCAGCGCCCGCCCGCTTCCCGAGGGTCCGGGTATCACCCGTCTCATCAAGCACGTCGTCCACGATCTGAAACGCGGCGCCTATCTCCCGGCCGAAATGCTCGTAGGCCGCGATCACGGGTGCGTCCGTGTGCGGTGAACCCAGGCCTCCCATGACCACGGCGGCGGTGATCAGGGCGCCGGTTTTGGCCCGGTGGATGGCGCCGAGATCTTCGAGGCCGAGTGCGCGGTTCTCGCCGGCCATGTCCAGCACCTGGCCACCCACCATGCCCCTGGATCCCGCCGCCGCCGCCAATACCGCCACCATGCGGGACCGCCGTTCCCAAGGGAGGGCCGATTCTCCCGTTATTAGAATCTCGAACGCCCGGGCCTGCAGCGCGTCGCCGGCGAGGATGGCGGTGGCCTCGTCAAAAGCGATGTGGCAGGTGGGGCGTCCCCGCCGCAGCTCATCGTCATCCATGGCCGGCAGGTCGTCGTGAATAAGCGAGTAGGCGTGCAGCAGCTCCACGGCGGCCGCCGGTGCGTCCAGGTCGTCGGACGCCCCTTCCATCGCGACTCCGGCGGCGTAGACGAGCATGGCGCGAATGCGTTTGCCGCCGTTGAGCGAGGCATAGCGCATTGCTTCATGGAGCCGTGCCGGCTCGATCCGAGCCGGGGGAAGAAATCGGTCGAGGGCGTCTTCCACCCGCTGGACGTACTCGTCCAGTACAGGATTGGACGTTGTTATACGAGTCAAGTATCTTCGTCGGCGAAAGGTTCGGTTTTCATCTCGCCGTGCTCTTGGACCAGCTTCTCGACTTTCTGCTCGGCGTTCTTGAGCATGGTCTGGCAGGCCCGGGTCAGCGTCACCCCGCGTTCGAAATCTTTCAGTGATTCTTCCAGCGACTGGTCGCCGTTCTCCATGCGCGCCACGATCTTCTCGAGTTCCTCCAGGGATGCCTCGAACCGGGAGAAGTCGTGGTCGGGCTGCTTGGGGGTCGATTTCGCCACGTTGATAGCCGGTGTGAGTCAGCCGGGGATTGTAAACCGCTGCGATGCGGCATGGCCAACCGCCCCAGGTACGGGCTGCCCGGAGGTTGACACCCGCGGATCACCAATTTAGAATTATTCTAAATTCCGTGGCGGTGCGCCCCCGCGTTCCGCTGGTATGTCAACCAAACCCAGGAGAGTGACGATGGATCTGAAAGGCAGCAAAACCGAAGAGAATCTGAAAGAAGCGTTCGCCGGTGAATCCCAGGCGAATCGCCGTTATCTGTATTTTGCTTCCAAAGCGGACGTGGAAGGCTACAACGATGTGTCGTCCGTGTTCCGTTCCACCGCCGAAGGCGAGACCGGCCATGCGCACGGACACTTGGAGTATCTGGAAACAGTGGGCGATCCGGTTACCGATCTGCCGATCGGCGGCACCGCCGACAATCTGAAATCGGCTATCGCCGGTGAAACCTACGAGTACACCGACATGTATCCCGGCATGGCGAAATCCGCCCGGGACGAAGGTTTCGACGAGGTGGCCGACTGGTTCGAGACCCTGGCCAAGGCGGAGCGATCCCATGCCAACCGCTTCCAGAAAGCCCTGGACAACCTGGACGACTAGCTCGCCGGGGTGTCCACAGTGCTTCGAATCCGGAAAGCGTTCACCCGCGGACCCGACTGACCCCTGTTGACGGGCCGGCGTTGCCGGCCCGTTAATGGCGGGCTTTCGCGCTCACAGCAAAGAGGTTCTCGCATGGCATCCAATGACGGTTCGGCCCGCGAGGGCAGCCTGGACGCACCCACCAGGCATCCGCTGAACTGGCGGGACCAGAAATTCTATGATGAAGACGATCTCCACCAGGAAATGGAGCGTGTCTTCGACATCTGTCATGGCTGTCGCCGATGTTTCAGCCTGTGCCATGCGTTCCCGACGCTGTTCGATCTCGTGGACGAGGAGTCGGAAACCATGGAGGTCGACGGCATCCCCAAGGAGAAGTACTGGAACGTGGTGGACCAGTGCTACCTGTGCGACATGTGCTTCATGACCAAGTGTCCCTACGTGCCGCCCCATCCCTGGAACGTGGACTTCCCGCACCTGATGCTCCGGGCCAAGGCCGTGAAGCACAAGAGCGGGAAATCCAGGCTTCGCGACCGGATGCTGACCAGCACCGACGCGGTTGGCCAACTGGCCGGGATACCCGTGGTCTCCGGTGTCGTGAACAGCGTCAACAGCTCCAGTGCGGGGCGTGCGGTCCTGGAGAAGACTCTGGGTGTCCACCGCGATGCGCGCCTCCCCAGGTATCACAGCAAAACCCTCCGCAAGACCGCCAGACCCGCCTACGACGGTGAGCCCGAGTCCGCCGGACCGACGCGGGGAAAGGTTGCCCTGTTCGCGACCTGCTACGGCAATTACAACGGGCCCCGGGTCGGCACCGACCTGATCAGGGTTTTCGAGCACAACGGGATCCCGGTCCGGCTTGCGGAAAAAGAGCGATGCTGCGGCATGCCCAAGCTGGAGCTGGGCGACTTCGAGGCCGTGGCGAAGGCCAAGGACGCCAATATTCCGGTTCTGGCCGCAATGGTGGACGACGGCTGCGACATTGTGGCCCCAGTGCCCTCCTGCGTGCTGATGTTCAAGCAGGAGCTGCCGTTGATGTATCCCCAGGACGAGGACGTACAGAAGGTCAAGGCGGCGATGTTCGATCCTTTCGAATACCTGATGCATCGTCACAAGGCGGGCCTGCTGAAAACGGAGTTCAGCGGCGAGCTCGGCAGAATCGCCTACCACGTCGCATGCCACTTGAGAGTCCAGAATATCGGGTTGAAGACCCGGGAACTGCTGTCATTGATTCCCGGCACGGAGATCGAGGCCATCGAGCGATGCTCCGGGCACGACGGCACTTATGCGGTGAAGAAGGAGTTTCACGATATATCCATGAAGATCTGCAAACCGGTGGTCAACCGCGTGCAGAAATTCGAGGCGGATTACTACAGCAGCGACTGCCCCATGGCGGGGGATCAGATCGCCAATGGCATGGGCGACGGAACGGATGCAATGCATCCCATGTCCCTGCTCCGAAAGGCCTACGGGATCTGACCCGGCGGGTCGTGTTGAAATTCATCGCAAGTCCGGAACGGGGCTACTAGACAATGACCAAGCACTTGACGCGTGATGACCTCTATTCCCTGGAGCAGTACGCCCGGGAGCGACCGGAATTCCGCGCCAGGGTCATGGACCACAAGAAGCGCCGGACGGTGCATCTGGGGGATCATGCGACCCTGTACTTCGAAGACCGGCTGACGGTTCAGTACCAGATCCAGGAAATGCTGCGGGTGGAAAAGATTTTCGAGCCCGATGGTATCCGGGAAGAGCTCGATTCCTACAACCCGCTGATCCCCGACGGCGGCAATCTCAAGGCCACCTTCATGATCGAGTATCCCGACGTCGACCAGCGCAAGCGCATGCTGTCACGGCTTGTCGGTATCGAGGACAGAGTCTGGATGAAGGTCGAGGGATTCGATCCCGTTTATCCCATTGCCGACGAGGACTTGGAGCGCGATACGGAGGACAAGACGTCGTCGGTCCATTTCCTGCGCTTCGAGTTCAGCGATCCAATGCGCAAAGCTGCCAAATCGGGAGCCGGTATGTCAGCGGGTATCGAGCACCCGAGCTATACGGAAACCCTGGATCCGCTTCCGGAGGACATCCGCCGCACCCTCGCGGCGGACTTCGAATAGCTCCGGGACGGCTCAACCCGGATTCCCTGCACCGTATGCCGGACAACGCGCCCGGTCTGCACGGTCGGAGTGGGTCGACTCTGGTCAATGCCCGGCTACCTGAGTATCATCGACGATCCAGGGATGGCATGCCTGCCTGTGCGCGATTCACAACGGTGCTGAAACCTTTATATGTGCCCGACTTACGATTCCTCCGCCATCGAGGTACTGACCGGCCTGGAGCCGGTTCGCAAGCGCCCCGGCATGTATACCCAGACGGAGCGCACCAATCACCTGGTCCAGGAAGTGGTGGACAACAGCGTGGACGAGGCGATCTCCGGCCATGCCGACGCCATACAAGTGGTGCTCCACGCCGACGATTCCATGACGGTGGCCGACAACGGGCGCGGCATGCCGGTGGATACCCACAGGGAAGAGGGCGTATCCGGCGTCGAGGTGATACTGACCCGGCTGCATTCCGGCGGCAAGTTCTCCCACAAGAGCTACCGGTTCTCCGGTGGCCTCCACGGGGTCGGCGTATCGGTAGTGAACGGCCTGTCCAGGAAGCTCGAAGTCTGGGTCCGGCGGGGCGGCAGGGAATACTACATGCGCTTCGCCAACGGCCAGAAGGAAACCGAGCTCAAGCCGGTGGGCCGGGCCGGTGCGCACAAGCGCGGCACGGTGATACGTTTCTGGCCCGACCCGCAGTTCTTCGATACCGTCAAGGTGCATGTCCCCCGTTTGAAGCGCCTGCTGCGCGCCAAATCGGTGCTCTGCCCCGGCCTGACCGTCGCTTTTGTCGACGAGAACGATCCGGACAATGACGAGGAATGGTGCTACCAGGATGGCCTGAAGGAATACATCATGAGCGGGCTCGAGGGCTGGGATACCCTTCCCGAGGAACCCTATCTCGGCAGGCACCAGGGCGAGGAGGAGGAAGTGGAATGGGGCCTGGTCTGGGTGCCGGGTGTCGGCCAGGAGCTCCAGGAAAGCTATGTCAACCTGATTCCGACTCCCCAGGGCGGCACCCACGTCAACGGTTTCCGCCAGGGCCTTACCGATGCCGTCCGCGAGTTCTGTGAGTTCCGGGACCTCCTGCCCCGCGGCGTACGGATAACGCCGGATGATGTCTGGGCCTGCTGCAATTTCGTGTTGAGCGCACGGCTGCGCGATCCCCAGTTCACCGGCCAGACGAAGGATCGCCTTTCGTCCCGTGACACGGCTGCGTTCGTGCAGGGTGCCGTGAAGGACGAGTTCAGCATCTGGCTGCACCGCCACATCGCCGAGGGCGAACGGGTTTCCCAGCACGTTATCGAGAACGCCCAGGCGCGGATGCGCGCCGGCAAGCGCGTGGCCCGTAAGAAGGTGACCAGCGGCCCGGCGCTTCCGGGCAAGCTGGCGGATTGTTCCGGCCAGGATTTCGAGCGAACCGAGTTGTTCCTGGTTGAAGGCGATTCGGCGGGCGGTTCCGCCAAGCAGGCCCGGGACCGCGAGTACCAGGCCATCATGCCGCTGCGGGGGAAGATACTGAATACCTGGGAGGTAGAGTCAGGGGAAGTGCTGGCTTCTCAGGAAGTGCACGATATCGCCGTGGCGCTCGGCGTGGATCCGGCATCCGACGATCTGGAAGGTTTGCGCTACGGTAAAGTGTGCATCCTGGCGGACGCGGATTCCGACGGCGCCCATATCGCCACGCTGCTGTGCGCGTTGTTCGTCAAGCACTTTCGACCCCTGGTGGAAAACGGCCGGGTTTATGTCGCCATGCCGCCGCTGTACCGGATCGATGTCGGCAAGGAAGTGTTCTACGCCCTGGACGAGCAGGAGCGGGAGCAGGTGCTCCGCAGGATCGAATCCGAGAACCTCAAGGGCAAGGTGAACACCCAGCGATTCAAGGGCCTGGGAGAGATGAATCCGCTTCAGCTCAGGGAGACGGTGATGGACCCCGCGACCCGGCGGCTGGTGAGGCTGGAAGCCCGCCATGGAGACCGTTCCACCGAGCGATCCCTGGACATGATGCTGTCGAAGAAACGCGTTGCCGACCGCAAGTCCTGGATCACCAGGAACGGCGACCAGGTCGCCCTGTAACGGCTCCAACGGATCCTCTACGCCTCAGCCATGGCCAGAAAGCAGACGACACGCCGCTCGAAAAAGCAGTCCACCAATCCCATTGCTGTTCAGAAGACGGCGGACATCGAGACGCTGCCTATGGCGATGTTCACCGAAAAGGCGTATCTGCATTACTCCATGTATGTCATTCTGGACCGGGCGCTGCCGTTCATCGGCGACGGCCTGAAACCCGTCCAGCGCCGTATCGTCTACGCCATGTCGGAGCTGGGACTGCACGCGGCGTCGAAGTACAAAAAATCAGCGCGGACCGTCGGCGACGTGATCGGCAAATTCCATCCCCACGGGGACAGCGCCTGCTACGAGGCCATGGTGCACATGGCGCAGGATTTCGCATACCGGTATCCCCTGATAGACGGCCAGGGCAATTGGGGCACGGCGGACGACCCGAAATCCTTTGCCGCCATGCGTTACACCGAATCGCGGTTGACGCGCTACGCCCAGACGCTGCTGGCGGAGCTGGAGCAGGGCACCGTGGACTGGCAGCCGAACTTCGACGGCTCCCTGAACGAGCCGCACATGCTGCCGGCGCGGCTACCCAATGTCCTTCTGAACGGCACCTCGGGCATCGCCGTGGGCATGGCGACGGACATCCCGCCCCACAACATACGCGAAGTGGTTGCGGCCTGCGTTAGCTACCTGGAGTCGTCGCGGGTGAGCGTCCGGGAGCTGAACGAGCACGTCAAGGGCCCGGATTTCCCGACGGAGGCCGTCATCATAACGCCCCCGCAAGATATCCTCGAGATGTACGAAACCGGTGCCGGATCGATTCGCCAGCGGGCGGTATGGACGCGGGAAGGTCCGGACATAGTAATTACCGCGCTGCCCTATCAGGTGTCGGGTTCGAAGATACTGGAGCAGATCGCCGCCCAGATGCACGCCAGGAAGCTCCCCCTGGTCACTGATCTGCGGGACGAATCGGACCACGAGAGCCCGACCCGCCTGGTTATCGAGCCGCGCTCCAACCGGGTGGACTATGACGCACTGATGAGTCACCTGTTCGCCACCACGGACCTGGAGCGCAGCTACCGGGTGAATTTCAATCTCATCGGCCTGGACGGCAAACCCGGCGTCTACAATCTCAAGGATCTGATCGGGGACTGGGTCGCGTTCCGCACGGAAACCGTCAGGCGGCGCCTGGAGTGGCGGCTGGACCGCGTGAGCCGGCGCCTCCATATCCTGGACGGCTTCCTGATCGCCTACCTCAACCTCGACGAGGTGATCCGGATCATCCGCGAGGAGGACGAGCCGAAGCCGGTCCTGATGGCGCGCTTTCAGCTCAGCGAAGCCCAGGCCGACTATATCCTGGACACCCGCCTGAGGCAGTTGTCGCGCCTGGAGGAAATGAAAATCCGGGGCGAGCAGAAGGAGCTGCTGCGGGAGAAGGAACAGCTCGAGAAGACGCTGGGTTCCAGGGCGCGGCTCAAGCGCCAGGTGCGCGACGAGCTGCTGGCGGACGCGGAAGAGTTCGGCGACCCGCGGCGTTCTCCGATCGAGGTCCGGGACACCGCCCGGGCCATCGACCAGACCGAGCTCGTGCCGTCCGATCCCGTCACCGTGGTGTTGTCCAGGAAGGGCTGGGTGCGGGCCGCCAAGGGCCACGAAGTGGATCCCCGGGAGCTGGCGTTCAAGTCCGGCGACGGCTATCTGCATGCCGCGCGCGGGCGCTCCAACCAGCCCATGGTCTGCATCGATTCCACCGGCCGGACCTACTCGGTGCCGGTGCACAGCCTGCCCTCGGCGCGCAGCCAGGGCGAGCCCCTGAGCAGCCGTCTGACGCCGCCCGCCGGGGCATCGTTCCACGGCGTGATGATGGGGGAGGACACGGACCTGTACCTGCTGGGCTCGGATTTCGGCTACGCATTCATCGCGCCCCTGGGGGAGCTGCACACCAAGAACAAAAAGGGCAAGGCCGTGCTGCGGGTGTCGCCCGGCGCCGGCGTCCTGACCCCGCAGCAGATCGTGAACCCCGAGGAGGACTGGTTGGCGATCATCACCACCGGCGGCTACCTGCTGGTGTACCTGGCGGGGGAGCTGCCCCGGATGGGCAAGGGCAAGGGTGTAAAGATGGTCAACATACCGTCGAAGAAGCTCAAGGCGGGAGAGGAAAAGGTCTTTGCCGCCGTCACCTTCCAGGAGGGTGATCATCTCGTCGTGCATTCCGGAAAACGGTACCTGCGTCTGAAGCCCGCCGACATAGATCATTATGTCGGTGAACGCGGCCTGCGTGGCCGCAAGCTGCCGCGGGGGTTTCAGCAGGTTCGCGGCGTGGAGATCGAATAGAACACCGGTTCGCCCGGTCAGGTCGGATCATGTTTCCCGGTGGCTACGGGCCCGGACGATCGCCGCACCCCGGCCATTGGCGCGATAACCGGGCGCTGCTATGCTTCCGGGTCCGGCATTTTCTTAAAAACAATCCCCAGACAAGGGCGGCGCAATGAAAGCGATCTTCTACCACGACGGCCAATGGCTGGACGAGAATCCCAGGCTGATCGGGCCGATGGACCATGCATTCTGGATGTCCACCGTGGTATTCGACGGTGCGCGGGCGATCCGGGGAATGGTTCCCGATATCGACGCGCACTGCCTGCGTCTGGCGAGCTCCGCCCGTGCCATGATGCTCGAGCCCACCATGGAGGCCGATGAGGTGGCCGAGCTCTGTCGGGAGGCCGTGCGCCGCCTGCCGCGCGACGGCGAGTACTATATCCGGCCGATGTACTTCGCGCGGGAGGGGTTCGTTACCCCCGATCCTGCTTCGACGGAGTTCGTGTTGGCGGTATACGAGACGCCCATGCCACCGGAGACCGGGTTTTCCGTGCACGTGTCCCCGTATCGCCGGCCTGCCCGCGATATGGCCCCAACGGACTCCAAGGCGTCCTGTCTTTATCCGAATACCCAGCGCGCCCTGGCGGAAGCGGCCCGGCGCGGGTTCGACAACGCCGTCATCCTGGATGCCAACGGTAACGTCGCGGAATACGCCACGGCGAACCTCTGGATCGCCAGGGACGGGGTGGCGCTGACCCCGGCATGGAATGGCACTTTCCTCAAGGGCGTGACCCGGCAGCGGGTCATGCAGCTCCTGTCCGGAGCGGGGATTGAGGTCGTCGAGACCGCCGTGACCGTGAAGGATCTCGAGTCGGCGGACGAGATCTTCTCGACCGGCAACTACGGGAAGGTTATGCCCGTGACGCGCTTCGAAGACCGCGAGCTGCCAGCGGGTCCGGTGTACCGCCGGGCAAGGGAGTTGTACTTCGAGTTTGCCGCGGGGACGTCGGTGTTCTGAACGCCGGACCCGATACCCCGGTCAGAAGCCGACGTTGATGCCCACGCCGAATCCGAACCGGGGCCGGGTTCGCCTTTGATACCGGTCGTCCCACAGTTTCAGCTGTTCCGCACTCACCAGCGGTACCACCAGTTCCGTTTCCCCGACCGCAACCCGGGTCAGGGACCGGACGGTACCCACCACTGTCAGTAGTCTGCCGGGCGCATGATCCAGGGGCTCGAGAAATCCGTCGCGGCGTAGAACGAAGCGCCCGGTCGGCTTGCGTAAAGTGTTGGGGAGCCCGTCGCGGGCCAGGGGATAGGAAAGCATCTCGATCAGTGTGGATTGCTCCTGATTGGTGATGGCGACGATCCGCCCGCCCCAACGAACCCTCGCGCCCTGTTCGCCGGGCATCGCCGCCACGATCCCGGCGGGGGTTGCCCGGGAATCGACGCGGCTGGTGTCCAGGGGCGTCGTCGTGCAGGCGACGGCACCCAGGCAGGCGGTAAGTAGAATGGCCGTCCGCAGCATTACCATCGGTACCATGGGTAGTGCATGAATCCGTGATAGTGGCGCCAGTACGGGTCGTGCCAGTATGGATACGGCCGGTAGTAGGGTCCGGGCCGATATGGATCCCGCCCGGCGTATTCCTGCCACATGTACAGGTTCCGGACCCGCACCACGGGGTAGTCATACAGGTACTGGTCGATCTTCGCGGGCCTGATGCCGGTGAACCGGCCCACCACCGTGATACGGCGCCCGGACCGGTATTCTTCGGGATCCAGGAACCCCTCGACCTCGGCGAAGAAACGCCCCTGTGCCCGCCGATCCGCCATTGGTTCTCCGCTGCGGGTCAGGGGACGGGCCACCACCGCGATGATGGTACGGTCCTCCAGATTGCTGACTTCGCTGATGGTGCCCCCCCAGCGTACCGTCGCTCCGATATGATCTCCCGGAGCCGTGCGGGCTTCCTGGAGACGAGGCCCCGCTGCCGGCGACCTGATGTCATCCGGTATGGAGGCGCAGCCGCCGAGGATGGCGACGGCAACGAAGGCGATCAGGCGGGCTGCCGGCATGGGTTTGATCGACAAGCTTGAGTTGAAATATCAACGGTCTGCATGGCGCGGCGTTGACGGCAGGTAAACGTTCAGGCTCGGTTCGCTTCGCTCGTGCCCCCGCACCCCTCGCTGCTTTCGCCGCCGGTGCCTGGGCCACAACGATGCTCCCGCGATCAGTGCCGACAACGCGAGCAGGATGGCGAGCCAGGAGTTCGGCAGGGTGCCGACGGATTTCTTGGCGATCTTACCCAGCCGGGATCCGGTTTTCATGGCCGCCACCAGCGTGCCGACGTTCCGGCCGTCCCGGCTGATCCGCTTCACACCGCCGTTTCCGAACAGGCGCGCGATGGCATAGGTCCCCTTTGGTTGAATCTCCGAAGCCCGTGCCAGTCTTGCCAGGTCGTCCGCGCTGTCCACCGAGCGCATGGCGCCGCGCAGCGGTCCGGGTCCGAGATTTCTGGCGGTGCGCCCGACATCGTTCACCATACTGCCGATACCGTCGAACCTGCCGGTTTTCAGCGCGGTCCGGCTGGCGTTCTTCAGGCTTCTCAGAAAGCCGGTAGTCAACGCGCCCGTTCGCTTGAGCGCTTTCAGCAGAGCGGGGGCCCAGTCGAACTGGGGTGCGAGCGTGGTGGTGAGTCCGATGGCCGACAGGGCCAGTATCACCGTATCCCCTTCGCCGTAGCGCATTTCCTTCCAGCCCTGCACCGCCAGGTCGCGGATGTCACCGATGACGAACAGGTCGAGCGACAGGCTGCCGAGCATGCTGGCGCCGTCGGTGGGCTCGCCGGTGGCCGCTCCGCGCCCGAAGCTGCGTACCTGTCCCCAGTATGAATCGAGCCGTGCCTCCGCCTGCCTGGAAAGCTCCGCCGCGGCCCGTTCGTCGCCAAGTCGGGGATTGTCCTGCACGAAATCCGCCAGCAGCCTGGCTTCCGCCCATCTCTGCTGAACCGCCAGGGCCCGGGCCTCCCTGAGCGGGTCCACCGGCAGCACCCAGGTCTGGTCGTCGAAACGATTGAACAGCTCCGCGCCGCAAAGAACACCGACAGCCAGGGCGCCGCAGAACACAAAGAAGCGGATTGGTCGAATCATGTGTGGCCTCACGTTCGATTCTAGCAGCCGGGCAGGGGGGCGTCCTGCCCGGTCCCTGATCCACGGCCGCGGGAGACGACCTACGGGCGCCCGATGAGTATGGCTTCCTGCAGTGTCAGCGCCACCCGGGAGCCGTCCCGCTCGGGCTGCCAGTAGCGGCGGATTGCGTCCGGCGCCGTCAGCAATTCGTGTTCCATCCGTTGCATGGTTTCCGCCGGAACGTTCATGCGCCGCATCCAGTCGTGGAAGTCGAACCGCTTGGGATGCACTTCCTCGTGTACCCATTCCAGCCCGTTGCCGGTGAACAGATTCCGCCATTCGGGAACGCTGAGGCAGCGGGCATGGCTGGGGTCGCGGCGACGTTCGAAATCGTTGATCCACGCGGACGTACGCTCGTCGTCCGGGACGATGTTGTCGACCAGGGCGAAACAGCCGCCGGGCTTCAGTACGCGTGCGCCCTCGGCCACGAATCGATCTGGGTCGGGGAAATGGTGGGCCGCCACCCGGCACACCACCATGTCGAAGGTATTGTTGCGGTACGCCAGGGCCCGGGCATCCTCCTGCACCAGATAAATATTCCTCAGAGCCTGTTCCTCGTGAACGATGGCGGCCTGTTGCAGCATTTCGGGAGTCATGTCACCGGCGATCACAACGTCCACATGGGACGCCAGCGCAGCGGCTGTATGGCCCGTGCCGGTGGCCACGTCCAGTACCTGCCAACAGGGCTGCGGGGCGCTCAGCTCGAGGAGCCTTGCCAGGCTCCGGCCCCGGGCATGGCTGGTACTCCTGCGGTAGTTGCCGGCGGTGGCGCCGAACTGGCGCCGGACCAGGGAATCGTGCTCGTGTTTTGTCATGCCCCGGTCAGAAGGGGACCTCCACGTCCGGGCGCGTATCCAGGATCCATTCACGGAAAATCTTCTGGATGCGCTCCAGCGCCCGGGGGCTTTCCGCCTCGAAGCGCAGAACCAGGATCGGTGTGGTGTTGGACGGCCGCACCAGTCCGAAGCCGTCGTCGAAGTCGACGCGGACGCCGTCGATGGTGCTGACCTTGCCGTCGCTGAAGTTCGCGGTCTTCTCCAGTTCCTCCATGAACCTGAAATGCTCGCCTTCTTCCATCTCGATGCGCAGCTCCGGCGTGTTGAAGCTGTCCGGCAGTGCATCGAAGATTTCCTGCGTGGGCCTGTCGTCCCGCGAGAGCAGCTCGACCAATCTGGCGCCGGCGTACAAGCCGTCGTCGAAGCCGTACCAGCGTTCCTTGAAAAAGATATGTCCGCTCATCTCACCGGCAAGGGCCGCGCCGCTCTCCTTGAGCTTGGCCTTGATGAAGGAGTGGCCGGTGCGCCACATCACGGGCCGCCCGCCGGCTTCCCGGATAGCCTTGGCCAGGTTCCTCGAGCACTTGACGTCGAAGATGATCTCGGCACCCGGCTCGCGCTCCAGGATATCCCGGGCGAACAGGATCATCTGCCGGTCCGGCCAGATGATCGTGCCGTCGGGGGCCACCACCCCCAACCGGTCACCATCGCCGTCGAAGGCCAGACCGACTTCCGCGCCGTGCTTGTCCACGGCGCGGATCAGGTCCGTCAGGTTGTCCGCCTGGCTGGGGTCCGGGTGGTGGTTGGGAAACGACCCGTCGACGTCGCAGTACAGGTCGATGACATCACAGCCCAGACGGCGGAACAGGTCCGGCGCCACCGCGCCGGCCACGCCGTTGCCGCAGTCGATGACGATTTTCATACGGCGGGCCGGCCTGACATCGCCGCAGATGCGCCCGATATAGGTTTCGGTCAACGAACGCTCCAGGCGCGTGCCCTGACCGTCCACCAGGTCGCTGCGTTCGATGCGTTCCCGCAGGCCCTGAATCCGCTCACCGGACAGGGTTTCCCCGGCGATGACCATTTTCAGGCCATTGTAGGAAGGTGGATTGTGGCTGCCGGTCAATGCGACGGCGGAGTGGATGTTCAATTCGAACGCGGCGAAGTACACCACCGGCGTCGGCGCCAGTCCGATATCGATGACGTTGCAGCCTGCGGCCATCAGGCCGGATGCCAGCGCATCGATCAACACCGGTCCGGACATGCGGCCGTCCCGGCCGATTACCACGGTCTCGACGTCCCGGTCGCGTGCTTCGCTGCCGATGGCCTGACCGATATCCCGGACGATTTCGTCGGTCAGTGTATCGCCGACCACGCCCCGGATATCGTAGGCCTTGAAGATTTCCCTGGGTAGCTTGCTGGCCAAGTTCGATTACTCGTCTGTAAGGAGTCGTGGATTATAGCCCGGGCCGGCGCCCGCGTCCGGGTGCCCGGCGCGGCCAAGGCGCCGGCGGAACGGGTCAGTTGGCCTTGTGGATCGCGCGTTTGTCCACGGACAGGGCGGCTTCGTGCACCGCCTCGGACAGCGTGGGGTGGGCATGCACGATGCGCGCCAGATCCTCGCTGGTTCCCTCGAACTCCATGGCCACCACCGCTTCGGCAATGAGCTCCGATGCATAGGGCCCCACCACGTGGGCCCCCAGGATCCGGTCGGTCTGTGAATCCGCCAGGATCTTCACACGGCCGCTCCCGCCTTCGTTCATGGCCAGGGCGCGGCCCGCTGCGGCAAAGGGGAAAGAACCTGCCCGATAGCTGACGCCCTGCTCCTTCAACTGCTCCTCGGTCCTGCCCGCCCAGGCGATCTCCGGCCAGGTATAAATCACCCAGGGAATCACGTCGTAGTTCATGTGGAAATGACCGCCGGCGATCGTTTCCGCTACCGCCACGCCTTCCTCGGAACCCTTGTGGGCGAGCATGGGTCCGCGCACGGCATCACCCACGGCGTAGACGTTGTCCAGGCTGGTCCGGCACTGGTCGTCTACCTGTATGAATCCCCGCTCGTCGAAATTGAGGCCCACGCTTTCATCCGCGATATTCTCGGTGTTCGGCCGCCGCCCGACGCACACGATCAACTTGTCGAAGTCGGACTTGTGCTCGCCGTCCTTGTCCTCGTAGGTCACGGCCACGCCGTTCTTGCCCGGCTTGGCGCCGGTAACCTTGCAGCCCATGTTGATGTTCAGGCCCTGCTCCTTGAACTTCCGTTGGGCGTCGCGGGCAATCTGCTTGTCCACCGCGGGCAGGAAGGTGTCGAGGGCTTCGAGAATTGTCACTTCGGCCCCCAGGCGGCCCCAGACACTGCCCAGCTCCAGCCCGATCACCCCGGCGCCGATTACGCCCAGACGCTTGGGTACTTCCTGGAACGACAGCGCGCCGGTGGAATCGACGATGACCTTCTGGTCCACGGGGGCCACTGGAATATCCACCGGCACCGAGCCGCAGGCCAGAATGACATGGGCCGCCTGGATGGTCTGCTTGTCGCCGTCGTTGTCCACAGTCACTTCGCAGCCCTCCGCGCTGTGCTTCGCGATGCTGCCATGACCGTGGATGGAGGTGATCTTGTTGGCCTTGAACAGCTGGGTGATGCCCCCGGTGAGGGATTTGACGATCTTGTCCTTGCGGGCAAGCATTTCGCCGATGTCAATGCTGGCGCCCTTGATCTGGATGCCGTGAATGCCGAACTCGTGCTTGATGCGGTGATACTGCTCGGACGAATCCAGCAGCGCCTTGGAGGGAATACAGCCGACGTTCAGGCATGTTCCACCCAGTGAAGGCTTGCCGTCGCCGCCCTTGAAATCATCGATACAGGCGGTGTTGAACCCCAGTTGCGCGCAGCGTATCGCCGCCACGTATCCGGCCGGGCCGGCGCCGATTACGGCGACATCGTATTTGTCGGACATTGATGCTCTGCCTCGCTGTGAGTCTTGGATTGTTTGACGCTGGGTATCCCGGACAGGGTGTGATGCCCGACAAGCTCAGATTTCGAGCAGCAACCGCGCCGGGTCCTCCAGCATTTCCTTGATGGTGACCAGGAAACGCACGGCGTCGGAGCCGTCGATGATGCGGTGGTCATAGGTAACGGCCAGGTACATCATCGGCCGGATCACCACCTCGCCGTTCTCGGCAACCGGGCGCTTCTCGATGCGGTGCATGCCGAGAATGGCGCTCTGGGGTGGATTCAGGATGGGGGTGGACAGCATCGAGCCGAACACGCCGCCGTTGGTGATGGTGAACGTGCCGCCCGTGAGATCCTCCATGGTCAACTTGCCGTCCCGCGCCTTCTTGCCCAGCTGATTGATGTCCATCTCGATCTCGGCAATGCTCTTGCGGTCCGCGTCGCGGACCACGGGCACCACGAGGCCGCGGGGCGAGGCGACCGCGATGCCGACGTCCTGGTAGTCGTGGTACACGATTTCGCTGCCTTCGACGTAGGCGTTCACCACCGGGTAGCGTTTCAGTCCC
Organism: Gammaproteobacteria bacterium; assembly: GCA_034520625.1. Lineage (GTDB taxonomy): Bacteria > Pseudomonadota > Gammaproteobacteria > Arenicellales > JAANXG01 > JAANXG01. The sequence goes on along the minus strand of JAXHNI010000005.1, from coordinate 19,135 downwards.
TCGACAGCGGCCTTGGTGAAGAACGACATCATGCCCAGACGCACGCCGTACTTCTCCTCGAAAGCCTCCTTGTATCTGGCGCGCAGGTCCATGACCGCCTGCAGATTCACGTCATTGAACGTGGTGAGCATGGCGGCCGTGTTCTGGGCGTCCTTCAGGCGGCTCGCGACTGTGGCGCGCAGTCGCGACATCGACTCCCGCCGTTCGCCGCGCTCGCCGCCGCCCGGTGCCGCCGGCGGGGGAGGGGGTGACTTCGATTCCCGCTCCGGTTTCCCGGCCGGTTGCTGCGAGTCCTGCTCCTCGAGGTAAGTCAGCACGTCCTCCTTGAGCAGGCGTCCGTCCTTGCCGGTTCCAGTGATCCGCGAGGCGTCCAGCTCGTGCTCGTCGAGCAGCTTGCGCACGGCAGGACTGGTCTGCGGCGCTTCCTTGCCGGATGGAGCCGGCTTGTCCTCTTTCTCGGCCGGTTTGTCTGTCCTGGCCGCGGGCGGTTCCTTCCTTTTGTCTTCTTGGTCCCCTTTGTCCTCGTCTTCATCCGGCTTCTCCGAATCCCCGTCGCCGCCTTTCGGTGATGCCTCGGGGTCAACGATACCCAGCACGTCGTCCGCCTCCACGGTATCGCCGTCCTGTTTGAGGATCTCCGTCAGCACCCCATCCCGGGGGGCGGGGACCTCCAGGACCACTTTCTCGGTCTCCAGGTCCACGAGGTTCTCGTCCCGCTTGACCGCATCTCCGGGGGACTTGTGCCAGCTTACAATGGTCGCTTCGGACACCGACTCCGGCAGTTGAGGTACTTTGACTTCGATGCTCATGGATTATTTCCTTTTCGCTTTCGCTTGTTTCTTCTGATCGGCCGGTTGACCGTCGGACGGCAGGTCGAGGGCGTTCGCGACCAGTTCTTTCTGCTGCTGATTGTGCATAGCGAGGCTGCCCACGGCCGGTGACGACGAGGCGGGGCGTCCCGCATAGGACAACCGCCGGTCGTCCCCGACACAGGCCCGGAGGTGATGGGTGATCTGGTACCAGGCGCCCTGGTTGCGGGGCTCTTCCTGGCACCATACGGCGGTACCCGCGTTCGGATAGCGCTGCAGCTGGTCAGTCAGTCGTTCCCGGGGGAAGGGATAGAGCTGCTCGATGCGTATTATGGCCGTGTCCGATTTCTCGTTCTTGCGGCGCGCTTCCAGCAGATCGAAATACACCTTGCCGCTGCATAAAACGACGCGGCTGATCCGCTCCTCGTCATGGGGATCAATCTCGGGCAGCAGGGTCTCGAACCGGCCGTTCACCAATTCCTCGAGCTTCGAGGTGGACAGTTTGTGGCGCAGCAGGCTCTTGGGTGTCATGACGATCAGGGGACGGCGAAAGCGCCGCAGCGCCTGCCGGCGGATCATATGGAAGAACTGGGCGGGGGTGGTGGGCACGCAGACCTGCTGGTTGTACTCCGCACACAGCTGCATAAACCGTTCCAGGCGCGCCGAGGAATGCTCCGGGCCCTGGCCCTCGTAGCCGTGGGGCAGAAACAGGGTCAGTCCGCACAAGCGGCCCCATTTTGCGGCGCCGCTGGAAATGAACTGGTCGATGACAACCTGGGCGCCGTTCATGAAGTCGCCGAATTGCGCTTCCCAGATCACCAGCGTGCGCGGCTCCGCGGTGGCATAGCCGTACTCGAAGGCGAGCACGGCCTCCTCGGACAGTATGGAATTGATCACCAGGAACCGCGGCTGTCCCTTGAACAGGTTGCGTAGAGGGAGATAGACCTCGCCGGTCTTCTGGTTGTGTACAGCGGCATGCCGATGAAAGAACGTGCCGCGCGCGGAGTCCTGGCCGGACAGGCGTATGGAATGGCCGTCGTGGACGAGGGATGCATAGGCGAGGTTCTCCGCCATGCCCCAGTCCAGCGGAATCTCGCCTTCGTTCATCTTGCGCCGGTCTTCGAGGATCTTGGTGACCCGGGGGTGGGTCTCGAAGCCGTCGGGCAGCTTGATCAGGCGCTCGCCGAGGTCGTGCAGCTGCTCCGCCGGGACCGCGGTCTCGATTTCCTCGTCCCAACTGCCGCCCAGGTACGGCGTCCAGTCCACCAGGTATTCGTCGTCGCCGTTGTCGACTAGGTGCTCCGCCACGACTTCGGCGCGGTCCATCGCATCACGGTACTCCTCGACGAGCCGGTCGGCGTCATTCTCATTGATGACGCCTTCTTCCACCAACGATCGGACATACAGCTCCCGGGTGGTCTGCAACTCGCTGATCCTCTGGTACATCAGCGGCTGGGTCACGCGGGGCTCGTCCGCCTCGTTGTGCCCGTGCCGCCGATAGCAGATCAGATCGATCATCACGTCCTTGTTGAACCTGAGCCGGTAGTCCAGCGCCAGCTGGGTGATGAATACCACGGCTTCCGGGTCATCCGCGTTCACGTGGAAGACCGGTGCCTGTACCATCTTGGCGATCTCGGTGCAGTACAACGTGGACCGGGCGTCCAGAGGATTGCTGGTGGTGAAGCCGATCTGGTTGTTCACCACGATATGGACGGTGCCGCCGGTGCCGTAGCCCCGGGTCTTGGATAGGTTGATGGTTTCCATGACCACGCCCTGTCCGGCGATGGACGCATCGCCGTGTATCACGATGGGCAGGACGGTATTGTCACCGTGCCGATCGCCGCGCCGGAGCTGGCGCGCCTTGACCGAGCCCTCCACCACCGGGGAGACGATTTCCAGGTGCGACGGGTTGAAGGCCAGCGCGAGATGGACCGGCCCGCCCTCGGTCTGGATATCCGACGAAAAACCCTGGTGGTACTTGACGTCCCCGGAGCCCTCCGTCTCGTGCTTGCCTTCGAACTCCGAGAACAGGTCGGCGGGGGATTTGCCCAGAATATTCACCAGCACGTTCAGCCGGCCGCGGTGGGCCATGCCGATCACGATTTCCTTGAAGCCGTTGGCGCCGGCGCGATGATTCAGCTCGTGGAGCAGTGGAATCAAGCTCTCGCCGCCTTCCAGGGAGAAGCGCTTCTGGCCCACGTATTTCTTGTGAAGATACTTCTCGATGCCTTCCGCGGCGGATACGTACCAGAGAATCTCCTTTTTCTTTTCATGGTCGAAATCCGGGCGCCCGTGATTCGGCTCCAGCCTGCTCTGCAGCCACCAGCGTTCCTCGATGTTGGTGATGTGCATGTACTCGGAGCCGATGCTGCGGCAATAGGTCTCCCGGAGCAGGGTCAGTATTTCGCGCAGGGTCATCCGTTTCGGGGCCGACAGAGAGCTGCTGTCGAAAACCTGGTTCATGTCTTCCGCCGTCAGTCCGTGGAAGTCCGGGTCCAGGTCCGGTACCGATGGCTGCGCGAGCATGCCCAGGGGATCGATCTTCGCCTCCTGGTGGCCCCGCATGCGGTAGGCGTTGATCAGGCGCAGGATCGAGGATTGCTTGCTCGCTTCCCGCTCCGAGTAGGCCGCTTCCCCGGCTGACCCGGCGGCAGCCGGCTCCGGCTCGCTCCGCCGCCCCAGGCCAGAGAAATAGTCGCGCCACTGCTGGTCGACGGAGTCGGGGTCCTCGAGGAAGGTCTGGTAGAGCTGTTCCAGGTAAGCGGCATTCCCTCCGCTCAGGGGGGAGTCGATTACCGACTCCGATACGAATTTTGGAGGGCCGATCATTGGATATCGTTGTCCGTGTTCAATTCGAATTCAAGACCCGGCGGGCCCGTTTCGCATTATAAACAATGACCGGCCGTCCCGTCATGCCGGTCGGCCGGCGGCGCGAGGGGTCACGACGACCGCTCCTCGACGGGCAGAAAATCCCGCCTGGCGCTCCCGGTGTAGAGCTGCCGGGGCCGCGCGATGCGCAGCTCGGGGTCCTCGATGGACTCGAACCACTGCGCCACCCAGCCGGCGGTTCGCGGGATCGCGAACAGGACCGTGAACACGCTGGTGGGGAACTCCATGGCCTCGTAGATGAGCCCGGAGTAGAAATCGACATTGGGGTACAGCTTGCGCTCCACGAAATAGTCGTCCTCCAGTGCGATGCGCTCCAGCTCCAGTGCCACATCGATCAGGGGATTCTTGCCGGTGGCTTCGAATACCTGGTGGGCCGTGTCCTTGATGATCCTGGCGCGGGGGTCGTAGCTCTTGTACACCCGGTGGCCGAAGCCCATCAGCCGGACCTCGCCCTGCTTGACGCGCTTGATGTAGTCGGGGACGTTCTTTACCGAACCGATTTCGTTCAGCATCCTCAGGACTGCTTCGTTCGCGCCGCCGTGCAGCGGCCCGTACAGCGCGGCCGCCGCGCCGGCGCACGCCACGTAGGGGTCGGCCTTCGAGCTGCCGATATTGCGCATGACGCTGGTGCTGCAGTTCTGCTCGTGATCGGCGTGGAGGATGAACAGGACGTCCAGCGCCTGCTCCAGCACCGGATCGGGTTTGTAGCGGGCTTCCGCCATCCGGTACATCATGTTCAGGAAATTGCCGGTGTAGCTCAGCGCATTGTCCGGGTAGACGTACGGCAATCCCTTGGCGTGTCGATAGGCGTAGGAGGCGATGGTGGGCATTTTCGCAATCAGGCGATAGACCTGAAGCAGCCGGTTCTCCCGGTTGGCGATGTCCCTGGAATCCGGGTAGAACGTGGACAGGGCGCCCACTGTACTCACCAGCATGCCCATGGGATGCGCGTCGTAGTGGAATCCTTCCATGAATTTCTTGGTCTTCTCGTGCAGCATCGTGTGCAGGGTGATGTTGTTGATCCAGCTCTTGAGCTGCGGCTTGGTGGGCAACTCTCCGTTCACCAGCAGGTAGGCAACTTCGAGGAAGGTGCTGCGTTCCGCCAGCTGTTCGATGGGGTAGCCCCGGTAGCGCAGTATGCCCGCTTCGCCGTCCAGCTCGGTGATCGCGCTCCGGCAGGCGGCGGTATTGGTGTAACCGGGATCATAGGTCATCAAGCCGAAGTCGTCGTCGTTGACCTTGATATTGCGGAACTCGCCGGCCCGGACGGTGTTGTCCTGGATGTCGAGCTCGTAACTTTTCCCGGTACGATTGTCGGTGACCGTGAGCGTGTCAGGCATGGGGGTTCCTCGTCTGCCGCACTGGCTGGTTATAATGGTTTAATGTTGCCCGGCGTGGGACGCCTGCGCCCGGTGCGCAGACAACGCACACCCGGCGTGAGAAATTGGGAGAAAGTCCGTCGATTGTATCAAAACACCTGATCCGTGTCCGCGGCGCGGCCGGGATGTGATCGGCGTGGGTTTCGGCCCGTGACGCCTGTATTATCGGGCGCATGGAGCTTGGATTACTGCAAGACCTGGTCATTGCCGTGGGACTCGGCCTGCTGGTGGGCCTGCAACGTGAATGGCAAAGCGAGCGCCCGGCGGGGATACGCACCTTCACGCTCATAACCCTGCTGGGGAGCCTTTGCGCGTTCGCTGCGCCGCCCGGCAGCCTGTGGCTCCCCGCCGCGGGTTTGCTGGCGGTGGCCGCGATGCTCTGGCTGGGCAACCGGCTGAAGCGCGGCGACGACGACGCGGAACACCACGGCATCACCACCGAGGTGGCGGCGTTGATCATGTTTCTGGTGGGCGTGATTCTGATGCACGGTCATACCGAGGCCGCGATAGTCGTGACCGGGGTGACCGCGGCACTGCTTCATTGGAAAGACCCGATGCACGCGTTCGCGCGGCGGATCGGCGCCGATGAGTTCCGCGCCATCATACAATTCGTGCTGATTGCGCTGGTATTGCTGCCGATTCTGCCCAATCAGGCATACGGTCCCTACGCCGTGCTTAATCCGTTCAAGATCTGGCTGATGGTAACCCTCATCGTCGGCATGAATCTGGTTTCCTACGTCATTTATCGGGCGATGACGGCCCGCAAGGGCGCGTGGGTCGGCGGATTGCTGGGCGGGATGATTTCCAGTACCGCTACCACGGTCAGCCACGCCCGGCAAAGCAGGAGCCTGAAGGTTCCGCCCCAGGCCTTCTCCGTGGTGATCGTGGTGGCATCGGCGGTGGTGAACATTCGCATACTGCTGGAAATCGCGGTCATCGGGCCTGGACTGCTCCGTTACGCCGTGCCGCCATTCCTGCTCCTGGGGCTGTTCATGACCGTTTGCGGAATTGTCCTGATCCGCCGCGGATCAGAAGAGGGTGAAGCGGCGGAAACCGAGCATCGGAATCCCGCCGAAGTGAAGACGGCGATCATGTTCGGCGCCCTGTTTGCCGTGGTGCTTCTGGCGGTGGCATTCGTCAATGCCCGGTTTGGCCTCGATGCGGTGTACGTGGTCGCCCTGGTCTCCGGCCTGACGGATGTCGATGCCATGACCCTGTCGGTTGCTGACCTGTTTCACTCCGGTCGCATGAGCGCCGACGATGCCTGGCGGGTGGTGCTGGTGGCTTCCCTTGCCAATTTGATGTTCAAGGCCGGCATCACTGCCGCGTTTGGTACGCGCCGGGTCTTCAGGGACGTTGCGATGGTGTTCGGGATGACCGCTCTGCTCGGCATTGCGATGGTCTTCTGGTGGCCGGACATCGCGCTGCCGGCGCTCTGAGGCCATTGTATTGATGTATGCCCGGAAGCCCGGCTCAATCTGTGCCGGTATGCCCGAAACCGCCCTCTCCCCGGGCGCTGGGCTGGAAGTCTTCGACGACTTCGAATTGGACCCTTTTGACTGGTACGAACACCATCTGGGCGATCCGGTCGCCGGGTTCCACCGTTACCGTTTCGTTGCCGCGGTTCCAGATGGAGATCATTATCTGGCCCTGGTAGTCGGAATCGATCAGCCCCACCAGGTTGCCGAGCACGATGCCTTTCTTGTGGCCGAGGCCGGAGCGGGGCAGGACCACCGCCGCCAACCCGGGATCGGCCATGTGCACGGCGATGCCCGAGGGGATGAGGTGGGTTTGTCCGGACGCAACGTCGAGGAATTCGTCCAGGCAGGCGCGCAGGTCGACGCCAGCGGCGCCGTCCGTCGCGTACTCCGGCATGGGAAATTCCCTGCCGATGCGTTTGTCGAGGACCTTGATCTGTACCGGGTGCATGGATTCGCGAGTCCGGCGGTCAATCGGCGGGCCGGGCTGCGCGCTCCGGGTGCCGGCCCGAAATCCTTTCGGCGATGTGCAGGACGAGCCGGTGGGCGAGGTCGGCCTTGGATGCCCGGCCCAGGCGGTGCACGCCCTCGCGGTCGATGAGGACCAGGTCGTTGTCCTCGCTGCCGAAGCCCGTCTCGCCGCCCACGTCGTTGGCGGCGATGAGGTCGACGTTCTTCCTGAGCAGTTTCTCCCGGGCATGCTGCTCCAGGTTTTCGGTTTCGGCGGCGAACCCCACGGTGAACGGCCGGTCCGGTAAAGCTGCCACGTCCGCGAGAATATCCGGATTCCGGACCAGGTTGATCTGCATGCGTTCGTCGGTTTTCTTGATCTTCTGCGCCGCCGCGCGCTCGGGCCGGTAGTCGGCGACCGCCGCGACGCCGATGAACACCGCCGCGCCGCGGCTGGCGGACAGCGCCGCTTCGTGCATTTCCTGCGCGGACATCGCCGGCACGGTGTCGACCCCCGGCGGCGCCGGGAGGGTGGTCGGCCCCGTGATCAGTGTCACCCGCGCGCCGGCCATGGCAGCGGCCCGGGCCACAGCGTAGCCCATCCTGCCGGAGCTGTGGTTGGTGATACCGCGCACCGGATCGATCGCTTCCCAGGTCGGGCCCGCGGTGATCACCACCCTTTCTCCGGCCAGTATCCCGGGACCGAACAGGGTATGGATCTCCCTCAGCAGATCTGTGGGCTCCAGCATGCGTCCGGGGCCGGTCTCGCCGCAGGCCTGGTCGCCTTCCCCGGGCCCCAGTATGGCAACGCCCCGGTCCTCGAGGATTCGCACGTTGGCTTGGGTGGCGGGCGCCGCCCACATCTGCTGGTTCATGGCCGGCGCCACCCCCAGCTTGGCGCCGGTGGTGATGCACAGTGTGGTCAGAAGGTCATCGGCCATGCCGTGGGCCAGCCTGGCGATGATGGCGGCCGTGGCCGGGGCGATCACCACCATGTCGGCCCAGCGGGCGAGATCGATGTGGCCCATGCCGGACTCGCTGTCCGCGTCGAGCCACTTGTCGTGGACGGGCTGGCCGCTCACCGCCTGAAAGGTGAGCGGTCCGACGAAACGCTTGCTGTTCGCGGTCATGACCACTCGCACCTCGGCGCCGGCTTCCTTCAGGCGCCGGATCAGCTCCGGCGTCTTGTAGGCGGCTATGCCGCCGCTTACGCCGACCACGATGCGTTTTTCGGCCAGATCCTGCATAATCCGCGGGAGTGTAGCATGCCGGTTGAGTCCGGAATCAGCACTTCCGGAACCGGTGGAGGGAACCACGCAGACATGACTATGGAGGGTTTACCATGACGATCAAGGACTGGCCGGATACCGAGCGGCCGAGGGAAAAACTGCTGCACCGGGGGCCCGGCGCCCTGTCGGACGCCGAGCTGCTGGCGATTTTCCTGCGCACCGGCACGCGCGGTGCCACGGCCATCGACATTGCCCGTGACCTGCTCGTCGAGTTCGGCGGCCTGCGGCAGATGCTGGGCGCGTCCCGGGACGAGCTGTGCGCGCGCAAAGGGATGGGGGATTCCAAGTACGTCGCCCTGCAGGCGGCGGCCGAGATCGGCCAGCGCTGCCTGGCCCAACGCCTGGTGCGCGGCGAGGCCCTGACCTCCCCGGACCGCGCCAGGACCTTCCTCCAGGGCAGGATGCAGGACCTTCCCCACGAGCTGTTCTGCTGCCTGTACCTCGATACCAAGCACAGGGTGATCCGTTTCGAGGAGCTGTTTCGGGGCACCATCGACGGGGCATCGGTCCATCCCCGGGAGGTGGTCCGCTGTGCCCTGAAGCACAACGCCGCCGCGGTGATCGTGGCCCATAACCACCCATCCGGCGTGGCCGAGCCCAGCGCCGCGGACAACGCGCTGACCCGCCGCCTGCAGGAGGCCCTGGCGATGGTGGACATCCGGCTTCTGGATCACCTGGTGGTGGGAGACGGCGAAGTGGTGAGCTTCACCGAGCGCGGGCTGCTCTGAGATCCGGGAGCGGCTCCGGGGGGCATGACAGCGGCGGGTTTGGATCCCGGCGCCGCGGTACGCACCGGGACTGGTTTTGCCGGGCCGATTTTGGTATAAACCCGGCTCCCGCAGGCGCGGGAAGCCCGAGTTTGCCCAAATTTGGAAAACGAGCCATGTCCAGAGTCTGTGAAATCACCGGAAAACGCACGACGCGGGGGAATAATGTTTCCCACGCCCACAACAAGACCCGCCGCAGCTTCGTCCCCAATCTGCACTACCGCAGGTTCTGGGTGGAAAGCGAAAAGCGCTGGGTGCGCCTGCGCGTGTCGAACAAAGGCCTTCGGATCATTGACAAGAACGGCATCGATGCGGTGTTGAAAGATATTCGCGCCCGCGGCGTGAAAGTCTGACCCAATCAGAGGATTCGACCATGCGAGACAAGATCAAAATGGTGTCTTCGGCTGGAACCGGGCACTTCTATACGACGACCAAGAACAAGCGCACCACGCCGGACAAGCTGGAGTTCAAGAAATACGACCCGGTGGTTCGCAAGCACGTGATCTACAAGGAAGCACGGATCAACAAGTAACGCCCCACGGCCCGCCTCCGAACCGGATGCCGAAGAAAAGCCCGGAGATGCTCCGGGCTTTTTTAATTCCCCACCCCGGCCGGGAGGCCTGCTTTGACCTTCGCCATCACCCTCGGGTCCCGGATCCGGAAAAGTCCTTACTTCGATGCCACCGTGAAAGCTGGCGTGACCCATTTCACGGTGTACAACCACATGTACATGCCGGTTTCCTACGGTGACACCGAAGGTGAATACTGGCGGCTCATCCGCGGCGTGAGTATGTGGGACGTGGCTGCTGAGCGGCAGGTGGAGATCGCCGGGCCGGATGCCGAGGCGCTGGTTCGCTACTTGACGCCCCGCAACCTGTCCAGGTGCCGCGTGGGACGGGCGCGGTACGTGCCGATGTGCGACCATGACGGAACCCTTATTAATGATCCCGTGCTGCTGCGGTTGTCCGAGGAACGGTTCTGGCTGTCGATCGCCGACTCGGACATGATTTACTGGGTCAAGGCGACGGCGGCGGAGGGCGGCTTCGACGTTGGCGTCGGTGAACCCGATGTTTCGCCCCTGGCGCTGCAGGGGCCCAAGGCCCTGGATGTTGCGGTTGACCTGTTCGGCGACCAGGTGCGTCGCATGCGGCATTTCCACTTCCATGAAACGAGCCTCGAGGGCATTCCGCTCGTTCTCTGTCGTTCTGGATGGAGCCGCCAGGGCGGGTTCGAGTTTTTCCTGAGGGACGGCAGGTACGGAAATGAGCTGTGGGATGCCGTGGCCCGGGCCGGCGCGCCCTACGACATCCGGGCCGGGGCGCCGAACTTCATTGAGCGCGTGGAAAGCGGCCTGCTGTCCTTTGCCGCCGACAATGAGCCGGACTCCAGCCCGTTCGAGCTCGGGCTTGGCGACCTGGTGGATGTGAACCGGGAGGATGATTTCATCGGGAAACCGGCACTGGCCCGCATTGCGGCGAAAGGCGCGAAACGCAGACGGGTCGGATTGTTCATCGAGGGCGAGAAATTGCCGGGCAACGAGCACCCCTGGCCCGTTTCGAACAACTCGGTCGGCATCGGCTCCGCCCGCGCCGCGGTCTATTCACTGCGTCTCGAGCGCAACATCGCCATCGCCCTGGTCTGTGCGGACACGCCAGACGACGCGCCGCTCCGGGTGCAGACCCCTTATGGCCCCCGCGACGCACGGATCGCGGCGCTGCCTTTCGCATGAGACCATACCGCCCGGGCCCGACGACTACGTAATTCCCATGACCGAATCCGCCGACTCGCTGTTCCGTCGCATTGCCGGGCAGGCCCCGGATGAGCTGCCGCCGGTGCATCTGTGGCATCCGACCGACGTCAAGGACATCGGCATGCGGGTGAGCCGCGACGGTACCTGGTGGTACCAGGAGTCGCCCATCAGGCGGCAGCGTATGGTGCGGCTGTTCTCCCGGGTTCTGCGCCGGGAAGGCCGGGACTATTACCTGGTCACTCCGGTGGAGAAGGTGCGGCTTGACGTCGAGGCGGCGCCGCTGCTGGTCGTCCGTATGGAAGTGAGGCAGGGTGACAGGGGGCGGGAGATCGCCTTCGAAACCAGCGTGGGGGATATCGTGGTGGCGGATCGCGAGCATCCCGTCCGGATGCACGGCACCCCCGATTCGCCGCTGCCGGTGGTGGTGGTGCGGGATGAGATCGAAGCCCTGATCGCCCGGAACGTCTACTATGAGCTGGTGGAGCAGGGCCGGTTGGCGGATATCAACGGCGTACAGACGCTGGTGGTGGACAGCGGCGGCGCCTCGTTCGAGCTGGGTGCCGTCTGACTCCGGCGCAGCCGGGCAGGATTGTCAGAACGTCCCCTCGAGGGCCAGGGCCACGAAGGGCGCCGTGTCGTAGCCGCTCGAGGCGACCCTGTCGCCCGCGCTGTCGTCGACCTCGAGCTTGCCGTTGAACAGGGCGCCGACATAGCCGTTCATTCTGAAGGTGGGCGCCCATCGATAGGTTGCGCGAACATAGGACAGGAAGCCGCTGCTCTCCCCGATGCCGTCCGGCGCTTGACCCTGATCGTCGAGCCGGAACTCCGCGGAATGATGGATGCCGGCCAGCGCGATTCCCCAGTTGCCCCCGTCCGTGTAGCGGATCTCCAGACCCGCGGGGGAGGTGAAGTTCGCCTCCCTGGGGTTGGCGACCGTCCAGTTCTCGTTGAGCTCCCAGTGCACGATGATTATCGGCGAGAGTTTGATCTCGTTTTCCATGTCCCGTGACACACGGGCGCCGGTCCCGATACGCTTGTCCCCCGACAGTCCGGTTACCACCGCCAGGGCGGCGCCATAGCTCATGGCGTCCCCGGAGAAGGCGCCCGATTCGAAGGCCCAGTTCACGAAAGGTCGCACGCCGTAGGACCAGCCGAAGCGGGTACGCTGGGTCAGGGATCCGGCGATTCCCACCCGGTTCGTCCTGCCCAGGTGCCGGAAGGCATCGGATCCGCCGGCGCGCGAGAAATCCCGGTCCTGGAAGTCGTAGGTCAGCCTGGCTCCCAGTTCCGTGGCGTCGCCGATCCGCCGGTCCACACCGGCACGCAGGTGGTGGCTGGTGAGCCGCGTACCGCCCCCCGCGTCGAAATCGACTTCCGCGGTTCGCAGGGTGGTGGCTGATACGGAGTACTCCCAGTGAGCGGGATCGTTGGCCCCCACGGCGGGGCCGACGACGACCGGTGCCGCAATCGCGGCGGCAATGGCGATACGGAATACGCGCGCTATCAATGGATAGATCCCCCGCCTCGGGTGCCAGGACTCGTATGAACAAATGTGCAACACTGAAATCGACTTCGCTCACCCGGACCGCCCGGGCGCGCAGCCAGTATAGTGGATTGACGTACCTGCACCGCGGCCGGTGACTCCCGCAGCAGTCCGTTGATCCGGTCGGAATTCCGCGCCGGTCAGGTATGCCCGAAAATGTTTCCCGGGTTCATGATGTTGAGGGGGTCGAGGGCCTGCTTGATGCTGAGCATGACTTCAACCGATTCGCCGTGCTCGTCCACCAGCTCCGACCGTTTACCGAGTCCGATGCCATGTTCGCCGGTGGAAGTCCCGCCCATGGACAACGAGCGGGCGATCAGGCGCCGGTTGAAATCGTGGGCGCGCTGCATTTCCGATCCGTCTCCGGTATCGAGAATCATCACCACGTGGAAATTGCCGTCGCCGACATGGCCGACGATGGGGGCGGTCAGGCCGCTCTCGTCGATATCCCGGCGGGTGTCGCGGATGCATTCCGCCAGGCGAGAAATCGGCACGCATACGTCCGTGGGCCACATCTCGCAGCCCGGGCGCAGAGCCTTACAGGCATAGGCTGCGTCGTGCCGGGCGCGCCACAGGGCCTGCCGCTCGTCCTCGTTGACCGCCCACTGAAAATCCCGGCCGCCGTGCTCCGCCGCGATGTCACCCACCATGCGGGCGTGCTCCTTGACGCCCTCGGGCGTACCGTGGAATTCCATGAACAGGGTCGGTGCGATGGCGTAATGGGTCCCGGAATAGCGATTGATGGCGTCTACCTGCACGTCATCCAGCAGCTCGATGCGCGCCACCGGGATGCCGAGCTGGATGGTTTCTATGACGGCATCCACCGCGCCTTCGAGCGAATCGAAACCGCAGACCGCCGAGGAGATGCCGTCCACCTTGCCGTACAGGCGCACGGTCAGCTCGGTAATGACACCGAGGGTGCCCTCGGCGCCGATGAACAGGCTGGTCAGGTCGTATCCCGCCGCCGACTTGCGCGCCCGGCCGCCGGTCTTGATCACCCGGCCGTCCGCAAGGACCACAGTCAGTCCCATGACATTGTCGCGGATCGTGCCATAGCGCACCGCGTTGGTGCCGGACGCACGGGTGGAGGCCATGCCGCCGATGGTGGCGTCGGCACCGGGATCAACCGGAAAGAACAGGCCCTGGTCCCGGAGCTCGTGGTTGAGCTGCCGACGGGTCACGCCCGCTTCAACACGCGCGTCCAGGTCCTCCGGGTTCACCTCGAGGATCCGGTTCATTCTCGACAGGTCGATGCACAGGCCGCCTTCGCTGGCCATGACCTGGCCCTCCAGGGATGTCCCGACGCCGTAGGGAATGACCGGGATCCGGTGCTGGTGGCAGATGGCCAGCGCCTCGGCCACCTCCCCGGTGGTTTCCGGGAAGATGACGCCGTCCGGCGGCTGCGCCGGCAGATGGCCTTCGTCCCGCCCGTGCTGGTCGCGCACCGAGACGCCGGCGGAGAACCGCTTTGCAAACAGTGCCTGGAGATCCGGCGCGGCATTCGAGAAATTGCGGGGCAGGGTTGGCATGGCGTGCTTCGTGGCTAGACGCGAATTCAGTGGAATGATTTCATTGTCGGGCAGAATCGGCCGCGGGGCAAGTGCGCAGCGCGCGGCTGCCCGCTCCTCTGCATGCCGGACGCCGCCGCCATTCCGGTATGACCCGGGCTTCGCCGTGGTGATATATTGCCCACCCGGATTACGCCCATACGGAGACGACGATGAAAGCCATGATCCTGGCCGCTGGCAAGGGAACCCGCGTTCAGCCGCTTACCTATGAAATGCCCAAGCCGATGGTGCCGATTCTGGGCAAGCCGGTGATGGAGTACCTGGTGGATGAGCTGGCGCGCCACAACGTCGACGAGATCATGGTGAACGTCAGCCATCTGCCGGAACAGATCGAGCACTACTTCGGCGACGGCCGCAGGTGGGGCGTGAATATCGGGTACTCGTTCGAGGGCTACATCGAAGAGGGTGAAATGGTCGCCATGCCGGTCGGCTCGGCGGGCGGCATCAAGCGGATCCAGGATTTCAGCGGGTTCTTCGATGACACATTCATTGTCGTATGCGGCGACGCGCTGATCGACCTGGATCTGACCAGGGCGCTGCGCAAACACTGGCAGCAGGGAGCCGTGGCCAGCATATGCGTCCACAAGGTTCCCCACTCCCGGGTGCCGAATTACGGCGTGGTGGTCAGCGACGAGGCGGGGCGGATCCAGTCGTTCCAGGAAAAGCCGTCCGTGGAGGAGGCGAAATCGAACCTGGTCAACACCGGCATCTACATCTTCGAGCCGGAGGTGCTGGACCTGATCCCCTCGGACCAGGAATACGATATCGGCGGGCAGTTGTTCCCGGCGATTGTCGAACGGAAACTGCCGTTCTACGCCATCCACGAACCGTTCAATTGGATCGACATCGGCCGGCTCAGCGATTACTGGGAGGCCAACCAGCAGCTCATGCAGGGCAAGCTGCGGGACATTCGCATGCCGGGCAAGCAGGTCCAGCCGGGCGTGTGGACCGGTATCAACGTGCGTGTGGACTGGTCACAGGTGCATATCGAGGGCCCGGTATACATAGGTAGCAGCTCCCGGATCGAGGCCGGCGCCGAGATCGTCGGTCCCACATGGATCGGGCACGGCTGCCATGTCGAGAGCGGCGCGATCATCTCCCGCAGCATACTGTTCGAGCATACCCATATCGGATCCGCGGGCTGCATCGAGGACCACGTGATCTTCGGCCGCTACTGTGTGGACAAGGACGGCAAGCCGGCCCACGACACGGAAGGCGAGATCGACTGGGTCGGCGACGCCAGGGCAAGGGGACGTCTGCACGGCATCAGCGCTCTCTAGAACGGGGAATCTCCGGCCGGCCGGTAGTGTAGTGCTTGGTGTATTCTGAAACGGAGATTCACCATTTAGCGACCCTGGAGGACGACCCCCGGCACCGGTCCATGCTTCGACGCCGGTTCTCAGACCGGGCAACAACCTATGGTCGTGCCCTGGCCTCTGGCGGCGCTCGGATACACTCCGAAGGTCACGAAATCCGTGGCGGAATACACCCTCTAACCCGGAGTAATAATCCGCGACCGCTCCGGCTGCTTGCCGCTCAGCAGCGCGTTGACCCGCTTGACATAGGCCGCCGGCTCCCTGAGGTGGGCGCCTTCGCTGAGCGCCGCCTGGTCGAACAGCACCCGCGCCCAGTCCTCGAAGCCGTCCGCTTCCGGGTCCAGCCCCTTGATGATCGGATGATCCGGGTTCAACTCGAGGATGGGCTTGTACGCCGGCGCGTCCTGTCCCATTGCCTTCAGGATGCGTTCCAGGTTGCCGCCGAGCTCGTGCTCATCCGCCACCAGGCAGGCCGGGGAGTCGGTGAGACGCCGGCTCGCCCGCACATCCTTCACCTGCTCGGCCAGCACGCTCTTGAACTTCTCCAGCAGCAGCTTGATTTCCTCCGCCGGCTTCGAATCCGCGTCGGCCTCCTTATCGCCGATTTCCTCGGGATCCAGCTCGCCTTTGGCCACTGACTTCAACGGCTTCTCCGAGTATTCACTCAGGCTGTTGACCAGCCATTCGTCCACCGGGTCGCTGAGCAGCAGCACCTCGATATCGTGCTTGCGGAAAATCTCCAGGTGGGGCGAGTCCTTGGCGGCGCCGTGGGAGTCCGCGGTGACATAGTAGATCGCCGACTGCTTCTCCTTCATGCGGGCGATGTACTCATCCAGCGATACGGTTTGCTCGGAACCCTCGCTCCGGGTGGAGGCGAAGCGGGCCAGCTGGGCGAGGGCCTGCTGGTTGTCGTGGTCCTCGACGATGCCTTCCTTCATCACCTGACCGAACTCGTTCCAGAACTTCTGGTAGTTGTGCGGCTCGTCCCGGGCGATGCGCTTGAGCTCACCGAAAATCTTCTTCACCGATGCCGCCCGGATCTTGTCGATGGCCTTGTTGTGCTGCAGGAACTCGCGGGACACGTTTAGCGGCAGGTCCGCGGAGTCCACGATGCCGCGTACGAAGCGCAGGTAGTTCGGCATCAGGTGCTCGGCGTCGTCGGCGATGAACACCCGCCGGACATACAGTTTCACGCCGTGGCGGTTCTCCCGGTTGTAGAGGTCGAACGGGGCCCGGGATGGAATGAAGAAAAGGGATATGTACTCCAGGTTGCCCTCGACCTGGTTGTGAATGGTGGCGAGCGGCGGGTCGGAGTCGTAGCTCAGGTTCTTGTAGAAGGTGTTGTACTCGCCCTGGGTGATCTCCGATTTCTTGCGGGCCCAGAGCGCCGAGCCCTTGTTCACGGTCTCGAAGTCGTGCTTCTTCTTGTCGCCGTCCATTTCGGGCATGCGAATGGGCAGGGAAATATGATCCGAATACTTGTTGATGATGGACCGCAGCCGGTGACCGTCCGCGTACTCTTTGCAGTCGTCCTTGAGGCTGATCACGATTTCCGTGCCGCGCGGGGCGCCATCCACCGTCTCCAGGGTAAACTGTCCGTCGCCGTCGGACTCCCAGCGTACGCCCTCGCCCGGCCCCGCGCCGGCCTTCCTGGAAGTGAGGGTCACCCGGTCGCCCACCATGAAGACCGAGTAGAACCCGACGCCGAACTGGCCGATGAGGTTGCTGTCTTTGGACTGGTCCCCGGTCAGGGAATGGACGAATTCCCGGGTGCCGGACCGAGCGATGGTGCCGATGTTTTCCAGGACCTCGTCCCGGGTCATGCCGACGCCGTTGTCGCGCACGGTGACGGTGCTCTTGTCCTGGTCGTAGTCGATGGTAATCGCCAGCTCGCCGTCGTCCTCCAGCAGCGACTCCTCAGTCAGCGACAGGAAGCGCAGCCGGTCGCACGCGTCGGAAGCGTTGGAGATCAGCTCCCGCAGGAAGATCTCCTTGTGGCTGTACAGGGAATGGATGACCAGCTTGAGAAGCTGGTTGACTTCACTCTGAAATTCGTGGGTCTCGGCTTGGCTCATTGTTGCTGTATATCCTTTGGACCGGTGTTGATTCGCCGTGCCCGCGGCGCCGGCGGAGGCGCCGTGCCGCAGGGATGCCGCCTAAAATGGTGGCAGCGGCGGCGATTTCAAGACCCGTCCCGGCTCCGGGCGCTGTCCAGGGTGTTCTGCAGCAGCGACGCCACCGTCATCGGGCCGACCCCGCCGGGCACCGGCGTGATCCACGAAGCCCGCTCCGCGGCGGGCCCGTAGTCGACGTCGCCCACCAGGGAGCCATCGTCCAACCGGTTGATGCCCACGTCGATGACGACGGCTCCCGGTTTGATCCATTCCCCGGGGATGAACCGCGCCCGGCCCACGGCGGCCACCACGATGTCCGCTCCGGCTACCTTGCCTTCCAGGTCCGTGGTGCGGCTGTGGCAGACCGTTACGGTGGCGTTGGCGCTGATCAGCTCCAGGGCCATGGGGCGGCCCACGATATGGGAGCGGCCGACAATCACCGCGTCCTTGCCGCTGATGTCGATACCCGTCTCCGCCAGCAGGGTCATGATCCCGCGGGGGGTGCAGGGCCGGAAGCCGGGGAGCCCCAGGGCGAGGCGGCCCATGCTGAAGGGGTGGAATCCGTCGGCGTCTTTCTCCGGGGATATGTGCTCGATCACGGCATTCTCGTCGATCTGTTCGGGCAGCGGGAGCTGCACCAGGATGCCGTCGACCCGGGGGTCGTAGTTCATCTCGTCGATGAGCGCCAGCAGCTCCGCCTGGGTGGTCTCGGCGGGAATGCGGTGCATGATCGATTCGATGCCGGATTTTCTGCAGGACTTTTCCTTGTTCCTTACATAGACGGTGGACGCCGGGTTCTCGCCCACCAGGATCATGCCCAGCCCCGGCGCCCGAAGGCCCCGGGCGGTACGCTCGTCCACTTCAGATTTGATTTCGTTGATGATTCGCTTGGCGACGGCCTTGCCGTCCAGGATCTGTGCACTCATGGTTGTGTTCGGCGTCGTGGTGTTCGGGGAGCCCGCTGGCGGGGTCTCCGGGTTGCTTTTTGGCGAGCCGTGGCTCTATAGTCGCATCCTCCCCGGCAGCCGGTCGAAACGGAGTCGTTCCCGGGTCAATTCCTGGAAGAGCCGGCCGCCGAGGCGGTGAAAACGGCGGGATTATCCGGAAATTGACAGGCGGATTCCAGAACGCTGTCGCTGTGGGAACGGGGCATGGCGCAGTCTGGTAGCGCACCTGCTTTGGGAGCAGGGAGTCGGGGGTTCAAATCCCTCTGCCCCGACCAGTTACCGGTCCGTGGCGCCGGATCGACGGCGGGCCCGAACAGCGCATGCGCCCGTAGCTCAAGCGGATAGAGCAACGGCCTTCTAAGCCGTAGGTTACAGGTTCGAGTCCTGTCGGGCGCGCCAGGGCCCGCATCGAGGCGGGCGGGGAGCCGCCCCTCGACACTGCATTGCAAATATTCGATACTTGCCGCGATGGTGGGCGTAGCTCAGTTGGTAGAGCTCAGGATTGTGGCTCCTGCGGTCGTGGGTTCGATTCCCATCGCTCACCCCATACACTGGTATAGGGGGTCCTCCCGGACCCCTGGAAGCTGAAAGCATACGGGCCGTTAGCTCAGTTGGCAGAGCAGCTGACTCTTAATCAGCGGGTCGAAGGTTCGAGCCCTTCACGGCCCACCATTCCCGCTTCCAAATCAGACGGTTTCCGCGGGCGCGGTGGCCGTATTGGTTTTTTGTGTGTCCCGTCCCGGAGTGTTCGCCGGCAGCGAGGTACGGTTCATGTCGCCATGTTCATCGTCGTGTGCTTCCGCATACTTTTTCGTGGAGAGGATCCTACACGGCGA